>JBBRCQ010000141.1:0-1507 GCA_038204725.1 Bacteroidales bacterium | reverse complement strand
AGCTCAGCTTCTTCTACAATTGGAATGATGATTACCCGTATCAATTCTCAAGGCACCATTATCTTTTCAAAATACATAGATTTTAAACCTACAAACAACTATCTTTCGGTTACCGGACTTGTAGAAACAGCTTCTGGAAATATTGTATTTGGTGGTCGCTTGATGGTTGATGGAATCTCAACTTACCCAAATACCATGTGGCTTGGACTTATGGATTTTGCTGGCAATATGATCCGACAGAAAGTGTATAGTGGTGGGGAAGATGTGGGAGAACAATTGCATAGTTTGGGATATGCCAACGGGAAAATTTATGCTTATGTGTATTTATATTCTCCATTTTCTGAAAGTGTTTATTCATCGAACTGGATTGGAACTATTGATGAAACTTCACTTGCTTTTACCGCTCAAAATGCAACAAAGCTGGTAGTAAATCCAGAAGATCCTTATGGTAGTGTTAACAATTCATTTTGCATAACAAGTGATGGTAAACCAACTATAGCTGCAGGATTCTATTGCGTAGAAAAAGGTAAATATTTTTCGCTGATGCAACAATGGTCATCCAACCTGGCAAGTAGCTGTGCTACACTTGATGCGGTGCAACCACTGGTTGATACTGAGGCTAATTATGTAGTTACTAATTACACACCAACAGGAAGTTTTACAGTTACTTATGCAAATAATGCAAATGTTATAGTATTGACTAATGCACCTTCTGTTGTAACTGCTGATCTTTGCAATGGATGCGCAACACCAACAACCAGCGTTAAACAACCACAAGAAAGAGAGATGTTCCGCATCTATCCTAACCCTGGTAATGGTCATTATTTTATTGATATGGAGCAACCTTTTCAAGACGCACAAATAGCGATATATAACAGCCTGGGCGCTATTGTTTATCAATCTAAATTACAAGGTACTCATCATTCCATAGACCTTAGCGAACAATCGTTTGGGATATATTTTGTAAAAGTACTTACTAACGATGGACGTGTGACAACTTCCAAAATGATAAAAAGCAGATAGTTTATTTTTCTGAAAATTTAATAACACCAATGCATGCGGCTCCTACTCTAAAAGTAGGAGCCGTTTTTTATACCGTATAATTATTAGGAGAGGTTACACTTGTCAAATACTGATAAGCTGTATTTTGCAATTCCCATTTGATTGGCAGTTTTGTAGTATTACGCAAAACTTACTTACAGAGATAATGTATGATTAAAAAAAATCATTTCTCCCTCCTATACTTCAATCCCTGTGTCTTCCAACTCACTCTTATAATCTAACGCTAAATCTTCATGCAGTTTTAAAAAAGCAGTTTTTATCTTTTCAATGACTCTGTAAATAAATTGCTGATTATAGGGCTTAGGTCTAACCTGAATAATTCATAAAAAGCAAAAAAAAGTGGGGATTTATTTTATTATCTCATTGATAATCAATATCTTTGAGGTGCAAAAACAAAACAAACCCCCGTGAGTAAATTTAAGAATAAAAATCAGACAAAAGCAGC
>JBBRCQ010000140.1:0-1696 GCA_038204725.1 Bacteroidales bacterium | reverse complement strand
AACAAATTCTTAAAACCATGACAACCGTTAACATTTATCTTACCTTTAAAGGTAATTGCGAAGAAGTATTTAACTTTTACAAATCCGTATTTGGTGGCGATTTTTCTTATTTAGGTCGATTCAAAGACATGCCTCCTGTGAATGGGAATGAAATTCCTTTTGGCGATATGGAAAAAATAATGCATATCGGATTGCCGATCAGTAAAGAAACGGCTTTGATGGGAAGTGATAGCTCAGAAGCTTTCGGTCAGGGTAATATTTCAGGGAATAATTTCTCAGTTTCCATCAATACCGATTCCAAGGAAGAAGCTGACAGATTGTTTAAGGGCCTTTCGGAAGGTGGCACAGTTACAATGCCAATGAATAAAACATTCTGGGGCGATTATTTTGGTATGTTTACCGATCAGTTTAACATCAACTGGATGATCAGTTATGCCGAAAATCAAGCTGAGTAATTCCAATTACTTTAAAATGAAGGAAATATTTACGTATAACTTCAAGTGATAAATCAAAAAAAAGCCATGTAATTACTATCACATGGCTTTTTTAGTAAAAAACGAATTCTTTAGTTATGTTACAGCATTGGTTTTCTGATTGATAATTTTAGCCCATTTTTCAGCCAGTTGCAATTGGTTCGACAAAATGGTATTTTCATTGCCATGTGCATGATAAAATTCAATTGTCTTTTCGGAACCGTTTGTGTGAATGGATTTGAATTTCAACTCAATACAGTCGGTAATATTGGTAGTGTTTTTACCTTCTTTTATCGTTCTCACTGAATTGTTTACACTACATTTTTGGATATCATTGAATCTCAGCGTGATTTTTTCATCGTTGTCCGTTGTTTTTTTTAAGTAAAAAAGCTTGTCAGCTTCCGCATCAATACCTATTGCATAATGATTGTCCCACACTTCCGATTGCGAAATATCCAACCCTTGTTGTATGGATAGGTCTTTGAAATAGGTTAAAAGCATTTTGTTTTTATTTGTATTTTTCCTGCTCAGGAAAATTACAGGTATTATAAAAAGTAATAATAAAATGATTCCTGTGATGAATGAACTTGTATTCATGTTTTTTTTATTTAATAATTTATACTCATAATTGCAACCCTATCCTAAATAGATAGTTGCAAATTAAAAAAAATAATTCGATTAAAAAGTTTTGTTCAACAATTTAATCATCAATAAATAAAAGATGAATTTAACCAAAAAGATGGAAAGGGAAAATAATAAGCTGAATGGGTAAGCTTTGATGAATGATTTTTGAAAAAGCACAATATTGGTGAATCCTATTGACCATCCCTAGCTCAAATGCAAATGAATTGCTGGCAGACAGATTTGAAAAAAGTTTCAAATTAGGAAACGGAAGATTATTGGCAAAATTTATAAAATTATCACCCTCACGTTGCAAAAAATAGAGACTATTTACATTCTCCAGTGAATAAATAAAAGAATGCTCTGCATTTGAATTATTATTGGTTGTAGTAAGCAATCCGCTGTTATAATCCTTGCTGATCCCTGTAAATAATAATACAGCGGCAATGAAGATGATAATATTTTTAGATAAATTGCTCATGTTGCAAAAGTATAAATTTTCTTATGAATACAAAGATTTTGTTTTAACTTTCAATTGTGACGATTGAGTCAATAAAAAAAACAGCCAACCTGTATTAATTTTCAGGTTGGCTGTTTTGTGT
>JBBRCQ010000139.1:0-1830 GCA_038204725.1 Bacteroidales bacterium | reverse complement strand
TCTCCGGGTAATAAACAGAGAAAATGACCATAACAATTTGTAAAACTGCAAAAACAAGCCATGCCGACAATGGTGTGTGATAATCAACAACTTCGGAGTGCTCTTCAGCCAGTTTGCGCCAGTAAGCATCATCTTCATATACTACCGAAGATTCCGGATTTTTCTTAATCTTTTTGGCATACCACAGTATGTAGGATATTCCTACAAAATTGATAACAACCCAACAAAACATCCGATATTCGATACCTGAAAATAAAGGAAGCTTTGATAAACCCTGAGCAATGCCTATGGTAAACGGATTGAGTAATGCCCCGGCAAAACCCAGCCCTGCAGCAATAAAACACATGGCTAGACCGATTATGGAATCGTACCCCATACGTATTGAAAGCGGTACAAAAATGATCACAAAAGCAATGGTCTCCTCACTCATGCCGAAAACAGCGCCAAATATGCTGAAAGCCAGCATCAACAATACAATAATGAGATTGTCGATACCAAAAAACCTAAGTAATCTGTATTTTTCGAGCTTCCGTGTATAACGAAGGAATGCATATATTCCTATATCAATGGCTTTGGTCTGGTTCATGATCCAGAATGCACCTCCAATCAGAAAGATAAAAGCAATGATATCAGCCTTATCAACGAAACCGTCAAAAATAGCTGAAAATATCTGCCAGGTCTGTGGTGAGTTACCAACGTAATGAAAACTTTCGCTGTTAACAACCTCCCGCTCAATGCCATTAACCACCATTATAGTCCGGTCGTAAGTTCCTCCCGGTACAATCCAGGTAAGTACACCTGCAATAAATACTATAAAAAATACGATAACATAGGTGTGTGGGATCTTAACTTTTGAAGCCATAAGAAATGGAATGTTTTAGTTTTTCAAAAATACAAAGAAATAACAGATTATAAAGTGTAGAATAAATATTATAAATGTAATAGATGTAAACAGATTATTCTTCAAAGAACCTCTATAATCTAACTCATTTATATTTAGTGTATTATGACTATTCCTGTAATTAAAACGCAAGCAGCATCAGCAACACAGCAACAAATAGACAAATCAACCAGGGAAAAGGGATTGTTTGCTGAACATTTAAATCGGGAACACTATTTGTTGATGGGTATTCCGCTTGAATTTAGGAGTAAAGTTATTGATTTTGAGATGTTCTGACCGACATTAGAATCTGAAATTTTAAATATTGCTAAAAAGTACAATTCAAGGGGCAAAACTTTTGTTGTTGTAATGGGGTGCATAAAGTGCAAACCGCTAAACTATAATTTACCGATTTGCACGAATAATTCAAGAATTGTCGTGAATGATTGGCTTAAACTACACTTTTCCCTTCGCGGAGATTTGTAGTTAAGCCTTATTTTCAATTCCATATATGAAAATCAATAACATACGTAATAGTTGTTTTGCTTTTACACGATTAGCTTATTTCCTCTTCTGATTTGAGAATTCGGAGATTTCATCAAATATCTTTTTAAAAGGATCCCGGGCATTCACTGACAAAGTTACTTTTTGACTTTTAGCCTATCAATATATGGTATCTTTTTAAGAATTTCATAATGAAAACTTTTAGCCAATACGCTGTACCATTTGCAGTAATTATAATTAGAGCATTTATTCCTGTAGATTGTTTGGCACAATGGTCAACCGATCCGCACATTAATAACCCGGTGTGTACTCTGGAATCGAACCAGGAAAAAACTGCCATTGCCTCTGATGGAAGAGGTGGAGCTTATATTGTGTGGGTTGATGGCAGAGTTTCAGGACCAGACATTTACGCCCAGCATATAGATGCTACGGGAGCTTTAAAATGG
>JBBRCQ010000138.1:0-1979 GCA_038204725.1 Bacteroidales bacterium | reverse complement strand
TTCTTTTGTTATTAGATGCGATGATTGCGTTATAAGATGGTTCAATGTAGTATTAATTGCAGTTACCTGCTTGTCTTGAGAATGCGCATTGCCACCTGTTTTCTGAAGATAATTATTCAGCGCTGAATAAAAATATTCTTCAGGATTTGTAATATCTTGTATAAATGTTTTTTTTCTGCTTATTGAATCATTGTACCAGTTTTTAAGCTGAATATTTACAAAGTTATTATAAACTTTAACGTTGTGAAAGCTTTGTAGCTTTTTTTCAGAGCTTAAGACTTTATGCAATGAAAGAGAGTCGATAATTTTGAGAATTTCTTCTGATTCCAGCGACCACAGAGCAACTTCTGACGGATGTTGAATCGTGTTAAACCATAATGGAATATTTAAGTCATTGCAAAAATTTACAAAATCGGGCATTTCTTCCCAGTTTTGCCGCATCGGATTTATCAAAATACAGAAAGTGCTTTGCCTAGAAATGCAATACCTGTGAAATTTATGAAGGTTATCCATTACCTGATTAAAATCGGCATTTTTTCGAATCTGCTCATACGTAGTTTTTTTAAGAGAATCAATAGAGAAATTTATACTGATATTGCTGCGATTTAAAAGCTTTTCAATTTTTTCGTTCCATTGGGTGCCATTTGTAGCAACAACAATTTTTAATTTTGGGTTGAGTTGAAGAATGTTGTCGCAAATTTGATAAAAAAACTTACTTAGAAATGGTTCTCCGCCGTTAAATCGCACTTCTTTGAGGTGGGGAATAAATTCATTGAGTTGGTTTACAAATGCATCATCGTAAGGACTTTTTTTTAACGGTTTTTTTTCCCGGTTTACTCGTATTGCACTGGATAAATTTCCATCGCACATTATACATTCGAGATTGCAAGTATTGTCAAGTTCAAGTTCCATTACAACAGGATATTTTCCTGTTTTATAGTTTAAGTCGTAAGCCTTGGCCAATACTGAAACAAAATTATTAGTTAACAAATTTGCATAACATATTTTACAGGAATCTTTTATATTTAGTGTCTTAATGTTATGACGCAATTCATTGAATTTTTTGCCAAACCAAATTTCTTTAATTGATTTATCAGGATAGGATTCAGGATTGTTGAAACTTAACCAGCAAGGAGCCGAATCGCCATGTATATTAAAATACATATTGCTGAAAGGCGCATTGCATAGGTATTTGCGACGCAAAATATTTCTTGTTGCATTGTATTTATTTAATATTTTTTTGTCTAACGGCATAAAGTTATCTATCAGATTGATTGTGATTGATCCATTTTTTTGCCAATTCAACTAACTCAACATCGGGTTTCTTTTCAATCTGGTGTATATATTTATCAACAGGAATTTTGAGTAGATTTTGAAGAAGAACGCTAATGTTTTCGTTGGAACTTGTATCTGCAAGTAATGAGGTTATTCGCTCAATAGATGTTTTTGCTTTAAGTTCGAAATTCACAATGCAATTATCCTGGTAATAATCACTAATTCTCTTTGTTAGTTCATTTAATGGATTTTTAAAATATACCTCTGTATCATGAACCAAAATTTGTTTGGTTTCTATTAATTGCAATTGTTTAATGATATCTTGATAACAGGAATAATTGTATTTTTCAATTGATGTTTTTGCCGGTATTTGTTGGTTCGCTAGAAAAGAAATTATTTCGTTGATCTTGTCTTTTTCAAGTGTCCATAGTGATAATGATTCCGGATTGTATAAATAGCTAAAATATACTGTAGCATTTATTTTGTTGCATAAATGAATTATATCGGGGATATTGCGCCAGTTTCTGCGTATAATTGTCATACTGATATTCAACGTTGTTTTTTTTCTGCAGCAGTATTCCGAAAACCATTTTAGGTTTTCCATTACTTTTTCAAATGAAGCATTTACACGGATTTCTTCGAATATTGTTTTTTCTGTACTATCTATTGAAACGCCTATTTCAAAAATGCCCTTGTTCAGAATA
>JBBRCQ010000137.1:0-2052 GCA_038204725.1 Bacteroidales bacterium | reverse complement strand
GGCTGAAATTTTAGCAATAAAGAAATCCGAAGGACCACCCTGGGAACGTATACCACTCCCGAAACTATTGTAGATGCTATCGGCAAAAGTACCGCCTGCATAAATATTATCTGCATTGTCTACTGTAAGTGCGTCTATTCTAGTATATGCATTGTTGGCTCTAGTGGCAATACCCCAGTTGAATTGCGTAAGTGCTGTATCTATTTCAAGTATAAAAGGGTAAGCAGTATTAAAGGTTGAACCTGGCTTTAATGTATCAGTAAGATTATACATCATAATTTCATTGCCTGATGTTCCGGCACCGGTTGAACCTGATACTACTATTCCATTTGTTGTTATAGCTAGTGTATTAAACAATGTTAATACCCGGTTATAAATATGTTTAAGCGAGACAAAATTACCGTTGTCTTTTCTGAAGCGAGCTATGAGTGGTATTTTAATCCAATTGTTAACCACAAAAGGATTATTAATAATACTACCAAAAAAGTTTACATTGTTGTGAGCATCCCCATTTATATATACATAATTTTCTTTAATCTTCATTGCTGAAAAACTTTTATGTTGTGAAGTCATCCCATTACTCTTAATATAATTATACCATAAAAAATTACCTGCTGATGAATATTTAGATACAGCATAAGCTTGTATACTGTCATTTTCGCACGTAAGTTTATTATTTCCAATAAATAAAGTATCGGGATAACTCAACCCATTCAATAAATAATAATTATTTTCTGCATCCATTTCAGAAATCATACCTGTAGAATACCCTATACTAACATTAAAATCCAATTTCGTAACCCCGATTACATTTCCATTGTTTTTGTCAAATTTTATTACATAATAGCCTTTTTCGGGTATGGTGTATGAACCCCAATTTGTGCTGTTTCTGAATTTGGTTAATGCACATACACTGCCTTGATTATCTTCTTTCAAAGATAAAAAATCGAAAGTATCTTCTAGTGTTGGAAATGCAGGGCCCGGATGATTTATCCATAGTGTATGTCCATTGCTATCAAGTTTTGCGACAAACCAACCTTTTGTCATTAATGTAGTTGCTAATATAGTGCTGTCGCCAAAATGAGAGTTTCCATTGTCCCATACTGGAAGGGCACCAGTAATAAATGTATTCCCATCATTATCAGTAAACATACCTCGTGGTATGTCATTAGTTGTGCTTCCAAAATATCTGACCCAGCGTAAACTGCCATCGCAGCGGTAGCTGAATACGGCAAAATCGTCGAATCCGAAACCATTGGCAACAGATGAAGTGTCTATGTGTATGCCTGTAGCAAAAACACTGCTCATGCCGTAAATATTTCCTCTGCCATCGGTGTCTATCCACTTACAGTTTTCCATCAAGCCGGAGTTTGCACCACTGCCATTGCTGCCACCACCTTTTACCCATTGAAACTGTGGTGTTTGGGCATGGAGCAGAGAGGTTGTGAATACAAATAATACAATTAAAAAGTTTTGTTTTTTCATAATGATTGAGTTTGTAAAGTTTATAAAGTTTATAAAGTTTATAAAGTTCTTTCTATTTCCTATTAACTATTAATGCCAATCAAGGGTTGAAAATTATCAATTTTACATTGTTAGATTCCTCACTTCGTTTGATTTACATTTTTTACATTGTTAGATTCCTCTCTCGCAAAAAAGCGAGATCGGAATGACAACTTTGCCTTTTTAATATAGAGAAACAATGGACGGCTTCGCCGTCCATTGTTTCTCTATAAAATCACAGATGGCTGTAATTCCGAATGGAGCGGAGCGGAATGAGGAATCCTTTTATTAACATGGGCTCATTTTTCATGTGTTTGACAAAATAGTAGCACTTATTTGTTTTATTGTTAACGCTTGATTCGCATTATTAACTATTTCCTATTTCCTATTTCCTATTAACTAATAAACATCAATACTCCGTTAAATTTTAAGCAGCAATTTTGCCAAATTCCAGTAGTTCTTTATATATTTTCTGATTTTTTGCAGTGTTTGGGTTAATAGCGAACCTGCGAATAAATTGATCAAGCATCAAAATGTTGTTAAATAATG
>JBBRCQ010000136.1:0-2489 GCA_038204725.1 Bacteroidales bacterium | reverse complement strand
GATATCAACGCTTACTTATTCCAATAGACTGAATGCGTTTGTTATGGCGATTGTTGTGTATTCAATTACAACTGTTATGTATCCTATGATTTCAAAAATGGCAAGTGAAAAAGACATGTCGGGACTCAAACAGATTTTACATCAAGCTATTGCAGGAGTTAACTTTTTTGTTATTCCAGCTAGTTTTGGTACCATGATGATTTCTAAACAATTAGTTAGGCTTCTTTACGGCCGCGGTGCTTTTGATGAGCAAGCTATTGTTATGACATCTTCAGCCTTGTTTTTTTATTCGATTGGAATGATTGGATTTGGACTAAAAGATGTTCTGAACCGTTTTTTTTTCGCTATGCAGGATGCAAGGACACCAATGATAAATGGTGTAATATCCACAGTGCTTAACATTATAATGACGATTACGTTTTCGAGATTTATGGGGATATCTGGGATTGCACTTGCTATGAGCATAGCTACTCTTATTTCAACTGGTCTTTTATTCTATGACTTACACAAAAAAATCGGATCAATAGATATACGCGAGATCATTAGATCTAGTTACAAAATATTTGTCGCATCTGGTTTTATGGCAATAGGGGTAAAGCTTGTTGTAAATGCGAGCGATGATTGGCCTCTTGTCTTGTCAATAGGATGTGCTATTGTGGCGGGGATGCTTATTTATCTCTTGTTTATTAATCTGTTAAGAGTCGATGTAAGTCATATTGCGCCTGATGCTTTCGCAAGAATCAAATCTAAAATAGCCATATGGAGGAATAATGGACGTGAATAAATCACAAACAAAGATTTTATATTTGCCATTGATATTAATCGAGCTATACCTCATTTTTTCGTTGTTTGTATTTCAATTTGGACCGGTAAACTGGATGACGGAAAATGTCGGCTATTTTTGGTTTCTAATAGCTATCTATCATTTATCATTTATCTTGGGTTATGTACTATTTGTTCGGAAAATTAAGGTCTCTCCAAAAAAAATTGAGAGGTCTAATTTGATAGGATCATTTATTGTGAAATACATGTGGATTTTTTTGTTTGCTTGTACTGTACTATCACTGATTAAGGCTATGGGGTTACGTAGCAGTTACGAACTTATACCGTGGAGTTTACCCTCTGAATTTATAAAGGGTCTTGTTAATCCTGGAGAGCAGTATTATGCAAAACTTGTAGCCGCGCAGTTAAACAACTACACAGGAAGTAAGATTACTTCGGGACTGGTTGCACTCTTTTCATTTGTTGTTTCTTCCATGATTCCAGTTTGTGTTCTTTTATGGAACCGTATAAATCTTCCTCAAAAGATTGTCTTTTTTACAATAGTTTTTTTTGAATTTGCAACATTTGTTGCTGTTGGAACCAATAAAGGTGTTTTTGATCTTTTGTTTATTTTTACTGCTTCTATCACTATTGATTTTTTAGCAAATTATGAAGGTAGAAAAATCAAATCATTGCTAAAAGATAAAAAGATACTCATAGGTGTTGTAGTGTTTTTGTTGTTTTTTTCGCTGATATTTTTCGCTTGGACTATGAAAAGTCGCGTAGGGTCTTCGGCAGATTATACTGCAAGTTTGGTATATACTGCAAGCATGACTGAGGATGCAACTGTGCCTGAAGTTACAACTGTGCCTGAAGCTACAACTGTGCCTGAAGTTACAACTGAGCCAGAAGTTACAACTGTATCCAGTGATGAAAACTCTGATAAACAAGAGGATGCAGTAGAATCTAAAACTGAATCGCTGTTTAGTAACTTTGTTTATGGAATGTCGAGTTATATAGGGCAAGGTTACTATGGAATGTCCTTAGCACTTGGTAAAGACTTTACATCAACTTATGGAGTAGGGAACTCGAGGTTCTTATCAACAAATTTTAAGTATTTTTTCGGAATAGATGTAGAGCCCTATACGTTTCAGGCAAAAATAAGCAATCGATGGGATCATTATGCTAATTGGCATTCATTTTATTGTTATATTGCAAACGACGTTAGCTTTCCAGGTGTGGCTATTATAATGTTTTTACTAGGCGCCTCTCTTTCGGCAATATTTAAAGATGCAATATATGGCAATAATATTTTTGCGCAAAGCTTGCTTCCCATGTACGCTATTATGTTTCTATACATGCCGGCGAATAACCAAGTATTCACTTTTATGCATAGTTTTTGTGCCTTCTTTCAGTTGATGATTCTATGGTATTTATCTCATAAGTGGAAAGCACACGAGTTGAACTAGAAGAAGTATAGCATGTGTTCTTTAGTTGAGGTTTCTAGTGCATAAGTATGGACCCGTATAAGGTATTTTCCTAATAACCAAAAGGTGAAGCGATACTGATGAACTGAAGACAATGATTGTTAAAGCCGGTTTGTTCTGTCCTCAGATTGCCGGCGTCTGGTGTCATCCAATAGCCGGATGAGCTGTCAAAGCTGTAGTTTGTAAAAAGACTATGAAAGTTCGCCCTCGATGATGCGTCTGATCATATGATCGTCGATG
>JBBRCQ010000135.1:0-2494 GCA_038204725.1 Bacteroidales bacterium | reverse complement strand
GCTGATTTCTTTAATTGATACAAATATTATTTCAAAAGCAGCCCAAATCTGTCAGTCAGACCGATATGTGAAAAAGTTTAAGACTAAAGATCATTTGATAAGCATGCTATTTTGTTCGTTTGCAAAATGCACTTCTTTACGAGAAGTATCAGGAGCAATGCTTGGTTTGTCTGGTAAAACCAAACATTTCCAATTAGAACATATCCCCAGAAAAAGCACGCTGGGCGATGCAAATCAACGAAGAGAAGCTGAAGTTTTTGGCATGATTTACAATGATCTCTTCCGGAAATATGGACATGTTTTCTCGGACAGCCGAATTAAAGACGTTATAAACAAACAGATAGAAATCTTTGACAGTACGACAATTAGTCTATTTAAGGACATTATGAAATGTGTTGGACGAAAACCAAAAAGTGGAAAACGCAAAGGCGGAATCAAAGTTCATACGGTAATAAATGTTGATGAGACCGTACCGAAATTAGTGTGGTTTACTCATTCAGCCACAAATGATCATGTTTTACTCAATAAGTTGAAAATGGATTCAAATACTATCTATGCTTTCGACAAAGGATACAACGATTATAAAGCCTTTCAGAAGTTCTGCGATAACGATACAGGTTTTGTTACTCGAATCAAGGATAATGCTGTTTTTGAATCATTGTCACACAATGAAATAGATGAACATATTCATTCGGGAGTACTTGAAGATGAAATTATCGAACTTACTGTCAAAGACAAAGTAGAAACAAGAAAATTAAAACTCAGAAAAGTACGTTTTTACGATAGGGAGCTAAAAAGAGAGTTTGAGTTCCTGACTAATTTGTTTGAAATGCGTGCAGATTTGATCGCAGCAATATACAAACTTCGTTGGCAAATTGAATTGTTGTTTAAGCAATTAAAACAAAATTTCCCATTGAAATATTTCTTGGGAGACAATGAGAATGCCATAAAAATTCAAATTTATTGTGCATTGATAGCGAATTTACTTATGACAGTTATACAAAATAAATTGAAAAGGAGTTGGGCATTCTCAAATCTGGTAAGTTTCTGTAAAATTCATCTGTTCAATTATATTCATTTAATCAGTTTTCTCGAAAATCCTGACAAAGATTGGGTTAAAATCAATTATAATCAAGAACAACTTTCTCTGTTTTAAGGGGGTTGCTTTTAAAAATTCAATAAATTATCAAAAATACAACTTGATATTTAGCAACTTACGAAATATTTAACTGAATTTAAATTTATATCGGACAATAGTGTTTTTTAATATATGAAAAAGTTTTGTGATTTAAATTTATCCGCCTATAATTATAGGACCATTATCATTAAACAATTTTGGAGTCATACCCCATGCACCGAATTGAACAGTTATTTTATTGATATAATTAAAATTTACATCTGTATAATAGCGAGTCAAATGGTCTATTATTATTGCTGATGCCCTATACTGACCTGGAAGCTGTAACTGATCATTCCGTTTTGTATTTATCCACAAATAATAGCTACTTTTAAATCCTATAAAATGTTCTTCATGAAATACTGCTCCGCTGTATTGGGAATGACATAAAAAATAAGAAGGTGTACTATATGGATAAGCTTCAATAATATCTTGATGATATACAACGATTATTGATCCACGTGTTCTGCAATATAAATAATTTATTGTATAAGGATTGAATGCTTTATTTGCAGAATTTGCAACTTGAATGTAAGACGCAGGGAGATAATATGACCATACAGGTTGTGTGTTTATTGAGATTACAGGAAAATCAAAATCTAAAGGCATTCCAATAATGGGTGTTTCTGACCATTTACCATGGCTGATACGTACATTAAAAATTGTAGCATTCTCGGTAGTTTCCGATATATCATATGAAGTCAGATAAAGTTTATTAGTTCCCAGTTGAGTTTTTATATAATCTTCAACTTCTCTGTATTTTGTAAACATATCACTACAATTTAACAATATTTCTCCATCTCTATTGGTGCCATTATTTGCTATACTAATTTGCATATCAGTATATTCAATATCATACAAATAACCATAACCAGCTAGTTCAAAGCTTTGTACCATTGGCATCATGAATAAACCTTCATTTTGAGTATAATCGGTATTTTTACCACTTTCCCAATAATCTTTTCTGTTTTGTTGAAAAGTTTGAATGAGTTTAACAATTTCAGCAGTTGTAAATTCATTATCACCTTTTAACTGATTTCCACCATTCAAAGCAGTATTATTCCCTTTGTTTGTTTGGTTGGTTTTTTATTGAGTCTTCTTTGTTACATGCACTCAAAATAAATACGAATGCTATGATTATTATTAAAATTTTTTTCATATTTTTTTAAATATTAAGGTGGGTTCTAAAAATTCATTTTTTAACTTTTCTTAGACACAGATTTGAACCCATTTAAATCTGTGTTAAAAAATCAGAACAATATTACAACTATTTTTTAATTTATATTCAAATAAATCAAGTTTTTTTCATTTTAATTT
>JBBRCQ010000134.1:0-3446 GCA_038204725.1 Bacteroidales bacterium | reverse complement strand
GAGCCTATTTCCGTCATACTTGATAATGCAATAATAGGTAGTGATCATTAAATATCCATCTTCAAATAAAATAAATAGCCTACTTTTTGTCCATTAGAACACATCGTCTTAAAAATAGCCTACTTTTTGTCCATTACTCCTAATTTCCTTATCATAATTTTGCGATAATTTCTTAATATTAATTCAGATAATATTTGTTTCGTTTATGTTTATCAAAGACTTACAAGATTGCGAAGAATTTATTGCCGGGGACAATACAATACTTCGGGAAATTTTACATCCTGACAAAACAAATTTAAAACTTCGGTATAGTCTGGCACATGCAGTAGTAAAGCCGGGTAAAACCTCGTATTCGCACAAATAATAAAATCTGCATTTATAAACTCATTTTAAAAATCATCCACATTTCCTTTAAAGTGTTCATGGGTTTTTACAGGTTTTGAATGGTTTCTGTTCATTCGCATTTGAATAATATCGACAAAGAATGCAAATGCCATTGCAAAATATATTGAACCTTTAGGGATATTTATATCAAAACCTTCGCTTACTAAAGCAAAACCTATGAGTAATAAAAATGCAAGGGCAAGCATTTTAAAAGCCGGATGATTATTAATAAACCTGCTGATGGATTCTGCTGCAAAAAGCATGACACCCACAGAAACAATTACGGCAACATACATAATCCAAAGAGCACGAGCTAATCCTACTGCGGTAATAATTGAATCGAGAGAAAAAACCATGTCCATCAATAATATTTGTAGCAATACCTGTGAAAACCCCATTTTCTTAGAATGTTTCATTTTGTCACCTTCGTTTCCTTCCATTTTATAGTAGATTTCAACTGCGCTTTTGTACATCAGAAATAAGCCACCTAAAATCAGAATTAAATCTTTTCCGGTAATTCCATAACCGAATATGGTAAAAAGGTCGTTTTTTAAATGTGTAATCAGCGAAATCAGCGATACCAATCCCAGTCGTAAAAACATGGCCAGAATAAGTCCGTACCGGCGGGCTTTTTTTTGCTGATGCACAGGGAGTTTACCCGATAAAATCGAAATAAAAATGACATTGTCAATTCCTAAAACAATTTCTAATCCTATGAGAACTATGAGAGAAAGTATAATTTCGTATCCCATTGATATAATTAATTAGTTGGTGCTTTAATAATAATTGGAAGTTGATTTAAACGAATATATGTTCAATGATAACTTTTACTTAATTGAAAGTACTTACTTCTTGAACAAATCATTCATAAATCTGTGAAATTTATGCATTCCCTTAGGTTGTGCATACATCATTATACATTTTTTAAAAATGAAGTTATTGTCTTTGCCATTTGCATAATCCATTACTTCTTTGGTTTCTGAAGATTGTTGTACCCAGATATTCTTAATGCCTTTATTTACTGCAGCTTCAACTACCTGAAAGGTTTGTACCTTAGGTGTCATCACAATCAGGTGCGAAACTTCAACAGGAAGTGCCGAAATATCTGCATAACAAGGTGTCCCATCTATTTCAACAGCATTTGGATTGAGTGGCAATACCTCATATCCTTTTTCTTTTAGTTTACGAAAAACATAGTTGCCAAACTTTTTTCTTTCGCGGGAAACTCCTGCAATTGCTACAGTTTTTGATTCAATAAATTCGAATGGGTTCATGAAATTAATAATTTAATTGAAGTTTCTCAATTGTTTTTCCACCTGCCATTTTTAATGCACGTTTCACTGTATCCGATTTTGCATAATCCATGGCTGTTTTAAACTCCACAGGTTGGATAATATTAACATTGGCACCATTTTCAATCAGGGAAATCACAATATACTTATAATCGCTCATTGTGGCATACATCATGGCCGTAAAGCCATCTTTGTCCATAATATCGAGGATTGCCTTTTTCTTGCATAAATAATCCACTATTTCGCTTTGACCTTTTTTTGAAGCACAAATAACGGCAGTGGTACCTGATCCGGGAACTTCTGTTTGTGCACCATTTTCAACAAGATATTTTACAATATCGATGAATCCATTTTCAGAGGCATAAAGTAGAGCATGATTTCGCATACCGGTTTTTTCGAGCAAATCAGGATTTGCTTTGTTATCGATCAACATTTTAACAATATCGAGTTTGCCATTTAAGCTGGCATACATCAAAGCAGAAGTGCCATTAATATCCTGAGCATCAATGACAGCCTCGTTTTCGATCAGGAACTGAACGATTTCCGAAAAATTATATTTTGAAGCAAGAATCAGGGCTGTGTTTTTAGTAATTGTACGGGCATTTACATTTGCTTTTGAAGCAACCAGAATTTTAACAATATCGATGAAACCTTTTTTTGCAGCAATAATAAGTGCGGTTTCCTTGTTTTTGTTTTTTGAATCAACACTGGCCTTCATTTCGAGAAGATATTTTACACACTCGACACAACCGGTATCGGTTGCAACTGTTAAAGCCGTTTCCTTGGTTAAAGATTTTGTGTTCGGGCTTGCTTTATTTTCCAACATGAGTTTAACTGCAGCGATTTGATTATTTTGTGCAGCAACCATCAAGGGTGTAAAGCCTTCTTCGTTCTGAACATTTGGTTTTGCGCCTTTATTCAGCAGAAATTGGATTATATTCGTTTTACCTTTGCTACAGGCAAAAAAGAGTACAGTATTTCCTTTTTCAAGTTTCTGATTTATATCAACATCCCTGTCTAACACCTTTTGAATATCGAATGTATCACCAGCTTGAACAGCCATTGTAAGATCCATCTGTGCAAAAGAAATTTGAACCGTCAAAATCAAGATGAAAAAAAGACTACTTCGAAAAATTAATAACTTTGCCATATTAAAACTTGTTTTTGGTTCTCAAAAATAATTCAAATTCGCCGATTTTATCCATAAAATAAGCAACAGATTCTTCGAGTGAAAGGTTTATTTCTCCACCCGAAGCATTCAGGTGCCCACCACCATTAAAATATTTTCGTGCTAGCTGATTTGTTGGGAAATCGAATTTTGAACGGAATGAAACTTTTACATATTTTTCTCTTTCGATGAACAGTGCAGAAAGATATACGTTGTCGAGAATAAGTGGAAAGCCTGCCAATCCTTCCAAATCGCTTGTTTTAAGATGATTACCGCTAAGTTCCTTAATCGAAACGGTTATAACCGACAAGTGGAGATCATTATTAACATGTAATTTTTCGGAAAAACAATGCCCCCAGTAGCGAAGCCTTTTTTCAGTAAAGTTATCAAAAAGAAGTGAATTGATTCTTCCAATTTCGATTCCGCTTTCAAGCAACCTGCTGGCAATGGCATGGGTGCGACTGGTTGTTGATGGATATTTGAACATTCCACCATCGGTTACGATTCCTGAATAAATACAA
Organism: Bacteroidales bacterium; assembly: GCA_038204725.1. Taxonomy (GTDB): domain Bacteria; phylum Bacteroidota; class Bacteroidia; order Bacteroidales; family JACABE01; genus JACABE01. Next base: position 81 of record JBBRCQ010000134.1, on the reverse strand, counting down.
GTGGCGATGTCTTTGTTGCTCAATAAATCAGGATCCAACTGCCTGATAATTTCAAACACTATTTCAGCTGAAGCACTTGCA
>JBBRCQ010000133.1:0-3900 GCA_038204725.1 Bacteroidales bacterium | reverse complement strand
ATCTTAGCTGCCATATTAGATAGTCTTGTATCTGAAAGGTGATGCGTTGTTTTTTTGTTTTGACACCACTAAAATACTCATTATTAATCAGATATATAGACTATCTTTTAATTATTTATTCCTATAATCGCTCAACTTAGGTGTTAAATAAAATACGGAAGATTTACTGTTTAAGTCTTTAAATCTTTTTATACCATAAATAATATCAGTTCCCAAATTTCTGAAAATTACTTTTTTAGCATAAGAAACAGACTCAGCAACAGGGAACCAATTACCATCATTATTAAATACACATAGTTCAAAAATGTCATTATTTGAGCCAACATCCAGTGTCACATCTTTTGAGTCTTTATAATGGTCAGTTACATCCTGAGCATGTAAAAAAACAGTTGGCTTATCAATAACAATATGAAAACAGGTACGATAGACCTTAGGGATACTTTCTAATCGATATAGGTCATTCAATAATTCTCTATGATCAGTGTCGTAGGCAAATTCCCCTTCAGGGGCAATAACCGTAAGCCAGGAATGCCCCATCGAATGATGGTTTCCCCAATGAGGGACATAGTCTTTGCAAGCAGCAATTCCTATACTTCGGAGTACATGAATCATCAGGTTAACTGAGTTGTCGCAATTACCAAACCGAATTCGTTTTAGTTGTCTCACAGGCAATTGTCCGGGATATTTCATATTATCAACAAATTTAATATTTACCGAATCAAGCAAAGCGAATACCAGATCTTTTGTTGTAATACCATTTCCAATTGCAGAATAAACCCATGAAAATTCCTTATAAAGGTCTTTTCTAAAGGTAATATCTGCAGGCTCATAAGTAGCTCTATACGGGAGTACAAAATGTAAGAAATCATCATGACTACATCTAAACGACTTTGGTAAACGATTATACGCGGTATAGGCAAGGTCAATATTCTCAATTAACTGATCTGCTGAGATACAATCAACATCCCGTTCTTTTGACAAATCATATTTGCTGTAGGCCCTTATACTGTCCATACTTTCATTGAAAATCTTTGCTGCCTGATAAGTATTTGATTTTGTGATCAATGCATGAATGGCAGCATCAAATGCTGGTTCAAACACTTCATGTCCTTTCGTATGGTCCCAGCATCCGATATTTGAAATGATGTAATTGGCTGCCTCAAGCTTTTCAGGGCTTAAAGATCGATAATGTTGAATAACTTCAAGGTATTTTTCTTCGGCAGGATCATTCTTTCGACACGAAAATAAAAATAAAATCAGAAAAATAAATTGTAAAAATTTCATAATAAACAGTATTTATTGCTTCGTTACTTTTACTTCGGCTGTTGAATAGCCTTCTCCCGGGAAACCGCTGGGAACGCCCATGCCGCTAACCCTGATATCAAGACTTGCAGGGCGGTCGCACATATAAAATTTAAACTTGACGTGGCCCAATTTATCGGCAACTACTTCCGGCGACTTCAACGCAGCCCGCTTGGCATTTAACGTTTCAGTCGTACGATCGAGGTTGAATAATGAACTCTGCAATCTTGGACTCCCCTTTGAGGCCATATCGAGCGTCTTTTCAAGCGTAATAATTGTCTGTGCCTTCACCAGAAACAGCAATAGTGAAAACAAAATCAGCAAAATAAATTTTTGTTTCTTCATTTCCTATTTTCTTATTGGGTTGAACCCTTATATATTTCAGTAAATTAGATTGTTGTTGTCAGTAATTCTACTGATCCTTAAAAAGTTTTCTGTCACCATTGCTTCTAATTTGGTAAAAGATTTATTGCAGTTGAATTTTCGGTTATTCATCATTTAGAACTCGGCTACCTAATCAAAATATAAATCGAACAAATAAAAGGTCAGGAAATCCCCGATAAACGAAATCGGAATCATAAAAATAATGGACAAGGTTGTAAGAACGATTCGAACAGTATAGATTTAATAATTAGAATGACGATAAATAATTCGGCACAAATGAACTGTCTATTTACCACCAAACCTGCTTCCCGTTTTCATAGGTAAAGATGCGTTCGTCATTACCTCTTGTATGATTTTTTAAATATAACAATGCGCCAGAAGGAAGATTTTCGTAAATCAATGAATCACTAAAAGCAATTTTTTCTCCAAAAGAAATCCAATCTTTATCTAAATAATAAAGTTCATATTGGTCTCCTTTCCTAATAAAGTTATCCCGGTTCCTGGGAACATAACTTATTTTCGAAATAGATATAAGCTTACCAAAATCAAGTCCTACCCACCCACCTGAAGCATTTTTATAATGAAAGGATGTGTATGGATCTCCATCACAAGCGCTTGTGTATTCATTTTTATTATTAATTTCATCTTCATTAGAAGTGCCAATCACTTTACCCAGACATACTTCAGTGTCTTTTTTGTTCTTGTAAAACATGATCTCAGAAACATCACAATGTGAATCTTTGGGTCCTTTATATCGGATGTAGCGGTATTTCCTTTGTGAATTTAAGTATAATGTATTCATCAAGCGAATAGGTGGTTTAATTATTTTAAACAACGTATCAAAACAATTAAAAGATAAATTATTGCTTGCTTCAAAAACACCATTAACCATTAATCTGGTAAACGCCTCTGTATCATATATCTCAAATTTTGACAAAAGACAAACAGTATCTATTCTTTCCTTTGGCCCTAAACTGCATATTTCCCCATTTAATCCTTTGATTCTAAATGCACCAGTTTGAAATTCAAGCTGACCATCTTCCCAACTTGCTATTCTAAAAACAATATTCGATTTGATATTATCAAATCGAGTATACTTTTTGTCAAATTGCGTCCAAGCCACAGGTACCCAATCTTGTTTCTGTGAAACACACAAATAAACAATGGAGAATTTTTTATTTTTATCATACCAGGCTGATTCCGGTATAGAAATTGATCGAACTGGATTTTTACCGGTATAAGAGGCTGTAACATCTTTAAATTTAGGATAGGAAAAGAATGGAGGAACAGAATTTGTCAATTTTTGTAACTGTTTCTCGAGAGGTTGGTTCAACCTAAACATTTTGCGATATACTTTGGACGTAAAATGCTGACTGTCTTTCGAGTGAAGAATTCCAATACTTGCATCTAAATAATCAGAAGTATATGTCTCTCCATTAATATCTATAATAAATGTCCATAAATGTCCGACATTTCCTCTTGCATGTATTGGCAAAAAATCTATTCCGCATGGTATTCCTAATGATCGTAAAACATAAACTGTTAAGTCGGTCAATTCACGGCAACTACCTGTTCTCCATCGCTCATTTAATTCTGGTCCAATATGGGGTAATTTCGGTAAAATTGTGGTAAAATGTTTTTCACCTTTACTCAAAGAATCTAATATTACCTTTGCGGCAAATAAAGGATCTAATGCTTCCGGTGAATGACGGTATGGATCCAACAAATAATTATACTTTTCATATAAATTTTGTCTCCATTCAGAAGGTTTTTCATCTTCTATTTTATAAGGAAGTACATATTCACAAAAATCATCATATGATACATTTTTTCCCCACGGCTGTTCTTTCCATACTTTAAATGCCCATTCGATATTATTAATTAAGCATTTGGATTTTATTTCTTTAATGTCCTGTTTGTTTTCCAATTGATTAATTGAAAAATCACCATATTTCAGGACAAAGGAATCCAAAACTGCCAGTGGTTCTTGATGACTTGTCGCCAACACTTCGTAAATCTGTGAGTAGTTATCTAATAATTTTCCTTCATAGTAATTATAGTATGGTATATTTTCTATCAAGTAACATGCCGCCCGATATTTGAGGCTGTCTGACGGATCTAAAGAGTAATGCTTTAACACTTTTTCTAATTCAGGACGGTTATTTCCTGCCAATTTTAGCGCCGCATTCAATTCTGATGAATTGTTCTGCTGAC
>JBBRCQ010000132.1:0-4436 GCA_038204725.1 Bacteroidales bacterium | reverse complement strand
TAAGTAATGTGAAAGATAAAATGTCGTATTTTAATGATTCGCTTTTTTATTTATTTGTTACTTTTTGCTTTTATCTAAGTAATTCGAAAATTATTGCATTTCAGCTACATACAGCATCTGTTTTTTAAGGTCAATTATCTTTTTATCCAGATTATTTATGTGTCTGATGTAGAGCTTTTGAGCATTAATCAAAAAAAAGGTTTTCTGTGCTTGGAATAATGCAAAGTTACTTAGTTTAGTTTTATTCTTTAAATTAATTATAGTGAATACTTGATCAAAAATTAACAATCCCGAAGTTTCGGGATAAAATCTCTGCGCAATACAAGTTATAGCGAAATAAGCATTTGAGCATTGATTCTATATATTAACTTCGCTATACTGTATTGCTTACCAGTCCCACCGCTATTTTAAATGCTTGTTTTGTAACGTAAATTCTATAATGTCGGTCCTTCTTCGTAGTAAAGCAAATTGGATAATTTACAAGACTAAAATTTGAATTGAATAAAATTATTAGTTTAAAAATTTATTTCATGGAAACTATTTTATCATACTTTCAATTATAAGATTTCATTTAAGAGAAAATGAAAATATCAAAATACGACATTATATGGTTTTAATTACTTAAGTTAAAAACTGATGAAAAGTATCCCCTCTCAATCCCATGCGTAAAGTTTCGAGTGAAATAACTTCGTTGGGAGCAATATTCCCAAGATTAATATTTGTACCAAAATGCTTTATAAACCAAACTTGTTGTGATTTTAGCGGGGCTTCCCAAATAATTTGCTCAACAGAAACTGAAGTTAATATTTTATGAATCAATGCTACATCTGCATTACCTTTGGGATCGTATATGCCAACCGTTCCGCTTTCACGGGCTTCGGCAATTACTTTAACAGAGCCAGCCTGTAATTCTTTTTGCATCATGGAAGCCCAGGTTTCAGGTGACAGATTTACACTTGCATCCTTTGAACCCACTTCTGAAATAACAGTGTTTTCTGCAGCTAATTTACGAATGTAATCGCATTTCGCATCGTGTTCCATGAGCATGGAACCATCAGAAACTTCAACTGTATGAATGTTTAACGATTGAATAAATTTACGGTAACCATCAAATTGATTGCGGATTACAAATGCTTCAAAAAGTGTTCCTCCCAGGTAAACTTTTATGTTATTTTGCTGATAAAAATTTATTTTTTCTTTCAGATGATTGGTAAATAAAGAAGTACCAAATCCTAATTTAACAAAATCAATCAAATGACTTGCTGTATGAATCATGTCTTCGGCTTCTCTCACACTCAAGCCTTTATCCATGACCATTGTTACACCATTTTCGCGAGGTTTGGAAGTTCTTTCAGGTAAGTCAAACGGTAGTTCAATAAGCATATTAAATGGTTTTATTTTGATTTTCAATATCAGTTTTAAATTGTTCGATAATTTCGATAAAATAGGCTTCTAATTTTAATTCTGATATATAATCAAAAAAATCACTCAATGGTTCAGCATCTATTTCTAAAGCAATGGCAATGGTAATGTATGCCGTTTTAACTTCACGATTCAGCAATTGATAAGCAGCCAGACGGTAATACAATTCAACATTTTTGGGCATTGCCTGCAAACCTTTCGAAATAATTTCAATGGCTGCTTCTATATCACCATCGTCACGCAATGAATCGGAATAATCTAACCAAGCATCGGTATTGTTAGGATCTTCGCTCAACACATCTTGATAAATCTCAGTAGCACCTTCCATTTTTTCTTTGTGAAGTATCTCAGCTAGAATTAATTGATATTCCGCATTTTCTTCGTTTAATGAAATCGCCTTCTTAATATCATTGATACTTTGAGGTATTTTTTTTAATTCATAAAATGAAATCCCCCTACCCAGCCAAGCATCCGAAAAATACTCATCCTGATTGATAGAACGGGTATGGTAATCGATGGCAGCATTAAAATCTTCCATTTTTTCGTAACATTCACCTATATAATAATATGAAATGGCAAAATTATGGTCGAATGTAAGTATTTCGTTGTATATATCAATGGCTTTAACATATTCTTCCATTCCAATATATGTAGCCGCTTTACTGTAATAAGCAGAAGAATTTAATTCGTCAATGGCAATAGCATAATCAAAAGCTTCGATGGCTTTTTCGTTTAAATCCTGGGAATTGAGTGCTGTACCCAGATTTAGCCAGGCTACATAACTATAAGGATTTTCGTTCAGATAATTTTTAAAAAACGCAATGCTTTCATCACTCTTTTTAGCAAATTCAAAACTCATGGCTAATTCATACAATACCATTTCATTTTCAGGAGAAATCTCCAATGCTTTTTTCAGGTATTCGATTGCTTTTTCGTAATTTCCAAGATTTTCGTATTCAAAAGCAATATTAATATAAACTTCGTCTATTTCTTCGGCTCTGGTAATGGCTTTATGATATTCTTCTATGGCTTTTTCGTAACGTTTCAGCTGACTGTAAATAGCTCCTTTTGTAAAGAAGACGTCACTATTGTCAGGATCCATTCTTTCCAGCTTTGCCAGTAATTCCAGTGCTTGGTCAGTATTGTCGGCATAAGCATATAATTGGGCTTTTTTCAACAATATACCTACAGAATCAGGATGCTGACTTACTGCATGCTGAATCAGTTGATTCGTATATGGAATATTATCATGATCAATATAATAATCGATTAATATTTCATATTCGTCAACATCAAAAAAGAAAGTTTGATTAAATTTGTTTTTATGTTCAAATTTATCAACCAAGTCTTTAATTTCTTCTTCATTATAATTATCGAAATTGTCGTCCATCTCTTCCTATCATTTATTTGACAAAATTACTACTTTTCGCAGAATATTTACATGTGTTTTTTTTATTTATCAACCCTGATTGGTTAATAAAGTTATTCATTATCAAAGTAATTCAATAATTCAGATTAAAAACAGTAGTATCAAATGGTACACAGAAAATGGATGTTTCGTAGGGAGTAGTAACACCTGCTTTTTTCACTATCCACTTTACAACAATTTGTTGACCTCCGAAAGTACGGCAATTTAAAGTATTTTCGTAAGACTGACCTGTGAAATTTATGGGTACATTGTTACAGCAGTTTGCTCCGTTGGGTTGGGTATTAAAAAACCAATAGTTAATAAAATCAGTGTTATCATTAGGAGCACTGTTTTTTACATTCATTTTAAAATGAGCTTCAGGATAAATTGAATAATTAATTTGATGTGTTCCCGAAGGTAAATCATCCACGAATAGATCCTGCGTATTTCCAAAATATTTTTCTTTGTCGACAGTTATTCTGAAACCTGCGTCTTTTTCTTTTGTAATTTGCAAACTATAATTTCCAGCGGCATCAGTAAAGCTTGATGCTAATGCCACATAATTGGGATTATAGGTTCCGCTTTGTATCCTGCTCGACCAAAAAGTAACTTCAGCATTTGAAATAGCTGTATGTTGATTTGCATCCGTAATTTTCCCCTGAACAATAATGATTTTTTCGTCGTCTTTATTACATGAGCTGACCAAGACAAACGCCAAAAGTGTTACTATCAATATCGGATTATTATATAACCGCATTTTACTGTTTTTTAAATATGCTAACAAAGATACGAAAAAAGTATTAGAAATATTGTTTATTTCTTCATTTATCTACTGACTTTGACAATGCGCAACCAAAATGAGTGAAGCAAAATTTATATAATATTAATAAATTGATGGATATAAAACAAGCAAAATAGAATTGTCAAAGTAAGGAAGAAATATAATAGGCCATAATTCAGTATTTCAGCAAATATTCTATTTCACCCTTTCGGGGTTTTCATTTTATTATCCCTTAAAATTGCTATAATCCTGTCATCCCTTCAGGATTTGCATTAAAGTATGATTGTAGGTTCATTTACCGATGGCAATTATCTATCCCTATTCATTCAACCATGATTATAAGAGTTAATTCCCACGGAAAATTTCGAAGTCACAATCTGTTTATAATCTATTGATATTGATCTCCTACGGAGAAAAGAGATATTAGTACGACTGATAAGATTGTTTTCCTCTTTTTAGCCCGTAGGGCTTTAATATCAATAGAAGTAAGTGAATAATCATAATGTTTTTGTCCGTAGGACATTAACATGTTTAACCAGTTTATATTTTTAAGAATTTGATGGAAAGATAAGTTTTTAAACCAATTGATTAAAAGCGTTAATTCCCACGGAAAATTTCGATGTTACAATCTGTTTATAATCTATTGATATTGATCTCCTACGGAGAAAAGAGATATTAGTGCGGCTGATAAGATTATTTTCCTCTTTTTAGCCCGTAGGGCTTTAATATCAATAGAAGTAAGTTAAAATATCATTTTATTATTGTCCGTAGGACATTAACATGCTAACGACAAAAAAAAACATTTTATATTATTGTTTCTATAAT
>JBBRCQ010000131.1:0-4505 GCA_038204725.1 Bacteroidales bacterium | reverse complement strand
TCTTAAACGATAGATTAATACTTCCATACCCTTTCGATGATCTTGAAGAAACCTCCTTAATGCCTTTGACCCCACTAAACAATCCTTCTAACTTCGATGTAACTTCCTGCTCGATCACTCTCGCTGACGCATCGGGCCAACTGTAACTGACCGACAAACCTGGTAATGACCGCGAAGGGGTAAGCTGCACATTAAGTAATGGCAACAAACTGATGCCGACAATCATCAACAGGATGAAAACGATCAGTATGGAGAATGAGGAGGGCTGATATCTACTTTTTTCCAAAGATGTTAATATTTTGTTGTTTGAAATGTTTGAGAGTTGAATTGAAAAAAAAGTTCGAATGTTTGATGGTTTGAATTTTTGAACGATCAAACGCAAAGTCCTCAAATCTTCAAACCTTTTCATCACCAGCGCCGATGAATCAGGCTAAGGGTAAATGACCGTGACGGTGTTAACTGGACATTCAGGAATGGCAACAAACTCGCTCCTACAATCATCAACAGAATAAAGATGATAATTTTCAGGATTATTTTATACAATTGTTCTTTTTATTGGTCAACTTATATAAATTTCAGTGGGAAAAGGTACATTATGATATTGACGTGTTCAAATTATTACATGAGTTAATGCTAATTTTATATTAATATAAACTATGCAAATAAATCAAATAACTACTGTTTTATGGCAAAATTGCATATAGATGATTGCTAACCATTAATAAATTATATCAGCGTTTTTTATTCATCCTTAATACATCTAACAGACAAACCAAAACTTTTCATAATAGGAAATCTGATTATGGACTTATTGTTAGTTGGGAGAAGACTATTTTTACTATTATCCAAGCCTCGCCTGATAGCAGCAATTTTTCCAACCATGGTCTCCTTTTCATCAGATGTCCAGAAATAAATTAATTCACCTTGGCCGAGAAATATTGCTCCCCTATCATACTCTTTATCTTGAAATATTACCCCCGCTGGGATTGCACAAAATCCATATTCATCAGTCCCTTTTACTTCATCTTTCCAAAACTGTGTACTTTTGAGCTTTACTCCAACTTCTCCCCGGATTTGTCCCATGAGTTCTAGTACTTCCTTTTTAATCCCAATAAATCTTTCTAGCTCTTTCCATTCTGAATCAGAAGGAAGATGCCAACCAGCAGGACATGATTTTAAAGCGGATGCATAATTGTAGAGCACTCCGTATTTACTATAATAATTGGTAGATTTTGCTTTATCAACATCATCTCCGTTATAATCAGGAACAAACTGGTACGGCGTTTCAAGCGTCCTAATATCCAAATTTCGATTCTTAAAAGGATGGGTTTGTTCATCGAAAATCGAATAAACAGAAGAAAGATATGCTAAGTTCTCAGCCATCCAAACTTGTTTTCCTATTTTAACCCACTTATATTTCTTCCCATCGCGAACATCTACAAAAGTATCTTTTTCCTGAGAATAAAGAATATTACATACAAAAAATAGGATAAATAGTGTTTTATATTTTTTCATTTTGACATAATTTTTTATTTATTTTGAACTCTTATCTTATTTTTTAGTCTATCATCAAATTTACTACTTGATTCTAAAATAGTGAAAGTAGAATCGATTAGGAAAATATGATTAGGAAGCAAAGCGATATTTTTTGAATGAAAGATTTTATTGGTGTCGTACAGTAAGTTTATATTCTTAAGCCCCAATTGACCAATATTGTTATTTGTCATTAACGTATCCTTCCCATAACTAATATATAGTCGAATGATGTTTTTACAAGATTCCTCGATGGATAAAATATCAGCATAACAAATCGAACAATCTCCATCAAAATAACATACCAAACACAAGCGATCATTATTTTTACGAAAAAGCTCTTTTTGATTACTTTTCTGCATTATTTCGATGGGTATATTCAAGCATCGATCATTTACACTACAACCCCAAAATGTGCAGACATATGTCAGTAAGAAAACAAACCATATTCTAAACTGCAGTTTTGTCATATTTTAATTTTACTCATATCATATTCAATTACTCTAATTTTAGGAACATTTACTAAACAGTATAACTTCATGTTTTTAGAGTCAATCGCAAAAGATAGAAACCTAATATCCAGTTCAATCTTTCTGATAGGTACTCCTTGCCATGAAAAACAGTAAATTTTATTTGGAAGAACCTTATTTGAAATAGGCATTTCTCCTTTTACAATTTCAATTCCTGCATAGGATGCCCACATTTCATTCGTTAAACCCTTAATATCCCTGTAAGCAAAGAAAACTGGATCCAAAGGAAATGTTCTTCCTCCTCCTACATCATGAGGTTTAACTGTCGTTTCAAACCCATCTGGACCTCCCAATATGCAGACTGTATCTCCTTTGTTTGAGTATACCTCTAACACATCAACAGAAAGATTTGCCAAAACTACGTTCTTACCGTCAGGCGAAGCTGTAATCATGGTCTGAAATACAATATTGGGTAATATTCCTTTGCTCATTTTATTACTAATATCCCTCGGGAAACCGCCTGCTTTATAGAGAAGCTTTCCTTTCCGGTTAAAATATGTAACCCTGTTTTCAGAATATGTTGTGCCGACAAATAAATCGTCTGTGAGTGCGACAAATCTACCAGCTTGTACACCCATTTGCAACTCATTTGATACATGAAAAATACCAATAGAGTCTAATTTAAGATTAATCATTTTTCTTAAACCAGGATCATGAAGCCAAACATCATTATTAACAATAGAAATGTTTGAAATGTAAATGCATTCATTGGGCCCTCGACCTTTTTTTACAATCTTCTGAACTGTTCCTGTATTTATATTGATAATCTTTACGAAATAATCTGATTGAGAATCCAAAAATAACAGATAACCTTTTGGATGATATACAATATTGCTCGGATTCACAAGAGTAGTATCATTTATATCCAGAGACTTACCATTATCTATTTTATATCTTGATTGGAATGACTCATCTGTAAATGCTACTTTTGCTTTTTCTATTGAATTGCATGACTGTATGAGTACAACTAAAAAAAACAGGAAGAACTGTTTAGTAATATATTTCATCTTTTTTAGAAATTATATTTAAGTGGAGGTCTCGTTTTAACCTCCACTTATTGATTTGTTCACTTATAATCAAAGACATCTTTGAGAATATTACACACAAAAAGTAATGATAAAATATCATTATTAATACGGATATCTATCATAACAATCAATATAGATGCCTGTGCCAGTTACCCATAATGTACAATAATAGTTTGGCGCAGGCCAACAATACTGAACACATGCTTGGAATGGATCTATTTCGGCTTGAGCGACTGGAATATTTGCAATTAAATCTAAACTAACCAATTCATTGTTACTATTTGTATTGCTTAAACCAAAATTAAAAGCTAATCCGCCTGCCAATAATGCTATCGCAACTATCCTAATAATTATTTTTTTCATTTTTATAATTTTAAAATATTAACACAAATAAAAAATTTCTTTCACTGCAAAGAGACTTTGCCCCTTGCGTGTTTGAAGAGCTCTTAAAAAAGCTCTTTCGTACTTGCTATTTATGTATCTTTGTCACATCACCTCGCTTTCTATTTTAAGGATAGGTGCCGGGCAGGAAGCGGTTGCAACTCGCTGGTTGTGCTTCCTGCCCTTTCCCTTAGGGTTAAACATATCTTCAGAAATATCTTGTTTTTTAATAATCCCTCTCATCTTATTCTGGATCTACTTATCAGGTTGTTCTTTCACAGTTGCCACAGACTCATTCGTTTCTATTGTTTCTGTTGTTGCAAAAATTTCTGTCGTTTTGATCGTTTCAAACCCTTCAAACATTTCAAATATCGAAGCCTCAAATTTTTTTGATCATGACCCTTCCAATCTCTTTTCAATAATTACCCTACCCCCCAAATTTAACCGGGTAGAGTGCCATTTCATAGCACTCCATAAAAAATCTTTCGTAAAACTGAAATTATTTTTCAGGTAATAAGTCCCTTTGCTTTTTGAAAAAAAATATCGGCATCTTTCAGCCGCAACTCATCCATATACCGAAAGATAGTACGCATAGAAACGCCAATTTTTTTAGCCAGACAATCCGGTCATCCGGTGTTTTCATCATTTAGTAATTCAATAAGATAAGCCACTTTCTTAAGGTACATTGTATAACTCTTAGCATTTATCATTTTATCATTTTCAGTATCCTTTTCCATCTGAATCCATCCTGTTCGTTTGAAAACAGGACGATTACGGCTTTACCAATAATGTTTTCTTCGGGTACAAATCCCCAATAGCGCGAATCAACGGAGTTATGTCAGTTGTCGCCCATCATAAAATAGTAGTCCTTACAGAAAGTGTAGGTTGTAGTTGGTTGTCCGTTCAGAATAAAAATGTTGTTTCGCTCCTCAATTTTTGATTTCTCCAATAGGTTAATTGACTGATGATATTTCAGAAAATTCATAGGTGTGAGATTTATCGTCATTCCTTTTCGGGGGATCACCAAAGGACC
>JBBRCQ010000130.1:0-4643 GCA_038204725.1 Bacteroidales bacterium | reverse complement strand
ATACTACATGGCACTACAAGCCATTCTCAAAAATGCTATTCTTGACTTTTAATGAGTTACAGACAAAAACAGTACTAAAATCACTCAATTTGATCCATTTTTAACTGTTTTTTTACGAATAGGCTGCAAAATGGGTTAAATTTTACTTGATATTTATTTTTTCATTACAAAGATAACACTTTACAGTATTCTAAACAAAGTGTTTAGATATAAGTTGGAAGGAAGGCAGAAATAATAAATATTATTCCTTTTTATCACTCAATCGTTGTAATGCTATCACTTCAAAAATGGTAAAGCAAACGTAAAAAACAAAATACCATCCAATAAATGGAATGGCATCCCACCGGTGTGTTAACACATACAACAACATTACTGTCATCAATAGCATTAATTTCAAAAAGGTGACCATCATAAATCCTGATGTAAAACGGGCAAAACTTTTTTGGGATGCTTTCAATTGCATATAATGCGAAAGCATTGTGACAGAGAAAAAGAAAGGCAACAAAAATGGCAATGCGGGTGTTATGAAATTTTTGGGCAATATAAAATAAAATGTCACAGCAATCCCTGCAATGACAAGCGTGAAAATAATTAGTTTTTTTACGAAAGAAAGGTATGTTGACTGCATATGGGAGAAGATTAAAGTTTAAAAGTCCGAAGTCCGAAGTCGGAAGTATGTTTAGTATTGTAATCCCGATTTCTCTTTAAACGAAAGGGGATCTATTTAATGATGCAGAAAAGCCGGAAGTCAGAAGTAAGATAACCAAAAGTAGGTTCAATAAATTAATATTCGAAAAGGAAAAACTACCTGAATTATTTCTCTTTTACTAAGGTCTTTGGTCTTCCGACTTATTAACTATTTCCCAATTAAGTCTTTTATCACATAATAAATAGCCAACACAACGGCCAGGACAGTAAATATCAATGTAAAAATAGGCTTACCGTCTGTTAACCAATCGTCTAATTTAACCCCTGCAAATACGCCAATTAAAATAATCGTTACCATTTGAATGGAAATGGAGGAATATTTGGCGTAATCGTTGAGAGATTTTTTAGGATTTTTCAGTTTCACTATTGGTTGTATTTTGTGTAAAGTTTCTGCCATTATCCATCTTGCATGAACCTGAGAATTGTGCTCCCGGCTCAATGGAGAGTTTATTGATAATGAGATCACCATTTATTTTGGAAGTACTTTTTAAAGAAAGCAATTCAGCAACCATTACCTTACCTTTAATATTACCGGAGAAATCGGCATTTTGACAGTTCACTTCACCTTCAACAGAACCGGTAGCACCTACCACTAATTTTCCTTTTGCAGTGATGTTCCCAATTAAAGAACCATCTATTCTAAAATCGCCGTTAGATGTAATATCTCCCGTAACAGATGTACCAGCACCTAATATATTAATGGATGAAGAATCTATCTCGTTTAATTTTGCCATGATTTTTTAAATTTTATATTTTTCAGAATTTCACTACAAACCTACATCTTTTTATTTAAACAACAAAATTTTTAAACCACATTTACTTTTTCAAATAAACACTTTTGAAAAAACTCAGATATCCATCCAAATCTTTTATCTGGTAAAATGTTGTAAAATTGTCGGTTGTTATCACAAAATCAGAAGTAGTGCTTTCGTCAAGAGATGAAAAAATATAATTGTCGGATTTGATGGTTTTGTAATACAACATCGCTTTTTCTGCATTTTCAAACTGAGTCACCGAAATCAAATGAATATTTTTATTGTAGATGATACTGCTTATATCTAAATTAGCAGTACTGTAATATTTACGGTTAAAATCCGAAATTTTAATTTTCAAAACATTCACATTTACTTTGCTTGCATCTACCATGAGGATGAAAAAATGAATACCGGATGCATTTTCCTTGAATACAGAAAGTTGTTCTTTCATCGTAACAGACGTTTTAACAACAGTGAGTGTATCTGGGCTGTCTTTTGTTTCTGTTTTGATTGCTTTGACTTCTTCTGTGGGTATTGGTTTACTTTTATTTTTGTTTCCAGATGGTGTAGTGACTGGTTGATTTTGAGCAAGACTCACATCATTTCCTCCACTAAGGTATGTCAATACCAATTGAGCCATAGGTACAATTTCATGGTTAGGATATTTGGAAATTAATGCATTCAGCTTAGAAACCAAAACTTCCTTCCCCTGTGTTTTGCCTAGTGATAATGCATTGAGATACTCAAATTTCGGGAAAACAGGACTTAATAGATATTTTGAAGACGCTGTCTGATAATTTTCAATTACCTTATTGTAGTTTCCTGCTATAAAAATTTTATAGGTTTCGTCATAATATAAGTTTATTTCGTTCTTTTTTGCCTGCATTTGTTTATAATACTCAGGATCAGAAATTATTTTTGCATAGTCGCTTTCGGGATAATTTTTTAAAATCAAATTTTTATAATCATCTCTTTTTACATGATCCGATAAGTCAGCATTAATTTTATACAATTGATAATATGCTCCTAATGTTTGTTTTCCATTTGGGAAACGCGCAATTAATATTTCAAAAGTTTCCTTTGCTTTATTAAGATCTTTCAATCCTTCGTAATAAATGTAACCCATGTTATAAAGCGCTTTTTCCACTTTTTCTTTGGATTTATTCATTTTTTCTTCGGTAAGAGGCACATCTTTTAAATAAAAGTCTTTATTTTTAGGGTTTAATGCTAACTTAGAGGTATCTTTCTCATCACCTTCTTCACCTTCATTGTTAATTTTTGCTTGATTATCGCCATAATCAAAAGTTTGTTTATTACTGATTCTCCAGTTGTCTTCCAGTTTACGTTTTCCCCATTTTTTCCCAAATTCTGAAAAACCAAAACTCATGGTTGAAGGGTTGTAAAAATACCATTCTCCGGTACCAGCTGAATTTACTGACGTTGCTCGTGTATTTTGCAACATATTCAATGATTGCATATTCGCATTTTCTTCAGCTGCGATACGTTGTTCTTCTCTGATAAGAGCAGCTATGGTATTGTTGATCTTCATATCTCTGTCAGCGGGTTTCATCAGAGCCATTGCCTGCAAACTATCCTGTACCTTAACAATTTGTATGTTTTTAACCAATTCAGTAAGCACTTCAGCTTTGCTTTGGATTACATCAAAATTTTTGTGGGTTCTGGGCAAAAACATAACTGTACTATCATAATATGCCTGTGCATTTTCATAATCGGGTAAGTCGAAATACATATCTGCAAGTTTAAGAGATGAAATCGCTTTTTGGTAGTTATTACCAACACTGGAACTTACTGATAATCTTAAATATTTTATGGCTGTATTTTTATCTTTATTCCGCAAAGCCACTTCTGCAAGGGCAAAATAGATCTGATCAAGGTATTCTTTATTTTTATGGTCTTTCAGCATTTTTGTCAGACTTTTCTCTAAAGCCTTGCTATCACCGGTTGCAGCATCATAACTCATCGCCAGGTTAATGCGTGCATTAAAAGCCATTTCATACGGCGGGTTTTTCCGTATTACTTTTTGATACATTTCTGTAGCTTTTGTTAAATCACCGTCTCTCTGATAAATCTGAGCCAGAATAAACCTCAAACGGGTTTTGGTATCTTTTTTTCTGTTCATTTGAATGGCAGGAATCAGGTATTCTATAGCAGGAGTATAATTCTCCTGTATAATATAGAATTCTGCATATACCATATTCAAATCTTTTTGCAATGATTTGGGTGCATCTCCACTGTTAATCTTATTCCTTACCTGATCGAGCATTGACTGCGCAGACCCGTATTCTCCCATTTGATTATTGGTTCGGGCAAGCCAAATCATGGCTTCATACTTAATTGGATTGGTTTTGTACTGGCTGATGATGAAATTAAAGGTGCGAATAGCCATACGGTATTCATGCTTGTAATAATTAGATTTACCAATCATCAAATACGCATCATCGATCCAGCGGATGTGTTCTTTTCCTTTTATAAAAATCGAATGAAGTTTTATTGTTTTTACACCTTTTTCGATGGCCCTGTCCATTTGCGGATTCACTGTCTGAGCATCTTCTTTGGTCCCTATCTGATATACAGGAAGCACTTCGGTATAATTATCTTTATTGGCTTTAGAAAGTTCTTTTATTCCTTCTTTTAAACTCTCGCTCCCATTCCAGTATGCATTATAATGAGCGGTTAAGTTATGATAAACCCTACGTGTAAACGTGTTTTTTCTCGTCGAGCAAGCAACTAAAATAACAAATGCCAATACAAGGATAGCAAGGTGATATGTAATTTTTCGAATCAAAGCTTGTTTTTGGTTTTAATAACTCATTTTTTGCAAATATATTATATTTTTTCAATAAAATATAAGAATTTCCAACAATTAAGTAATGAAAACAATATAATGTCATATTTTTCATATTCCATTTTCTCTTAATTGAAATCGTATAAATGTAACAAATTAAAATTTAATCGTTATTCATTAAAAAACTGCATCCATTCAATTCAAATTATAGACTTGTAAATTATTAAGCTCGTTTTGCTACGAAGAAGGATCGACATTCTAGAATTTACGTTACAAAACAAGCATTTAAAATAGCGGTGGGACTGGCAAGCAATACAGAAATATCCAAGTTGTTATCAATAATACGAAGAGAAATTTATCATGGATATTCTTTG
>JBBRCQ010000129.1:0-4875 GCA_038204725.1 Bacteroidales bacterium | reverse complement strand
TAAAATGAAAAAAACTTGATTTATTTGAATATAAATTAAAAAATAGTTGTAATATTGTTCTGATTTTTTAACACAGATTTAAATGGGTTCTAATCTGTGTCTATGAAAAGTTGAAAAATGAATTTTTAGAACCCACCTTAAGTAATCAGTGAATAGTGAATAGTGAATAGTGAATAGTGAATAGTGAATAGTAATCAGCAACACTTCGCTTTCGGGATTTTACTTCGCTCAACTTCTGACTTCCTGCTTTTTCCCTTTTACGAATAATAATTTCTAACTCACACTTCCAATCCCGGCTTCGGTCTTCGGTCTTCGGTCTTCGGTCTTCCAACTTCACTAATACGACACAATCTTTTTCCAGTTTACTTCCCGTGGATTGATGCACATTACAGGAATTTGTGGGATGTTGAAAATTATATCTTCATCATAAGTACCCAAGATAAAGTTTGCCAATGAACCATTTTTGTTGGATGTCATGATCATGATCAATTCTGAATTATAGGAAGTAGCATAATCAATAACAGCTTTTGTGAAATTTACACCTTTTTCTGCAACTTTTTCAATGTATTTTACCTGGTTTTCATCAAAATAAGTTGTAATCGTTTTTACGGCATTGTTCAAAGCTGCATCTTCTTTTAATTTCAAAATATGAATGGTAGCTTTGAATTGTTTGGCAATATAAACAGCCCATTGTGTTTTTTCCCATGATCCTGCTTCACTTGTAATTGGCAGTACAATATCGGTATAAGCATTTTTAAACGGTCGTTTTTGAACAACAATAACAGGCACTTCAGAACTTGTAATTACTTTTAATGCAAAGCTGCCTGTAAGCTTTTGTAAACCAACTTTACCATGGGTTCCCATAATAATGAAATTAGCACCTATCTCCTGCGCCACTTCTGCAATGGTTTCGAAAATATTTCCTTCTCTTGCCATAGTAATAGCAGAAACTCCATATGCATTTAAAATCTCATTTGCACTGATCTTTAATTTTTCGTCAATGATATTTGTGGTTAAATGCTCTTTTTTGAGGTAAGCTGTTGTTTCTTTGTCTACAACATGTAATAAACATAATTTGTAATTTAAAAACTTTGCAGCTTCAGCTCCATGTTTCAGAGCATTGTCGCATACTTCAGAGAAATCTGTTGGCACCAATATGATGCTATTCATTTTTGTACTCATGATTTTGTTTTTTATTAGTTTAAGTAACAAAGATATTCATAAAAAATCCATTTTATAAAAATAGTATTGCTTTTTTTAATAATATTTTAAACAATTACTGATCTCCTGGCAACATTGTGATGATATCTTTTCTTTTGATGGCAAAATCTGGGATTGGGAATATAGTTTCTCAATCGAAGGTAATTTCTTTATTTTGAATGTTTAGTAACTGAAAACGATCACTCATCTTATAACAATTGCTTTGTGAGTTTTTTGAAAATAATTATCTTTTTTTTGAAACAAGAAAATGTAAAGATTGTTTTGCTATTTGAATATAATTCGATGGATGAAAAATATTCCATGATATTTTTCGTTGGAATAAAAAAAATATGTAGGTTTGCTAAAAATCAGCTAAAATGAATTTTCCCATTTATAAAACTTTAATTATTGCCTGCCTACTTACCCTTGTTTCTACATTAAGTCAAGCCCAAAATAAAAAAGTTATCAGGGCAGAAATAGAAACTACAGAAGATGCTAGGCCTTTTAATATAGTTAACCTTGGAAAAAACGGAATACTTATCATCACCAGACTCAATGAATTTCTGGACAGGAAAACCCAAAACTGGACATTTACCTTTTATAATCATCATCTTCAGAAAAAATGGACTCAAAAGCTTCCGTTTTCTGAAGATCTAGATTATCAAGGTTTTGGATTTGAAAAAGATACTGCTTATTTGTTTTTTTATAAAGATAATAAACGATCTTCCGAAAACAACCTGAAAATTGTTGCTTTTGAATTAACCAAAGGAAAATTTACGAATTATGATACCATTGTATCAGATAAAGCCAATTTAACTACTTTGCAGATTTACTTGCAAAATGCTTATTTTACCATCGAAAATAAAGAGAATATTAAATTATATATCAAAAATTTAACGAATAATACTCTTACAGAAATCGTTGTAGATAATACTGATAATACCAACATCGAAAACCTTACCATTGATTCTATACAAAATGTAATGTATTTGCTTATAAAGAAAGAAATTTCAAAACGCGAAAACATTCTGATACTAAAAAAGTATGATTTAACCGGAAAAGAATTGTCGACGATGGAAATCAAAAATCCGGATGATAAACTAAAATTATTAACCGGCATGGTATCACTTCTGAAAAATGACTCCATCATCATTACAGGGTCTTACAATTTGTCTGACGAAAAATCATCTAATTATGCAGAAACTTCAATTCTGGAAGCTGCTGGTGTATATTTTGTCAGAATTGATGCGAATGTTGTAAAACCCTTCCGTTTCATTAACTTTTTAACCTTCGACAATATCCATAAATATCTGAATAAACGTGAAGTTTCTAAGATAAAGAAAATACAGGAAAGTAAGACCCAAAAGGAATTCTCCCTCAATTACCTATTGATAGAACATGATGTAATGCAAGTTGACGACAAATTGATACTGGTAGCTGAAGCGTTCTATCCTGAATACCGTGTTATTTCTGATATGTCTTATGATTATTACGGTCGGATGACGCCTACCTCGCGTACTATTTTTGATGGATATCGTTATACCAATGCATTTGTATTGTGTCTGGACGAAAATGGGAATACAAAATGGAATCAGTTGTTTGATATCTGGAATATTCTGACCATGGAAATAAAAGAAAGGGTGAGTGTGATGCCATTGAAAAACGAATTGCTGATGTCGTATAATGACGATGGCGAAATTGTTTATAAAATAATGAACGATACAACCACTGTTTCTGATATTGATAATTTGAAAATTGAAATGAACTATGCCAACGACAAAGCCATGTTCAATCCATCGGCAAATATTGATTATTGGTATGATCATTATTATTTGGTATATGGCATTCAAACCATCAAAAACAATTCATTAGCCAACCGTAGCAAGCGAACTGTATTTTATATGAATAAGGTTTCGTTTGAGTAAATCGCTCATTAGTCTATTTTATTATCTTATTTCCTTAAAAAAAATCCTTAAAAGTAGCTGTTAAAACACTACTTTTGCAGTCGGATTTAATATTTGTGTAAGATCATAAATAGTAGGCCATTCAATAATTTTTACACGCTATTTATAGTATATTTCAAAATAAAAAGTGTGTTTTAATGCAAAAACAAATTATAAGATGAATTTTAAACCAGGTGATAAAGTAAAATTTTTAAATACAAGCGGAGGAGGAATCGTTACCAAAATTCTCAGTTCAACCATGGTAAACGTTGCCATTGAAGAAGGGTTTGAGGTTCCAACGCTGGCTTCTGAATTATTAAAAATTGATGAGAGTACTGCTGCAGCCCGCTTATTTAATCAGGAATTCAATGTAAATCCTGATCTTATTCAGGCAGAAGAAGAAGAGATGGAAGAAGATGGCAAATCGGCATTGTTGAAATCTTATGTTAGCAGTAATCAGGTAGCAGGCATCTACCTTGCTTTTATCCCTCACGATCAACGTTGGCTGATTACCGGCAATCTGGATGTTTGTGTCATCAATCATACCGGGTTTCATACACTTTTTAATTTCACATTGATGGATGATGAGGGCAAGTTTCATGGGATGGACTATGATGTGCTGGAACCTGAAAGTAAAAAGATCATTACAATGATCGAAAGAGAGGATCTGGAAGCATGGAGTTCAGGCAATGTTCAGGTATTGTTTCATGCTGTGTTGAAAGAAAAATTGTTAACACCCATGAATGCTGATTTTAAAATCAAACCTACACGTTTTTACAAAGAGGAAAACTACATAAGTTCTTCGTTTCTGCAGGAAAAAGCTCTTGTGTTAACACTGGCACGATTGACGGAAATTCCTGCGAATCAATCCCGTTTTTCAAAAATTTCAAATAAAGATGTTCCTGAAATTCAAAATAAAAAAGCAACACAATTAAAACCTGAAACCATACTGGATGCCCATCTGTTAAACGCTTCAACAGCTGAAATTGATTTGCATATCGGTGAACTGGTAGAAGACTATTATTTACTGGACAATGCAGAGATGCTTAAAATTCAGTTGGATTACTTTACAAAATGTTTAGAATCAGCGTTTATCAATAAAACAAATAAGTTGATCTTTATACATGGTGTAGGTGCCGGTGTACTTAAAAACGAAATGATCAAAATCCTGAAAACCTATGATAACCTGCATTATTTTGATGCATCTATGGCGAAATACGGAGTAGGAGCTACAGAAGTGTTTATTAATCATAGCAAATAGATTAAGCACTTAAAGTGCCTTGAGTACTTAAAGTTCAAGCGTAAATAACGTAAATTTATTTATAAAAAACGATGTCTATTAAGATATCGTTTTTTTTATGCATGCCAATCTAATAATAGGTTTTCTAATCTTAAGTGGAAAACAATGAAAGAATAATTAAGAATATTTTATTACAAAATCAATTGGGGATTGTTTAATTTATATTATATAAGGGGAGTTCTATAAATTAAATCATTGTAATTCAAATAAATAAGTGTATATTTGCATATAAATAAATGCAAAAAAATGGCAACATTACAAGATTATAAAAAGCAAGGTAAAAAAGGATTATTTGATGAACAATTTACAATTGAACGCTTGTCAGCAATTGGTAATCCTTTGGAGAAAATAAGCAATGTTATTGATTTTGAGCTATTTCGCAATACTTTAGAATCTAAATTGTTAAATACAGAAAAGAAAAACAATGCTGGA
>JBBRCQ010000128.1:0-4917 GCA_038204725.1 Bacteroidales bacterium | reverse complement strand
AAAAACTCGTCGTGTGCGGAGCTCCTGATGGGTTGATATTCCAAATAACCTTTAAAAGAAATCTCTTTTAAATTCCAGTTAATTTCCTGAAAATGTGAATGATGTAATTTCGTTTTTTAATGAATTACTTTTTATTTATTTTTTACTTTTTTCTTGATAAAAAAGTAACAAAAAATCAAGACTGCCTATAATCCCGAAGTTTCGGGACTACGCATTAAAAATCCCTGCGCAATACAAGTTATAGCGATATAAATATTTGTACATTTATTTACTTATGAACTTCGCTTTACTGTATTGCTTGCCAGTGCCACCGCTATTTTAAATGCTTGTTTTGTAACGTAAATTCTAGAAGGTCGGTCCTCCTTCGTAGCAAACGAATTGGATAATTTAAAGGTGTTATGCCAAACATTTATTGAATAAGCAATAGCCTCACTGGGAGTGAGATTATCACTCTGGCTAATAATTACCTAACAGTAGTAAAAAACTGATTTAAAACCTTATTTCAAATTTAAAACCTTAGTAGCCATAAAATACAAAGAGGTTTAACCTTATTACCTTATTAATAATAACACCCTGTTATTGTTTAAATGATTTATAGATCTTTTGATAATTTCACCAGTTCTTTCAGCTCTTTATTGTTTAATTCGCCCAGCCATTTTTCGCCTGAGCTTACGGTTAAATCTGCCAATTCTTTTTTGTCTTTGATCATTTCATCAATACGTTCTTCCAATGTGCCTTTGTTAATCAAACGATGCACCATTACTTTGTTGAGTTGTCCGATTCTGTATGCCCTGTCGGTTGCTTGGTTTTCTACTGCCGGATTCCACCACAAATCGTAATGTATTACATTTTGTGCCTGTGTTAAATTGAGTCCGGTGCCTCCAGCTTTGAGCGAGAGAATGAAAATTTTACGATGGGGCTTGTTTTGAAAATCTTCTACCATTTGTTCTCTTTGTTGGCGGGTGAGCGATCCATGCAAAAATAGGGGTTCTGTTTTAAATTCTTCCCTGATAAGCTTTTGAAGTAAATCGCCCATTTCTTTGTATTGTGTAAAAATCAACACTTTTTCGTTGTTTTCGATAATTGCATGAAGCAATTCAAATAAAAGACCTATTTTGCCTGAAAGATCGGGCGAATTTGCCCCCGATTTTAAATATTGATAGGGATGATTTCCGATTTGTTTTAAAGCAATCATCATCTTTAGTACCAATCCTTTTCGGAAAATACCATCACTGTTTTCAATTTCTTGTATTGAACTGTTTACGGTGCTTTCGTAAAGGGCTGCCTGTTGTTTGCTAAGTATGCTGTATTGATTGTTTTCGATTTTATCGGGCAAATCGCTGATAATGCTTTTATCGCTTTTCATACGTCGCATGATAAACGGAGAGGTGATTTTTTTAAAGATATCTAATTGTTTATGACTTCTTTCAATCGTAATGGGTTTGGTAAATTCATCATTGAAATTCTTAATGGAGCCCAAATATCCTTTGTTGGTAAAATCGAAAATACTCCAATATTCACTCAGTCTGTTTTCGACCGGTGTACCACTCAAGGCTATTTTTACATTTGCATGTATAGATTTTATGGCTTTCGTTTGTTCGGTAGTATGGTTTTTAATGTTCTGGGCTTCGTCAATAATAACTAACTGCCATTTTTGACTAGTTAAGATATTTGCATCCGAACGCGCCGTTCCATAAGATGTGATAAGTATATCTTCATCAACAAAATGTTTGATATTGCGTTTGCTGCCATGGTAAACAAAATAGTTTAAGTCGGGTGCAAATTTCTCTATTTCCTTCCCCCAATTGGTAATCAAGGTGGTTGGGACGATAATGAGGGCTTTGCTTTTTTTGAAAACTTGTTCTTCTTTAAATTTTAATAATATGGCTATGGTTTGCAAGGTTTTACCAAGTCCCATGTCGTCGGCCAAAATACTTCCAAAACCAATTTTGCTGTTTTTATACATCCATTCAAAGCCGCGCAATTGATAAGGACGCAATTCGCCTTTAAGTCCTATAGGCAAAGGAATCGTTTCGTTTTTGTTAAGTTGCGCTAAGATTTCCTGAAGTTCTTTGGATAGTTCAATTTTTTCGCCCTGGTATTCATTGGCAAATAAAACCTGTAGCATTTGGTTTTTGGTCAGTTTTTGATCCGATTGCAAATGTTTTAGTAATTTATCTAATTCCTCTTTATTAACATAGATATATTGGTCTTTAATTTTAAGGATCCCATCCATGCCTTTTACCAATTTCAGGAATTCCTTTTCGCTCATAAATTTATCGCCCAAAGCAATCTGCCATTGGAAATCCAGTAAAGAGGTTAAATCCATATAAGTTTTTACGCCTGCCGTTGCATTGCTCTTTATTTTGAGAGATATTGCCGGTTTAATGATGTTTTTCATGGATTTAGGCAGCAATATCTCAACACCTAACAAACTTAATATCGGAATGATTTGTAGCAGGAAAGTGGCAAAACTATCGGAATGATAGGTAATCACTTGCTGGTCGTCATTGTTTAAGATGGTATTAAATTCAGGGAAATGTTCCTGCAATTGTATAAGATCTTTGGTAACAGCAAGTAATTTATCCTTATTTTCTTTTTTGAACTGATGAAAAGGAAGCGGTGCTTCTATTTTGTCTTTTGAATTTACTTTGATTTGCAGACCAATATTAAATTCAGGATAATTATCAGTAACTTCCAATACAGGAATATAGTTCCGGTTGTGACTATGTATTATATTGAGCCATAGCTGGATTGCATTAATAATTTCTTTACTCTTTTCGTCATTCGCAAAAGAAGAACCGAAAAATAAATTAACAAGAGCGTCATAAGTATCAATTTTCCTGTTTTGTCGTAAGATAGTTTCTGCAATAACAGTGGAAAAGATAGTGGAAACCTGCATTACGAATTGTTCAGGTTCGGAAAAATAGGATATCTTCTTACCATCTTCATTCATCATTTCAACCGTCGGGTAATATTTATTCAGCATTTCAAGCTGTAGTTTTACCGATGCATCTTGCAATAAAGGCATCCATAGTATACGGTATTTATCTTTGAAATCAAAAAGTTGTGGAATAATGGCTGCTTGCTCAATGATTTTTTTAGAAAAAAGAAAGAAATAATACATCACTTTTAACGAATCGGAAACCAATGCGAGCTTAAAGTTATCTGTATCACCAAAAATCTGAAACAAATCAACTATTGAAATCCTTTTTATTTCATGTTCGAAAATGAGTTCAATAATAAAATCTTTTCCGTTCTGTAGGGAAACGATGGAGGCTTTTATACAATTTTGGAGATCAATTGCACTCGGTTTTCTGTATAAATTAAAAGTATGCCGGCTTATATTTTTGGATACATATTTAAAATGAGTGAGTAATGCGGTTTTAAAGTCTTTTTCATAAAAGGGAGGATTTGCTGAAAGCAGATTGATAAATTTGTCGCCATAGTTAGGAATCAATGAAAAATCCAGTTCGTTCAATGTTTCCAGGGAAGGGTTTACAATAAATTCAGGAGGTTTTGCTGTAAAACAGTGATCCCAGTTTGCAATTTTTTCGCTGGCGCTCTCTTCAATTCCCAATCCTTGCTTTGATAGTTCTTTAAGCACATTTAAACCATGTAATTCCAATACTTTAAAAGGATTTAAATCTATTTCAGCTGCAATCAGATAAATTACAGCTGCCAGATGTTTACAAGGCACCGCCCAATCGGGGCAACTGCATTCCATCTTAAAGTCTTTCCATTCTTTTGGGAAGATTTGGATACCTTTTGCCGTAGCTATTTGCAGCAAGTCGTTGGGTAATTTACGATTGAGCAGATTGGCCAGTATACCTGGATTCGCAACAATGGCTTCGAGTAGTAGTTTCTTTTGGTTCTCGGTAAATTCGGGAATTACAATATGGATGTCGTAGGGTTTCGGACGGCTTCCTTTCACCTTAGCCTGGATGATGTTTTTGTTAATTCCAATAGTTCTTACCGAACCATTTGAGGCATAACTTCTGCCACGAGGCAAGCGATTGCTGTAATCTATATTTTCGAGTGCATTTAAAAACTGCCCTCCCCAGTATGTCTTTCCATATTTAGCCATAGTTGATTTGTTACATTATTTTTTCAAATAGTATTCGGATGATAATTGGAAATCATTATTTTTCTACAAAATTAAAAATAAATTTAATAAACGAACGAATCAAATACTAGCATCGTTAGAACATCTTCTAGCATCGTTAGAACAACATCTAGCATCGTCGGAACAACATCTAGCATCGTCGGAACATCTTCTGTCATCGTTAGAACAACTTCTTGCATCGATAGAACAACATCTAGCATCGATAGAACAACATGTAGCATCGTTAGAACATTGCTAATTTGTTTTTAAATTCACTGGGTACTGCCTCAGCTGGCAACCGAAAGGCATTGCATCCGGTTTGGGTTTCAGCAAAATGCCAATTAGTAGGATGTAAATAGTGTTGGCTTGATTCCCTTTTTAATATATAAATACAAAGATCTTTGGATTTTAGTAAGTAAGTACTATGCCAATTTTAATGCTGCAAGCTATTCAAAAGACAAAAATAAAAGAGTCCATAACTTTGCATTGCATAAGGCATTGTTATGCCACTCCTTTGCTTGAATTGGGGTCGATTTCCGATATATTCAGGAATTGTTAGGTCATAAAAGCAGTAAAACTACTGAGATTTATACACATATAACCACAAAAGGTTTTGATCAAATAAAAAGTCCACTAGATAATTTGGATATTTAAATTTTTTTTTTAAATTTGTAAAAGTTTAACAAATATAAAACCGAATAGTTTTCTTAGTTGCACATTTCTTCATAAATAAATGAATTTGAGTTATATAAAAAAATATCAAATAATTTTGATAAAGTGGGAATATATGCAATTGTAGATATTTATTCGTT
>JBBRCQ010000127.1:0-5027 GCA_038204725.1 Bacteroidales bacterium | reverse complement strand
TTCATTACTTATGATTTTATCATGGAGTTATTATCTTATGGCAATAATGTAAAAGTTATTGAGCCGCAAAGTTTGATTGAGGATCTGAAAAAATCGTATCAGGAAGCGCTGGGACTTTATTGAAAAGAAAGTGACCCCTCTACCCTGCGGGCATCTCCCCGGAGGGGAGAAAGATGCTAAGATTGATTGCGGAATGGGGAAAAACCCTCTGCCCGGAGGGGAGAGTTAGGCCAGAAAATAAATAGGACACAAAATTTGTAACGATAAAACTTAATAAACAGAATGAAAATAATTGCACTTGGCGACATACACGGGAGAACAGTCTGGGAAAAAATCGTATCCGGGAATGAATTTGATAAAATTGTTTTTACAGGCGACTATTTTGATTCACGGGAACATATTTCGCCAGAACAACAGAAATCAAACTTTCAGGATATAATTTCATATAAAAAAGCAAACATGGATAAAGTAGTTTTGCTTTTTGGTAACCATGAATTACATTATCTGAAAGATTTAAAAGAGACCTATACCGGATATCAGTATTTTCAAAGCAGTGACTTTCAGAAGATGATACAAAAAGCATTAAATGAAGGGTTAATGCAGATGTGTTTTATTTATGACAAATTCCTTTTCAGCCATGCAGGGGTAACAAAAACCTGGCTAAAATCTACCGGATATACCGGTGAAGAAAACCTGGAAATTTTTATAAATGAACTTTTTCAAAAACTGCCATCAGCATTCAAGTATAAACACGGTAAAAACCTGTTTCATTATGGCGATCATGTTGGTCAATCTCCGATATGGGTTCGCCCATCCAGTTTATTTAAAGATGCTCTAGACGATTACACACATATTGTCGGGCATACCGTTGAATATAAACTTGTGATAAATGAGACAGCGACCATAATCGACACACTGGGAACTTCCGGGCAATACCTTGCAATAACTGACGGGAAAATGACTGTAATGGAGCAAGAAGTAGTAATGAAGGAAAATTATAAATAAACATTAAACCTTACAGATCATGAAGATTTTACTGATAACGATTTTCCTGTCACTTTCATTCCTGTGTTCATTCGGGCAGGTAATAACTGTAAAAGGCAATAAAGTGGAAGTCCGGGATATAAAGGGCAATTACATTGCAAGTTCATACTTTACCAATATGAATGATGCCATTGCAAGTGATAATATTGTTGTGATCTGGTATAAAAACAACAAAGTTGAAGTCAGGACAGAGAAACTTGAATATATCTCTTCAGCTTATTATTCAAATTTGAAGAAGGTAGCCACCTCAGGTAAAAACCTTATTTTGTATTATCTGAATAATAAAGTGGAAGTGAGGGATTTTAAACTAAAATATATCAGTTCGCGATATGAGTGATTTACATCTAATGTAAGTTTAAGGTGGTTAAAGCCTGCAAAATTATAGTTGGTAGATAATTGTTTATATTTTTAAAAAAAATATAAATCATGGAAATTACATTTATTCAAATATCGAAAGATGAGCTGATTGAAATTATCAACCAGGCTGTAATGGCTGCCATGCCTAAAGAAATTAGAGAGTATAAGCAGGAACCTTTTATAAAAGGGATACATGAGCTGGCAAAATTCTAAAAAGTTTCACCTACAAGGGCACAGAAACTGAAGAATGAAGGCGCTTTCCCTTGCTGGCAGGATGGCAGGACGTTATTGTTTGATCCTGAAAGGGTAAAAGCAGCTATGTCGGATCTCAATCATTTGAAGCAGCGCAAAAAGAGATAACCCGCTCGTACAATGATGCTGTAAAGTTCAGACTTTAAAAACTGAATAAAAGTGATAATACCTATTCGTTTAAAGTAAGTAAGCTAAGACTGATTGCCAATCCTTGAATCTTGAAGTGCCGAATAGAATGAGTTCACCAGCAAATTCTTTAGCGCCGTTCTTCTCCCTGTCATCTATCAGGTAATAGCCTTTGTTTAGGTTTTTGTGATGGGAGATGATCAGGCGTTTCCAAGCTTTATCTCCGAGATGTTTTTGTACCCATAATACTTTATCAGACCAGGCTGAAGGATTATTCCAGGGTGCGGTTAAGAGGATGTAGGTGTCGTATTTTTCGGCAAGGAGATTGAATGAAGTGATGGCATCGGGCATTGGATTCATTAAGGAGAAAATACCGGGAGTATCGTCGTAATTATCTTTGAATTTTTCTTTTGTGGCTTCATTAAGTTTGGCTATTCCGGAAGGGAAATCAACGAGGACATTGTCCATATCAATGTAGAGGACTTTTTTCATAGAGTGGAAATAAACAACATGGTATGATTCTATATTTTATTTGCTTAGTAACAGCCCATAGCATCCGTTGCAAATGGTTTTTTGATGGCCGGTGTTATCTATCCAATTGACAATTAATTTAGACTTTTTTACAGAATTACACCTTGCACAGGTA
Source organism: Bacteroidales bacterium (assembly GCA_038204725.1). Lineage (GTDB taxonomy): Bacteria > Bacteroidota > Bacteroidia > Bacteroidales > JACABE01 > JACABE01. The sequence goes on along the minus strand of JBBRCQ010000127.1, from coordinate 2,602 downwards.
AATTCAGTCGATATTTCATTGCGGTTATAAGTAAGTGTGCCCTGGGAGAATTTTGTGGTTTTTGTTGTCATTTTATGTGATAAATAATTGATCGGAATTAAAAGAACTTCACAAGGATCTGAACAAAGTGCGCACTAACAGGGAGAGTACGCTGACCATTTAGATGAGAAATTTGGATTTAGGAACTTGGTTCAATTGTTCACAAGCTGCTTATATTCCAGAACAGATTTTTTGATTATCTTTTCAAAATATCTTTTGCAATCATCCTTATTAAAATCGTACTCAAAATTAATCCAATCAGTATAGGGGAACTGACATTTTTTTGCCGGATTTATGAATTTATTTTTACCTGAAATGTTTTTGCGCAATTCGTACCTCAAATCCGAGCAAAAGGAGTTCTGAAATTCAAAAGACAACCAAATCTCATTATTATTGGGGAAACAAAATCTAAACTCACCAAATCGATCCTGTATCCTGACGGGATCATAAATGAGTTTAAGTTTGTACTCATTGGTAAGTTCAATTAATGCCTGGTTTATATTTGAGATATTGTTTTTCAGCCAATTAATTACATCTCTGCCAAAAATATTTGAATATAAATGCCAGCCGATGGTTTCTCTGAAAAAGTTACTGGTCCGAGCAGATGGATGAGTCATTCCATAAATGTCAATGCCATTCTTTTCAGTTTTATATAATGAGCCGTTAATAAGTTCCTTGGTAATTGAACCATCAATAAGTTGTTTGAAACAATTTTCAATGCCTAAGCAGATTATTCGTTTGGGTTTAATAATGTCAAAAATCAAAATTGATGATAATGCGATACAATTATCATACACTTCTTTCCAGTGCTCTTTGAAGCTGTTTTGAAACTCCTTAAAATCTGTAGATCCAAAATACAGGATATTCAAATAAACCATTTTGTCGAATAGGCGACTTAAATCTGGCTGAACATGAATTGTCTTATTCATTTTTGATAAAATATTCCATGGTTTCGTGGGGTCTGCGTATTGACCACCCAGATACCACGGATTTTGGCGAATAAACACTTCAGGAATCATTTTTTGCCAATCCTTTAACCCCCATTTACTATTATCATATTGACTTTGATAGTTACTCAAATCATTTGGATTTAAACCTAGAATTAATACATCAGGTTCTTCAAACGGTTCAGATTGGAATGCATAGAAACTTCTATCAATTTGGGTTCTAGCAACAGAATCACAATAATCAACTGTAAATTGAGCCCATACTTTCAATTTTTCATCGTAGGTTTTACATAGTACAATCTCTGATTTCAGATTGTTTAAATTGTCAATAAAATTACCGGTCATGGATTTCAAGTTATTTATGTTTTATAGTCTGGAATAAAAAACATAAGATGATTTGAATACATTTTTCTAATTATCAATTTGGATTTCATAAGTTTTACCATCCTCACCATCTACACTTGCATTACCATCTTCGTCCAAATCTGCTGCTGAAATATGATCTTCGTCCAAATAACCATCATTAGGAAAATTAATCTGAACTACCTGGCAATCCTGAACGTTAACATCCAAGGTATAAGTAGCAGAATAGTTTGTTGCCGGATTAAAATAATCAACTGTTGCTGAATAAGTTCCATCTTCAAATTTGCAACCAGAGGAGGACACGGTATTTTCATTGTCACTATTTTCTGAGTTAGAAGAAGAAGAATTTGAATTATTATTATCGTTTTCACCCCCGCTATTGGAAGAACAGGAAAATAAGACGAAAATTAAAGCACAAAAGCAAAGGCGTGTATATTTATTATTCATAGGTGAAATATTTATTTCTTATTATTTACTCATTACTAAATTAGCACCAGTAAAAAATAATACTCCAAATATATTTTCTTTAAGCTTTATATTTATGGAAGATTATTAATGGTTACTGGAGAAAGTTCATAAATCTGGTTTGGAAAACTAGATAGGAATTGGTTGAGGGTATAAACATTTTGATGGTATAGCCCATACCCCATGAAGTTAGAAGAAATGAACTTAACATTGGGAATTGTGAGGGTATTTAATTCAGTCTGCAATATCTTGCTTGCAGGATCATGATTTACAATTAAGAATATCAATTCTATTTCTGGTGCGAACATCTTTAATGGATTCTTATTATTTGAATCTGATAAGCATGGGATCAGACCTAATCTTCTTTTTTGCTTTAATAAATCAAGCATTTCGATTTTAAAGATGGAAACAGCTGTGGGATTAAATACGAGATTAGCATAATCGTTTAGATGTTTTACCATGCCGGAAGTTCCGTTCAAAGCCCGATCACTATATTTCATTTCAAATAAAACAAGTTTTGGCTCATGATTTTTTTGAAGCTTTCGCTTTGAGCTTTCAGAATGCCACTCAACAGCAACAAGATCGAACCTTGCATTTGCTCCAAATTTATATTCTATATCAATAATGAAATAATCAGTAGAATTAGCGATTGTGGAATAATTATTCTCTCGTATTACAAGCTGCTGAAACTCTCTTTCCTCTTTGGTATGTTTAGAAAAGTAGATGTCCATAGTTTGTTTTGCAGCTGGAAAAAATGCATACCAATCCCTATTGAAGATGTGTTGCTG
>JBBRCQ010000126.1:0-5237 GCA_038204725.1 Bacteroidales bacterium | reverse complement strand
ATTATAGAAACAATAATATAAAATGTTTTTTTTTGTCGTTAGCATGTTAATGTCCTACGGACAATAATAAAATGATATTTTAACTTACTTCTATTGATATTAAAGCCCTACGGGCTAAAAAGAGGAAAATAATCTTATCAGTCGCACTAATATCTCTTTTCTCCGTAGGAGATCAATATCAATAGATTATAAACAGATTGTGACATCGGAATTTCCCGTAGGGAATTAACTCTTTTAATTAATGGTTGAATGAATGGAGATAGATAATTAGCAACGCAAAAATTAATCTATAACTAATCTTCAATGCAAATCCTGAAGGGATTTAATATGAATAGCCCTGTATGAAATGCAGGGTAATGTGATAAAGAACGATTTTCCAACCACTTTGTGGTTGAATATTGATTGAACATCATCGAACGATTATTTTCTCGAAAATCTCTCCAACGGTATTCACGATTCCATCTTCCAAAATGTCTACATCATAAACAACTTCAATGCGAACAGTCAGGCGAAGTCCGTTGTAGTCTGTAAGTTTTGTTTGTAAAGAATTAGCTTATTCCTCAACCCTGACAGGGTTTCGAACCCTGTCAGGGTTTTAACGAGAACAACTGGTTGTACTTCAAAAATCTTAAATCGTTATTCGTTGTTCGCAAATCATCAAATATTTCTTCTCATCAACCCGTCGGGAGCTTCGCACCCCACGGGTTGTAGCTATTATTCAGAGATTGTATTTTCTTTTTTCAATAATACTTTAAACTCATTATCTATATTTTCACTGGGTTTAAGCGCAGGATTACTGACGATGTTCCCATTTGCATCAAGAAGCATGAAAACCGGATAGGTAAAGATTCCGAATTTTTCGAGCAAATCATAATTATTACCATAATGCAGAAAGATCCAGCCATATTTTTGCTTTTCCAGATAGTACTTCAGATTTAAAATTTGTTTATCGGCTGAAATGGAAACGAAATTGATGTGCTCTCCATATTTCTTTTTTAGTTCTACGATTGCTTCGTTTTCAGCCATACAGGCTGCACACCAGGTTGTAAAGAAACCAATATAAGTATATTTACCTGCAAAAGAAGCCAACGTATACGTTTCGTCATTGATCGTTTTGAGTTTAAAATCGGGTGCTTTGTTGCCAACTTTTAAAATGTTGAAACTGGTAACCAAATTTAGAGCTATTAGCTTGTGTTCCTTAAATTTGGTAGTACGTGAAAATGAAATAAGCATATCCACAATGTGCTCGTTATTGTATGCATTGGTATAATACAATTCTTTCATTCCTTTTAAAAACACCAATTCCCTGATTACTTCATTTCTCACCAAACTATCTTTTCCCAGAGAATCCATTAGACTGTTGTAGTCTTTTTCTATAATCAACTGTTTGATATCCTCTGTTTTTAAAGCATGGGTACCATTAAAGAAGAATTTCTCGTACAATTGATGAAAGAAATACATATATTCCACATGATTGAACATTACCGGTTGATTCAAAATGTAATCTGCATATAATCGTTTCGTGCTTTTAACACGACTCATTTGCTCCAGTTCAGCAATTTTGTAAAGGATGTATTTATTTAAAAAAGTGTTTTGATTGGTTGAAAACAGTATTGCTAATTTGTGTTGTAAAGAGTCGATTTTGGCTTTGTTTCGACTGTTGTTCAATGTATTGAAATTTTTTAATAAGAAATCGTTGTACAATTCATTGAACTTACTGATCTGTTGGTTCAATTCATTAGTATCAGCATCAACAAATTCAATTTCAAGTCTTTTACGGTTCAAAAAAGGACTTTCTTTTACATCTTCTTTGAAATTTAAAGGTAATATTTTGATGGAATAGCTACTGCCAGGTTCAAGATAAATTTCACCTTTGTAATTATCAATTTGTAATTGAGCAAGTCTGGTTTCATTAATAGAAGTTTTAAGATTAAAACTACCCAAAGAATCTATAGTGGTTTCATCTATTATTTCGGAGAGTTCCGAAATATAATCGGATGGAGTAATCAGTCTGATCTTTAATCCTTCGGCACCGTGTGCATACCCTGTAATTGTTGTATTTTGCGACAGCAATCCAAAGGAAAACATAAAGAAAATAAAGAATGCTACGAATGATTTATGCATGGTTTTACAACGACTGATTTTGCTTAAAATTGTGTCAAAGATAGCAAAACTTTGACAATATACCCTATAGTTGTTACAACCCGTCGGGTGCGAAGCTCCCGACGGGTTGTAGCAACTTTAAATTATCCAATTATAGATACAATAATATAAAATGATTTTTTTTTGTCGTTAGCATGTTAATGTCCTACGGACAATAATATTATGATCATTCACTTACTTCTATTGATATTAAAGCCCTACGGGCTAAAAAGAGGAATATAAGCTTATCTGCCACACTAATATCTCTTTTCTCCGTTAGGAGATCAATATCAATAGATTATAAACAGATTGTGCATTTCAACCCGTCGGGAGCTCCGCATCCGACGGGTTTTAAAATATATTTTACAGTAATCCCATAAAAAAAGCCGCCAATTCATTTTTGGTAGCTTTTTTATAATCAACAAAAATATATTTTACAGATTTTTCAAAATAAACTCCGTCATGCGGGTATATAAATGAAACCGCGTATTTCCTCCATAAATACTATGGTTTTTATTCGGATAAAACTGCATTTCAAATTGCTTGTTGGCATTTACTAAGGCATTTATCAAATCCATTGAATTTTGAAGATGTACATTGTCATCACCGGTTCCATGAACAAGTAAATATTTACCTTTCATCTTTTTTACATGGTTGATAGGGGAGTTGTCATCGTATCCTGAGGGATTTTCCTGAGGGGTACGCATGAAACGTTCGGTATAGATGTTGTCGTAGTATCTCCAGTTGGTTACAGGTGCAACTGCAATGCCGGCTTTAAAATAATCAGCCCCTTTGGTCATGCATAAAGTAGACATATAACCACCATAACTCCAGCCAAAGATTCCGATTCTGTCTTTGTCGATATAGGATTGTTCTCCAAAATAGATTGCAGCAGCAATCTGGTCTTCGGTTTCCAATTTCCCCAACTCTTTATAGGTGCATTTTTTAAATTCTTCTCCTCTGAAAGCAGTGCCTCTGTTATCAACAGAAACTACGATGTAGCCTTTTTGTGCCAGCATTTCAAACCAGCTTAAATCGCTGTATCCATAACTATTGGTAACTGTATTGTGACCGGGTCCTCCATAAACATACATAAACAATGGATATTTTTTGGATGGATCAAAATCAGCAGGTTTTATCATCCAATAATTTAAGGTGATGCCTTCTTCTGTTTTTAAGGTGGCGAATTCTTTCTTCGTGAAATTGAAAGTTTTTAATGCTTTGACCAGTTTTTCGTTATTTTCTAATATTTTAATTTCTTTTCCGTTGGATGTATTGATGGTGTAATAAGAAGGTGTATTTGCATCATTAAAAGTACCGATGTAATATTTATAACTACTACTGAAATTGGCATCATAAGTACCCGGTTTCGATGTAAGCATTGTTTTTTTAGTACCGTCAAACTTAACGGAGCAAAGGTCTTTGTTGATGGGAGCTGATTCAGCAGCAATATAATAAATCGTTTTGTTTTTTTCGTCCACACCCTTTATACTCACTACATCCCATGGTCCGGTAGTAAGTTGTTTAATCAGTTTACCTGAAAAATCGTAAAGATAAATATGATTGAAACCATCTTTTTCACTGGTAATGATAAATTGATTATTGCTTAAAAATTGCAGATCATCAGTGATTTCAACATAATATTTGTTGGTTTCTGTATAAATAATTTTGGAGGTACCATCGCTGGCATTATTAAGCAGGATTTCGAGTTTGTTTTGCAAACGGTTCATCCTTAAAATTGCCAGTGTATTAGGCTGAGCTGTCCATTGAATACGAGGTATGTATTGGTTGGTTTCAGTTCCAACCTCCATCTTCGTTGTTTTAACAGTATTGACATCATAAGTAAAAATACTAACTATTGAATTGTCTTCTCCTGCTTTGGGATATTTGTATTCATATTGTTCCGGATACAGATCCCCCCAAGTTGTCATGGTATATTGTTTTACCTTGCTTTCGTCGAAGCGGTAATAGGCCAGTTTGCTGCCATCCGCTGACCAGAAGAAAGCTTTAGTGAAACTGAATTCTTCTTCATACACCCAATCAGTTGTACCATAGATGATGTTGTTGTTTAAACCATCTTTGGTAATTTGTGTTTCTTTATGATCTGATAAATTTTTTACAAACAAATTGTTATTTCTTGCAAAAGCAATTTTACTACCATCCGGCGAAAATTCGGCCAGACGTATTTTCCCACCTGTTGAAAGTTCAGAAAGTTGTTTTGTATTTAGATCCCATATATAGAAATCTGCAACCGAAGAATGGCGATAGATAGCTTCTGTATTTGTAGAAATTAAAATTTTGTTTTCATCTTTGCTGAACTGATAATCTTCGATACTCAGTTTTTCTTTTCCATTGGGCAATTGAATAGTGGATGCATCCAGGATAACAGCCGTCATTTTTCCGTCTTTATAACTAAACTTTTTGATGCTATTGCTTTCGAGTGTGCAATAATGCTCTCCGTCGTTCATCGAACGTATTTCGTTGATAAATGCTGGACGAAAACTTCCTTTGGACCAAATATCTTCCAGCGTTATTTTTTTTGTAGTCTCTTGCGAAAAACCAGCATTGCTGATCAATAACAAGCTGATGAATGTAAGCAGAAATAATTTCTTCATAGTTTCGGTTCGTTTTTAATTTTTAAAGGTTTAAAACGCAAAAGTAAGGTTTTAAGTAATTCATCTAACAGAAAAATACTTATTTTCGATGTCTTGGATGATTGTGATGATATTGTAAGAGAAACAGTGGTTAAAAAAAACCAGTAAGCATTGAAGTAAATATTTTCCGAATTTGAAACAACATTTGGATAGATTAATTCAACCCTAAAGGGTTGTAATATTACTAAGTTATACAGCCCCCAATTGAATTGGGGGTTATGCACATTAAGTCCTACGGACTTTTATTGATAATGAAATAATTTCAAATATTGATACCCACAGAGCTGCATTTGTAATGCCGTTAGTAAAAGAGTCGAATTTGTATTTTGGTTTAGTATTACAATATATTTCAAGATGTTACTGTGAGTGTGAATAATGAGGAACTTGGATAGATTAATTCAACCCTAAAGGGTTGTAATAACACATAAGTTATTTACAGCC
>JBBRCQ010000125.1:0-5244 GCA_038204725.1 Bacteroidales bacterium | reverse complement strand
TTTTTCTCTTAATTGAGACCTTATAATGTGAAAGTTTTGATAAGATAGTTTTCTTGAAATTAAATTTTTAAACTAATATTTTAATTTAATTCAAATTTTAGTCTTGTAAATTATACAATTAGCTTTACTACGAAGAAGGACAGACATTATAGAATTTACGCTACAAAACAAGCATTTAAAATAGCGGTGGGACTGGTAAGCAATACAGTATAGCGAAGTTTGTTACTGACATTAATGACATAAAGTTTATTTCGCTATAACTTGTATTGCGCAGGGATTTTATCCCGAAACTTCGGGTTTGTTACTTTTTCATCAAGGAAAAAGTAAAAAATAAATAAAAAAGCGAATCATTAAAATACGACATTTTATCTTTCACATTACTTAGTATTAAAAATTTATTAAATTTGTGAAGATTATTAAAATAATGCAAAAAATTAATCTCCTAATTTTTTTCTTTATATTTTCGTTTTCAACTATTATCAACGCTCAGATTACACTCAGTTTCTCCACACAGTTGAATCATGGTTGCAACGGGAATCCGTGTAACTATTCAGGACCAACCATCCTGATTAACGAGGTAATGCTTACACCATCTTCGGGTGACGGTTCAATGTTCGATTCGGACAATACACGAAGAGGAGAATGGATAGAATTATACAATCCCGATCAATGTAAATCTGTTGATATTTCCTGTTATTATCTAGGAAACAACGCACCTGATCCTGATAATTACGGCGGAGGTTACCGCATCCCGCAGAATACTATCGTTCCGCCAATGGGTTTTGCAGTTATCAGAGGTATTAATGCACCGCATGTTCCGGCAAATCTTTTGGTACAGAACGGAGGTACAACAATTGAACTGATTGCTGATGATCAACTGAACAACATCTGTATCGCTACAGGAGGCAACCGTTTATGGTTCCCCAATGCAGGAGGCTGGTTTGCTTTTTACAATAAATACGGAATTGCTCAGGATGCCATATCATGGAACATTACTACCAACTCATGCATGAACTGCCCACCGTGTATACCGGATGCTCCTGCCTGTGCAACAGCAACCTTTTTGCCTTCGTATGATTCGATACCGTCTGGTTTAAAAAGCTATATTACCAATCAGAATCCGGCAAACTTTATGGGATTTTCGTGGAGCAGAGTTCCAGACGGAAGTTTCTGGAGTGGAAATGCTTCAGCTCCATCAATCGGAAACTGCAATTCAACCTGCAACCCCCCTCCTCTACTAACCTGTGACGGAACTGCCACTGTTACTGTTTCCGGAGGAACACCTCCATATACCTTTTTATGGGACAATCCTCAGGCATCTGCTTTACCCATTGCTGTCGGTCTTTGTCAGGGGACTTACTGTGTAACTGTTACTGATGCAAATAATATACAGCAGACCGGCTGTATAGATATTTTTAATTATAAACCTGCATTACAGTTTGACAACCTGCCGGCAATGATTCAAACCTATCCAAAACCTCTGGATTTATCAAAATATGTGTTTCCTAAAGGAGGTGTGTTTTCAGGAACAGGAGTAACTAACCCTTATTTTATTGCAAATAATGTTGCTATCGGAACATATTCCATTACTTATGAATATACAGATTCAAATACCTGTTTCAACAGTATTACACAGGAAATCATTGTATTGCCATCCTCTGAAATTACAGTACCTAATTTCTTTACACCCAACGGAGACCATCATAATGATGAATTTATCATTTCCTATGAAGGAATTGAAACTTTCAAATGCATGATATATAACAGATGGGGACGGTTAATTTATGAATGGAATGATATCAATAAAGGATGGAATGGAATTACCAACAATGGAAAACTGGCAGCAGAATCTGTTTATTACTATTTACTTTTTGCAAAAGGTTATGATAATATCAACTATGAAAGACACGGTTCGGTAACTTTATTAAAATAATAAATTTATTAAACTTTATCGATAGTAGTTTAGAATAGTTTTAAAAAAACATAAAACTTATTCAATAAATGTTTTGCAACCGGCTAAAGTGTATTATTTTTATAATTTTGCATAGAAATAATCTATTGCATCTATCGATTAAAAAATGCAATAAATGAGACTAATGAATTTTTGAACAATTTTGAATTAAATTAAAAATGAAAAAAGATAAATTAATTACTGATTTTTACAGATTGTTAAATAGTCAGGACTTTAAGTCAGAAAAAGAATTAAAAAAATTTCTAGATACAGCTATGCAACATGAAATCCCCTCCTTTCCAAAAGAGATTTTGTCTTCAAAAGAACAGGCGCAGGATTTGATATTTGAAGCCTATGAACTTTCTAAGCCTGAAGGTTATAAAAAAGCAAAAGAAGCGCTTCGTCTTGATCCAGATTGCATTGAGGCATACGAATATTTAGGTTCTGTTGAAACCTATGTAGAGATAGCAATAAATCATTATAAAAAAGGGATAGGAATTGGCAGAAAGTTGTTTGGAGGAAAATACCTTGAAGAACACAAAGGAAAATTTTGGGGTTTCCACGAAACACGTCCGTTTATGCGTTGTTTGCAACAATATGCTGACTGTTTGTACATGACTGGAAATGTAAAAGGCTGTGTAGCTGTGCTTGAAGAAATGATTACTTTAAATCCAAACGACAATCAGGGTGCAAGGGATTTCCTTTTGCTTTATTTAATCGAAATAAAAGAATATGAAAAGTTCGAAAAATACACGAAGCAGTTTAAAGATGACTCCATGGCTTTCCCTTTATTTAATAATGCACTGTATGCTTTTGTAAGAGAAGGAGAAAGCAAAACTGCTTTGACAAAATTAAAAGCAGCTTTAAAATCAAATAAATTTGTTGCTACAAAATTGATATCGGGAAAAAAGATTACTAAATTACCTCAGATACATGGATTTGGAGATGAAAATGAAGCAGATTTTTATACCCATTATGCTCAGCCTATTTGGAAAAAGACAAAAGGTGCATTGGAATGGTTATTGAAAAACAGCTAAAAAATCATACATTTGTGCTTATTAACTTTTCACCGCTTATTATAAATATTCTTCAATAACAATTTATTGCTGTTTCATGATTACTTCAAAAATTTCAAGATTTACTTCATTTCGAAGTTCAAATCCCAGTGTTCCCATTGTTTCAGTATGCTTTCCTCGCTGGTTTCTCACATACGAAAGCAATGGCAAAAGTTTTTCACTGTTCCATTTATAAATTGGCTAATTTTGATTGTTTTATAAATACACCGTTTTTTTCGCGGCATGACAAAATTATCTCTGCAAAATTTGCGCACAGAATTCATTCAATACTCTTCTCATTTAATGGGATTTTATATGAATGAGATTAAGGCTATACGACTGAATGTTTTAGCAGCAGGTTTTTTTGTAAGTAAATATAAAACGCTATTGTTTTACAAATTTACTTACCAAACTATTCTTGTCATTACTTACTTTCAATATGTAAACTCCTTTTGCAAATAGTGCAATATTGAAATCTGTTTGTGGTTGTGTTTTTTCATATTTTAAATTATTTATTGGTTAAACTTTTTTCAATATTTGGGAAATTGTATCATAGTCGGTCTTTTTTAAAACATGCTGCTAACGGTTTGGCGGTATGTTTTTGTTGCCGATTTCGAAGCACTGTCCTGTCAAGTTACACGAAAAGTTGAAGCGGGTTACAAACCTTCGCATACCACTGAAACCCTTATTGGCTATACCGCTGTTGTGTGCCGTATTTAATAGACTCCTTAGCATTTAACAGATTATATTATCATTTGCCAATCATCAGTATCGTTAAATGAAAAAATAGATGCATCAAGGACACAAGGAAAAATATTTGCCTTCTCGCACAATAATTGGATTCCGTCAGATACAAAGTGATAAAATGATTTATCTTGAAGTGCTATTGGAGAAAACAAAATTGGAAAGCCAAAATTCTTTAACCATTCTATAATTATGGAGTTAATTGGTATTTCATATTTTGTCAATCCCAATGTTTGTAGAAAACTTCTTGCTTGTATAGAACCAAAACCTTTAAATATCATATCAATATTATCAGCTAAATCTCGTTCTTTAGATTTAGTATAATCCCCCATAACACAATTCTCAAGGTTCGCTAGTATTTCCCAATTTGATTGCAACAGATAAAAGTAATTTAGAATGAAAGAATTTATTATTTTTTTTGACGGAGTCAACCCATTTGATTTTAAAACTTCGAAAACTACATTTTCAATGTTATATTCATTTGAAATAAATCCAGCGGTAATTAAAAATGGTTTCTTATTAAAAAACGCACTCAATTTTTTGTCTTGATATAAATCATGTTGTGTTGTTAATAAACACATGAGCATGTTCTTTAAGACTATGTCCTTATTGATAATAATCCCCTTGCGGTTAATATTTCTAATAATCCTGTTTTCAACAAATGGAGTTTTATTTTCATTTACAAAATCGACGACCTTCTTAATATCAGAAGTGTCTAAATCCCAAATAATTTTCATGTTGTTTCAATTTATAAATTAAAATCACCTGCAGCCTCAGGTTGATAAACTATTTCATCAATTTTCAATTGTGTTAAACCAGCTGGTACTATCCATTCTATTTCATCTCCAACTTTATAACCAATCAATGCTGTGGCGATTGGAGAGAATATTGATATTTTGTTTTCTTTAAAATTCGCTTGATCAGGATAAACTATCTGAAATTGAGCTTGTTTGTTACTATTTAAAAAACTCAATTTCACAATCGAATTCATTGTTACAACATTTGAAGGAATAGCTTGAGGTTCCACTATTTTAGCCGAATTCAACTCTGTTAGTAATTTTTCAGCTTCAGTATTACTAATCGATTTAAATTGTTTAGCATCATTTATGCACTTTTTAATACGGGCATAATCAAGTCGATTTACTATTATTTTGCTCATAATTACAATTTTTAATTTATTACAAATATACATCAATTTTAAATCATTCGGAAGATTTGGTCATATGGCACACAACGGTTACGCTATGGCAAGTGCGGGAATAAATTGTTGCTCAACTGTCTGCCAGCACAAATGTATGTAAAGATTTCAAATGTTTCAACGAACACGCAAACCCGCATTTGCTATAGCGTTTGTTGTGCATAGTTATTCTTCTTGTCAGAGTTGCTCAATTATATCTGTCATGGATGTTTTAATTTCAGAATATGGCTGTACTCTACGAAAATAACCATATAATTGAATTCCATTACCAACTTTGTCTTTATTCTCAGGTTTGG
>JBBRCQ010000124.1:0-5251 GCA_038204725.1 Bacteroidales bacterium | reverse complement strand
ACCTACTTTTATTTTCCAACCTTCGGCTTCCTGTATCCCACCTGATTTTGGTGCAGCCTGAATTTTATATGGATTTGCAATCAAAATCTGCCATTCACTATCAAAATCTGCTTCAATACTGCCTTTGCTTGCGGTACTCCTGTAAATTCCGATCTGGCACCAGGTTCTTGTCACATTATCAGTTTTTGTATAACTGACAACATTTCCTTTCAATTCTTTTTTCCATCCAGATGGTGGGGTAAAAGTGGCAAGATCAAAGGTTTCGGTTTGGGCAAAAGATGTTGCCGACAAAGCACTGAGGAAACAGAGTAAGAATATTTTTTTCATAATCATATCAATTTAAATTAATATCGTTTATTCGCCCGGAAGTTTTATCGGAGTAAAGGTTCCCGGAGGCCCGTATGAATATGAATTCCCGTTGCTGAAACGGCCATCCCTCTCTGTTTCTCTATCGACTTGCAATACAAGGTTTTTTTCTTCCATTGCGAATTTGTATGTAATTTTTTCCAATGGTCTTTTCTGGCTTGTTTTCAGCATGTTCCAGTTATCTCCGCCATTCTTTTTACTCCAGGCTTCAATCACGCTTTTTTCAGGGTTAATTGTCAGATTATTCCCATTTACCGAATACGTGCCGCTTTCTTTTATCAATAAAGTTTCATCGTACTGTTCGCTGTAATTTTTAGCTGTAAAACTGTAAGTACCATTTGAATTAAATGTGTATTGTTGTTTATTGTAACTATAGTTTCCGAACCGATTATACATCTGTCCTACGCTGTTTGATTTTCCCCATGAACCAACAACATATGAATTTATGGGATCAGAAAGAGGAACCTTGTTCGGAATTGTTTCGGCAACCGTGCCCGGAACCGTTTCCGGAATTTTCACTTCTACCGACGTCAGCAGGTCGCGGATCTGTGACAGATAATCCTGACTGTTGTTAATTGCTACAATGCTGACAACCCTGCCGTTGCCGCTCATAACCGACAATATTGCCTGTGAGTCGCTGTTATTAAAAGAAAAAGTACCGGAACCTACTTTGATTTTCCAACCTTCGGCTTCCTGTATCCCACCTGATTTTGGTGCTGCCTGAATTTTATAAGGACTTGCTATCAGAATCTGCCATTCACTATCAAAATCTGCTTCAATACTGCCTTTACTTGCGGTACTCCTGTAAATTCCGATCTGGCACCAGGTTCTTTTAACATTATCCGTTTTTGTATAACTGATTACATTTTCCTTCACTTCTTTTTTCCAACCGTCTTGTTTTGCAGGAGGAGTGTAAGTGGTGAGATCAAAGGTTTCGGTTTGGGCAAATACATTTGCCACAGAAACACAGAAACACAGAAGTAGCATTATTTTTTTCATTCGTATTTTATTTTACGTTATCAAAAGTATCCCTGCCTAACACTGTTTTTTCTCCTGTAAAAACTGGATTTTTAATTAAAGTTGAATAACGGAACCATTAAGCCACCTTTTTCGAGTCCTGCATTTGCTGAAACAGATAATTCTCCCAATTTTATTTCCCTGGCTACTTTACCAATATTTCCTTCCAGCACTACTTCGGTTTTAAAACCAAAATCTTTTACTTCCCATTTTCCTGTTGCTTTATCAGGCCCTATTTTTATAAATTCTTTTATAGATGCACCAACTTCAACACCTACTATGCCACCGTCTAAACTCAAAGATTCACCCAGACCTCCACCAATAATAAATTCATTAAAGGAACCATCGTCTTCATAGGTCATTTCAAATTCGCCAACTACACCTTCCCCACCTTCTATACCAAAGGAATTACATGTCCAGGTAATTGCCCCTGTTAAAACAGCAATCTTCCCTTTAAAATTTGCACAATACTCATCTTCCCATTTTTGAAGCGTACCTTTTTTTTCGGGATGTGGTTCAAACACAGAACAATTCATTTTACTAACTACATTATACTGTCCCAAAATATTCAACACATCTTTTAAATAATCTCTTTCAATAGAAGGGAAAGAGATGCTTGTTTCCGGTTCCCAATAAGGGTACCAGTTGGCATAGTCTCTGAAAAATTTACGGGAAATATATTCCTGCCTTGCTGCATATTGGTTTGTGAGTTGTGATAAACTGGCAAGGTACATTTGTGTATTCGCATTTAGTTCCTTGCATTTTGCCAGTTCCAGCGTAGCAATTTTATCTTCATCTCCTGCTTCACCGCCTTCCAGTTTACTCAACTGGTCATTATACTTTTTTATTATAGCATTTCCTTTGGCGTTATATATATTCAGTTTTTTCAAATGATATTTGAATATATCAGCCTCTTTTATATTTTCAGTATGGTAAGTTTGCATTCCATCCATAATAATATATTGCGCCTTTATAAAGACAGAAGATATGCCATTTTTGAATGTTGCCATCAGCATCTTCTGTTGCATATCATCGCTTACTTTTGGCATTTTTGCCTCAATATCCGCAATCGTCATTTTCAGTGATTCTTTTATGGCATTCAGTTCTATTTCAAACTGCTCCATGTCATCCAGATTGGATGGCATAGCAGGTAATTGTGTTCTTTTTAATAATGGAAATTCTTTTTCAGGTAGCGGTGGAAACCTGCTCATCATTTCTCCAGGCTTAACTTTGTTATTTAACTGGCGAAGTATTGATATCACTTGCTCATCATGACTGGTTGCTATTGATTTTGTACCATGTTCTTCAGCCTTTTTAGTATCGCCTTTTTTCAGGTACATGATGCAGAGTATTTTATTGGCAGTTGGGTTTAAGCTGTCTTTCTGCACGGCCTGCAGAAAATATTTCATGGCATTGGTCACATCTCCTAAATGATAATAGGCATTACCAAGATTGGTGAGTATAGTTGCTTTGCCGGGTTTCTGTATATTCCAGTATTCCAAAATTGGAATTGATTTCTCTGGCAGTCCACCCATGATTAAGAAAGCAGAAAAATTATTTGCAATTAAAGCATTAGATGGATCGGTAACAACTGCCTTACTGAATAAATACAAACTGGCTTCTTGTGTGTTTTGTAACCATGCGGCAAAAGCCGTATTGCAGATGTCTTTTGATTGCGTTAGTTTTTTATTCTTCAAATAATCATCCGCTTTCTTTTTTTCCTCGGGTTTTATTGCGGATGAAATTTTTGCATATAGTTCCTGTACATAGTTTTTATAAGCATCGGTTGTAAATGGTAGTGCAGGAAGCTGTTTAAGCTTTGGCGAAAGCAGCGGAATTTCAACATTAATTTTTGCAGCAGGAACAGAATTATTATAGTTACTTGTAACAGAGACTACAGAAGGTTTCATATCAGCAGGCACAGTTAATGGGGTAAGCTGGTTGAGTTTGGGTAAATATTTTAAGGTGTAAACAGACGTTACAGCGGTTTGTATTTCCGGGGCTGTTTGTTTACCCTGGTATAAAATGGCTTCTAATGGAGCCAATGCGCCGGGTTGCTTTACCAGGTCTGCCACTTTTTTCATGTGCGGATAACTGCCTTTTGGTAAGTACACCATAATTAACTGTGGAACATCAGCTCCAACTGATTTATTGTAATAAGCAGGATTCAGTGTAACCATCCGGGTTCTTGTTTCTTCTTCACTAATGAATGTGGATACATCCAGTTTTTCAAAATATTCTTTTAGTCCGTTTGCTGTGAATGAAGATGAATAAAATTGTATGATAGTGCGACAAAGCCAATCAGTTGGTTTTTCCAGATATTCCGACACAACTTCTTTAGCACCCTTTGTTTCGGTTTCTATACGGCTAATTTGCTTATCAAATTTTTGCTTCTCTGTTTCCCAGGTTTCTGTAAATCTCTTTCTATATGGCGCCATCTGTTCAGTTGTATAAGTCTTTGAGTTATCCATTCGTTTTAATTCCGCATCAAATTGAGCTTTGTTTGCCGCTTCGGTTTTAGGATCATAGGTTGACTTTGCAAGAGCTATTTGCGATTCCCTGTTTGCATCAATATCCTTGAGCATTTGTTCCAGGTATTCTTTACGGGTAATAGGAATAAACACGGGCAGGTCGCTGTTACGGATGATAATAAATTCATTTTTAGATTTATAGATGGTATCATTAGCATTTGACATTGCCACCTGCTCGTAGTAGTCGATTCTTCCTTCGCTGTGGCTCATTTCAAATATTTTGAAAGCATATTTCCCATTTACAGTAAATACCCCTGCATCCGTACAAAGGGGAGAAGCAAATACATTATTAAAAGTCACATCAAGCCAGGAACCGCTTTCATCTTCGGTATATATTTTATTATTGTTATCATAACATAAATAGGCATAAAATCTCATTTTTGAAGTATAAAAACCTTTAATGCCTGTTGCCTTGTAAAATTGGTCAGTGAATCCGCCATTTCCCAGATCAAAAAAATAATCGTTGGAGTATGCCAACTTGGCTCCAGTGAAGTTTTTTAAAATTCCCTTTTCCCAACTTTCTGCTTTTCCTAACAACGGGTCTATTTTAGCGCGATTGATCTTTATGATTGAACCATCCAGTGGCTTCATAATGTCGTCCTGAAATCGCACCAAAGTGTACGGTTTATTGGCAGCCTGTGTAAGGCAATCCTGGCTATAGCCGTACAGCA
The DNA here is from genome assembly GCA_038204725.1 of Bacteroidales bacterium. Classification (GTDB taxonomy): domain Bacteria; phylum Bacteroidota; class Bacteroidia; order Bacteroidales; family JACABE01; genus JACABE01. The sequence goes on along the minus strand of JBBRCQ010000124.1, from coordinate 666 downwards.
TTGATAAGCACAAAATGACTGTAAGTATTATTTTCATCGTTCAATATTTAGTCTTTTGTAATTTTTATATTACTGATGTACACTTTTACATTATCCGCATCATCGGTGATATTTGTGAAATTAATGGTGTTGAATCTTGAGCCGGCAGGCAGGTTGCAGCTGACACAGGGTTTTCCGTACGACATAATAAAATCAGAAGAAATTGCCAGTTGTTTTTGATTAGCGAACAATTTCAGTTCGCCGTTTTTGAAAGAAAGTGAAATGTGTACTATTCTCTTTCTATTTGTAAACTCGGCCAGGCTGTTTTTGGAAAAAATGCCCTCCACATAATTTTCTTTATTGAGTGACGGATTGGAATGGATTGCGATATCGGCAGCAGCCATGAAGTTATTGTTATTGTTATCGGCGTCATTACCGGAAGTAATTGACAATTCCACAGAAGTTCCGGGATTGTTTTTATTTTCCAGGCCATCGGCCATTAATGCGAAAGTACTCAGGTATAACTTTACAGCTCCACCTGTACGTGAATTAAATTCATCAGTGGCAATATCTAATTCTGTTGTGAAATTTTCAGGTAAAGGGGTTTTTAACATTGAGGGGCTTACAGCATTATTGTAGCCAAGTTGCAGCCAGATCCCTTTTATGTTTTTTACACTGCTCACTACT
>JBBRCQ010000123.1:0-5466 GCA_038204725.1 Bacteroidales bacterium | reverse complement strand
GTTTCAGATTGGGAGTGCAAAAGTACTACTTTTTTTATTACTACCAAATTAATTTTCAACTATTTTTTATTATATTTCTCAACACTTTGTTGCTAACTATTTTAACAATTGAAAAAAAATACGAATGTGGTGATAGTAGGGTGGATTTGGTGCGTATTTAAACCTATTTCATGCGTCTTTCTTTCCATAACTGGTGAAAACTTTTTTCCGCTAAAGTGGGAACTTCCCTTCTTGGACCCCATAACTTACTAAATACCAATTTTAAAACTTTGTTTTTATATTTTACAGAGCCGAAATCCATTATCTTACGATTGAGCATTACTTTTTTCCATCCCCACATTGTAAGTTTTTCAAACATTGCAGGATTTACTTCTTTAACCGAATCGTTTCTATTATGAAGTAATAATTCATGTAATGGAATTTTAACCGGGCATACTTCTGTACATTTGCCACATAATGAAGAAGCAAAACTTAAATGTTTAAATTCATCAAGACCATTCATAAGAGGAGCAATCACAGCACCTATAGGACCACTGTAAGTTGTTCCGTAAGCATGACCCCCGATACTCTTGTATACAGGACACCCATTTAAGCAGGCTCCACAACGGATACAACTCATTGCTTTTCGTTGTTCTTTCCTTTTCAAAACTTCTGTACGTTTATTATCCAATAAAACAACATACATATCCATAGGACCGTCAATTTCTCCATCCTGCCGAGGACCAGTAAGAATAGAATTATAAACGGTAATATTTTGTCCGGTTCCATGTGTGGCCAGCAATGGTAAAAATAAATCCAAATCCTGAATAGATGGAATTACTTTTTCAATGCCAACAATAGCGATATGTACTTTTGGAAAAGAAACACTCATCATTGCATTTCCTTCATTTTCAGTAACTACAACTCCACCAATATCAGCAATTAAAAAATTACCTCCTGTAATACCTGCATCAGCATGTACAAATTTTTCTCTTAAAAGTTTTCTAACAAATCCTGCTATTTCTGTTGGAGTCATATCTTGGGGTGTTCCAAACTTCTCATTAAATAACAATGCAACATCTTCTTTTGACTTATGCATGATAGGTGTTATAATATGATAAGGACGTTCGCCAGCAATCTGTACTATATATTCTCCAAGATCCGTTTCGAGTGATTCTATTTTATTATGCTTTAAAACATCATTTAATTCTATCTCTTCGGTAATCATAGATTTAGATTTCACAATATTTTTTACATCGTATTTTTTAAGAATACTTACTATTTCTTTCATAGCTTGCTCGCTATCCGATGCCCAAATAACTTTACCTCCGCGTCTGGTAAAATTTGATTCAAACTCTATCAAATATTTATCAAGGTTATTAATAACCCTGTGTTTGATATTTCCCGCTCTTTTTTTAGCGAGTTCAATATTTTTATATTGTTGTTTTCCTTTAATTACAGCAATATCATATTTTGATATATTGAAATTAAGTTTTCTTCTATGTTCCTTATCAAAAGATTTTTCTTCGGAATCTTTTACAAATTTATTATACGCTTCAGAAATCATCAATTAAAATTTAGATATTTTTTCTACTCTTACTTGGTGTCTACCTCCTTCAAAGGTAGTATTTAAAAATACTTCTATCATTTGTAGTGCCAGATTATAATCAATAAATCTTCCGGGTAATGAAAGAATATTGGCATCATTATGCATACGTGATAACTGGGTTTGTTCAATATCCCAACATAAAGCAGCTCTCACATTCAAATGCTTATTGGCGGCCATTTGAATTCCATTACCACTTCCACACATTATAATTGCTTTTTCAAACTGATGATCAGATACAGCTTCTGCCAAAGGATGTACAATATCAGGATAATCTACACTTTCATGAGAAAAACAACCATAATCTACTAATAAATAGCCTTGTTGTTCTAATTCCTTTTTAAGAAACTCTTTTAAATCAAATCCACCGTGGTCGCTACATATAGCAATTTTTTTTTCTTTATCAAACATTGTTCATAAATTATTATGCTACAAAAATAATGATTATTTATCATTTAGCTTATTTTTAGAAAATTAAAGCTGTAAATATTTTTATCCTTTATTTTAAACCATTACTAATCAATTTTTTATTTTTTTAACAATGGGATTGTTCATAACTACTTACTTTTGCATTTGTAATAATGATAACTTATCTGAGTTATGAACAATTCACATAAATATATAAAAATAAAAAAGGTTTCATGTATTTATCAATAGTTTTAAACATGATTTAAACATTTTTTTTACCCTTTGGTTTAATAAACTTATCAATAGTTATCTTTATGAACACTGTGTTAATAAATCATTAAATTACTAATTAATAAGACGCTATAAAATATTTACTTGTTCATAAGATGTTTATCAAATATAGCATCTCATATAAACAAATATTTTATCATATATTTTTAAACATAAAGAACACTATATAATTAATATCATATGATTTTATAAATAATAATTAATTAAAAAAGAAAAATAAAAAATTCTAAAATGATTGACTTTAAAAAAGAAATATTATCATTCAAAAAACAAAAGAACGCGGTAATATTAGCACATTATTATCAAATACCTGAAATACAGGATATAGCAGATTATGTTGGTGATAGTTTGGGATTATCGCAACAAGCTGCACAAACAGATGCTGAAATAATTGTGTTTGCCGGTGTTCATTTTATGGCTGAAACGGCAAAGATACTAAATCCATCCAAAAAAGTTATATTGCCCGATATGAATGCTGGTTGTTCTTTGGCAGATTCGTGCCAGCCTGAAGATTTTAAATTATTTTTAGAAAAGCATCCTCATCATACTGTAATATCCTATATCAACTGCTCTGCTGCCATTAAATGCATGTCGGATATTATTTGTACTTCCGGTAATGCATTGCAAATAGTAAATTCTTTACCAAAAGATGAAAAAATAATTTTTGCTCCCGATAAAAATCTAGGAGGCTATATTAATTCGTTAAGCGGTCGGAACATGGTTTTATGGGATGGCACCTGTGAAGTTCATAATATTTTATCGAAAGAAAAAATAATAGAATTAAAAATTAAAAATCCAGATGCTAAGTTAATTGCTCATCCTGAATGTGATGCTGCAATACTTGAATTATCTGATTTTGTTGGATCAACTACTGCATTATTGGGATATACACTTAAAAGTGATGCTTCAAAATTTATTGTAGCTACCGAAACCGGTATTTTACACCAAATGAAAAAAAATTCACCGGATAAAGAATTTATAATAGTACCGGCAGATGAAACCTGTTCGTGTAACGATTGTCCTTATATGAAAATGAATACAATGCAAAAATTATATTTAGCCTTGAAAAATGAAAGACCTGAAATTATTTTACCGATGGATGTGATTGAACAGGCTAAAAAGCCAATTTTAAAGATGTTGGAGATTTCAAAGAAGTTAAAGTTGATTTAGTTTTTTTGTTCTCTGCTAAACATTTATTATTTAAATATAATGTATACAAGCAAAAGTAAAGACCATTGTATGCTCAACTTGTAATTCCTTCCATTCAAATATAATAGACGATTTTTTGCAAATATTAATAATTACTCAATATACTGAGTATATTTATTCAATACAACAAGTAATTTATAAATAATTTTATATTGATATGATATACAGTAATATATAAATATAATTGAGTGATAGTCTTACTTCAAGCAAGACTATCAACATTTCTTTGAATTTACTACCTTTGTAAAAAAAATTATACGTGATTTCAATCAATAAACTTTCAATACATTTTACGGGAACATATCTTTTTGATGATGTTTCATTTATTATCAACGATAAAGACAGAATAGGCCTGGTTGGTAAAAATGGTGCAGGAAAATCAACATTGCTTAAAATACTTTCGGGTGAAATGGAGCCCGAATCAGGCGAAATAGTAAAAACTACCGGCCAAACTGTGGGTTATTTGCCTCAGGAAATGATTCCTGATAGCAAACGCAATGTTTTTAATGAAGCACTGACTGCTTTTGAAGAAGCGTTGAGTTTACAAAAAAAAGTGAAGGAGTTGACGATACAAATTGCTGAAAGAACTGATTACGAATCGGATAATTATTTGAATCTGGTACATTTGTTTTCGGAAGCTGATGAAAGATTTCGTTTGATTGGCGGACATACCATGCAAGCCGATACTGAAAAAATATTGTTGGGTCTGGGATTTTTAAAAGTAGATTTTGATAAACCATTAATAGCATTCAGTAGTGGATGGCAAATGCGTGTGGAACTGGCTAAAATATTGCTTAAAAAACCGGATACCATTTTATTGGATGAACCTACCAATCATTTAGATATTGAATCCATTCAATGGCTTGAAAACTTTTTGATTGCTTATCCCGGTGCAGTTGTATTGGTGTCGCACGACAGGGCTTTTCTGGACAATGTAACCAATCGTACGATTGAAATAACGTTGGGACGTATCAACGATTACAAAGCTTCTTATTCCGAATATGTGGAGCAAAGAGCCGAAAGACGCGAAAATCAGATGGCAGCTTTTAACAATCAACAAAAATCCATCGATGACATTGAAAATTTTATAGAAAGATTTCGTTATAAATCTACCAAATCACGTCAGGTTCAGTCGCGTATCAAAATGCTGGAAAAGATGGATAAGATTGAGGTAGAAGATATTGATAATAGTTCTATCCGATTTAAATTTCCACCTGCACCGCATTCGGGTAGAGTAGTGGTAGAAGCAGTTGATTTGATTAAAAAATATGATGAAAAGCTGGTATTGAAAGACATTAATTTTGCTATCAATAAAGGTGAAAGTATTGCTTTTGTCGGCAAAAACGGTGAAGGTAAAACTACATTGTCTAAAATTATTGTCGGCGAATTGGAGTATACAGGTAAAATGCAATTGGGTCATCAGGTAATCATTGGTTATTCCCCGCGAATTTTGTCACGGATTATTTCTGATGGAATAGTAACTGACTTGTTTACCGATTGAGAAGATACTGGTTTTTCAGCGACGAAAAGAATAAAAGCCAGAAAAAATAGAATCAGTGATAAATTATTGTACTTCATCTGTTTGAGATTTAATCTTCTAAAATTGCCACTCCAACAAACGAATCGGCTGTGCCATAATATAAAAACCATTTCTTTTTAAAATAGACAAGCCCTTCAGAAAAGGTGGTACCTGCTGCATATTGCCCGGCTAATTCGTGAGGTAATGTAGGTTTGAGTATGCAGGTATCGGTGCGTGAAATTACTTTTTCCAAATCATCGATACTGAACAAAACCTGTCCGACTGAATAAGTGCCTTTTGGCAGATTGGGATTGGCCGTTTGGTCTGTTGCGTTTTTACCATTATAAAGAAGTAAAACACCTTTGTCGGTTATCAATGCAGGAGGTCCACATTCTGTTAAATTACTATCGAATTTGCCGGCACGGGGCGATATTATTTTTTTTAAATCGCCCTT
>JBBRCQ010000122.1:0-5574 GCA_038204725.1 Bacteroidales bacterium | reverse complement strand
CTTCATAGCTGATTTTCAGAACAAATATATCAGATTGGGTTTTAAATTCCTAATTTTACGTTGGTCAATTTATTGCGTTAACTAATTTTGAATAATTGATATGAAACTAACATTCAATTTACTGATTCTGCTATTCTTATTGGCAGGCACCAGTTACGGACAAGTGAATATCCCAAAAGAACATGGTTCAACTGACAACTGGAAGAAGCAATTAATTTTACAACTCCCATTGCTTGGGCACCGGAACTGGATTTTAGTTGTTGATAAGGCTTTTCCGGCCCAAAATGCAGTTGGCATTATTACAATTAATACAGGCGAACCACTGTTGCCGGTTTTACAATACACACTGGATCAAATTAATTCTTCGACGCATGTGAAACCCCTGATTTTTACAGATAAGGAGCTGAATTATATTACGGCAACACAGGTGCCTGAAATTGAAAAGTTTAAAACCGAATTATTTGAAATCATACCTAAGGATCAGGCTCAAACAATGCTGCACGATTCTGTTTTTGTGAAGATCGCGAAAGCTTCGACGTTATTCAGAATTGTTGTGTTAAAAACTGAGCAGGTAATCCCCTATTCATCTGTTTTTCTGCAACTCGACTGCAAATACTGGCCGTCAGAATATGAAAAACAACTTAGAGAATCAATGCAAAAAAATATTGTTAAATAGAAAAAGGTGATGAAGATAAATTTATTTTGAATTTTGGGGAGTATCAAACAATTCCTTTGTAGCCTTTGTTATACTTCCAGTTTAGAAATTTTTAGTAAGATCTTTAGAAAGATTTAACAAATTAAAAGTGGAAAAATAAAAACTAAAAGGTTTACTCGACTATTCCGTAAGTGAGGAAAAGAAAGGCGAAATAATTATTGTAGGGGCTATGTATGATTTGGAATCAGGTAAGGTTGATTTTACTAACGAATTTTAGAAAAAATATCAAATGACAAAAATAACAGTTGCAAAAGGCGATGGCATTGGTCCTGAAATTATGGACGCCACACTAAAAATAATTTTAGCAGCAGGTGCTAAAATTGAAATCGAAGAAATTGAAGTGGGAGAAAAAGTGTATTTGGCCGAAAACACTTCTGGCATTGCATCAGAATCCTGGGATATCATCAGAAGAAATAAAATATTTTTAAAAGCCCCTATTACGACTCCACAAGGCGGAGGTTATAAAAGTTTGAATGTAACTACACGTAAATTTCTCGGGTTGTATTCCAATGTAAGGCCATGTATGAGCTTGCATCCTTTTGTGAGCACTAAACATCCGATAATGGATATTGTGATTGTAAGAGAAAATGAAGAAGATTTATACGCAGGAATTGAACATCAGCAAACCGATGAAGTGGTGCAATGCTTAAAATTAATTAGTCGCCCCGGTTGCGAAAAAATTGTCCGCTATGCATTTGAATATGCTAAACAACAAAACAGAAAAAAGGTAACCTGCTTTACCAAAGATAATATAATGAAACAAACTGATGGATTGTTTCATCAGGTATTTGACGAAATAGCAAAGGATTATCCTGAGATAGAAAATGAACATTGGATAGTTGATATCGGTGCAGCTAAAATGGCTGATACACCTGAAGCATTTGATGTAATTGTCATGCCAAATTTATATGGAGATATATTGTCAGATGTGGCCGCGCAAATTACAGGTTCGGTTGGTTTAGCCGGTTCAGCAAATATTGGTGAAGAGTGTGCCATGTTTGAAGCAATTCATGGTTCGGCCCCTCGAAGAGCAGGACAGAATGCAGCCAACCCTTCGGGTTTATTGCAAGGTGCCATCATGATGTTGAATCATATAGGCGAAACTGAAGTGGCTGAAAAAGTGCAAAATGCATGGTTGAAAACCATTGAGGATGGAACTCATACTTATGATATTTATAAAGAAGGTGTAAGCAAACAAAAACTTGGAACGAAAGAATTTGCAGAGGCAGTAATTGCAAATCTTGGCAATAAGCCTTCTATTTTAAAACCAGCCTTCTATTCTAACAATACTGCTTTAAATCTGCCAAAATACAAGCGTAAACCTGCTGCCATAAAACAACTGGTAGGCGTTGATGTATTTGTTCATTGGGCAGGAACAAATCCTAATGAATTAGCAGATAAAGTAAAGAAGATTGAAAGCAATGGCATATCGCTTATCATGATAACTAACAGAGGTATCAAGGTCTGGCCTGATGGTTTTGATGAAACATTTTGCACTGATCATTGGAGATGCCGTTTTAAACCAAATGAAGGATCAGAAATTAGTAAAAATAATATCATTGATCTTTTAAAAAGTGCTATAAATGAAAACATTGACACCATTAAAACTGAAAACCTTTATTCATTTGATGGCAAAGCAGCTTATTCTTTAGGACAAGGACAATAAAAAATATATAATTATGAATATACAACTTATAGAAGGTCAATTTTCAGCCGAAGAAGCAATTGACATCATTACCAAAATGGTGCATGTGAAAATTAAATTTCATGAAGATAAAATTCATGCTCATGCTAATGAGGAAGATATTAAAATGAGAGAAAAAAAAATTAAGCAACTTCAAAAAGAATTATTTGAAGTAAGAAGATTTATTGATACTAAAAAAGGAAAAGTAGCAATGCATTCTTTGGTGGAAATTAATTAAAATGTTTGAAAACCGAAAATTAGTAGTTGCAACAAAACATCAAAAAGAGAAAGTAATTACGCCGTTGTTTGAAGGAGAATTTGGTGTAAAATGTTTTGTTCCCGAAAATTTCGACACCGATTTGCTTGGAACTTTTACTGGCGAAATTGAGCGCAAAGACGACCCTGTTAAAACACTTAGGAATAAATGTTTGCAAGCAATGGAAGTAAGCGATTGCGATTTGGGTATTGCAAGTGAAGGTTCGTTCGGTCCGCATCCCTCTTTTTTTTTTGCACCAGCCGATGATGAGTTTGTAATTTTTATTGATAAGAAAAATAACCTTGAGATAATTGAAAGGGAGTTAAGCACCATAACAAATTTTAACGGTATTGAAATAAAAACTGAAGAGCAATTAGCTGACTTTGCAAAAAGTGTTGATTTCCCATCTCATGCTTTGATATTGCGGAAAGCGAAAAATGACAATACTGAAATTATTAAAGGCATTGCGGACTGGGAAGTGCTAATAAGGTCATTCCAATTTTTAAATGAAAAATATGGATCTGCTTTTGCCGAAACCGATATGAGGGCTCTTTACAACCCAACACGAATGAGTGTAATACAAAGCGCTGCAAAAAAGCTAGTTGCAAAAATAAAAGCCAGGTGTCCTGAATGCAGAACACCTGGCTTTGGAATTACCGAAAAAAAGCAAGGTTTGCCATGCAAGTTATGCGGATCTCCAACCAGGTCAACTTTAAGTTACATCTATCAATGTAAAAAATGTGCTTTCATAAAAGAAGAAAAATTCCCTCATAATAAAACAGAAGAAGATCCGATGTATTGCGATGTATGTAACCCTTAAAAACAAACAAGAATGACATTTTAATAAGAAGTGCAATCATAGTAAACGAAGTAGAAATTAAAATAACAGATGTTTTAATTAAGTGGGAGCGAATAGAAAAAATTAAAGGCTCTTCTACTTCGCCTAATGGAAATATAAAACCCATTAATGTCGCAGGTCTGATATTATGATAGATGATCAAATGCATTTTCGTGAACCTGAACTTACTCACAAAGCAACTATTTATTCAGAATCAAAGATGGATGCTACAGGTGAGACTACTTCAAACATGGACATACATACCTTAATTACCAGTAAACACGAATTAATTAAACACAAATTCAAACAAAATTAGATATATATCAGACATGGACTTTCACATTCTAATTTCAAATCTTACCAACCCAACCCTTTTATTTTTTGTGTTGGGAATTATTGCAACATCCGTTAAAAGCGATTTGCAGATTCCCGAATCCTCTAGTAAGTTTATTTCACTTTACCTTTTATTCTCAATTGGATTTAAAGGCGGACAAGAGTTAGCCCATAGCGGTTTTAACAATGAAATTGTGTATTCACTTTTGTTTGGAATGACTTTAGCATCACTCATTCCTCTTTACACATTTTTCATTTTAAAAAGAAAACTAAGCATCAGTGATTCAGGAGCAGTAGCTGCCGCATATGGTTCGGTAAGTGCTGTAACATTTGTAGCTGCGGTATCATTTTTAGAAGCGCAAAAAATAACCTTTGGTGGACATATGGTTGCAGTAATGGCACTGATGGAATCACCTGCAATTATTGTTGGTGTTATTCTATTGATGCAATTTGAAAAGGACAACACAAATAAAGTTAATTTAAAATCGGTGATTCAACATTCTTTTACTAATGGAAGTGTGCTGATGATTTTAGGAAGTTTAGTGATTGGATTAATTGCTGACACCAAACAAGCTGAAGGTATAAAACCATTTACAACCGACATCTTCAAAGGGTTTCTTGCCATCTTTTTATTGGAAATGGGAATGGTAACTGCAAAAAGATTTTCTGCATTTAAAAAGTATGGTTGGTTCGCCTCGTTATTTGCGATCATTATTCCTGCTATCAACGGATGCATCGTTGCATTCGTAAGTCAATATGTAACGCACGATGTAGGTAATCGATTTATTTTTGCCATTCTTGCCGCAAGTGCTTCTTACATAGCTGTACCTGCTGCTATGCGATTAGCTGCACCAAAAGCTGATCCCGGACTTTATATTCCAATGGCATTAGGAGTAACTTTCCCATTCAATATTACGGTAGGAATGCCATTGTATTTTATTATCGTTAATGCCACTGTGTAGATCAATCCTGATCCTGATATTTTAGAAATAATTCAGGAAAACGGATTGCAGAATCAATTTTATAAGCAACATGAAATTCCATCACCAATATTTCTCCGATTCTGTTTAAAATTGGCACCCGCAAAGTAGAAATCAACAACAATGCGCAGGCCGATGCTGCTGGTTATCAATTAGCCGGTAGATCCCAAAGCATTTGCAACAGCATTTATTGTTTTTAGTAATACAATATTATGATGATCTGCCATTTCAGCAGTTGCAATGCCTTTTTCGCTGCGCCAGCTACGTAACGTGTTTACCTGCAATTGATGCATTAGTTTAAGTGCAACAGATCGTAAACGTGTTGAGTAATAATGATTTTTTCGGCGCTGTTCGAAAGGTTTTTCGAGCAGTTCGAACAACAGACTTTTCGTTAGCTCCAATTCCGAAAGTATAAGCGGTAAAATATCATTCTTTACCTGCTCATCATCTACCAGAGAGGCATAAAGCGCAATAATAGCCGGATCAGTTGCAGCTAAACCTGAATCAATATTTGTAAAGATATACCGAACTAATGGATGATCAGACAACAGTTGTTTTAGCAGGATATATTTTGCAGGTTGTTGTTCCTTAAGCAGTTTCAAAGTGCTGCCGACTCCAAACCAACTTGTAATATTAATACGGCTTTGTGCCCAGCTAAACACCCACGGAATTGCCCGCAGGTCGGCAAGTGTTCGTTGGTTGGTGCGCCTCGACGGACGGGAGCCTATTTTGCTGGTTTCGATTGCATCAATTGGGGTCGCCTTTTCA
>JBBRCQ010000121.1:0-5588 GCA_038204725.1 Bacteroidales bacterium | reverse complement strand
AAATCCAGATTCATTTGTAGTTCCTTCAACAAAAACACAACCGAATGGATCGGGTGTCACTTTAGTAGATCTTAATTTAGGTGTTGAAATTCCATTACCGCCTAAAAAAGTTGAAAGGGTTTCCCATTCAGTTTTGGATGGCAAGTGCCATCCTGCAACAAATAATTTTGCATCTGCTGCTGCCCAATGATTGTATAAGAAACCAAAGCCATGTAATTTTTCAATTATGTTCTCTCCAGTTGCAGCAGCAGCAGTTATTTTTTTGAATCTTAGGTCAAATATTTTTGTATCAGTCATTTTGATAAAATTAAGAAGTTAAAACTGTATAATTTGTAAATGAACCAGCTGTTAATGTATTTAATACTAAAACCGGTCTGATATAGGCAGTATTGGTATTGTAAAGATTGATTGTAAATGAAGTTTGTGCAGATGATAATGTAATTTCAACATTTACACCATCTGCATCCACAATATCATCAAAATTGACATCATCTAATGACTGTTGAAATTTAATAAGAGCTGTGTTTGCGTTTAAATCCTGAAAGACAAGTTGTAACGTAATATTATCATCACCCAGCACCGGAAATGAAGGAAAGTTATAACTTAAGCCTGTAATATCACTTACAAGTGTAGAAAGTGGTATTAGTTTTTTATTTGTTATCATAATAGAAATCCTGAAATTAATTTTTTATTTGTTGGAATGGGGATGGGGAAATAGTTATCATTCATGTATTTAATTAAATCAACAGCTTTCTGAGATGCAACAGATAATACTTCAGTTGCTAAATCTTTGATGTTGATATTTGATATTTGATATTCAGGAGGTACATAAGATGAACCTTCTTGAATTAATTGGTTAATGTGTGCATACTTTACATAAAAAGCTGTACAGGGTTTTAAATGTTCTTCCAATAAAAGAGTAAAATTCTCTGGATTAGCGTTTATTTGCTGATATATTGAAATCGAAATAATTGGGATGATATATTTATTGATAGAAGAAGAAATAATTTCATCTTTTAAATCAGCTTCGGGTAATTCAGTTAGAAAAGCTATCGAAATAATTTCATGTTTGGTTATAAAAAAAGCCATGATAATGAGTTTTTAAATTGTTTTATCAGCAGCATACGTATTTTTAAGCTCTTGAAAAAATTGTTGCTGTTTAATGTCTGATTTATCAAAATCAAGTCCTTGGTCGCGGCGGATTTCCCAGATAAATTTTACAGGGTTTAGTCTTGAAATGGGTGATTCGTTAAGAAAAACCAAGTTGTCGGGATTGAAATTAAATTCCTTAAAAATCCTTGACAAGAGCTTGCTATACTTGGACTGGTAGAAACTTATGGTAGTATTTAGGGCTATCTCATATTCATTGATGATACGGTTGGTGTCGAAGCCTGTCTGGTCAACATAGAAACTACACAATGATTTAAACCAGTTATGAATTGATAGCAGGTGGGTATGGGATAAGTTGTATAGTTCCATCCAACTTCCATCTTGATTTTGAGGGAACTCGATGTACTGAGCTTGCTGTGAAGTTTGACCCGGGGCTAAGTCTTTTAGGTATTGTATTATGAGTTTGGCGGATTTTTCGGAATTGGCACCGGAAAAGTTTTCAAATTCTGTCTGCAGGGATTCTGCTTCTGTGGTATCGTTTACACCAGGAATAACCAATAATCCAGAAGCATTGAACTGGTTTTCCAATCTTGCCTTGTTCCATTCATCTGTTAAACCTGAAATAATAACACTTTTTAAACCTGCATACCAAGTTGGCAAGCCATAGTAGAAGAACTCGGGTTCATATTGCTTGATGTGGACAATGCTTCTATACAAATTGCCCTGTTTTGCAAATTGTGGATAAACTGGTAGGGTGATCTTGTTCTTGTCTTTTTTCCCTTTATAGTTCTCCCAGTCGGGGTGAATAATTACATTTAAACCATCAGCAGCTAATCTGCATTTGGAAGCGTCTTGATGATAGATTTGTAAAAAGGATTTGTTTTTGTTGGTCACTATCTCAAAAAAAGCATTGCCAACGTTGAGTTCATCAAAAATCACCTTATAAATTACGTCTCTTAAATCTTCAAAATTATTATTTACAGAAGCAATGAAATCCGAAAGTTTTTTGTCGGTTGAAGCTAATCCTTTTCCTGCAATATAAAATGCCTTAGAATTGAGTATAGACCGGTGTACAGCCACTTCCCTCGACAACTGAACTATTTGCCTAGGCAGTAGGTTGTCCTCTCCAAAGGGGATAAATTCCAGATTGTTATTGAAACTAATAAAATCGGATTTGAAGAGGTTTAATAATGGGTTGTAGTTGTATTCGAAAAGAGTGGCCCGTCCAAACCTCCCCGAAGGGGAGGCTTTTGCATGAGTGGAAGATTCAGAAGATTGTGTCATTTATTTTAGATTTAATTTATTCTACCTCACCCCCGCCTGTCCTGAGAGGAGAGGAGCTTGGGCAGTGGTTTAATCGACCCCTCCTAACCTCCCCTGAAAGGGGAGGAATTTGAGCAGAGGTTTAATCGACCCCTCCTAACCTCCCCTAAAAGGGGAGGAATTTGAGCAGAGCTAATTATAAATAGGGTTGCTTTTAAAAACTTTCATATATTTGTAAAAAAAAATTATGAATGAAGAGATAGTATTATATTTGCTCTCATTGCTGGCATTTGTTTTTCCAAAAGTTCCATTAAAAATTAAGAATAAATGAAAAATTGCATTATTTTCAATGGTAAATATTTAATATTTTTTTTGGTTATAATGATTAATACATCTATAAATGTGTTTAGTCAAAGTGTAAATAAAAAGGATGATAGAAAGATTATCATAATTGCAACATTAAATAATACCTATCATAATTTTATCAATGATTCTTTGTTTAAAATTGATAGTTGTTTGAAATTAAAATTTGATACAATTTATTTATCACAATTAAAGAAGGATGAAGTAGTTAAAGGTATAAAAAATACTGTAGATTTTGAATATAAAAGTATTTGTTGTATAAATAGCCAACTATTTGATATTAATAAGAAAATAGATTTTAAAGAATATTATATAAAATCTTTTTGTATTGTTACTACATTTGGTAAAAATTACTTTACAACACCAGTAAATAATGGGTCATGTTTTGATGATAATATGAGAAATATTTTAAAAGATTATATTCATGATTTTTATACTAGTAAATTTTATAAAAATGGGAAAATCTGGTTAGCTAATATTACAGTAGTTTCTAATGATGGAATAATATTTAAAATAAATGATATTCTATTAAAAATTAGTAAAGAAACAAAATAAAATTTAAATAATAATATAAATGATTGAGGACTTATATATTGCTATCATTGGTATAATTATTGGATCATATTTATTAATTCAAAGGTTTAAATACCCATCCAAAGATGGTAGTTTTAAATTTTTGATTAATTATCAATCTTTGACAATTGGAATTTTTTGCTTAGTTGCTGGAATAATTTTTTTAATAAAATATATTATTTACTTTTTTAGTTGTAATTAATAAAACATCTATAATGGCTTATCAAAATTGGTGCGAGAGATACAAAGTACCAAACAGTATAAAAAACCACTTTTCAATATTGAAATAACCCCACCTTCAATTCTCTTTTAAGGAGAGATTACGAAAGTGGGGATTTTTATTGTTAATCACCAAAACCGGCTAAGACGAGTAATTCTTTGTGGAAGTAGGCAGTTTGGGCTTTGTATTGGACACGGTATCTGCGGGACTGGATGTCGGGATTGTACCAAGTTTCTACCATTTCGCTGTCGGAAGTGCCATCAGTGGCAAAGAGCAAATTTTTCTGGGTGGTTAAAATGGCTTTGTGTGGGAGGATTCCATTGTAAGAGGAAGCTATCCAAATGTCCCAATCAGGACGAATGAGGATAGGGATGCCTTCGTAGGATGGCACTTTAAGCCCATTGAGCATTACCATGTCAGCTAAATCTGTGCCTTTTTTCTTGAAGGTATGAATCAGGTTTCGGAACAAGGAACGGGTCATCATGAAAACAGGGTTAAACTCGACCAATTCTGAAGGCATGGCATCTATCATGTCTTCTAAAGTAGCATCGGCTTCATCAGTAGCTAAAGCACTTTGTTTTACAGCAGCGATAGAACCAGAAGTTGCAAATGTACCAGTTCCGGTTGCAGCAGCTGTGAAAGTAAAATCTTGACCAGCATATTTTGAAACCAATTTGATCCCTGCACCGGAAGGATTGGTTACAATAACTCCATTGATGCCTGCACGGTTTTCGATAGTAGCTTTATGAGTAGCCAGCCAGTTTGCTGCAGTAACCGTTGCACTGGATGCATAAGCCTGTTCGTAGGCAACTCCATTAATTGTTAATGTTATCAATGTGTCGGTGCCTGCAGTGTAGGTTTGAATCAATTCTCTTTTTACTGAAGAAGTTGCAGAAGCTACTTTGATGTGTTGTGAAGCTGGAATGATTGAGCTTGCAAGATCTTTGTGAAAATGGGTCATGAAGCCTGTGTAGCCTGAATAGTTGTCGTCAACTGTACCATTGGGCTTTGAACTGACAATGGATTCATGGTAAGGGTCTGCAAAGAACATCTGGCGGACTAAGTCATTTTGACCTGCCTGTGCTATCACTGGTAAGATAATTTTGTTCCAGATGTCTGGGTTTTTCATTTGCTCAACATCATCTTCTTTGTAACCGGAAGCTAATAATTGAGCTACGATAGAGCCCCAGAACTCCCTGCCATTTTGTTCAAATTCAATGGCCATTGGTTTAACGGTGATGTCCTGATAGGTGAGTGCGAAATTACCAGTTGGAGTGAAACCTGCGGCTACTTTGGGCTTGGTAATCATAGAGGGGCGAGAAATCTTGTTTAACTTCTCAGTACCTTTAATGTCGGTACGGACAGTAATTGCACCTCTGATGTCTTCTGACATAAACATGGGATCAATAAAGTATTCACTTAATGATTGTTTGGTAAATTCAGGAGAGGTGGTTTGGGTGAAAATGTTCATAGTTTAGGAATTATTAAGTTATTGATTTATTAAAAGTTATAGATTCTACCTCCGCTTGTTCTAAGAGGGGAGGAATTTGGGATGAGCAACCCCTCCTAGCCTCCCCTGAAAGGGGAGGAATCTGAGCAGTGGGAATATTTAAATTACAGTGCATTTTTCATTATTGGTTATTGGCTTTTAACCTGACTCTGTCCTGGTAGGGGATTTCTTTGAGGAGTTGCTTGCCGGCGGTGTCTTCATCAGGTGGTTTGTTGATGGAGAGCTTGGGATCGGCTAAATTGGGTGGAATGGATTGGGATGCAGTAAGTTCATCGATTTTGGATTGAAGCGCTTCGGAGAGGTTGATGGATTCGGATATGTTGGATTGCAATTCTTCAATCAACTTATCTTTGTTGAGGAGATCAGTCTGCATTTCGGCAAGCTTCACTTCGACAGGCTCAGTGAGCGGTACTTTGAATTGGCGTTATGTTGTTCTTCTGGAAAAAATCATAGACTTTTTCTCTGAACTTCTTAAATTCGTCGGGTATCGGCATGTTGTTGTTGTTTAGATATTTGGTTAAAAATTCAATAAAAATATATGGATTGTTT
>JBBRCQ010000120.1:0-5591 GCA_038204725.1 Bacteroidales bacterium | reverse complement strand
GCCTGGCTGAGAATTTCTCTCACAAGGATATTGTTATCCTTGATCAGGCATATCAACCTGCCAATGAAACAAAAGCTGAGTTGGAAAAGGTGATCGATGCCTATTTACAAGTTAAAAATGCTTTGGTAAAAGATGATGAGCTGGCCACAGATAAGGCCGTTGAATTGATGTCAGAGAAAGTAGCTGCTGTTATTCCAACGAAATTGGAAGGCGAAGGCTTTGAAGCATGGAAAAACCATCAGGCATTGTATGAAGTGAAGCTTCAAGAAATGCTTCACATTTCAGGACTTGAAAATAAACGTTCCTATTTCAGTCATATTTCTGAGATTATGTATTGCACAATTAAAAGCTTCGGTCTGAAACAAGGCAATTTATTCGCGATTTTCTGCCCAATGGCATTCGATGGAAAGGGTGCGTACTGGATCAGTGATAGCAAGATTGTGCAAAATCCATATTTGGGTAGTAAAATGCCAACCTGTGGAAAAATTAAGGAAGAATTATAACTTGATAAAGCGTTAAGGTTTAATGTCTAACACAAAATTGAAAAGTTATGGAAACAAAAAAACAAAATTCAGATGATGAAAAAAAGAAGAAAGTTTACCAATGCCCAATGAGGTGTGAAGAAGAAAAAACATACATCCATGAGGGAAATTGCCCAGTTTGCAATATGCGGCTTATTCAAAAAAATGATAAGAATGAACATGGATTCCATCATTTTTTTGGATAAAAACAGAACAGTCTGATTTACTATTAATTTTTTAATCTTTAATTTAAAAACAATGAAAACATCAATGATTATGCTCTTTCTGGCTTTAGTAAGCTGGGGAGCAAGCGCCCAAATGGACCATTCAAAAATGGATCATTCAATGAAAGGGATGAGTGAAATGAAGTCGAAAATGGATAACAAAACTGCAAATCCTGCTTCAATAATGGTTGAACATTCACTATCTGCAACACCTATTATTACTGATTACCTGGCATTAAAAGATGCTTTGGTTCAGGACAACAGTAAGAAAGCGGCAAGTTCAGGGAAATTGTTATTAGATGCCCTTGGCAAATACAACATTTCAAACCTGCCAGCATCAAAACAAAAAGAAATGAAAGATATTCTTGATGATGCCAAAGAAAATGCGGAACATATTTCTGAAAATGGCGACAAAATTGATCATCAACGCGAGCATTTCGAAATATTGAGCACAGACATTAAAGACCTGGTTGTAATTACCGGCGCAGACCGGACTTTATATCAGATTTATTGCCCGATGTTTGACAACAATAAAGGAGGCAAGTGGCTAAGTGAATCCAATGAAATAAAAAATCCGCTTTTAGGAAGTAAAATGATGAAGTGTGGTAGTGTTGCACAAGTAATTACTGTTAAATGAAATCGCTAAAACGTATCGGTTTAGTCCTATTGGTTGTTCTGGTGGGTTTACAATTTTTTCCCGCCAGAATTAATCAAAGTACCGAGGTGCCAACAACTGACTTTATATTGTCTTATCAGACTCCTGAAAATATGGAAAATATTCTGCATACCTCTTGCTACAATTGCCATAGTAACAATACGAACTACCCGTGGTATAGTAATGTGCAGCCAGTTGGTTGGTTATTGGAGAGTCATATAAATAAAGGAAAGGAGGAGTTGAATTTTAGTGAATTTGGATCCTATTCAGCAAGGAGACAAAAAAGCAAATTAAAGTCTATGATAGATCAAGTTGAAAAGGATGAAATGCCACTTTCTTCATACACTTTTATTCATCGTGATGCCCGATTATCACAAGATCAAAAGAAAGCACTGGCAAATTATTTGAATTCAATTTTGGATAGTTTGCAATAACCGAATCAAAAAATAATTGAGAATTAAAAAACACCTATCATGTCAATAAAACTTGGAAAATATTCATTTAATGGGCCAATCCTTTCTATTGATAAACTCAAAGAAAGGGCTGGTATATATGCAATAGTTTGTAAAATAGATAATGAATATTTTTTAATCGACGTTGGTGAAAGCTCAAAATTGAGAACAAGAATTGAAAATCACGACAAAAAAGATTGCTGGATAAAAAACTGTAATGGACAGGTGATAATCTATGTTCATTACACTACTTTTTTAAACCAGCAAAGTAGAATTAGTATCGAACAAGGATTAAGAGATTTATTTCATCCTGATTGTAAAATGGATAAAAGAATAGGATTTCCAGAAATTCTTATATAATCGTTAACCTCTTCCATTTTCAAAATGAAGATTGAAACATTAAAAGACCCTAATTAACTTAAGTTATCAGAATGAATTGTTAAAGAAAGACGTAATGAATATATACATAAAAAATATGGTTTGTAACCGATGTGTCATGGTGGTTTCCGGCATCTTTCAAGATTCAGGATTTGGTCGTGCAAATGTGGAAATGGGGAAAGTTGTTTTTAATGATTCTATTTCTGAAGATGAATTAGCAAACATTGACAACCGATTAAGGAGTGTCGGATTCGAAATTATTAACAGTCACACCGTTCAATTAATTGAGCAGGTAAAAAAGGTTACTATCAATTATGTATATGATAAAGAAAATCACCATCAAAACTTCTCTACCTTCTTAGCCGATCAATTGAATCGCGATTACAATTACCTGAGTACCTTATTTTCTTCAGCTGAAGGAACAACGATCGAGAATTACATGATTAACCTGAAAATAGAACGAGTAAAAGAATTACTTATTTATGATGAAAAAACGTTAAGTGAAATATCTTATGTATTGGACTATAGCAGTGTCGCACATTTGTCTGGTCAGTTTAAACGAGTGACCGGTTTTACAACCACATATTTCAAAAAGATGAGGGAACAGAATCGAAAATCTATTGATGAAATCTAAAACCTGAGAATAATGTAAAGTAATCAAGAAATTGTGTAACATACTCAGGATCTGCAAGGGTTATCTTTGATCTATTATAAATCTTTAAATTATTTATCATGAAAACTTTAAAAGGAATATTCGGTGGAGGAGTTAAAGAAAATGAAAGTAACAATGAACATGGGGTGGTACAATATCGATGCCCGATGAAATGCGAGGGTGAAAAAACATACGATGCTCCGGGAAATTGTCCGGTTTGTAATATGAAGCTGGTGCCGATAAGCGATAGTGGTTCACCTTCTCAGGTTCATGAACATGGGCATAAAGGACATGGGCATGGGCATCATGGTTGCTGCTAAATTCAAAAGTATTAATTCTTGTAGTTAATTATTAATCAAAAAAATAAATATCATGAAAACAATAGTTCTAGTAATCTCCGTATTAAGTATTCTTTCTTTCAATGGATACAGCCAAACAACCAAGGCAAACCAGCTATTGAAGAATAAGGAACAACGTAACGAAACTTTCAATGCCATTTTGAATAATCATGAACTTATGATGGACTTTATGGATGCAATGAAAGGGAACGAACATGCAATGATGATGATGAAAGGTAACAATCAAATGATGAACAATGATGCTAAAATGGGAATGGGTCAGGAACATCAAATGATGAATCATGATCAAATGATGGGCATGATGAAAGACAATCCTGAAATGATGCAGAATATGATGGGCAACATGATGGAAATGTGCGAAAAAAATTCAGCGATGCGTTGCAAAATGGCCGATATGATGACTCAACATCCCAAAATGATGAATACCATGATGCAGAAAATGCAAAGCAAAGATCTAAAGAAAATGGACAATATGCCCATGATGCAAAAGCAAAAAGACGAAAAGAATCAGTTACATAATCATTAAAAATTGAAGCCATGAAATATTACATCAGTAAAACGTTAAACTCAGAATTTGAAGCTGCAGTAGAAAAAGTAACAGAAGCTTTGAAAAAAGAAGGTTTTGGGGTGCTTACCGAAATAGATATTCAGGAGAAACTGAAAGAAAAACTGGATGTTGATTTTCGTAAATACAAAATCCTTGGAGCCTGCAATCCACCTAACGCATATAAAGCGTTGCAACATGAAGATAAAATTGGAGTTTTACTCCCCTGCAATGTAATCGTACAGGAATTGGGAAATAATGAAATTGAAGTGGCTGCTGTTGACCCTGTTGTATCGATGATGGCAGTCGAAAACAAGTCGCTTGTCGGGATTGCCGGAGAAATCAAAGAAAAGCTCGAACGTGTTATTGCTTCCCTGTAAAAAGGGTGCCGATTTATTCGGGTAATAAACAGAAACAATAAGAAAGGAGAAATATCATGCACGCAAATAATTTTATGGCTGGCGGTATGGGTTGGGGAATGGGATATGGTTGGATATTTGGAATTGTAATTTTAATTGCAATTATTTGGTCTATTACCAGGGGATTTAATTTAAAAAACAATCCAACTCCAACAGAAATAAAAACAGCCCTCGAAATTTTGAAAGAACGATATGTCAGGGGTGAAATTGATAAAGAGGAATTCGAAAAGATAAAACAGAATATTTTTAAAATCAGTAATAAAACAATCTTTTAGAATTTTAATTACAAGAAAGTACAGAATTACGGATGCTAACGCTAAATATTACTGCCCTATGGAATGCCAAGGGGACAAAACATAAAATGAACCTGGCGATTGTTCCGTTTGCAACATACATTTGGCTTCTGTTAATTAAGTACATAATCATTAATATTTAGATCATGAAGTATTCCATCAGCAAAAAAATCTGTACCGATTTTTATCAGGCTATTCCGCATGTAACCGAATCGTTGAAAAAAGAATGTTTTGGGGTGCTTACCGAAATAGAAATAATCAGAAAGGAGAAATGTTATGCATGCAAATAGTTTTATGAATGGGGATATGGGTTGGGGAATGGGTTTCGGATGGATTGTTGGATTGATAATTTTAATAGTATTCATTGTGATAATTATCCGAAATCTCAAATCTGATAAAGAAAAGTCGAATTTGCCAACAAAGTCTGCCCTCGATATTTTGAATGAAAGATATGCCAGGGGTGAAATCTACAAAAGCGAGTATATGTCAAAAAAACAAGATTTGAAGTAGAATTTTGAATTCAAATGCAGAAAGGAGCATTTAGTTGTAATTAACCTTTCTGGATTCAATTTTCTAAAACAAGTGAAGTCCTGATTTTTAAGTAGAATTTCAAGCTGAACCCACTATGAATAAGCAATCGTTTAAAAAATATATTCTCATCTATCTTATAGAAATCTTTGTGATCTGGACTTTGGCAACGCTAATAAACTATCAGGTTGATGAAGGGATTTCGTTTATTGATCTACTGATTTTAAAAGTTCCTGATATGTTGGTATTTCACAGAATTTTATTCATTCTGTTAGGGTTGTTCCTCACTTCTCTTTTTGTGATGTATAATACAATAAATAAGTTGCATGACTCAGAAAGAAAACTTAAGGAACTCAACAGGACAAAAGATAAATTTTTCTCTATTATCGCTCACGACATGCGTGGTCCATTCAGCGGATTTCTCATTTTTACAAAAGTCTTGACTGATGAATACGATAATCTTGACAAGGAAAAAATATTTCAGATGGCCAAAAATATGAATAAATCTGCCAGAACCTTATTCGATTTTCTCGAAAATCTTCTTGAATGGTCTCGGTCTCAAATGG
>JBBRCQ010000119.1:0-5619 GCA_038204725.1 Bacteroidales bacterium | reverse complement strand
AACAAACTTGCCTGGCATTTGCAGGCAAACTGAGCAAAATTGATGCGGATATTGATGAATGTCTGGCATTAAAAGAACCAGAGCTTTCAAAAATGCGAGAACTCTTTAAGTAAAACACAAAATCATTAATAATGGATATCTTGTGACCTTAGAAAGTGTTGAAAATATCACTAGCATTGTAAATGATTTTGCAATCGTAATTAATATATTTGAATCGTAATTAAATGAAAAGAATTAAAGCTGAATTTATATTGACCGTATATAGAATATAGGAAGTTGAAACCAGATATCAAGCTGAAGTAAACAATTTTTGATAAAGGCGAGGGTGAGGTTATGTTTCACAATCAATATCTTAATATAATTTTCAGTTCAGTTTGTGTTTATCTATTTATAATAATAGCAATCAGAATATCTGGAAGAAAAGAGCTTACACAACTTTCTGTAATTGATCTTGTTTTTATACTTCTTATAAGCAATGCCGTGCAAAACGCGATGGTTGGGCCGGACACATCACTTGTCGGAGGTCTTGTCGCGGCAGGAGCGCTTTTTGTAATAAATTTTTTATTGAAGGACCTAACCTATCGATTTTCTAAATTTAACAAACTAATACAGGGTAAAGCAATTATGTTGATTTACGAAGGTGTTCTTCATACTAACAATATGCAGAAAGCAAAAATAAGTCTTCCTGAAATTGAAGAAGCAATTCGAGAGCATGGGGTTTCGGATATTAAAGCGGTTAATCTTGCAGTTCTTGAGGTTGATGGAAATATAAGTGTGCTTTCGAACAATTATAAAACCAAAACTGTAAAAAAAATCAGAGCACATAAAACGATTGATAAAAAGTCTTAAAATAAATTATTTTCTTGCGCACTCTCCTATTTGATCAGCAAGTATTTGAAGAGCGTGAGGAAGAACCGGCATAATTACATCCATGCATTCCTGTACAGCCTTTGGACTTCCAGGCATATTTATTATTAGTGTTTGCTTACGGATTCCTGCAACAGCTCGGGACAACATCGCTTTAGGTGTTATAAGAAAACTTTGGCTTCTCATTGCCTCAGGTATTCCTGGAACAGGTCTTTCTATAACTTTCGTAGTAGCTTCCGGCGTTACATCGCGAGGAGAAAATCCAGTTCCACCAGTAGTTAAAATAAGATTAACAATTCCAGAATCGCATGTCTCAGCAAGAAACTGAGAAATCATATCTTGTTCATCAGGAACTATTTTATATACATCAATACAAAAATCATTTTTCTTTAAAATCTCTATAATAAGAGTGCCACTTCCATCAGCTCTTTCACCGGCATATCCCTTATCGCTAACTGTCAAAACTGCTGCCTTAAACATAAATTACCTCCAAAATTCCACATGTTATATTTTAATAATTCATTTAAACTCAAAATAAAATTCTCCATTACAAAAATTTTTTTAATCATAAAAATTATTCAAAATTAACTATAAATGAAACAATAAAATAAATTTGCAATGACTCTATTATATCAGAAAAATATCTTTATGAATTCTTGACTTTAAACATAAATACTCGTTAATATTAGTAGATCATATAAAATTATGATATTTTTTAGGAATTGCGGATAAATTTGATTCGTAGCAAAGGGGGTTAAAAAGGGAGTAACATAAATGGTTATGAAGGAAAATAGAAAGCAGCTTGTAAAAGCAAAATTATTTCTATTTGTTACTCTGTATTCACAAAACAAAAGACAACAAAAAAATACAAAAAACAATGATAAAAGGTGTTTTTACACATTGACATAATCATGTCAACCTAATATCATTAACATATAAAAAATCTCTGAGCTGCATTGATCTAAGGTAATTATGCTATGACTTGCAGCCGTTAGGGTTTATCTGGAAACGGATACGCCTTCTGTTTGAAAAGGAGGATTATATGTTCACTATTTACACAAGGGGCAAAAGTCGTTCCCCAAAGGTGCAATTTATTAAAGTTGCAACCGCAGTCATTTTATCTACAGGTCTTCTACTCTCATTTACATCCTGTACCAAAAAGGTTGCAAAATCTCCACTAACACTTGCTACTACAACGAGTGTTAATGATTCCGGATTGCTTGCTGTTCTGCAACCAGAATTCGAAAAGGACACTGGAATAACTCTTAAAGTTATTGCACAAGGAACCGGACAAGCAATCAAGACAGGCGAAAGTGGGGATGCTGATGTTCTATTTATCCACGATAAGGCTTCAGAAGAAAAATTTGTCACAGATGGGTATGGTGTGAAAAGAGTCGAATTGATGTATAATTATTTTGTAGTCGTCGGCCCTGAAAATGATCCTGCAGGCGTTAAAACTCTTTTAGATAAAAATGCTGTGAGTGCTTTTAAGCAAATTTCCGAAAAACAGGCTGCTTTTGTTTCAAGAGGTGATGACTCCGGAACAAATAAGAAGGAAATTGAATTATGGAAAACTGCAACAACAACACCTAAAGCCTCTTGGTACATTAGTGCAGGAAAAGGAATGGGAGACGTTTTGATAATGACAAGCGAAAAACAAGGATATACTCTTACCGACAAAGCAACTTTTCTGTCAATGAAAGACAAACTAGACCTCGAAATCGTCCTAGATGCAACACTAGACCTTAAAAACCAATATACAATTATTGCAGTTAATCCAGCTAAAATAGCAAAAGCAAACAAAGATGGCGCTCAAGAATTCATCAACTGGATGACATCAAAAAAGGCTCTTAGACTAATTGAAGTGTATGGCAAAGATAAATATGGAGAAGCACTTTTTACAGTTGATTATAAATCATAAATTCAACTATACTATTGGTGAAAAATTGAAATTGCAGGACGATCTTGCGGTTTCTTGATTTTGGTGAAGTAGTAGCAATCCTCGGTCTTTTTGTTAAGATAGAAAAATCAGGAAAATAGTCTAAAACGAAACTTAGAAGAAAGGAAGCAAAATATTGAATGACCTGACAAAGAGTTTTTTTGAATCAATACACTTAATTACATCATTTGATAATGAGACTTATGGAATTATTGGCAGATCAATAATAATTACCGTGTTAAGTACATTGATTTCGTCTGCATTTGCCATTTCAGTAGGTGTTATAATTGGCAGCACTAAATTTTGGGGACGCAAAAACCTTATCAGAATTATTAATACATTCATGGGACTACCGCCGGTAGTTGCCGGACTTATTGTTTTCCTTTTTCTTTCCAGGAGTGGCCCTTTAGGAGAACTTCATTTGCTGTTCACCCCGACAGCAATGGTTATTGCTCAAATAATCATAATATTTCCTATTGTCTGTGGTATCACAATCGGATCTGTGAATCTTAAGGGGAAACAAGTTCTTGAAACCTGTCATAGCCTTGGATTTGGAAAAACAAAATCCTATATTCTTCTTGCCAATGAATGCAGATATCCGATTGTATCAGCTTTACTTGCTGGATATGGAAGAGCAATCTCAGAAGTCGGAGCAGTTATGCTTGTTGGCGGAAATATTCAAAACAGCACGAGAGTAATGACAACAGCAATTGTTCTTGAAACCGGCAAAGGAAACTATGACCAGGCACTTGCTCTGGGAATGATTCTTCTTATCATATCGTTTATATTGAATTGGGTTGTCCAATCGTTTCAAACAGATAATCAGCGGGGAAAGTCACAAAAAAGCGAAACCGGCAAAATTCGGAAACTCTTTTCGTCGAGAAATCAAAAATCAAATATAAACTCTGAAAATAATAATTTTAGCGAGTCTATCAATGCAAATGAAGCCAGCGAGTCTATCAATACAAATGAAGCCAGCGAGTTTATCAATACAAATGAAGCCAATGAATCTACTAATAATAAAAAGAATATCAAATTCAACAACATCAAAGAAAATTGTGAGAATACCATTTCGATAGAAATAGATAAAAATGTAAATTCTGATGAAATTAGGGATATCATTAATACTAAGGGAACGATTGAAACAAGTGATTGCATAAGAGGTAATACTTACGATATTGATAATAAACAAAAAGCAGAAAGTAAAAATGAAATTTATGAAGTATATCAAAATGAAATAAATGAAATAAATGAAATAAATGAAATAAATGAAATAAATGAAATAAATGAAATAAATGAAATAAATAATGATTACCAAAACAAAATAAACAAACGAATAACCTTGAGTAATGTTAAAAAGACATATGGTGGCAGAACCGTTTTGGACATTGAAAATCTGGAATTTGAAACAGGTAAAATAATCGCTATTCTAGGACCAAACGGATCGGGCAAATCAACTCTTTTTAGAATAATGTCTGGTCTCGAAAAACAAGACACAGGAGAAATATTTTTGGGAGATAAGGTTTCATACCTTACACAAGATGTATATCTTTTTGATTTATCGGTGATTAATAATGTGAAACTTGCAATCAGTAAAGGCAAACCTGCTTCAAAAGAAGAAAAACAAGCAAAATTAGTGACTAAAAAAGCAAACGCGGCACTTAAAAAAGTTAACATGACTGCATTTAGCAAAGCTCACCCAGCTAACCTTTCTGGCGGAGAAAGACAAAGAGTTGCTATTGCAAGAACTCTTGTTCAGAATAGCCAGATTTTCTTGCTTGACGAACCGGCAGCATCTGTTGACACCCTTAGCACGAGTCTAGTTGAGAACTATATTAAAGAAACAAAGAAAAAAACCGGTGCTACAATTTTATTTACGACGCATAATCCATCCCAGGCGCTCAGAATTGCTGATGAAATAGTAATATTAAATGAAGGGATTCTTATCGAAAAAGGATTGCCATGCAATGTTTTGAATAACCCCGAAAACGAAACGACAAAGACTTTTTTACAAAACTGGAGGATATGATAAATGTTTGATGTAAAAACAATGGATGAAGTTAAAAATATTATTCAACTAAATTTCACAGCGATAGAAAATCAAGTTGAAACAGTTGACATAGAATCTGCTTCAGAAAGAATTCTTGCGGCTGAAATATATTCATCTGAAGACATTCCAGGGTTTAACAGATCCATGGTTGATGGTTTTGCAGTAATATCGTCGGATACATTCGGAGCAAGTGATTCAAATCCAGCACAGTTGGAGATTGCTTTTGACATTAAAATGGGTGAAAAACCAATATTTTCCTTAAAAAAGGGACAAACCGCTTCAATACCAACCGGTGGCGAATTGCCTCAAAATACTGACTCAGTTGTTATGCTTGAGTATTCCGAAAATTATAATGACGGGTTTATTTATTTAAGCAAATCTTCTGCACCTGGAAACAATGTTATTTTTAGAGGCGATGATTGCAAAAAGGACGATGTCGTAATAAAAAAAGGCACCGTTATCCGTCCGCAGGAAATAGGGGCGATGGCAGCAATTGGTTTATCTCAAATAAAAGTTTACAAAAAGCTAAGAGTCGCAATAATATCAACGGGGGATGAAATTGTAGACATTAATGAAAATGTTGATGGCGGCGCAAAAATAAGGGATATCAATTCCTACGCATTATTCGCGGGGATTTTAGAAGCCGGATGATGCAGCCTGGAACACCGCTCCCGTTGCATCTGGTTTTGTGGAATACAGCCCGAGGAACGGCACCCTTCCCGCATTGCGCACCGAGATCAGGTTTGTGTATGACGACATAGCC
>JBBRCQ010000118.1:0-5876 GCA_038204725.1 Bacteroidales bacterium | reverse complement strand
AAAGGCTTAACTCAGGATGAGCTTGTTGAAAAATGTAATTTAAATGTGAGAACCCTTCAACGGATTGAATCTGGTGAAGTCACACCCAGAAGTTACACTATAAAGGCAATTTTTTCTGCTCTGGACTACAAGGTTTATGATTCGATTGAAACAACATCCAGTAAGTTAAAGCAAACTGGATTTGTGATTTCCAATTGGCTCGAGCAATTTTATAGATATGTATTTGATTTATTTAACTTAAAAACAAACACAATGAAAAAGATTTCAACTTTGTCAATTATGTTTTTAGCCTTAACTTTTGGATTATTTGCATTATGTTCTGAAAGTAAAGCGCAAAAAGTTGAAAAAACTATAAGGGTAATTGAAGATTTGCAAAACAAAAGTAATAAATGGATTAATAAAGGTCAGATTGATTCGGTTTTGACCTTATACCGTGCAGATGCAAGTGTAATACCATCTTGTCCAAGTTTGATAGAGATTCGAGAGATGATGCAATCTGCAATTGATGGTGGTTACAAGTTGATTGACTTTAAAACATTATCAATTAGCGTTGGAGATTCAATTGCTGTTCAAAAATATTATGATGTTTACGAATATCAAGGAGCTACATACAAGCAAAAAGGCATGACTGAATGGCGTTTAACTAAAGGGAAATGGCTAATTGTAAATGATATTATGGTTAATTATTAAAAAAAGAATGGCCAGCGTACAACACGCGGTATAGCCAATAAGGGTTTCAGTGGTATGCGAAGGTCATCGCCCGCATCAATCTTTCGTCTCGGTTGATAGGAACGTCGCACCGCAATCCCTTACTGGCCATACCGCCAACGTTCTCTGCAAGGCTAAGAGACTGCACAAAATAAGGCATGCTGGTTGAAAAATAGAGGCTGACCACCTTTACGTGACAAAAAGATGGCAAAGAATTAACTGTGAAGCCATTTAAAACAATAGAACAGGTAATCAATAATCTTAAAATTTAAAAAAAATGAAATTAATTAGAAAATCTAACTTATTTACAACAACTATTGTAATGCTATTTTTCTTTAGTATTATTGGCTTTTGGGGATGTGAGAAAGAAACCTTATTCGAAAGTCAATACGAAGAATATCTTGATTTGGAAACCTATGAAATGTCTAAAATGACGGCAAATGATATGGAGACATACGGGCAAGCACTTCAAAGACTTAATATAGATAAGAAAAATGGTCTTTATCGAATTAAGCAAACCTCTGGGGCACAAGTGAATATTTCAGAGGAATTATTTAAATACATTACAAAAGGGTTTAAAAGAACCAATGAGATTTTTGCACCAAAAACTTTTAACAATTTAATTCCCAGATTAAAATCTGGCAGCACTGAAGGTGACGGCACCCAACCCAGTGACTCAACACATTGTGTAGCATATTCTCTTGCAGGAATGGGTGGGGTAAGCTTAAATAATGCTATAGCTTATTTAGATAGCCTTGGGTATTCAAACGGAGTTCCTCCATCGGCTTTGGATTCAGTTGTTTACCATTTTTACCCAAATGCTAGGAAATCCAATTCTGTAACACAAGGGGGTTCATTAAATAATGCATTTATATGGTATCCTACCTCCGACACTACTGGTCATGCAGTAAATGGGATGTTTTATGATTCAAATAGTGGTTATATTTTATATAATGATTATCAGTACAATCAAATGTTGCCAATTCAGGCTGATAGTATATCCACTATTTATTATCCTTATTAAGAAATATGAATATCTTAAAGCTAATATTTATCTTTAGTATTCTTTTTGCACCGTGGAATCTTTCTGCTCAAGAAAATTTATGGTATAAAAAAGAATTACCTGCATACACAGAGTACCTTTCTAATGACTTTGGTATTGTTTTTAATCCAATTAGCAAGTTTGCGAATTTGGATAAATTCTATGTATTATGGTCAGCCAGTAAAGTACCAGAGAAAGGTACAGGTAGTATATATGGCCCTATATTTATATCCAAGAAAAAAGATTGTATGATAATGTACAACGCTCAACCAAACTTCGTTTCTAAGGAAGAAAAAGAAAGGCTTGGAATTGAGAATCGTAGTTTTCATAGAAGTCAAATAACAGGTGAAATAAGAAGTGCTCTTGGTTTATATTTTGGTCATGGAAATCCTTTAAATAAGAATAACGTTGAAACTCGTTTTAAAGACTATGTAACCATTATTGCAGGCAAAAAGCCTTATGAGATGTTTAATGCTGACTCCATTTTTATTTATGATTTGCCAAATGCTGATTCTGTATACTTTTTTGACGAATCTTTAGAAAGAATGCGTAAAGAGAAGTATCCTTATTGTACTGGAATGTTTATTACAAAAAATGACAGGGCGACTATGGATATAAAACTCTTCTTTACAAAAAAAGGTGAGAAAAAGAAGAACCAGTATATCGAAATGTTATATAAAAGCATATGGTATGATGACAAATTCCATCATGATTAAAGTTTGACAGCATAATATGAAATTTAAAATTGGAATAGTTTTGATATTTCTCGGAAGTGTATTTCTCACTTCCGAGAAATTTGTAAATACGGAAAATACGATAAAGTTTTACATTACAGTATTTGGATTGTTTATTGGAATAATCACATTGCTTTTAAGGAGTGGAAATATAAAAATAGCAGTACAGGAAATAGCTTCATTATCAATGATGAAAGGACTGTATGTTGTTGGGGTATTTCAGGCTTTGTATGGAGTATTGCAATACATTGGCAAATATCAATCTAATCATAGCTCTTTTGCTGTTACTGGTAGTTTTGATAATCCTGCCGGGTTTATTGCTGTTTTAAGTTTACTGTTTCCTATAGGGGTATTTTGGTGTCTCAAATCTAAAAATATAGAGCAACGTTTAGTCTTTTTTTCGCTGGGTTTAGTTTTTTTCTCAATAATAATTTCAGGTTCACGTACAGGTTTGTTGGCAATATTAATTTCCACAATTTCCATCTTCACTTCAGAATTTGAATTAATTTCAAAAATTCTCTATTCGAGGAAAAACAAGCTTTTGGTGCTTTTATCTATTGTAATTCTATTGTTGGGAATTTTTGCCCTTTATAAATGGAAACCTGATTCAGCTGATGGCAGATTGCTCATTTGGAATGTCTCAACAGAAATGATAAAGGATAATCCCCTCGTTGGGTTTGGACGTAAAGGATTTCAAACAAACTACATGGCCTATCAAGCTAATTATTTTGAACAAAATCCAGGTTCAAAGTTTGTACAATTAGCAGACAACGTAACACACCCATTCAACGAATTTATTAAACTAACTGTTAATCATGGGATTGTTGGATTAATGCTTTGTGTATTACTAATTAGCCTTCTTTTGGGGAAAATTTTCAAATTAACTTATTCTAACAAAAATATTTTAGTAGGAGTGTTCGTGTCATTTATCACATTATCTTTTTTTTCATATCCTTTACAATATGCTCCGATTTGGTTTTTACTAAGTTATTTTATAGTAGTTATGTTTGCTGAGAAGCTCCCAAATAAAAAAATCACATTGATGGTTAAAATTCCGATTATAGGATTTTGCTTTGGGGGAATTATCTTTTTCTCGTTTAGAATGTATTACGAAATTGAGTGGAAAGAAATTGCTGTAAAATCACTGCAAGGTAAGACTAAACAAATGTTACCCAAATATGAAAAACTTTACCCTCACCTTAAAAATAATTCTCTTTACCTGTATAATTATGGTGCTGAACTTAACGTATTAAAAAAATACACAAAAAGTATAGCAATACTTAATGAATGTCAAAAAGGGTATAATGATTACGACTTGCAAATGTTATTAGCAGACAACTTCTATCATATAGGGGATATGACAAAAGCAATAAAGACATATGAATATGCAAAGAACATGATACCTTGTAGGTTTTTACCTCTTCATCACCAATTTGAAATTTATAAGGAAAATGAAAATACTATACGAGCAAGAGAAATTGCAAAAGAGATAGTCGAAAAGCAAGTGAAAATAAAATCTTCAACAGTTAATTCAATCATTATACGTGCTGAAAAATACCTAAATGAAGAAGGAAAGGAATAGAAAGCCCAGCAGAGAACACGCGGTATAGTTAATAAGGGTTTCAGTGGTTTTCGGGGCATAGTAACCCGCTCCAAATTTTGCTGTAACTTGATAGGTGTAAAGCCCGCAATCCCTTACTAACCATACCGCCAAACGTTATTGCCGCAGTTTAATTGGCGCTACCATGCAACAAGAGAATAATGAGTAAAAATGTACAGAAAATAATATTGACAATTGGACTTTCTGGATTATCGATTCCAATTTTGTTGAGATTGATAATATGGATTTTAGTTCCTGGAAATTATGGTTCTGATGGGGTGAATGATTTTGGATATGGATTCCTTGCTTTTTTTGTGATTCTTCCACCGGTTTGGATTATTACGACGATATTAATCTGGTTTTTATTGAGAAAGTATTATAAAAGACCAAAATATGATTCTTCAATCAAAATGCCATAATTGTGGGAATTCGATTAGATTTTTTTCTTTCGCATCAGATAGATGGGAATTATCTAAACTTAAATCGTTTACAAAAATTGACTTAAAGTGCCGTAAATGTGGACAAAAGGACAAATATGACATCAATGATATTTTTGCTAAATCTAAAATTATTCAGATTTTAGCTCTCGTGATTTTTGTGCTTGGGACACCTTTGATTTTGTATCTATTATGGGATTTTATTTGGACTTTTCGAAATGTTTACGCAGTTGCAGTAATGACAAGTATAATTCTGACTCCAAGTACGATTTATATTATTATGACTAAAAATATTGAGAGGAAACAAATGACTTTTAACCAAAACAAAATATGAATAAAAAACCGCAGCATAACTTCAGCTACCCGTCAAGTGCGGCAGCAGTGGGTGTTCGGGCGGCGGCTCTCCGCTCGATTTCCTTGTCCTGCCGGACAGGAAATCGCCCGCAGTCCGCCCCTGCGTGTAGCTTCCTACGTTATGGGGCATTATAAAAGCGCCACTTGAAACGGTTTCGGTTTTAGACAAAGTTTTTAAATTGACAGTTTTGGTTGTTTGAGAGAATTTCTCGGTTTGACAGGTTTGAGCTATTTGGCAGGTTTTTAAAAATTGGTTTTTATGGTTTCGGGGTTCGACAAGCTCCCGTTCTTATTGACAGGCAAACGGATTTAAAGCGTTCATATTCAACTTGACACAGACTACAATTGGACAGAGTTATCGGACAAAGTTTCTAAAACTTCGTTGACACGTTTAACGACAATTTGATTGAAAAATATAGAAATAGAAAACTAAAATTATGAAAGCTAAATTGACATTGATTTTTCTGCTTTTAATTTCAGGTAATTTAATTGCCCAAAAATTGTATGTATGGTGTCCAAAAGAACAATTAATAACGCCTCGCCAAGGGTTTCTTGAAAAAGACACTGTTGATTTAGTAATCTTTGATGGAAGAATATTGACAGACAAATCTAAAGTTGAATGCACTTCTGAAAATACAATTTTTCAATTAGGAGAGTTTATCAAAAAAACATATCCTTCTGCAATAATGAATACTTTAAATTCCAGTTTTTATTACAAAGACCCATTACAAAATAGAATAACAATCAAAATTGGAATTTCGGCATATCATGCTGCATTTGGAGCTGATGTTAAAGTTGGAATTGGTATCGTAGGTGGAAATTTCTCCTATGGTTTGTTCCCAGAAGGTAAGTGGAACGCTGTGACAGCATATGCCGTCAAGATTTACGACAACAGGAGTAATTTAGAAATTAAAAAAACTAAAGATATTTACAAAATTGCATCTCGACCAAATACTGGTGGATATAAGACAGCTAAGAATATTTTAAATACTACATATATT
>JBBRCQ010000117.1:0-5946 GCA_038204725.1 Bacteroidales bacterium | reverse complement strand
ATTGAACCTGATAGAAATATTGTGGCGAAGAATCAAATATCAATGGCTACCTTTTGATGCTTACATCAGTTTTCAGAATCTCAAAGAACGATTGTTGTATGTCTTACAAAATTTTGGCGGAAAATACGACATTATATTTTACCATTACTTAGTTATTCGTATTATCCTTTATCCTGAAGGATATACGAAAAATCTGAAATCGCACTTTAAAACCTGGGCAATTGCTTGATTTTCTATTTCCAAATCTGATTTCAACGATCTTTAAATAAATATAAATAATTTTCAAAACCATTTTTGTAATGTATCCGTAAGGAAATTATTTCTAATTTTAACCAGTCAAGAAAGAATAAACCTATGATGAGTAGAGTGCAAAAAAAAGGAGATAAAATCATCTCGACAGGTGTATTTTCGGGAAAATATATTCCGTCAACCATTTTGTTTTTTCTGATCTGTTTATCAAGTGTTCATGCACAGATAAAGATCTTTATTGAAACTGATCTGGAAGGAGTGAGTGGTGTGTATAAGTTTGTACAGACGCGTGAAAAGGACACGCCCGCAAATATACAGGCCTGTGAATACTTTATGGGCGATCTTGCTGCGGTTGTGCGCGGCCTCCGCGATGGCGGCGCCACTGAGATTGTTGTTATCGACGGACATGGTTCACAGGCCATGATACCTCATTTGATGGTGACCGGTGCTAAATATGTTACCGGGAAACCCCATCCCGATGGAAATCACTGGAGTCTGGACAAATCTTTTTCAGGAATTGTGATGTTTGGATTCCATGCCATGATGGGTACGCCTGATGGGGTGCTGAATCATACACAAAATTCGAAATCCGAAAACAAATATTGGTACAATGGTGTGGAATCAGGCGAACTGGCCCAAACTGCTATTGTCGCTGGCTATTTTGGGGTGCCGCCTATCCTGGTTACCGGTGATGTGGCAACCTGCCGTGAAACTGTCCGGTTTTTTGGGAATGAACTCGTGACAGTTTCATCAAAGCAGGGTATAGCGCGTGAAGCCGCTATTCTTTATCCGTTTGAAGAAACCCGTAAAGCGCTTTATGAAGGAGCAAAAAGGGCCATATCAGCTATCCCCAAATGCAAGCCTTATGCCATTGAAACTCCAATACAAGCAAAATTGGAATACTTCGATTTAAATACCTCGCTGCCTGAACCAAAACGGTTGACAAGGGAATGGTCAATTCCTGATGCGCTTCATCTGTTAGATCAATAAAAAGAAAAATAATTCCCGACGAAATTCTCAATGATTTTCCCGGACATATTACCCAAACTTAACTTTTAATATATGCAATCGCAAATGAAGATCTGGAATTTTGGAATTGTGGGAGCAGGGCTCATTGCTGATTTTCACGCTAAATCAATTCAAAACATTAAAAATGCGAGGCTTGTTGGCATTTGTGGCACGAATCTGGACAAAGTCAGGAAACTGGCGGAGAAATACAATTGCAAAATATATGGCAGTTATTCAGAGATGCTCCATTCCGCTGATATCGAAATCGTGACCATTGCTACCCCAAGCGGCGCTCATACCGACCCGGTCATCGAAGCCGCACAGTGGGGCAAACATGTGATCTGTGAAAAACCCCTTGAAATTAGTCTGGAACGGATCGACAAGATGATTGAAGCCCATGATAAAGCAGGTACAAAGCTGGGTGGTATTTTCAATTACCGATACCACGATACGCTGCGCCACTTGAAAGCGGCTGTTGACAACGGACGTTTTGGAACAATTACCTTTGCCTCTGTTGAGGTTCCCTGGTGGAGAAATGAGGGTTATTACAAGGATAGCTGGCATGGAACCCGGGATCTTGATGGCGGGGGAGCATTGATGAATCAGGCCATACACATGATTGATATGCTTCAGTACCTTATGGGACCTGTCGATTCTTTACAGGCATATACTGCTACACTGGGCCATTCAATTGAAGTTGAGGATACTGCAACAGCTATTTTGAAATTTAAAAATAACGCACTAGGTGTAATCTACGGATCGACCGCGTCATTTCCAGGTCAGTTTCGGAGTATCACCATTACCGGAACAAAAGGGACCGTAGTCCAGGTTGAAAATAGTTTTAAAGTCTGGCAATTTGCCGATCAGACCGAAGCGGACAACGAGATATTTAACAGGTTCAACCAAATTGAAGGGGGCGGTGGCGTATCTGATCCGGGTGCTATCCCCTTTGAACCACATGCAAAAAATATAGCTGCGTTTATTGACTCAATAGAATCGGGAAAAATATTTGAAATCAGCGGACAGGAAGCACGCAAAGCTGTCGAGATAGTTCTGGCTATTTATACTGCTGCCAGAGAAAAAAGATCTTTTGTTTTTTGAACCTAAAATTCCGGACAACTATTTTAATTAACTAATTATATATTAGTTACACTATTATCGGATCCTAAACCTATTAACCTGAGTTCGAAATAAGCAGTGCTTTAAAAAAGAGCTAGTTGTCCATAAGTTTGTTCAACATCATACTTTATTGATGGTTTTTGAGGAAGAAAAGAATATGCCAGCAATTCGGAAATAAGATTTGTCAGGAAATTTCCAAAAGATCTGTGTCGTGAGTGCTCAATTTGACAGATATTCTTTAGTTCATCATTAATCGTTTCGATAATTGATCTTTTCCGAAGTAATATCTTGTCATTGATCGACATAAGGCAACTCTTCATGTTCTTTCATATGCGGTAATCAAATGTATGCCATCAATAAATAATAGGCAAAGGGTTTTTGTACGATATAACCTTAATCAGCAAAGAGTTTTCCAAATACTTTTTACAGAAAATGGCTGTTTTTCAATGGTTCCCGAACATCGACATTTCCACGAGTGATTACAAAATTCAGTGTCTTATTGTCTCAGTATTCATTGTTTTATACAAGCAACCCTTGTGTTTTCCAAATATTTCCACCTTTTTTTTATCGAACTCTGGTTATTAGGATTAATTTGCAATTTAAAAAAAATATGAAAGCTGAATAAATTGTTTTTACAATTGGAATCCATTTGCGAATCGAGACTATTTGTACCTCGGACGCGACTATTGGATATTCCGGTGATGCTGGTTCTTCGTCACATTTGGGGACACACAAATTCTTACAAAACACTGCATAATTAATTGATAATCAGATAAATATGTTCGTTTTTTATTGGTAATTTGACAGGTATTTATTATCTTTAAGTAATTTAATATCAATTACCTATGAAAATAAACCACCTTATTTGCCTGCCAAAATTCCGCATTAAAAACATTGAGCATAAAAATGGCAAAATCATGATTTTTGCTTCCATTAAGTCCAAACGATCCCAATGCCCTATCTGTGGCCATTTTAGTACTACTGTTCATGATCATTACTACCGTAAATTATCAGACCTACCTGCTTTTCAGAATACTACCACTCTTGTCTTAAAGACAAGAAAATTCAAGTGCAAAAATCTAATGTGCGATCGTAAAGTATTTTCTGAACAAACATCTCATATCAACAGATACTCCAGAAAGACTCTCAGAGCTTCACAAGTGTTGGATTCATTGTCAATTGAGCTTACAGGAAAACTTGGAAGCACGCTATCCAAACAGCTTTTTCTGCCGGTTAGCACATCAACAATTACCAGGATTGCTCATAAACAACAATTACCCGAGATTATACAACCAGTCGTGCTTGGCGTTGATGACTGGGCTTTTCGCAAGGGAATAAGTTACGGAACGATATTGGTAGATATGGAAACATCCACTCCAATCGAGTTATTACAATCAAGAGACAGTAGTGATTTAAAGCAGTTTCTCAAGAAATATCCTCTTGTAAAGATCGTTACCAGAGATAGAGCCAGTTCATATTCTTCTGCGGTAGATGAAGTTTGTCCTGAAGCCATACAGGTTGCTGATCGTTTTCACCTATTGGTAAACTTATCCGATGCCTTGGATAAATACTTCAAAAGTTCCAGGTCGCTTGTTAAAGCTACAATCCAAAATAAAACGGAAGAAATGTCAAAGGGCGATAAGAATATTAGCATTGAAACAACAACGGAAGATCCTCAAACTGATGACTCTAATTCTGTCGTGGAAGTTCAAGCTATTGAGCGAGTAAATTTTGATCAAAGAATCGAGAAATTCAATAAAGTCAAAGAGCTTCAAAAAGATAATGTTGGTATCAAGAAGATTGCGAAGATTGTAGGAGTTACCAGAATAACGGTTCGTTCATATTTTGTTCAAGATACGCTTTCTCCAAGGATCAGTTCAAGATCTACAAATATTGATTCGTATACAAAACTCATACAGCTTCGTCTAAGTACAGACGGTTATAAAATCAAAGATATTTTTGAAGAGATTATTTCACAGGGGTTTGATGGAGGAAGAACACAAGCCTATTCTCATATCAATCGTATTAAAACTTTAAGCAATAAAGCAGCCAAAAACTTCATGGAATTGCAACAAACACCCATCGTATTCATAAAGCCATTGAGCACCAGAAAATTAGTGAAATTCATTGATGTGAATATCAAAGATATATCGGACCCGGATGAAAGAAGCTATATGGAAACGCTATTAGAAAACATTTCGGAGTCTCGTGTCGTCAGAAAATTGGTACAAATATTCAAAAGGATGTTAAAAAACGGATGCGGAAATATTAAAAGGTGGATAGAATATGTAAGAGGATCAAAAATAGCACTCGCTGGTTTAAAGAATTTTGCCAACGGATTACTTCGTGATATCAAAGCAGTAGAAAATGCGATACACCTACCTTGGAGTAATGGGACTGTTGAAGGACATGTTAACAGAATTATAAGCATCAAGCGCCAAATGTATGGGCGAGCTGGTTTTGAACTTCTTAGACGAAAGGTAATACTTTCTCAACATGGATAACCTCCCCCAAATGTGACGAAGAACCAGCATCTGCCGGACTGTCATGAAAAACGATCATGAAAAACCGAAAAATAATCTAATTTTTTTCCGGACTCCAGGGGTCAGCATCGTCCGACATATCCAACTATTACATACCAGCCCACTGCCTAAATCACCTAATTAATTTATGATTGAACCAGTCCATCCTTGATTAAAATCTATTTTTACAAATTATTGTAAATATTTGAGATTAATTTGAAACATTTGCCTTATGTATTCGTTTATACTTATGATTATTTGCCTACAAACCGAAAAATTGAGAAGTTTGTATATTTAGATTTTCTGAAATGGCTATTGACAATAGTAGATTTTTAATATGAATCAATTTAAATAATTAGTCAATCATTTATAATTAATATTTAAAGTTCTGTTATATTTGTTTATATATTTGTAAATGCATTTATATATATAGATAAGCTAATATATAGTGTGATGTTTTTTTGATTTAAAAGTTTTTTGATATTTTCATTTTATGATGATGATATAGTATAAGTAAGAGTGGATATATACAGAGTTATTTGTAAAATAAGGTAAAATACGCAATTGCGAATTAAAAATTTGTATTGTATATTATTACAATGCATAATTGCATATGATTACCTGACTAATTATATCTTATTATAGTATCATTAACTTTTAAATTTTACAACATGAATTGCGACAATTTTACTAAGCTTGCTGAAGATCTTGATGAGAAACTGGATCATTTAAAATTGGAAAATGATCCAGTTTTGGTTTTTTCTGAAAAAGCGGTTAATCTTTGCATATCGATGCTACAGTTAATGAGAGGTATCGTGCTTGAAGACGGTTTCAATAGCCAAAATGATGAAATCGAATTTTTTAAAAATATCAAACCAAAGGTTTTTGGTAAATTGTATTATCATACTCAAATTTTTAATTATGAAAGTATGCGTGCAATTGGAAGTAAAAAATCACAACGTAATCAGTTGATTTCTGAACAGGATAAACTTCACATCTTCACTCGTGACAATCTTGAATTTTATCAGTATTATCGTGGACATTGCAC
>JBBRCQ010000116.1:0-6284 GCA_038204725.1 Bacteroidales bacterium | reverse complement strand
TACTACATGGCACTACAAGCCATTCTCAAAAATGCTATTCTTGACTTTTAATGAGTTACAGACAAAAACAGTACTAAAATCACTCAATTTGATCCATTTTTAACTGTTTTTTTACGAATAGGCTGCAAAATGGGTTAATGTTTCACTTTGCTTTTGGCCAAATAGTGGAAGTCTAAAATAGTTGAGTTTGACCCCAAAAGAGGAATACACGATTTTACAGTCATTCATTTATCGTTCATTATTCTTTCATACTTTCTTCAATCAGCATGGTATACACTTCCTTTATGGTTAATCCCATTGCACGGATTTGTTGAGGGACGATGCTTTCGGCAGATTGACCGGGAACTGTGTTTACTTCCAGAAAAAATAAATCTTCAGAATTATTTTTTAAAATAAAATCGAAACGGACAATACCCTTACAATTCAACTTGTTGTAAAGAAATGAAGCAGTTGATTTTACCTTTATTGTAATGGTTTCATCTACTTCAGCAGGAGTAACTTCTTTTGATTTTCCCTGGTATTTGGCTTCGTAATCAAAGTATTCGTTTTCTGAAATAATCTGTGTGATAGGAAAAACGAGTAAACTGCCATTGGCTTTTATCATTCCGCAGCTTAATTCTTTGCCTTCAATAAATTCTTCTATCAATACCTGATTATCCTCCCTAAAAGCTTTTTGAATAGCTGATTCAAGATCCACGCTATCGTTTACTTTCGACATACCTATGCTAGATCCACCATTATTAGGCTTTACAAAACAAGGCAATGAAATCTCATTTAAAATATGTTGAATGCTATAGGGCTGATTTTTAAACAGGTGTATTGAATTGGCGATGTTAATGCCGGCAGCTTCCACTATTTTGTTGCAAAAACCTTTGTTGAATGTAACGGAAGAAGTAGTATGATCGCAGGTAGTATAGGGCATGCCGAGCAAATCGAAATAGCCCTGTAACATTCCATCTTCGCCGGGTGTACCGTGAATAGCAATAAATGCACACTGAAATTTTATTTTTGTAGCATTTAATGTAAGGCTAAAATCATTTTTATCAATCTGATGTTGAATACCTTTCTCGTCAATATAATGCCAATCCGTTTTCAGAAGATTGATTTTATATACATTGTATAAACTATTGTCGATATTTTGTTCAATAATATTGGCACTTTTAAAAGATATTTCGGCTTCACCCGAATTTCCGCCGGCTAACAATGCAATGTTTTTCTTATCCATGGAATGTTATTTTGTTCTATTATATTATTTATTGAAGTAACAAAAATACGATTTAAAAATGATAAATAAATCGAATGTTTGAAGCATACTATTTTAAAATCTAATAAAAATTTTGTTGTATGTTTATAATAATGTCATTTTTTTAATGATCTCTGTATGTTGAGGAAATGCTACAATAAGTCGATCACAATTTGCCAGTTCAAAATCATTGAAATCGAAACCGGGCGCAACAGTACAACCAACCAGCGTATATGAGTTAGCTATATTTACATGTGCAGCAAACCAGGCATTGCGGGGTACTACCATTTGCAAATGTTCATCCTTTTCAGGATTATCACCTAATTGTTGAATAGTAAGAATTCCATCTTCCGTAATAATGTATAACGAAAGAGAGCTACCTTTATAAAAATGCCATATTTCTTCTGATTGAATCCGATGAAAAGCTGAGAAATTATCTTTTTCAAGTAAAAAATAGATGGAAGTTGAAAAACATCTATTGCTTTTAAAACGGGTTGGTAGCGAATGCTGTGGAATTGTTTCATCCGAACGGTAAACTTCTTTGTAATAGCCACCTTCTGGATGTTTTTGTAAACCCAGTTTCTCAATCCAATAAGAAGCTTCTTTTTCCATTATTGAAAAAAAGTAAAATTTACTTTTCCATATAAGCGATGTTCAATAAAATGTGGGTGATTTTCGAAATTAATTTCACGGGAATGTTCAATGATAAGCCATCCTTCTTTGGTTAGTAGATTTTTTTCAAAGATAATATCAGGAATCGTTGGTATGCCTTCCATATCATACGGTGGATCTGCAAAAATCAAATCAAAGGGTGTATTCGAAAATTTTAAGAAATTAAAAACATTGGTCTTAACAATGTGAAGATTCTCAACTTTAAAAGCATCAGCAGTTTTTTTGATAAAATCGGTACATTTAAAATTGCTATCAATAGAAGTAACAGATATACATCCTCTAGAGATCAATTCCAAAGAAATATTTCCGGTACCGGAAAATAAATCAAGTGCTTTCACTTTATGAAAATCTACGTAGTTATTTAATATATTAAACAAACTTTCTTTGGCAATATCTGTAGTAGGACGAACCGGAAGATTAGTTGGCGGATTGAATCGTCTTCCTCTTAAAAAACCGCTAACTATTCGCATTTGTGCATATTTAAAAGCGTAAAATAATAATGTTCAGGTATTTCATTTAAAAGTGAATACAAATCAGATGGTGTGAAATTTACTACAAAATTTACATCAGCAATATATTTAATGAGCAACTGATGAATAGCTGATTGTTCAGCAATTTTCCCCATAATTAATACTTTAGTGGATGAGGGATCACAGCTAAATTGTTTCATCGCAAAAAGAAGATAATATAAAAAATCTTCTTTCATTTTAAAAGGATATGAATTGTATAACTGAAGAATTCCTTGTTTTATAATTATGATTTCTAATTCGTTGTTGTTGATATTTGTAAAAACATAATCAGCTTTTTCTGTTTTTAAATAATTTTTAAAAACACTCTGAATATAACTTGTTGAATGATGAATGAATATAGCATTCTTGAATTTTTTCTGAATAACATTTACAATCCTTTGAGAAAGAGAATATACATTATACGCATCAGTTTCTTTAATAAAATCAGAAAGAATACATTGATCTGATACTTCTTCTTTTGTAAATACTAGGTAAGCAGTTAAGTTGTTTGCATCGTACAATGCTTTAGGTATCAAATTAGCTGTATTGTTTTTAAAACTAACCATCACCTTTGAAAAATCATTCATCAACAAGGATTGTTGTACAAAAAGTTGATCAATTAAAGCAATGAATTCAGGAATAGTCTTTTTTTCGATAAAAGCATAACTGACAATAGCCAGGTATTTACCTTGGCTATTGTCAGTTATACAATATGATATTTCATTTAAAGATAGTTGAAACGATAAACTCATCGAGCTAAAATCGAGCCCATTCGTTGAAGGGTCAATAAAACTTTCAGTTGGGACAAGAGAAATCGTCATTAAAGTATTATTAATTATTCCCAATTACCATCGGTAAGAGGTTCTTCCATGGAACCAAGTTTTAATCCATCAAATCTATTCAAATCTCTTGCTTTGGTTGTTAGGTTTCTAACAAGTTGTTTGTCTAAATCTTCCAGATAAACATTGTAAGCTGCAGTAACTTCAAATACAGGAACCTGGATAGAGCTTTTTGTTATCACGGCAGCTTGAATTTTAAATTCTTTTTGCGTATTAGGTATAAATTTCAAAGTAGCTAAATCAACTTCTTTTTTCCCTCCGAATAATTCATTGTAAGGAGTTACGTAAACAGTATCACGGCTAACAATTTTTAATTTCAAAGCCTGTTCTTCGGTTAATGAATCCGGTACATTTCCAATTTTTTTAATAATCGGCAATTTTCCGTTTTTCATAAAGTCAACCAATGTATCAAAACTCCCTGTATATTTGCCATTTACATTTTTATAAGCAATTTCCATTGTTCTGATATCTTTCAACTTAGCAATAATAATCTCTTCTCTTCGGATGACTTCATCATTAAATTTCAGAGGTTTTCTGATACTATCATATACTAAATATGCTAATATCACTGCTATTGTAACTAATCCAATTTGTAAAATATTCCTCTTTTTCATATATGAATAATCGTTAAATTTATATTTGCAAATTTATAATATTTTTTAAAAATACATACATTTTTTTAAACTTATTTGTAATTAAATTAAACATTAACAACCAGCAAGTTAAAAAATCAATGCATTATTTTTTTTTGACAGACTCTTGTTCAATATGATGAATTATGCAATTCAAATTATATTTTTCCCTGATTTTATCAGCTATTTTTTCGGCACAATACACGGATCGATGTTGACCTCCTGTACATCCAAAGCTAATCATCAAATTGCTAAACTCCCTTTCAATATAATTATCAATTGAAATTTTAACCGTATTAAATACATTATCAATAAATTGTAAAACAACAGCTTCTTTTTCTAAATAATTTATAACTGCTGCATCCTTTCCTGTTTGCGATTGAAACATTTCTAATCTTCCAGGGTTGGGCAATGCCCTGCAATCGAATACAAACC
The DNA here is from genome assembly GCA_038204725.1 of Bacteroidales bacterium. Classification (GTDB taxonomy): domain Bacteria; phylum Bacteroidota; class Bacteroidia; order Bacteroidales; family JACABE01; genus JACABE01. Next base: position 1,954 of record JBBRCQ010000116.1, on the reverse strand, counting down.
CTCCCCCATTTCCGCTGTTGTCCTGGGGTATTTGTTTTTTATAAGAAAAGCTATTAATTACAATGGTTAGTTTTTGGGAATTGACAATTTTTTTTATTCTACCTGCTTCCGGAAGTTTTAATAGAATTTTTAATAATGTTGGAATAGCTACTGGTAATGCAACATTTTTTAAAATCCAGTTCAGATTTTGAATAGCATAAGGAATACTTTGCAGGAATAAAGGTTTATTTTCATAAAAACCACGAAATCCATAAGCTCCCATTGCTTGCAATATCCTTATAATTACATATCCATAATAATAGGCTAAAAATTTCTCCTGATCAAATTGAATGTACTTCTTTAATTGTTCAAGATAATATTGCAACAATATTTCTCTGCATTCGTTGCTTAAATCAGCCTTGGCATCGTACAATAATGAAGCAATATCATATTGCAATGCACCTTTTCGTCCACCCTGGTAATCAATAAAATATGGTTTTCCATCATACAACATAATATTTCTGGACTGAAAATCGCGATACAAGAAATAATCACTTTCTGTTTCAAGCAAGAAATCGGTAAATACATGAAAATCTTCCTCTAAGCTTTGCTCATCAAATGGGATTTGTGCCAATTTTAAAAAATAATATTTAAAATAGTTCAAGTCCCAAAGCATGGATTGCTTATCAAACTTTGGACGGGGGTAACAATAGCTGAAATCCATATCTTTTGATGCAAGAATCTGAAATTTAGGCAACTCATCTATAACTTTTTTGTAAAGTTGAATGATTTCTTCCTGATCGGAACCTTCGGCATGTAATTTTTGCAATTTAATAAACAATGTTTCGTCCCCGAAATCTTCAATTAAATAAATATTTTCAGCAAAATTTTCAGCAAAAATATGAGGTACTTGCAGTGAATGTTTCAGGAAATGTTCTGAAAAGGCCACAAATGCTTGATTTTCTTTTTTATCCAGATTATAAACACCTAAACATCTTTTAGTTTTACCATTGATTCTATAATACAAACGATAAGAACCGGAAGATGGAAGTAAAGTAATGTTTTTTACCTTTTCCCCTGCCCAGTTTTCGAAAAGTGATAGCAAATGTTGTTGTGTCTTCATTAATTTGTAAATTTTATTGGAAATTACAAAATTACGAAAAAAGAGATATATTTAAACTTATTTACTTTTTTTTTGTTTTTCAGATATACAAATTAATTAACCCTAGTAACATATTCATATAAAAAAACAATCGAAATGGAAAACAAGACTGCAATTAATATTTTAAAAGAAGCCATATTACTGGAAAGAAGAGGCAAAGCATTTTACACAACTGTGGCAGAGAAATCGGATAGTGAGGCTGCTAAAGAAATATTTCAAATGATGGCTGAAGAAGAAGATGAACATATTAAGTTTTTATCCCGCCAGTTTTCTCATTATGCAAAAACCAATGAATTTTTAAAAAATGAGGACATTCAAGAAACAGTTCATGATGAAATTGCGATGAATATTCTTACAGAAGACATTAAAAAACAGATTTCTGCTGCAAGTTTTGAGGCTGCTGCAATTTCAGCGGCTATGGATTTTGAAACCAGAGCGGTCAGGATTTATTCGGAAAGAGCCGAATCGGCCACCGATGTAAATGAAAAAGAATTGTATAAAATGCTGGCTGAATGGGAAAACGGTCATAATCTTTTGTTACACAAATTAAATACTGAATTAAAAGAAAAAATCTGGTTCGACAACAATTTCTGGCCATTCTAATGAATTGAAAAGCTCAAAATAATTCTTAATCCATACTCATCTTTGTTGTTTAATTAAACCTGAATTATATATTACAATACTCCGTTAAATTTTAAGCAGCAATTTTGCCAAATTCCAGTAGTTCTTTATATATTTTCTGATTTTTTGCAGTGTTTGGGTTAATAGCGAACCTGCGAATAAATTGATCAAGCATCAAAATGTTGTTAAATA
>JBBRCQ010000115.1:0-6430 GCA_038204725.1 Bacteroidales bacterium | reverse complement strand
GATCAATGTATATAGCAACCATTTTCTTCTGCTGGTTCCAATGAATTGGTGCCATAGTTCTGAAATTTTCCCCATTGCAGCATACAAATAGATTCCGGAAATTACAGCCGCCAACCATGCTGCCCGCGAACGTCCTGCCGGCAAAACCAGTACGATCGAAATAATGGTTATGATGGTGATTATGCGGATTATGGATATGCCGATTGAAGGGTTTGAGGCTTCGATGTTTGAAAGTTTGAAGGCATCGCCGTTTGAAAAGTTTGAAGAGTTTGACGCTTTTCTGTTCGAAGGCTGCGCCAGTTGAAAGTTTGAAAAAAGGTTTGAAGCTTTGCGTTTGAGATGTTCAAACAATCCAACAATCAAACGCTCAGACTTTTTAACGGTCAAGCAATCTAACCATCGAGCATTCAAACAATTAGTCCCTCGAACATTCAAACTTTTAGCAAAGTACAATCCTACTGCTACCGGCAACGCAGAGATCAGATAGCCAGAGTAAGGTCCGGGATTAAAAAAGCTTCCAGTCAGTTTAAAAAGATTGTGGTATGAGGGGTAAATTCCATAAAGTTGCAGATTACCATAGATCGCCTGGGCAATGGCGGCCACCATTGCAAAGAGTATTAGCAAAAGTCGATAACGTGGTTCTATCCTTCGGAATACAATATAAAGTGTGCTCAAAGAAAACCACTGAAGCACAAATAGTGGAAGAAGTTGTACTGGTCTTATCACAACAATATGTACAACCGCGTAGATCAATAACAGACTAAGCGAAATATCGGTTGCCGTAAAAGTGATTTTCCGTAGTCTTCCGGTAAAGAAATAATAAATCCCTCCGATTGTGCCAAAAACAAGTACACTCCAGCCTAAGAATAGTACTTTCGCTGTCTGGGTGGCAGAGAAGAGCCCTTGCCACACCTGAAAGGGAAGTAATAACAGGAATGCTCCAGCCATTAAGGCGAATAATAGCCCTACAGCGGGAAATTTTTTAGTAAGTAGTGTTGAAGAACCGAACATCAGTTGATTAATTAGGTTAATAACAAGATTGTTTTTGAAAAAAAACACAAAATTTAACCTACAAGTAAGTTTCATGTAGTTTGCTGGCAACAGTAGTAGTGACCATGCATATTTTGAATAGAACAAAGGCAGTCTTGTACTTCAATTTTTCAAAAATTTTTGACGATTTGGGTCAATCCTGCTTCCAACTATAATATTTGATTCTTTTTATTATAGGCATCTCCCACTACATGTTTCCGACCACATCCAACCACAACCTGTTGATAACTGACAATTTCCGGAATTACAAATTGAACCCCCACAAAAATCGGCAGCGGTATTACATCCACATGGATCCCCTTCCGAATCAGCAGTGTTTTTTCGTACAACTGATTTTAAAGCCACGATTTCGTTATCAAACTGAATTTGTTTGATATACATCCTGAAAACTACGAAGGCAATATACCTATCTGACCACCCTAAACTATTTTTTGCAAAAAATATCCATTCTGTTGCATATTTAGATCTTTGGCTTGCTTCCAGTTTTATATTCTCCTTACTAAAATAATTTTCATGCAAGTGATTCAATAATTTTCCAACATGATCATATTCAGTATCTGTGTAAGTTTCATTGTCAAGGAGATATTGAACTTTTTGGAGCAAAATATCCCGCTTTTTCTCAGGTGTAAAACTTCTGAAAATGGCCTGTTGAACCAGTGGCTCTGAATCAGCCAAGTCATTAATTGTAAATAGTGAATACTCTGCCCGATGATTTGAAATATACTCGTTGATTACTGGATCGCAAGAATATTCTATTAAATCCTGTCTACAGGAAGAAAACACGAGAATACAAAATAAAATTGTACAAATAGTTTTCATAGTGATTTATTTAAAAGATTTATAAAGTATTTCAGTTTCTGATAACCAGATTCATTGGACAGTAATCAAAGTACTCCCTTTTGCTTAAATAAAAGAAAGCAATGTTTGCAAGAGGGAAGAAATTCATTAATAAGAGATTGAGATTTTTTGAAAATCAATGTCAGGCTGTTTTTTCCTTGCTATATCGGGTTATCCAATCAATACATTATTATGATAGTATTTATTGAAAAGGATTAAAAAACAGAAAACAGCAACAAGTGGAAGGCTGTAATCAGAAATAATGAAGATATTTTCGAATTTATATTTTAAAGCAATTTCCTGTCCCATTGCATTTCTGGATATTGGGAAAAAACAGCGGTCAAGAATAGCAAAAAAAATGGTCGCATATAATAAAAATCTTGTATGGAAGGGTTTAAAAATGATCTGCTTTATTTTTTGAATTAAATGCTTATCCCGAAAATAAATGCTTGTCGAAAAAAAAATGATGATTAGATGAATTGCAATTAAGAATGACTGGACACGCTTGATATTTAAAATAGCATCATTTTCAAAGTGTTGCAAAACAGTTAATGATATCCGGATGGTTGAATGAAGTAAAAAATAGAGAAGGAAATAAATCAATATGCCGGATAAAAGAATTAGCAAAGAGCTCATAGAACCTCCAGATAGGTTTACTTGTCTTTGAGCGCAGTTATTAGGAAAGCCCAATCTATTACGCTTTAATATTATACCAAAAGCTTCATTCTCGTCCAACCCAATCTTTTTAAGATTTTTCCACAGATCATTATATTTATTTTTAATACTTTCCTTTTCAATTATTTTTGAGTCAACATAAATCTTTGAATCTTCCATTATGTTGTGGTTCTCATGACTTGAATCGCAGCTCATCACATCTTCTAAAATTGCAGAATAATATCTTTTATAAAGGACTACAAAACAAATGATCATTGTCAAGGGGAAAGTATAACCTAAATAATCTAAGAATTGACGATAGTGGGTCAAATATAGAATGTGGTCGTTAAATGTTTCTAGTATTAATTTATTAAGCCAAAGATTTGATACTAAGAAACAAATAACTCCTGCAAATAGCACAAGGGTATGTAGCGGAATTATCTTCAGCATTTCTAAGCGTTTTACTATCCTTTTACCTAAAAAATAAACAAGAATCGTTGAGAAAATGAGTATAAAATGACAGGCTGCAAGATAAAATAAAACAGACCATGATATTTTTACCGGATCAATATTGATATGATAGAGTTCAATAAAAATAAGCCGTGTAGTTAATTGCATTAATGAATAGAGAAGAAAAAAACCCAATATTCCCGACAATATAAGAATGATTTTTCGCATTTGAATGACGGTAATATTTACTTCATCAAATTCATTCTTCAGGATGGAGATATCTCCCATTCGCCTGGATGCAATCCAGAAGGCCTCTTCATCATCTAGTCCATGAGCTTTCAGATGATCCATCGAATCCAGTAAATGGTTCTTTAATTCTTCCGAATTTGATATTGTTATTGAGGGTACAGACTTTATTTGTTCGAGCCAACTATTAATGGATATCTGGATATCGGCATATGAATTCTTTTCCATACAACTGTTTAAGCTAGCTAATATGTTAAATCAATATGAAATCCTGTAAACATTTGAGGATTATACATCAAAACTCCAAAGCTTCCCGAATACCTTTTGTACCAAATTCCAATCATGTTTGTTTGCTTCAAGCAGATTAACACCTTCGTTTTGAATTGTGTAATATTTTCTGGGTCTCTCCCCGTCTTGAACCTTCCAATACGATTTTATCATTCCCTGACTTTCAAGCTTCTTAAGTACCGGGTAAATACTCGCTTCCTGCCATTTAATCTCACCATAAGCTAATTCCTTCACCTTTTGGACAATTTCATAGCCGTAACTATCCCCTTGTTTTAATATAGATAAAATAATTGGTGAAGCAGATGCCCCAACCAGCTCTTTTGATATTCGTTTCATTGGATCAAAATTTAAAGGCAAATATATATCAATAATTTAAACATATTCCGATTATTCCAATTTTGGGTGTTTTACAATTTTCTTTTTTTTGAAAGGAACATGATGGGACATCATGTGTTGAACTTCTGCAATATTTACAACTTCGCCCGCTCAGTCCCATAATCACTGATTTAATGAAAAAACAAACTGCGTTTGATTACCTGAATCTTTGATATTAACTTCATAAACGATTTGTAAAATTAATGATTTTAGTAATATATCGAAGATACGTATATGTATTTTTGTAAAATATTTTTTTTACTTGTAGGCTAATGAATTTTACAATCTCTTACATTCTTACTAAGCAAGGACATATAATACGATATTTGATTTTTCGATTTGGAATTTTTCCAGGGACCTTTAGGTAATAATTGTTGACAACACTTTGATGTGATACAAAAATGGTCAATGATCTGATTTTTGGAAGGCGTGAAGCCGGAATAATCCTCAGCCGGATGACATGGAAAACAAATTTGCGTTTTCCATGTAAAATGATTCACAAAGAGATTATGCAGGTTTTATTTTTTATTACAATCTATCGCTGAACTTTTCTATGTCATGTTTTATGACAGAATCCAGATAATGAGAGTATTTGTTCGGTTTGCTAATAGATTAAAATTCACGAGGGTTGAATTTTGGTGCGATTCTCCAATTAAACTGCACGGTTATGATCACGCATGTTTTATCATAATATTTGATGAGGTCAGAATGCCGGATACTGGTACTTTTTTTTAGGATTAACATTATTATTCCACCTTGTTTCATAAAATCATTCCACAGGAAATCGCAAGCGGATTGGCAGAAATGCACAGATAAAAGGCCACAGTTTTGGTCCGGTAGATTATTTGACTAAATCCTCAGTCATCAGTGAATAACAGAACTTGTTTGATCGCTAAAAAATAGAAATAATTAAGGAAAAAATAAACTTTCATAAACGAATAGGCATCGCTTGTTTATTCCAGCCATAACTACCTCATTCGTCCAACACTTTTTGCCAGGTTTAGCGCTACTTCTGAATGACTCCCGACAATCCTGATTTGGTGTACTGCCCATTGCATAAGCTCTTTCCTGGAGAATGCGAACTTGTTCCCATATTTGCGGTGGGGCATCTCTTCCGAAGAGGTTAGTTTATAGATTTTGGCCTCTTTCATCTTTGTATTTTTTCAACAAAGGTAGAGCGTTAACAGTTAATGAACAAATGATTATCGTACTCTGTATCTAAATTCATTTTTCGTTGTGGCGCCAACAAGTAAAAGCCTGTCAAACAAAGCTTCTCCAAAATATCGTCTGTTGTTCTTATAACAGAATTCATTGAGATAACCTTGCAGATACACCGGTTTGATGTTGTGATGTATGTCCAAAAACATTCTTTTAGCATTAGCTATTGCCAGATGTACCCATGGTAATATTACTCCAATCTTTTTTTTTGGAATCACTTGTGTTTGTTGTTTATCGACAAGATTACCCAAGTCTGTATATGATGTCGAATCATCTGTTATTAAAGTTGATTTTTTTGATATATTCTTGATTACATGTTCGTTAATGGTTTTAGATCTAAGGTCTGGTATTACCTGCATTTTAATATTCTGAATCTGGTCAACGATGACACACTGATTAAATTTCTAATGCGAAATTTCAGCCCCTAATTGTGTCATTTATCATTCATACTGGCTACATCATTTGTTATCAGTATAATCACACGTTTTAAATTAATCAAAATTTACCTTACAAAAGTAAATAACTGATCTTTATGCATCCCATTCAAAATATGGTGAGGATAGGTAAAACCCATATCGCTTGTTTACCTTCGCATCATTGAAACTGAATAGTGAACTTAAAAATGCGCGGTTATGAACTTCATAAAACAAGAACTTTCCATCAGCGAAGCAAAAGAAATGGACCTGGTAGATTACCTGTCCTCATTAGGTCACGAGCCAACAAAAATCAGGAACAATGACTATTGGTATTTTTCCCCGCTTCGAAATGAAAAATCACCTTCCTTTAAGGTTAGCAGGAACCTTAACTGGTGGTATGACCACGGACTGGGCAGAGGTGGTAACCTGGTTGATTTTGGTATTGAATATCATCATTGTACTGTCGCAGAATTTCTTGATAAACTAAGTGGTAATTTCTCTCTTCAAAAGCCGCTTCCCCAGCCTTTGAAAAGTATGCATGAACCGGAACCTAAGATTAAAGTTTTGGACGATTTTGCACTCACTTCATATGCCTTATTACATTACCTAGAACAGCGGCGCATACCTATAGAAATAGCAGAAAAATACTGTCTGGAAGTCCATTTTGAACTGAATGATCATACCTATTACGGCATCGGATTCAAAAACGATTCGGGTGGCTTTGAAATTCGCAATCCTTATTTCAAGGGGAGTATTTCGCCAAAGGATATTACCACTTTTAAAAATGGCTCGGATGAAGCTATCGTATTTGAAGGTTTTACAGATTTTTTATCCTTTAAGGCTATCCACAAAAACCTTCCTGAAAAAAGTCAGGATTTTGTGGTTTTAAATTCGGT
>JBBRCQ010000114.1:0-6494 GCA_038204725.1 Bacteroidales bacterium | reverse complement strand
TAGCTCGCTCCACTACGTTTCGCTCCCTAAGCAGGCAGTAACGGTAGAACAAACAAACACCAGAATTGGTATATATTTTTTAATCAAAACTGGTGATTTACTATTGCGAAAAATTGGTGAAATTAAATTTGCTAATTACACCATAAATGCAAATCCCAAAGAAAAACAGCTAAAATTACGGCACTAATTGAAATATGTAACCAAAAATACTTGGATTTTACACCTTGCTCATTTTTCTTATGAACCCATAAAGTAGGTTGAAAAATAAAATCAGACAGAAAATGTGCTACCAATAAACGGAGCAATAAATCGAAATTAAGTAATTCCATTTTACGTTGCATTAATGATTAATTTCTCAAATCTTTTAATAAATGATTCAATACTGCCTATTGTGCCATAGGTCGTAAGCCTTTTATGAATAGCTGGTTGTGTTATGCCGAATTTTAGTGCCAGTTCTGTTTGGTTGCTGCCATAAAGTAAATGATGACTGATTGCTTCGGCAGTAGTTACTGTCCATCTGCTTATGATTGTATCAGCCAATTTGCATTGTACTTCCAATTCATCATTCATATTCTCCCATGGGGTTAAAATTGCTAATCTTTCGTTATTATTGAGCAATGCATCAAAAGCCTTCCCCGAATTTATAAATGCTTCGCCCTGCGATTCTGCAAGTTTTTTGGCATTGTAACTTACAGAGCCAATGCCTATACCAATACGTGCATCGCTGTATGCATATAAAATAGGCTTATCTGATTTTGTTCTGTTTGCAGAAAAAAGTGTAGGCTCATAAGTGCGAAGATGAGCTCTTATGATAATAGAAACAAGCAATGCCAATTCAGGTTTGGGTAGTATAAACTGAAAACTGTCCCCTCTGAACATTTCAAAACTTGCTGTTTTAAAGAGTAATTCCTTATTAATCTTTTCGAAAGTTTCTTTTAGCGAATTTATTACAGTTTCTTTATCGGTATCTATGATTTTACGAGACTTAACCAAATCTCCTGTAATTACAGCATATTTATCCATACTACTATCATTATTATACACTTTATTCATTTATTATAACCTCTACAGGTTATAACTTGCAATTATAACCTGTAGAGGTTATAATTGCAAGTTATAACCTCTATGGCTTATATTAATCAGTATTATTATTATTATTATTTTTTTTCATATTTGATGGAAAATGTGGTGCAATGTCTCCATTTACCTTGTAAACAAATCCATAATTAAGGCTTTAATAATAAAAAACAAATGTATAAAAAAAAGTGATTGGAAATAAGAGTAAATAAAAGTAAATAGTAGATTATTAATAATGCCAATCAAAGGTTGAAAACCATAATAAACTAAAGTATAGCCACTAAGACACAAAGGCACAAAGAAAAAATAATAATTTAGAAAATAGTGTAAGATATAATTACTGATTATTAGTGGCTTAGTAACTTTGTTACAAGAAAAATTTAACACTTGATTCGCATTAATAAATAATTGAGACTTCGGCTACGATTTAGTCTGATTTAATATCAACTTAATCAAATTAATAAAGCAATAAAACTCATTTTGAGTGGTTGTCCTATAAAGATTAATTGAATTTAACTTCTCCAATGTTTAAATCTTCGTAAATTTGTATAACTTTGTACCCTACAATTTCACAAATAAGTACTCTTTTAGAATGCTATTCATTCAAAAATACCCTGTTAGATAAATATTTCGATAAAAATGAAAAAACATATTCTTCTTGTTTTGCTGTTTAGTTTTTTTCTTACTTTTTTGCATGCGCAGGATTACACTACCGAAATCCAGACGTTTCAGCAGGAATTGAATGTTGATTTTTCTGATTCGCTCAAATCACCTTTGGCCAAAGAAGATCGTTTGCATTTCAAACAGCTGGATTTTTTCCCCATCGACAGTAATCTTCGCATCATTGCGGTATTTAGAAGAACTCCTTTCGAATTACCTTTTCCGATGAAGACCACTACATCCAGAGCTCCAATGTATGTAAAATATGGAGAAGCTATCTTCACTATCAATACAATCGTCTATAAATTAAATATTTATCAAAATCTGGAACTTGTCAAAAAAGAGGGCTATCACGATTATTTATTTCTTCCCTTTACGGATGCCGGCAATGGCGACGAATCCTATGGTGGTGGCAGATACATCGATTTAAAGATACCGGAAAATGATATAATAGTGATTGATTTTAACAAAGCCTACAATCCTTATTGTGCTTATAATCATAAATACTCCTGCCCTATTCCTCCCGGCGAAAACAATTTGTCATTGTATATAAAAGCAGGTGTAAAAAAGTTCCACTAAATAAATATACCACAATTATAAGTATGCAACTTATTTATATTTACGGGCATCCCTAAAAACATTATAATTTCCTTTGCTGCTTCCTTTTCTGAATATTCCTTCGTTTACAGTACGGATATCTTCAATGGAATAAAATGCAGTGGGGTTAAATGATTTTACAATTGCAATAAAAGGATACAGATCTTTCCGTTTGATAACACATAAAATAATTTTAACCTTTCCTTTGCTTCCTTCAGCATCCATTACCGTAAATCCATAGTTGTTCTCGCTGAAATAGCGCAACAGTTCATTTGTATCTTTTCGGGGAATAATGCGAACAATAACAGTACCTATTGATAATTTTTCTTCCAGCAGCATTCCCAAATAATTTCCTGCACCAAAACCTCCGGCGTAAGCAATAAAACACATATAATTGTCAAGGTGATTGAGTATTTCACGAATGGCAAGCAACCATATCAACGACTCAAAAAAACCAAGAAGCGGGGCTATTTTCCGAAATCCCTTCGAAACAAAAATCAACCGCAATGTTCCGATACTTTGATCAGAAATCCGGGCTAAAAAGATCAATAATGGCAATCCTACCCATGTAAAAAAGTCAGAGCCGGAATTAAATATATTTAAGAGCATCATAAATTGTGTTTATTAAATTTCTATTGTACAAAAATAACAAATCACACATCAAAATAACAGATTAATTGATGACTTTAAATAAAATTATTACATTTGCAGAAATATAAATTTGTTAACAAAATCAAAAAGTTATTATTACTCACTTTAGTTTTACTTTCAGTAAATATTTTTGCTCAAACCGAAAAAAATAAAATATTCTTATCAGGATCCACCAATGCCTCATTGTACTTCATTAAAACCGAAAGCACTGACAATGAGACTACCAACATTAATATTTATCTTACTTCAGGCTTATTTATCAAAAATAATGTTGTTTTGGGTGCTTCTTTTTCATTTAGCCAATCAAAGATGTCTAATACTTCTTATAATTACGGTTCTGAAACTACCGTTTATCAAATTGCTCCTTTTTTAAGGGTTGTATTTCCCAAGTGATAATACCAACACTAAATTCTTCCTACAGTTGGAAGGAGGATATGCAGAAATAAATAACAAAGAAGGCACTTTCTTTTCAGGTAAAGTCGGCACTTCCGTTTTTTTCAACCAACATGTTTCGTTTGATATTGGAGCAATTTATTCACGTACGTTATTCAACAGTTATACAACGAATTCTTTAGGTTTAGAACTTGGCCTGTCTATCTATTTAGGAAAAAAAGAAGAATAAAAGGTTTATATTCTTTTCTTTTATAATTGAAATTCAAGTGCTTTCCTCACCACATCCAGCGTAACCAATTGTCTGTCGCCGATTGCTTTCCATTTCCTATCATCGAAACGCTTTACCACTCCATTTATAGCCTGCTGGTCTAAATTGTATTTGCTTAAATTCACAGGTATTCCAATTGATTCAAAGAAATCAATGGTTTTCTGAATAGCTTGATCTATTTTCTGATCTTCAGTTCCATCATTGATATTCCAAACCCTTTGAGCATATTGTAAAAGCTTGTCTTTCTTTTCGTTTTTCAATGCTTTCCAGATGCCTGGTAAAACGATGGCCAATGTTCTGGCATGATCTATATCATGGTAAGCGGTTAATTCGTGTCCAATCATGTGAACAGACCAATCGGTAGGCACTCCGCAAGAAATAACTCCATTCAAAGCCATGGTAGCACACCACATCAGATTCGCCATAGCATCGTAATCAGCAGGATTAGCATACACTTTGGGTCCTTCTTCTATCAGTGTCAATAATATAGATTCAGCAAAACGATCCTGTAAAGGTGCATTTGCAGGATAAGTTAGATATTGTTCAATTACATGCACATAAGCATCCACAATACCGTTTGCAACTTGTCGTTGTGGCAATGAAGCCGCTGCTTCCGGCATCAAAACCGAAAATTTGGGGAAAGAAGAAGGTGTTAGAAATGAAAATTTTTCATGGGTCGATTTTCTTGTAATAACTGAGCCCATGTTCATTTCAGAACCTGTTGCAGGTAAGGTTAATACAGTACCAAATGGCAATGAAGCTTTAACTACTGCATTTTTAGCCAATATATCCCAGGGATCACCGGCTGTGTAAAGCGCTGCTGCAGCAATAAACTTAGTAGCATCAATAACCGAACCACCTCCAACTGCCAGCAAAAAATCAACTTTTTCATTTCTGACCATTTCAACGGCTTTCATGGCTGTTTCGTAATGAGGATTGGGTTCAATTCCACTAAACTCAATTACCTGATAGTCTTTCAATGCAACCATCACCTGATTGTAAATACCATTTTTTTTAATACTTCCACCCCCATAAATTAACATAATCTTTTGTCCTGCAGCAATATGCATTGGAAGTTTCTTTAATTGGTCTTTGCCAAATAATATTTTTACCGGATTGTAAAATTCGAAGTTTTTCATATTTACTTTTTTTTTATTCAATTTAAATGATGACACAAATTTAATGAAATATCAACAACATTCAATGAGAAAATAGGATTTCTTTCAATTTTTTTACCGATAATTATTCTTAACTTTGACGAATAATTAGAATCTATGCAAATTAAAGAAAATCATTTATTAAAAAAGCTGAATACATTTGGCATTCAAGCAATCGCAAAATATTTTACCGAATTAAATTCAATAGAAGAAATTCAGGAAATGATCCAATCATCTCTTTTTAAAGAAAACCCATTTTTATTGTTGGGTGGTGGCAGTAATATATTGTTTACCAAAGATTTTGATGGTATTGTTTTAAAAATAAACAACAAAGGAAAAGAAATCATTGCAGTAGATGCTGATCATGTTTTTCTGAAAGTACAGGCAGGCGAAGTATGGGAATCGTTTGTGGACTATTGCGTGTTGAACAATTGGAGTGGAATTGAAAACCTGGCTTTAATACCGGGAATTGTAGGCACTGCACCGGTTCAGAACATTGGGGCTTATGGTGCTGAAGTAAAAGATTGCATTGAAAATGTTGAAGTGATTCGCATTGCTGATGGTGAAATCATCAATATGAACAATGAAGAATGTAAATTTGGTTACCGCAACAGTATTTTCAAACAAGAAGCTAAAAACAAATACATTATTGTATCGGTAACTTTTAAATTTTCTAAAAAGCCTATATTGATTACCCATTATGGTGATATACAGAAAGAATTAGATAACATGTTTGTGGTTCCCAGTCTTGAAAACATCAGCAATGCCATCAAAAATATTCGTCGTCGTAAATTACCTGATCCAGCATATACGGGTAATGCAGGTAGTTTCTTTAAAAACCCTGTGGTTAGTAAAGAAAAATACAATGAATTAGTACTTCAATATCCTAAGATAAGAGCATTTCCTTCGGGAGACGATTACAAATTAGCAGCCGGCTGGTTGATTGAAAAAAGCGGATGGAAAGGTAAATCGTTGGGAAATGCAGCTGTGCATCACAAACAGGCATTGGTATTGATTAACAAAGGCGATGCTACCGGAAATGAGATCATTGCACTGGCAAAAGCAGTTCAACAAGCCGTTAGGGGTCTGTTTGGGGTAGAATTGGAAATGGAAGTAAATGTTGTTTAAATAATGGAAAATTATTAACTATCTTTGTGTTTTGCTTAAGCTATAATTATTTGCCTTATGACTCAAAAAAAAAACAAAAAGGAGCATAAAAAAACCAGCTTGAACGAGCCTTTAGTTAATTATAAAAATACATCTCATAAAAAAAAGATGATTATTTCCAGTTTACAAGAGCAAGAAGAAGATAACTATGATTATTGGCTTTCTCTCACACCCATTCAAAGACTACAAGCTCATTATCAATTAATTAAAATAATCTACAAAGATCAATTGAAAAACAATAAGGATATTGATGATAAAATAATTATAATAGATGAATATCCTCATTGACAAACATATATCTCTTTTTAATTAATTAGATTATAGTTTAAAATATCGTCTTAAATTAAGATTAATACGTTCTTTCTTTTTATAAATTATTATAGTAAGTAATATAAACAATATAATGTCGTATTTTGAAATTTTCTTTTTCTCTTAATTGAGACCTTATAATGTGAAAGTTTCGATAAGATAGTTTTCTTGAAATTAAATTTTTAAACTAATATTTTAATTTAATTCAAATTTTA
>JBBRCQ010000113.1:0-6735 GCA_038204725.1 Bacteroidales bacterium | reverse complement strand
TTAAGATTTAATGTTTTATCAAAGGTATGTTCTGTAATTAAAGAGTGTTATCTCTTTTATTGCATTCTTTTATTCATTTGTTACAGTTAAATTATTGAACTCGAGGCGGTTTTAGAGTTGCGGCGAAAAACGGAGGCGTTGTAATGAGATCGCAGGGCAAAAGCAATATAAAGCATCAAAGCTGGAATAGATCTTTTAACCTGTGAAATTTATAACCATTTCGTTTGCATTCTTTTTCAATACCTTAGCGTCTTTACGGTTAAATCCTTCTTTTTTAGTTTTTATCGCAAAGACAATGAATGACCCCGAGGCAGAGCCTCGAGGTATCAAAAGGACTTTTTTATTTGCTTCCGACCCAGAGGGTCGGGGTATTAAACCAAAAAATCAATAAATGAGTAAGGGTCGAAAGTTTATGAATATATCAGGCTAAATATTTTAAAATTTTGCACCTGCGGAAACATCAAGACCCCCAACGTTCAAACCCGGACTTGCAAAATCCGTATTAAAAAAACAAGTGGTGGAGTGCAACTTCTGTACTTAAATTCCCAGCATTAGCCTGTCCTGCTGCATTTAATCTAATTCCGCCACCTGTATAATTTCCATTACTATCAAATTGATAAATACCCATTACTTTAGCAGAAAGTTAGCCACTAAGCGGACTGCCTGGTGGTGTGTGCCATTGCCATCCCCATCCGATTCCAAATTTATCATTTCCACTACGTAAATCTGATTCCTAAGAAAGTTGTAGCCTCTCTCCACCTTCTATGCTTACTTTTGTATATGATATTTCAATTTTACAAATCCCTATTGTGATACTAAACTTGTCTTAGACTATGCAGGTAATTTCATCAAAATCGCTCAATTATATTTCCCCGGTTGCTTTGGGATTTGGTGATCCACACTCACCGGACACAGAAGATATAAACTCACAATTGATATCGGCTAAAGCATTGAGGTAAGCAGCTTTTGATGCGGCTGTTATTTCATATGTTTTTTCATCTGAGTTTTCTTTTGCTATTCCATTAGTAATATTTACTCCAAATAAATTTATGCGCCCGTTTACCTAAACCAAAAATCAAATGTGCTACCTTTTTAAATTTTATGAAATATCCATATTTGATTGGCATCTCCGCTAAAATCATATTGAATTATTTTAGCTCCATTGCTGGAATCATTATTGTAAACATCTAAAACCTTCTGACTGTGAACCGATACTATTTTATAATAATTGTCTTTAACATGTATGATATTAAATAGTTGGTTGTCATCGCCTGAATATTTCCATTGTATTAGTTGAACACTATTTGCTGTGGAAGCATTCGGAACATCTAAACATTTACCGCTATGTGTTGCAATTATTTTAAATTGTGTTCCTCTACCTCTACGTGCCCTTTGTATCCTAAACTTCTGGTTGGCTCCATTCGTAAAATCCCATTGTTGAAGATGAGCTCCGTCAGCTAAAGAAATTGATTGAATATCCAAGAATCTCCCCGTTTTGTTGGATTGAATGGAATAGGTTCCGGGACCTGTAAAGTTTAGTGTGGTTGCACCGACCTGGTCATTATAAGTTGGTCTCACAGAAAAGTTATCCCTTTGATTTCGTAGAATATCGTACGTTGTAAATGTGCTTTGAAATGCTGGATCAAGTACCATCTGCAAATAGTAAGATTTATATTGTGTGCAGTTTTCACCAGTTGATGAGAACGCAAGAGAAGTTCCATTACCTGTTACTATAACTTCCTTATCTGGATGATTACTATCATACATAAATAAAGTATGGTTGTGATCATCATATCCATAAACCAATGTTTGATGACCACTTAATAGATCGCCGGGAGTAGGCGAACGCAATCCTAAGATAACATATCTGCCATTATCAATTGCATTTTTTATTAAAGGGAACTCAACCTGGACAGATGATCTGTAATGTTCTTGATTAGTATCATTTGCAGGCAGAACGAGTTGTTTTTGGATATTGCCACTTTCAAATGTGGCCATTTGGCTATGATAAATAAAATCAAATACTGGATGTGGAAAGCCAGGATTAAAAACAGGGACATTTATCATCCTTCCAGAAGAAGGTATATCAGCAAATGCAAATTCAGGTAAGGTTTCCTCGTGTAAGGAAGGAATTGGAATATTGTGTCTGAAATAATTGAAAGCGGATAAAGCCATTCCCCCACATAGGCCGTAGGTTCTGATAGGGCCAGCAATATCACTGGTTATCTTATTAGAAAAATGCCATCCATGAATTGCTGGATTAAATGACAGTCGCCGGGTTGTCGTTAGAGGGTTAAAAATAAATTCGGTAAAAAGATAGTCATGATCCGATACCACATCAAAAACGCTGGTATTTACTTCTGATTCACTTACCTCAAATTCGCCTTTGTAAAAGATATTATCAACACCTGCGCTAATAGCTGTTGTTAGGCCGCTATTAGTTATAAAATCTACAAAGTATCCACTGTTTCTGTCAGTGTTAAAATCTCCACCAAAAATAATAGGAACATTCAAATTTAGGCTCTGAATTATTCTGGTTATATCTTCATGCCCCTTGATGTTTTTAGCTCCATCAACTGAAGTTGTTATAGGGCAAAAGCGGGTAGAAAAAAGATGAATGTCCACTCCTTCAACTGTAACGGTGGCCTCTATTGTTCCAAAATCATATTCAGCTTGCCCATTGATTTTTGGAACCGGATGTGCGATTCTATTTTGCAAAGGATATTTTGATAAAATGGATACTGCTTTATGCGCTGAAAGTCCTAACGTATTTACTTCAAGATCAAAATAATAGGGCATACCACAATGATGAGCAAGCCACTCGGTTTGATTGACGTTCTGACCAATAAATCCTCCAAGACGATCCCAATTCAGCACTTCATTGAGAAGAACTATATCAGGTAATTTTAAATTTATCTGGTAAGAAAGGTCATTTAATTTTGCATTTGGCGGATCGTTATATTTGGAAGTTAGATTTCCTTCTGCAATATTCCAGGATAGAACTCTTAATCGTGTAGGCATAACATGTTTTTTTTAAATTGTGATTATTTTTATTTTGTAAATTAATTTCTAATTACCCTCTAACACCAACAACCATTATTACAAGTGCATCGGTTAGAGTACCAAAAAAATATAGCGTGAAGTTTACGGCTACCTTTATAGCAACCTTTACAATTTGATCGAACCATTTCGTTGTTATCTTCTGTAGTTATTTCATCAGCAAACATTTCGTACTTCGGAAATACGGTGTAGAAAAAGGCAATATGATTCGTAAGCTCTTCGTTCGTAGTAAATTCTTTCAGCAGTTTCCTTGTTTTGACTACTCCGCTGATTGCATTAAAATAACGGATAATGAATTCCTTGTTTTTATTTTGCTGACCCATATTAGTAAGTATTAATTGGTTTAACAAAGTTACATTCAAATATCTGCATGTGTTAGTCCATTTGTTGCATCCTTTTATTCATTTGTTGCAGTTTTATTGCTGCGGCGGAAAACGGAAGGCTTTGGAATGAGATAGTAGTTGCGCCTACGTTCTTTTTCACGGAAACTTGTAGTAATAACTTTTTGATGGCTTATGCTTACCACGCTCACTGTTACGATGGGAATTATTTTGCCAGCAGGGATTCTAATTTTTTAAAATCTAAAGCCTCCTCAAAATTTCTAAAGGCCTATTTTGTAAACGCATCATTTGTTTGTACTGTTATTTCGATACACATAAATTGGGGCGCGGCTTTGAAATAGAAGTTATCAATATAATATAGAGCAGTAAAATGACTTTTTTCATGTGGTAAAGTTGTTGAGTTTATTTTTCAAGCATTGCTTGCAGTTTTTCAAAATCAAAATTTGTTCTAAAATCCTTGAGCATTTTTACAGTTAAAGGATCTGCATCCTTTGTATTGCCTTCAAATTGTATGGATATAAATTGTATTGATGTTTCGGGGATGTTTTTATTTATATACTCAGGGTTAATGGTTACCCATTGTTTTCCCTTTGTAACATCGTTGGTATAATTTGTTTTTATTAAATAAGATGCTTGCTCTCTATCATCTCCAATATAAATCATAGGTTTATTTAAAAATTCTTTGGTACAGCCTGCTTTAAAGTTATCTATTGTTAAAGGAGAAGCTGTATAGCGGTCTGGTCGCTTTCCGGCATTATAGCTGCTTGTCCATTGTTTAAACAGGCCTAAAAAATCACCAATGCTTACTGCCTTAAATAAAGGCACAGTATCTTTTGTAATAATTACGGATGCGTGTTTCCAGCTATCCCAATTGTAAAAATATAAAGGAAAGCAATTGAACATTTCTGGCTCCTGTTCTTTCGTAATATAGTAAACAGTTTGCCCGTTCAGACTATCGGTTTTATCCTTATCCAAAATAAAATCCGGCTGCTTTTTTTTATCCTTAACCAGGTTGGGTACAAAACCATTGATGTACACATAAATATTAACAGTAGGATTGCCGGTGCTTTTAATAAACTCTCCATTGTCCTTGCAGGTTATGGGTTGCGAACCTATTTCTATTACACCTTTTACCAGACCCTCATTACTTATATTATCAACCTGTGCCCTCCACTTGCCCACCATTCCTGTGTTCTGATTAAAAGTCGAATCAAAGAGTTCATATATTTTTACCATTTTACTGTACATCACTTCAGTGTTGGCTTTATTCTCTTTTTCCTTAGTGCCAATGTATTTATAGGAGTTGGTTTGCACACAGGAGTATGGAAGCTTAGCAGCAATCTCGACGGTGCATTGCGAAAAAACACTTAATGAAATTGCAAGAGCGATTGAAAGAGAAAGTATTATTTTCATATAATATTTTTAAATTTTAAATCTGTGGAAAAATCAGGACTTCCAACGTTCAACCCCATTGTTCCTGCCTGACTGCAGGCTGAAGTCTTATTCATTTATAAAATAATAACCGCTGATATCTGCATAATTATAACGCTGAGAGGTAAATAGTTTGCCGGTATGATAATATTTTTTTTTCTGAAATGATTGCAGGTTTTCATAGGTCCTACGGTAGCCTGCATTGTAGCTGTTGGAAAAGAATCTCACTTTTTCTGCGGTGCTGGAAAATTTTTTGTTCGCAAATTTTTGTTCGCAAATTTTATAAAATGCACACAGGTACTGGACCTGCATTTCGATGCTGGTTATCCTTGCTATTCTTGCCTTGCGGTTGGGCTCGTTATCAGCCAGGTTGTAAAACCCGCTTATTTTTGATCGGGAAATAAAAAACGTGTCTTTTAACCCTGCCAGGTCCTGCTCCACCATTTCGGCAAAAGAAGGTTTCATTTGAAAATAGCCCACGGAAAAATCTGCATAATCCTTCCCTTCACTTACGTATAAATATTTCAGTGAATTTATTTCTATGGCATCAAATACCGTATTGTAGCGTATCAATTCCGGAAAAACAATTGCTTTTAGTTCTTTGAACGGAATGTTAAACTGGTCAGCATTTTTTTGAATACCGTCTTTATTTTGCTGTAGCCAGTTTACCGCCCAGGTATAGTCGCTGCCAAACGCTTGTTTATAATTATCGGTTACAGGTATTGTAAAAGATACAAACAAAATTGCTAACAGTATCAGTATGGGTTTCATAATCATTCATTTAGCAGTATTTGTTTATATTTAAAATTCAAATTTGCCGATGTAAATATCATTCTTACATTTCCTGAACCAGGCAAGATAAGTTTTACCATTATCCGTAATTACCTGTGGAAATATAATGCCCATCTTTTTTTGGGATCCATCCAAATAGGTGAGACTACCATCGTCCATATAATAACAAATTTTAGAAGGGGTGCTGCCAACTATTAGTCCATCGGCGATTATACCGCCATACGCTTCGCCGGTGAATTTTCCTATTGGTTTGCCGTCACTGAATACCACGCGGGTTTCTATGTCAACATACACAAGTGCTCCGCTGTTTGTTAGCCTATATTTATCGCCACCATCCGTCCTCACTATTTGAAAAGATTTTCCATCACTTTTGGTCAATATATAAGTATTCTTAAACTTGCCGCCGCTTTCTAATAATTTACTACGGTCCTCAAATTCCTTCTCTGTCAGGGTTTTCAATTCTATAAAGACCGCTTTTTTCCCATCCGGGCTTATGATTAAATTGCCCGAATGCCCCATATAGGAGGCATCGTTTGAGGCAAGTGGTATTCTTTTATCGTTGGCAATAAAATAGGATTTGCCCTTATCATCCGTAGCTACTATGTACACATTTGCTTCATCCTCTGAAATATTTAAAATGGGCTTACCTGCAAATTTCCCATAATTTTTTCCTTTTATTATGATGCTGTAAGATCCATTGGCCGATGTGTAGGTACCCGCTTTTATTCCCTGAATGGTCATCGTGTTGCTTTCTGTTCGGTTACTATTAAGAACTTTTACTATCTCGGGTGTTTGCTTCATTGATTCTTCTAATTCCTTTTTTTCTTCGGGGCTCATCTTTTTATACTCATCCGTGTTCTTCATCATTTCGTAACCCCTTCCCACTTGATTCGCATCTATTGGTTTTGGAGCGATAAATGTTTTTGAGTCTTGCGCCTGAACTGTAACGGTAGTAGAATCGGCTACTATGTACTAATGTTTCGCACTTGGTTAAAGTGCTGTAAAAGTTGTATTTAGGAAAAATAAAGTAGCATGGAAATTTTGTTAAGACCTTAAATATTAGTAATTTAAGGGCGAATCCAAAACAACAAAACCATGCTACATCGTAAAG
>JBBRCQ010000112.1:0-6892 GCA_038204725.1 Bacteroidales bacterium | reverse complement strand
TTTCCACTGATGTCATATATCTCAAGCTGAGATATTTTTTCTTTGGATTGAATACTGAAGAAATCTTCAGCAGGATTTGGTCGTAGTATAAATTCATCCTTTGTTGCAATTTCGTTCACCCCAAGACTGTTGATTACAATTGTATTGGAAGTATCTGAAGGACATTCGAAAGCATTGTTTAAAACAACCTGATAATTACCGTTCGCAATAGCAATATAATAATTATTTACGGCAGCTATAATTGGATTTCCATTCAGATACCATTGGTTTCCGTATGCAGAAGAAGAATATAAACTGTCACCGGATATGGAAATTATTGGAGTCGGTGGTATTTGATTTACTACTATAAATACAGAATCATAAATTAAAACATTTGGATTTTGGGTAGTATCCAGTTTACTGGCCACATACCATTGTGAAATAGATGGAGAAACAGTAATGGTTGAACTCCCATTATTCCATAAAAAAGGCAAGCTGGTATTGTGACAACCAATAACCACATTGTCTATTCCCCAATGGTCAAAATTATTTCCACTTGTTAAATCCTGAAACCATCTGATTTTAGTATTTAAAGAAAATGAAGCAACAGGAAATAAAGTCTTATAGTGATTCCATGTATAATAAGGTCCGGTTGCCAGATTCCCACTTACCGGAGTCCAATAGCCACCAGTCCCGTTGATATAATTTGTATTGCCATATAAACCTGTTGGCGCCTGATCAATCCCTGCAAACTGAGTCCATGTGGTTCCGTTGTTTATTGAATACATTAAATGAACACCTTCAGTTGGCAAATCAGGTGATTCACAATTCAAAGAATTTTGATTGGCTCCGTATTTCATATCCCATTCAATGAAACACCCCCCCAACTTAAGATTGAAGCTATTGCTAATTAGTTCCCGCGGATAAGCATTAGTTCCGAACCAACATACGATTCCACTTGCAGGAAATGTTGTTGGCATACAAGGATTATTCCATATAGCTGTCACATTGCTATTCCAACCACTATCCAAACTTGAATTATTAAAATTACTGTTTACATAATTTATACTCAAATACTGCATACTACTAATGAGATGAACTGAATCACCCTGACATATTTCAATAGTATCATTTGATAAATTTTCCAAAAAGACAGTATCGATCGTTGCTGTTGATTGAGCATTAGATATATGCATACACGATAACAAAACAGATACGACAAGTAAAGCGTAAATTTTTTTCATTTTATGTTTTTAAGTTTACTAAAAATAAAATACTTTTAATTTAAGATGCTTAATATTATAAAAAGTTGCAATTGTTAACAAAAAACAAAGATACATATTAAATTGAAGAAAATACAAACCATTTCTTAAAAAAAACAATGTTTGTAAGCAGTATAAAACAAAAAATGCTAAAAGCATTCAAAAAGCCAGCAATACCTGAAGATAAATTTACTTAAATAAGTTTATTTTATAACCTATTATTTACAATTTTGATTGCATTTTCTAATCTCAACGCCCCTATTCCGCTCACAATTGCAAAAGGAAATTTCGCAGCCTTTAATATTTGCTGATACAGTTGAAACAGTTCTTCTCTCTCGTTTGGATTTTCGCGTTGAGGATCAAAAGCCCAGGGGATATCGGTGTCACACAGCAGGTACAAATCATATTTGTGTTGCAAAAAAGTTTCGTTGATCCAATCGTGGCAGTGCTTGTACTTGAATTCGCACCAGATTTTAGTTACTGTAACATCGGTATCACAAAACAAAAAGTGATTGGCTTTTTCGGCAGCGGCATTTTCTCTTTTCAACTGTTCTTTTGCTATTTGTAAAATATCATCGTAATTGTATGCACGGTTTAATTTTTCGAGATATTCCCGAGCATATTCAGCTACCCAAAGAGTTTGGTAATGCAAGGCTAATCCTTCAGCAAGCTGACTTTTACCAGTAGATTCCGGTCCTGTAATGGCGATACGTTTAATCATTGGTTGATGGTTATTGGTTATTAAGTCCGAAGTCCGAAGACTGAAGCACAAAGAATCGTAATTGATTTCTTAATTCGTAATTTTTAATTCGTAATTCGCAATTAACTTCTTCTTCCATTCAATGTATCCCGAAATAGCGATGATTAAAAATACTGCAAACTGAAATGCTGAAAAAATCAAACCTGAGTATAGACACAAAGGAATTGCAAGAAAATCAGCTACTATCCAGAATGTCCAGTTTTCAATTTTTTTGCGGGTTTGCAACCACATCCCTACAATATAAAGCGCAGATGTTAATGAATCCCCAATCGGAAAAACACTGTCCGTATTATTTTTAAGCAGGAAATACAATGCTATAAAGGAAATGGTAAACAAACCGGTGTTTTGCAGATATTCATTCCGGGTGCATCGGGTAATCATAATATGCTTTTTATTATCATCCACTCTTGCCCAATTGTACCAACCGTAAATACTCATGATCACAAAATAAAAGTTAATCCCCATATTGGCATACAACTTTGAACCATAGAAAATATAAACATATAATCCAACATTAATCAAACCTGTAGGGAAAACCCATATATTTTCGTTACGGGCATACCAAACACTCAGTAAACCGAAAAATACAGCAATAATTTCAACATAACTGGTATCCAGCAGGTTTTGTTGCAATGTGGCAAGTATTGTATTTATATCCATTGTTTTAAAGGGTTATTTCGTTTTTGGGTTATTTCGTTTTTGAGCTACCAAGCTATTAGGTTTAATGATACTTTTTTACTCTTCACTCTCTTCACTCTCTTCACTCTCTTCACTCTCTTCACTCTCTTCACTCTCTTCACTCTCTTCACTCTCTTCACTCTCTTCACTCTTCACTATTCACTGTTCACTATTCACTATTCACTATTCACTATTCACTATTCACTGTTCACTATTTTTACAGTGCGAAATTACATAAAAAATAGGAATTTATAAATTCTCAATCCAACATGCTTTCGCTTAATTTGAGGAAATCATGCTGTTTTTTTGCAAAATCAGTTTTTGTTTGTATAACTTTACAGCCTCAAATAAAAACCAGACGCAATATGCTGTTAAAAACCATTACCGATGTAATTGAAAGTGTTGCTCCTTTATCATTCCAGGAAACCTACGATAATGCAGGGTTGATCATTGGCAACCATGATCAGGAAATTGAAAAAGCTATCATTTGCATTGATGTTACCGAAGAAGTATTGGATGAAGCAATTGAAAAACATTGCCAACTTATTCTTTCGCATCATCCTATTATTTTCAAAAGCTTTAAAAAAATTAATGGTAAAAATTCAACGGAAAGGATCATTGTAAAAGCTATTCAGCATAATATTGCAATATATGCTGCACATACCAATTTAGACAATGTTTCCCAGGGTGTAAACGCAATGCTGGCTAATAAGCTGCAGTTGAAAAACATTCATATCCTCCAACCTAAAATGGCGATGTTGCGCAAAATAGTAACATTTTGCCCGGTTGATCATGCAGAAACAGTTCGAAATGCACTTTTTGAAGCAGGAGCCGGACATATTGGCAATTATGATTATTGCAGTTTTAATACAATCGGCGAAGGAAGTTTCAGGGCTTCTGAAGATGCCCAACCATATGTAGGTGCGATCAATCAAGTCCATACTGAAAATGAAATTAGAATTGAAACAATTTTTTACAGCCATCTTGAAAGCAAAATCTTAAAAGCACTTTTTTTACATCATCCTTATGAAGAAGTAGCTTATGACATTTACACCCTTGAAAACAAAGCCCATTCATTGGGAAGCGGTATGATGGGTGAAATTGACGAAACCGATTCAAAAAGTTTTTTGCAAACAATCAAAGAAATAACGGGTTCGGGTTGTATAAGACATACAGCTTTAACTGCCAAAACTATCAAAAAAGTAGCTTTGTGTGGAGGATCCGGAAGTTTTTTAATAAATGATGCAATTGCTGCCAATGCTGATATTTTTATAACAGCTGACGTAAAATACCATGATTTTTTTGAAGCAGAAAATAAAATAATTATCGCTGATATCGGGCATTATGAAAGTGAACAATTTACAAAAGAATTATTATATTCAATTATTACAAAAAAATTACCTAATTTTGCAGTTTTAATTTCAGAAAAGAATACCAATCCAATTCATTACCTGTAATAAATACAAATCCAATATAATATGGCAAAGACAACCAAAGGCGAAACAAAAGAAACCAATACCCAATCAACAGCAGAAAATGCAGTGGTTGAGACCAATAAGACAGAAACTGTTGTCAAAGAAGCCGATGTAAGTGTTGAAACTAAATTAATTGCACTTTATACTTTACAACAAGTTGATTCTCAAGTTGACAAAATAAGAATCATTCGCGGAGAACTTCCACTGGAAGTACAAGATCTGGAAGACGAAGTAGCTGGTTTGGAAACACGTATCGATAACTTTGTTCAGGAAATCAATGTATTAGAAACTTCAATCAGCGAAAAATCATCTGCCATTTCTGATTGCCAAATGCTTATCAAACGTTATGAAGAACAACAAAATAACGTAAGAAACAATCGTGAATACGATTCTTTAACCAAAGAAATTGAATTTCAAAATCTTGATATCACATTGAGTGAAAAAAGAATTAAAGAATTCACTTTTGCATTGGATGCTAAAAAAGAAGAAGTTGATATCGCTCAGAAAAAACTGCTGGATCGTAAAAACGAATTAGAGATCAAAAAAGCTGAATTAGATGACATTATAGCTGAAACTGAGAAAGAAGAAAGCGAATTGATTCAAAAATCAAAAGATAATCAAAAATTAATTGAAGAAAGATTATTGACTGCTTATCAACGTATTCGCGAAAATGCCCGTAATGGCCTGGCAGTTGTTATGGTTGAAAGAGATGCTTGCGGCGGTTGTTTCAACAAAATTCCACCTCAACGTCAATTAGATATTCGTATGCACAAAAAAATCATTGTTTGCGAATATTGTGGCAGAATTTTAGTGGACACAGCTATTGATGAAGTTGTAAAACGATAATCACAATATTAAATTCTTAAAGGTGAAAGTATTCAATATTTTCACCTTTTTTGTTTTCTGTCCACCTGTTTTCTGAAAATTTAGTAGTTTTGTATCTTATTGTTACAATTTCCGATGATGCATAAAAAAACCCTCTTTATTGTACTGTTTTTATTGATAATTACCAAAACCAGTTTTGCCTATTTCGATTTTACAGTCAATTGCCGCAGAGCACATCAACTCATCATGAATCTGCAGCTTGCAGAAGCGCAACAAATCATAGATGGAGAAAAACGTGGCAATCCATCCAACATCATTCCTGTTTACCTTGAAAATTATAAGGACTTCATTTCAATACTCATCAGTCAGGACAAATCCGCTTTTGATCGCTTATTAAACAAAAGGTCTCAGCTGATTGATCGTATAGAAAGCGATGATGCAACTTCACCTTATTATAATTATTGTCTGGCAGATGTCTATTTTCAATGGGCCGTGGCAAGGATGATTTTCATGAAAGACCTCAGCAATATGTTAGATGGCATCAAGGCTGGCATGGAAATAAAAAAATCTTATGAATTGCTCGAAAAAAACCAGGTTGCATTTCCAGGCTTTACGCCCAACCTTAAATTATTGGGAATAATGCGAGCTTTGGTAGATGCTGTTCCTGATAACTACAAAGGAATTATCAAAACACTTGCTTTTGACGGTAGTTTCGAACAAGGTATATCAGAATTAATACAACTGACAGATAAAACATTAACTGACAAAAATTATGAGTATTTAAAATCAGAAGCATTATTTTTATTGACATTTGTTGAAATTAATCTGCAAGGGGATAAACAAAAAGCAATTTTTTTAAAAAAATACTTCACCCATCCGATAATTATGGCTGAATTTAAAACCAACGCCACCTTATTGTATGCCAAAGCCCGTTATGAAATGTTTTTTGGCAACAATGATGAAGCCATAGAAACACTTGAGAACTTTCCGCGTGGGAAAGGATATTCCTATTTTGGTTTTATTGACTACTTAACAGGGAAAGTTAAATTGAACCGTTTAGATAAAGACGCCGTTCGTTATTTTTTAAATTACAACCTCAATCACAAAGGAACACATTATATAAAAGCTTCCTATCAGCACATTGCCTGGTATTATCTACTGAACAATGATGCAGCAAAGTATGCTGAAAACATGAGAAATGCTACAAAATTTGGCGCATCCCTTTCAGAAACCGATAAACAAGCAGGATACGAAGCAAAGAAAAAAGATGCACCCAACCTACAACTATTGAAAGCAAGATTATTGTGCGATGGTGGTTACTACCAGCAGGCTGTAAAAATACTCGATGGAAGCAAACAAATTTTACAACTGAAAACCACAAAAGATTCTATTGAATTTCTTTACAGAATGGCAAGGATTTACCATGATTGGGACAATACAGATGCTGCCATCCCTTATTATGAAAAAACAGTTCAAATGGGCAGCAAAGCACCCTGGTATTTTGCCAGTAATGCAGCTTTACAATTGGGTTTGATATATGAAATTCATAAAGAGATCAATACAGCCCGATTGTATTATAAACGATGCTTATACATAAATCCGGAAGAATATAAAAACAGCTTGCATACCAAGGCAAAAGCCGGGCTGAAGAGAATTGGCGGGTAGATGAATAAGACGGAAGACGGAAGACGGTGCTTTTAAATTCAATCATTTATCGCAAATATTATTTTGATCTGCGAACAACGATTAACGATTTTAGATTTTAGAAGTAAAGACGTCATTTTACTATTTTTCTTTTCCCCTTCCTACTTCAATTCCCAGCTTTCCACATCCATTTCTCTGCCATGGATGATATTCAAATAGTTATGGTAACGGGTTTCGCTGATGCTGCCTTCTTCAACGGCTTTTTTGAT
>JBBRCQ010000111.1:0-7111 GCA_038204725.1 Bacteroidales bacterium | reverse complement strand
TGGTTCTTATCACCTTCAACCCTGGCATTGATCAGGTTCATCGGCTCCTTTGCCCAATATGGAGTAAACCCAAATTTCATTGCTTGTAGCTCGTGGGGATGTTCGCAGGTAATCACATAGGTTTTTGATTCAGCAGTAACAGCCAATGGTCCTGAAATTGGCAGAATATGGGGATTAAGTCTCACACGAAAACGTTCTTCAATTTTATCCAGGTCGCTGATCAAATCAAATTTTCGGCACATGATTATAATTTAATCAAAATAAATGATTGAAATATAATCGAAATTAACAAGATTGAAAAAGAAAACCCGAAAACTAAAGAGGATTCGGGTTTTCACAACTACTGAAATCAGTAAAAGTTATTTTATTCAGATTATTTCTTTATGATTTTTACCGATTGGTTATTTATATCTAAAAGATAGATTCCTGGAACTTGTTTACTGATGTCTAATTCTTCAATTGAATTAGAGGTCGATTTTTTCATTATTAATTTCCCATCTGCGGAATAAACTGCCAAATTTGACTTTTGATTTGTTGGAAGCCCCTCTATTATGATCATACCAGATGTTGGGGTTGGATAAATTTTAATAGATTCATTAACTGAAATGATCTCACTGAAAACAGTGTTATTTACATTCACTGTAATTTTATCTGAATACGAAAAACAACCAAAATCATCTTCTACTTTTATAAAGTAAATTCCGGAGGATATAATATTATAAGTTCTATTAGTTGACAACACTTCCGGTTCATTGTTTTTAAACCATGTATATTTGTTAAATCCATCTGCCGCACTAACTTTTAGAGATTCTCCTGAATTAATTGAATAAGAACCACTTAAATCAATAGTGTTTTTATCAAAATGATTGTTGACAACTATTTTGATTGAGTCCGATGTGTTGTATTTGTAATTATTGTAAGATACTATTAATGTATCGCTTGAATTTAAACTAAGAACCTGTCTCGCTTTCAGTAAATTTATTTTCCCTCTAAAGGTTTGCGATTTAACGCTCTCTTCGAAAAGTTTTTCCTCATAATATTTATTGTGAGAATTAATTCTAATCATTACACTATCCATTATATCAGGATTATTTTTTATCATAATATCAGACAGGCTTATTAGCGGCAAGTCACAATTGCTTATATAAGTACTTTTATTTGATTCCAGTTTCGGATGAAAAATAATATTGTTATTAACAGTTATATTAAGCTTTATACTATCAATAGCGTTTTTATTGTCAGTTACAAATGCATAAAAAGTATGAAATCCGACATCTCCCTTATTCGGTTTCCAATAAATGATCCCATTCGTTGTCATGCTTAACTTTTCCGGCGCAGATTTCACAAAGTAAGTAAGTGGATCGCCATCTACATCAGTTCCATATACTTGGTCAATATATATAGAATCAACATAAGCAGTACCAGAAGTGGAAATTTTACTTAGAAATGGTGGATTATTTTGTGTCTTTTTGTTATAAATGACCTTTATATATTCAGAAAAATTACTTTCAATATTATCCTTATCAATTGCAGTTACTCTAAAATAATAGGTTTTCCCAGATGTTAAATCTGGAAGTACAAGATTATTATTGGATGATGCATTCAGCGATCTGGTGGTGTTACTAAAATTATCATTTTCATTGTAGTAAACATTATAGTTAACTAATAGATCAGGATAGTAATTCCAAGATAAGATTAATGAATCATTTTTAGTATTGTATTTAAGATTATAAGGTGGAAGCGGAGGATTACTATTTTTGACAGAAATAGAATTTGGTGAATAAACTTTAATTGGTGAATTTGTTTTGTCATCAAGTATTCCATATACTGAATAGCGTCCATAAGGCATTTTTGATGTACTCCATCTAATTTCACCTTTTTCATTTGACATAGTAACATCCGCGATTTTTATACCATTAAAACCATCAAAATCGTCATCGTAAAAAACAGATAATATAGAAGATGTATTTTTTGAAAAGCCTCGATAAGGAATAATGATTTCTGAATCTTTCTGCTGAATTGAATCGAGCATTAGTGAGGAGTTTAAATCAGCTCCAATTATATCGACAAAAATATTTTCATTCATGTTTTTTGCAATGATTGTCCAATTGCCCAATGGAGGATTATCAAATTGAAAAAACACTTTTTTCTCTGGTGCATTTTCAACATAAAACTGATTTTTATTATTCACATTGGATTTAGTAACTATAGTGCCATCCGGCATTTTTATACTGCAATCTGGCATATTATTGCCTTGATAAACTCTCACATCTAAAGTACGCGAAGTCTGTTGTAAATTAAATACTTGCTCATAATTTAAACGTGATTTCTTCAAATTTATTTGTGATGTACTGGAATTAAGTAATAAACTCTTGCCTTCAAAACGATTTAGAGATAGGCTCTTTGTTTTTAATAGATTTTTGCTTCCAAAAAGAATCTGGTTCCAGTTTTCATATCCCTTTCCAAAATCAACATCAAGTTTTTTATTAACCCATTCTGCTTTGTAATGCATTTCATGGCTTTTGATTTTTGTATTTCCGGCGATAATGTTGTTAGCCAGATAATTGTCGGTTTCAGCAACCGTATAGGGCAAACCAACTGAACCATTTAATTTATCAAATGGCCATCCTTCGAGTGCTGGAATAATTAATGAAGCATAAAGATGCCCGTTTACAAATAGTTTATTGTTTTCATTAGATATGGCGGCATCCAATTTACCTTTAAGGACATCGTACAATGAGACCTCGCCACCAAAGGCAACCTTATTTGATTGAATGTTTAAATAAACATTTGCCATATCCTTATCAAATATTTGTACATTCCCTGAGCCATTAAATTCCTTGCCCCAGCTGTAACGTAATGACAAGTCACTTAGCTTTACAATTTCGAAGTCACCTTGTACACTTG
Source organism: Bacteroidales bacterium (assembly GCA_038204725.1). Lineage (GTDB taxonomy): Bacteria > Bacteroidota > Bacteroidia > Bacteroidales > JACABE01 > JACABE01. The sequence goes on along the minus strand of JBBRCQ010000111.1, from coordinate 4,204 downwards.
GAACAAGATCTACACTTATTGTTAATATTAAAGGCGGCTCAATCATATTATCTACGCCTCCTTTTATTTTAGAAATTGAAAGTCCAGTAGTTCCTAATGCAACCGGATTGGGTGGCGCTACATCGATATGGATAGAATTCATTTTTCCGCTTTTTATTTCAGTACTTGCTCCGATGCCAAAGAATGGTGTAGTTAAATGAGCAGAGGCAGAAAAATAATCTTCGATGGAGTTAAAATCAAGTCCAAGTTCATCGAGTTGAAGACTGTGAATTTTAATGTCTTTCACTTCTATTGTGCCAACTAATCTTAATCCATATTTTCTCGTTATTTCCAATGTTGTAATCTCTGCATCAACTGTATTGAATAATTCAGGTAGCTTTAATTTGCCATAAATTTGTACTCCCTCCTCAATAAAAGCCAACTTGTCGATTGTTAATGGCAATTTACATAGTTTAATTCCCATATTGTCCGGGTCAAACTGTCTAAAATCTATACCATCAGCCAGATTCAACGCAAAATTACCGTTGTATATATCAACAAAACCAACAACAGGTATTCTATCAAGAAAAATTCGGCCATTGCCTTTAACGGATAATTCATCTTTGTTTATGCTAAGCTTTCCATTAATTTTTAAAATTCCATTTATTGACACATTTCCTTCTATTTCATATTGTGAATTGGTAAGCTGAATTATTTTATCGCCATAGATTTTATACTTTCCTATTACCAAATATTCAGATACTTTATCTGTCAGGAAATTTGTATATGAACGTGATACAGACCAAGCCCCAATATTTGTCCCATTTTTAGCCCTAACATGCCAAGTGTGCGAACCAACATTATTGAGATCAAGCATTATGGTCGTGCTTCCAGTCACATAATTGGATGTATGAGCAGAAGTTTGCCCGGTATCAAATTCAACATCATAAGCAGTGGCACCAGGAACTTCCGTCCATTTTAATGTTAAATATGAAACAGCAGATTGTGCAATATTGTCTGCAGGCATTAATAATGTTGGAATGTCGAGTTTGGTGACGACTGTATACGTACGGGATGCAGACCAATCACTAATAATTGTTCCATTTTTAGCCCGGACGTGCCAAGTGTGTGGACCAATATTAATAGCATCAAGCACTGAACTGATGCTGGCAATTGTAACATTGGATTGGAAAACATGAGTTGTTCCGGTATCAAATTCAACATCATAAGAGGTGGCCCATGCAACTGGGGTCCAGACTAACTTTAATGTTGATCCTACATCATAGGTCGATCCAGTTGTCGGTGCAGATAAAGTTGGAATAGTAAGAGTATTGGTAACTGTATAGGTTCTCAATACAGACCAAGTCCCCACAATTGTTCCATTTTTAGCCCGAACATGCCAGGTATGAGAACCAACGCTAACAACATCAAGTACCTTGCTCAAACTTGCAGTTGGTACATTAGTTATTAGAGTATTAATTTGTCCCACATCAAATTCAACATCGTAAGAAGTTGCATCGAGAACAGTTGTCCAAGCTAAGCTTAAAGATGAACTCACATTATAGATCGATCCGTTTGCCGGAGCAGATACGCTTGGGGCGCCCATTGTTTGCGTTGTTGCACTTGCACAAGTAGTAAATCCCGAAACACAGGTTGCACTTTTCTGTGCCTGTACTATATAAGAGTAATTTGTACTGGCAATCCTTCCTGTGTGGCTGTATGTCGTACCTGTAACATATCCGATATATGTTCCATCACAATATGAAATATCATAACCGATAGCACCAGAGACAGCGTTCCAGCTCAGATTGATTTGAGAAGAAGAAACAGCGGTAGCCGTTAAGCCCGTGGGTTTAGCTGGAGGCGTGCAACTACTTTGCGTTGTTGCACTTGCACAAGTAGTAAATCCTGAAACACAGGTTGCACTTTTTTGTGCCTGAACTTTATAAGAGTAGTTTGTACTGGCAACCCTTCCTGTGTGGCTGTATGTCGTACCTGTAACATATCCGATATATGTTCCATCACAATATGAAACATCATAACCGATTGCACCAGAGACAGCGTTCCAACTCAGATTGATTTGAGAAGAAGAAACAGCGGTAGCCTTCAATCCTATAGGTTTGGCGGGAGGAGTACATTGAGAATTTGCTCTTCCTGTTACGATAACAAGTAGAAAGATGATAAGTAGAATTTTTTTCATAAAGTGAAAATTATAGTGATAAAAGGTGAAATAGGCATTATAGTATTATCTGTAAATATTTCTATATAGAGCGACAGTCTCTATTAATTGTCTGATTGACTATCAATTTGTTTTCTGTTTGCAAACAATAAAATTCAGGAATTGCCAATATATAGACTCATTATAGGTAATATGCTATTGAATTTATCTTTTGCGGAAGCCTTTAGTATTCAACTACATTTAACCGCGTTAAAGCTAAACCATTTTGATGAATAAAGTTTTATATTTCCAATTATAATAAAATTAAAATAGAAATATTATCTTGAAGATACAACTGCATATTCGAAATTTTTAATAGAATTATACTCATGAGATTGAAAATAGTTCAAATCAGAACTATTTTCAATCTCATTTATAAGAAGTTGCATAGTTATTCTTTTGATTATTTCCATTGATGTCTCTTCGGCAAAATTCAAAGAAAAGAAAGCGCTTCAAAAATTTAGGCGCATAGCGGGTCCCTGAATTTTTCTGCCATTTTTGGATGGCAGGCGCAAGTTCTTTTTTGCCAACTTTTTTCTATGAAGAAAAAAGTTGTAGCACTCCAAACTAAAAATAATTTTTCCGGATTATTTTTATCCAAAAACCTGAAAATAAAGCAACAACAGAATCAAATCCGAAAATGGATTTGATTCTGTGTTGAATCAACCGAGCTCGCCCTATGCTCTCAGGCAGAAAAAAAGGCAGAAAATGCGGATATATGAGGCGCCACACAGTCAGATAGCTGCCACTATGCAGCCACACAACAGCTACCTTTCTGCCAGTTAGCACGCTCTATTCTGCCAAATAGCAGCCACCACGGAGCCACACAATACGCACCACAGGGAATGTCAGGATCAGTCCTTCCTTTATGCAATCAGTCCTGATTTTGGCAGAAAAACCGATAAAGTCCTACTTGGTGCGAAGCAAATCAAACGCTCATCAACTTATCAGGAAGAATGTTGAATTTTATGCTCGGATGAAAGGAGAAAAAATAAAATTTAGCAGAAAACTGATGTGTTGATTCCATATATAATCAGATAGCTGATCCGAAGGATGTGCTATCTGATTGGGTTTTCTCTCTTGTCAGTCCTGTGAGTAGGCAAGGCCTGTGTTCTGGGTTAATGGATTCAGGAAGTTAAGAAGCAACGGTGATCAGGGAAAAGACTTTTGCCTTATCCCTGATGCAAGCTGATCCGGTTATTTTTCGTAACAACTCTTATAGGATTCATATTCGAACTCAACCAATTCTTTGTCAAGTTCATCGGCAGCTCCCTCGAAATAAACCGTTTCCAGATATTCAACGAAGGCATCCCAAACTGTGTTAGTTTCCTGATTCTTTGCGGCTGATCTTAAAGTGTAAGTTTTCATACGATAGTTTTTAAAAAATTCATGCACTTTTTACTGTTGAATTTTTCGGAAAACAAAAAGCAACTGGAAGATTTTTATGCAGGAACGGAAGAAAAATACCGGGAAAATTTTTGTTTTGGCAAAACCCACAGCCGACAAATACAACTGTTTCTTGGTGTGAATTTTAATAAAAACAAGTAGGAAATGGGCTCTTACACAATCAGCTGCGAAGGAGCTAGGAACCTCGCGGTTTGGGTTACAACTGATCTATGGAAAATGGTTTATCGTGGAGCTCCCAACACCAACGAATTTTGAGTTCAGAAACCTATCGAGTTGTCGGAAAAGAGTTGCAGCGGCATGGAAAATGCCTCAATAAGTCTGGATTATTGACATCAACAAATGAATTATTGAAAAGAAATTTGCTTTCTAACCGTTTGTTTTTCCCCACTTATAGCAATGATATAAATTCCTGATCTAAGCTTTGGTTTAATTGTCACTTTACCATTATTCCCCTTAATTTTTAAGGAATACTTACAGATACCCTTCACGTCAAAAATTTCAATTAATTCAAAAGCGGGAAGTGATGATGAGCTAATAAACAATTCGTCGTTTGCTGGTTGTGGATAGATAGTGATTTCCTGATCCTGCACGCACAGGCCG
>JBBRCQ010000110.1:0-7205 GCA_038204725.1 Bacteroidales bacterium | reverse complement strand
TAGCGCCGAAGATGAATTGGACCAAACAAATTGCAATAAAGGGTAGTGTTCTTTTCATTTTGAGTTTTATTTAGGGTTGGCGAATTATTTTGTTTTCCAAATTTTCAGATAAGAAGCAATGTGTTCTGTGGCATTTGGTCGTTTCAGAGTGTCATTCATCCACTCATGAGTGTCTGTTTGTCCTATTTTATTGGCTTTTACTCACTCTGTTTTGACTCCGTGCCCTTATTTTACGACTACGAGCCACTTCATTGTGGCATTGGGTCATTATTTTAAGGCAATTCGTCATTCCCGAATGGCATCGAGCCATTATTTTATGGCATTTGGTCATTCCAGTATGTCAATGAGTCCTTCTTTTTTGACTCCGAGCCATACCTTTCTGGCTGCAAGTCATTACAGAATGGCAATGAGGCATAAATGAATGTCTTTTTGCCATTCAGGAGAGGGTAGTGAGGGCTTCACTTCGCGTGAAACCTTCACTGATATTGCACAATTGGCCTAGGACATTTTCTTGCCACAGACGGGGCAATGTTGATGCCCTGAAGCACAGTAACGGCAAATAAAATGACCTTTTTCGCAAATCTTTCCTCCTTCAATACGGTGTTCTTTTCCACAACTGACACAAATTCTTGTTGGCATTGCTTGAAGTTTTTATAAGTGATTATTTTCGAATTTTGTAACATAAATATCAAAATAGAAACCTGATCCGGTTAAAATATACTCTGGTTCTTTTTTATAATGCCAAACTATTTTCCTATTAGCGCCCGAGAATATTCCAACGCCGCAAGCGCCGGAAGTAAACCGGGGATAATATTTGAACCTGGGCGATGATTTCTTACGAAAAACAACTTTAACAACAATGGTATCTTTATTTGCAGGCAAATCATAAAATATTTCCATCGTCTCATCAATAATCCTGTAATGAATATTTGATGGACGAATTGATTGTGCTGATACGATACCAGATATGCCCGATAGCACGGAGCAAAAGAAACAGGTAAGGAGAATCATTTTGCTATTCATTAATTACGAAATTTTATTTTTATTGCCGAATGAGGTGATTTCGATCACACGCCTGGTAGTCCTTGGGTATCCTGAAAAAATTTTCTGGATGAAGCCCACAATTTCCGGAACCTCATTTTCCTGGGTGCAAAATTCAATAACATTTACATTCGGGATCAACCGTTCACTTCCCAATGCCAATGCGATTAAAGCATTTTGAGATTCAACCAGATTATCCGACAAAACAAATCCAATCCGGTCGGCAGTCAATTCACAGGCTCTGTGATATGCTGACCATAGGAATGGAATTAAAGATGCCGGGCTTAAAAATAAGTTCTTCGAAACACTTAAATGCCCTGCCGCGTGATGTCCCAATTCGTGTCCAATTATCATCGACAATGCATCGTTCTTATTGTTTGCCAACATCAAATCAACCAGGCTGGAATATAGTAAAATATATCGCTTTGACAGACCTTTAATCGCGATGGCATTAATTAAGCCATTTCTATTGCAAATAAATATTTCAGGCGTATAACTTAACCCTAATCTTTGTGAGAAATCACTTGCTATTTTATGTATTTCGGGATACTGATTACCATTTACTTTAACACTATTCCCATAAAGGATAGATTTTAAAATTTGACCGCTAATCCAAAGAGCAATGGAAATAAACAAAATTGAAACTGCGACGTAGAGAAATACCCATATTGTTATCAATTTGGTTAAAATAACTGCGGTAATGCCTGCAATCCATATCAGACTGCTGAAAATGATTTTTATGAAGAAGTATGTCTTTTCTTTTTCATGTCTGATTGAGTCAACGTCTATTTGTTTTGATGAAAATGAAAATGGTTTGCTTATAGCCGCCGCAACTGGTTTTTTATCATTTGGAGAAACCTGATTTCGGCTTTCATTTACAGCAAGCGACCAGTTCAGAAATGACGATCCGCATTTCACAATATCTCCTGCGGCTAAAACTTGTTCCGATATTCTGTTGCCGTTCACAAAAGTCCCGTTGCTGCTTCCTAAATCTTTAATCAGGACCTGGCCTGTTTCGTAAATGATAAGTTGAGCATGTTTACGACTAACCATTTTGTCATTTAAAATGATATGGTTTGAGTCATCGCGGCCGATTGAAATAATAGTTTGCATAAAAAATAGTTTAGAGGTTTAAAAGAGAATTGGTTGTAAGGGAAATAAAGAAGTACCCAAAGGTAAATTGTAGAGCTAAGATTATGAATACTGACAGTATCGTTAGGTGCAGGCTAATCCCGGAAGTGATGCCAATAGCCCTGAAGAATTTATAAATGAAGATTATTAGCGTAAATGTAAGGCTAATAATAATCGTGAGTACGGCAAGAATCAGAAAGATATGATAACTCTGCCAACTAATTGCCCCATGAAGTAAAGTGCCATTTTGAGCAAGGGCCAAAGACGCAAAACTTAAAATAATGAAGAAGGCTATCGTAAATTGTAAAAAACTAACGATTGATGAAGCGAATAAATTCTTTTCCAACTTAGATACACCTTTTAAAGACAGTAAGCTTAGTGTTAAGAACTGGGAAACCCCGTAAATGAATACTGCAAGTGCCACGGGTAATATCACTTGATACAAGAAATTATTCTGAATGAAGAAGTTGTTTTGAGTTTTGGTGTAAATATAAAGGCAAGCAAAAAAAACGATCACAAAAGGGGTAAGCAAAAAAAACAGGATAGACGAACCCATTTTCCAGTCGTACTTAAATAAATCTCCGACATTAAAAATTTTAGTAGTGAGGTAATTTAATGTTTTATTTAGGGAATAACTTTGGTTGGTGTCAATTTCTAAATCTGAATGATTGAAGTTCAAATTCTCAGGCTTTATTGCATTTTCCCGATTCTGAATTGATGAAGATTCAGCTAAAAGATTGTTGATATAACGATTCCATTCTACAAATGCGTTTCCACATTTAACAACATCACCTGCAGTTAATCTACATTCTGTAATTCTATTCCCGTTTACGAATGTCCCATTACTGCTTCCTAAGTCTTTTATTGAGATTTGTCCGTTATCGAGTACAATAAGTTGAGCATGTTGACGGCTGACCATCTTGTCATTTAAAACAATGTCGTTTGTTTCATTTCTTCCGATGTTAAAAGTTTGCATAGGATTAGTTTTTTATTTGTTTATAATAATGCTGCACTAATATTAATTTTTGCTGTTGTATATGACCAAGCAATTCACCCCTTTCGTTTAATACAATGCTTCCTTCAGGCAATTTCGGTAAGGTTTTAGTGATAGATTGTAAGACTGGTCTATTGATGTCAACTGATTCGCCGGCAACATAAAAAGTATCCTGCAAAACCGAATTGTATTGTAATAATTTTCCAGTACTATAATAGACTGGTGAAGCCGGATTTAATTGTTGATTTGAATTCAAAGGAAAATCAATGATTTGAGCATTCTTCGGTAGTTCTTTTTTTACTGACCGGATGACTACTGAACTACTATCGTTCAACTGGCACGAAATATAAGAAGTGGCAGCGACATAATTCTGGACATTATTGACCATTCCATTAGCCAGCCACTTTAAATCTTTCGATTCGCCGCATATTTGGTAATCCCGATCCAGAGCAAAATTCTTTATCGTTTTACTTTTAAGTACTTCCCTGATCATTGTATTCCATTCAGATTCGTTTAACCAGGGATTTACAATGAACGCGGAAGTTAAAATCGTGCCATCGGTTTTGATAAAACAACCGCTTCCTGAAACCGAATTATACGGCAATAAATTTTCTTTATCCGGATTGGCTTCGGTAATTTTAAATAAGCTGTTTTTCCCGACATAATATGTTTTTCCCTGAAAATCGATTTTGTAATAATACTCATGAACTATATGAACAAGGCAATTTTTATTTTTAAGATAGATTTGTTGAGTCGATAAGTTGCACCCGTAATTGAACCAGTTGCAACTGTTGAAATAAGACAGTACTGAAATTGTTGTTAATACAAGTAAGGTGATAGAAATAAGCCATGTCTTTTTATGATCCCGATAAAGATTTTGTTGTAATTTTTTATGAAGAAACCAGTTTTTAGGCAAATCAATAGTGGCTATTTTTACCACATCAGTTTTCGTAAAGTTCTTGGCCATTATTCTTGCGCCATTCACAAAGGTGCCATTGCTGCTGCTTAGGTCACGGATGTAGTAATCTCCGTTCTTTAGCAAGGATAGCTCTGCGTGAAAGTTTGATACAAAAGTTTCAGATAGCACCATGTCATTTTCTTTGTCAGTTCCAATCGAGATGGTTTTACGTATACTCGAAAATGGTTCTTCGTTAATTGACGAAAATTGCCGGGATGAATCTGGTTCAGAAAAAACCGGATACCAATTAACCAGGCAGGACGCAACTTCAACTTTGTCATCCGGTAAAATGATCATCCGGGAAGTCCGCTCTCCGTTCACAAAAGTACCGTTGGTACTGCCCAAATCTTTTATTTCATAGGTTCCATTTCCCAGATCAGTGATAATGGCATGGTTGCGGCTAATGCGCGGTTCATTTATCTCAATGTCGTTCGTATTATCTCGTCCGATCTTAACTGATGATTTCATATTTATTTTCCGGGATATTTAATTATTTCATTTTTAGCAGGGTTATGATTTGTATTGAGATATACCTTATTATATATCACAAAACCCAATGCAACAATAATGAGTATCAGGATGACAACGCGAAATATTCTTCTTAAGGGGCGACGAATCCTATTGGCCGATGCTTTACCGGTATAATGAATCAATTGAGCCGTAATATTGTCAGAGCCACCTTTGTCGTTGGCTTTTTTAATCAATTTCATCGATGCGGCCTGAACATCAGGATTTAAATAAATTACTTCCAAAATTTCATTGGGCTCAAGATGGCCTGTTAATCCGTCGCTACATAAAAGAATACGGTCGTTAAATTTTAATTTAATCGGAAGCTTCGTCACCGTTGGGGAAACTTTTTCAAAAATGCCGATGGCCTTTGTTATTTGGTTTCTTTTTTCGCTTACTCTTGCTTCCTCTTCCGATAATATTCCTGAATCTATTAAATTTTGGATTGTAGAATGATCTTTAGAGAGTTGTCGGATGTGTTTGTCGCGAATCAAATATACACGGCTATCACCGGCATGGGCAATATGCATTTCATCCTTGTTAATCAGAACCATTACACAGGTAGTTCCCATTCCGGCAAACTCCGGGTTATGTGTAACCATTTCCCGAAGTTTATAATTGGCGAACTCTATGGCATTTAGAAGTGAACTTGACGCATCGAGTTTAGTGATTTTGCCATCCTGTAGATAATGTTTGATTGCTTCTGTCGCACCCTGTGAGGCAACATCGCCTGCAGAATGGCCACCCATCCCATCACAAACAATTACACAATAACCATAAGGCGTTTCAAAATGAGCCATATAGTCTTCATTGAGTGACCGGATCAAGCCAATGTCCGAAACATTTCCAATTGCGATATTATAATGGTCTATTTTCAATTAAAATACAGTTTTGAATTTGAAAATTGTATTGCCTAATTTAAGTTCGTCTGCATCTTTTAATTTTCCTTCATCGGTGATGACTTCATTGATCTTAGTCCCATTTGTAGAAAAATTATCCTTGATCAGGAACTCATTTTCACGAAAAAGGATGGTCGCATGTTCTCCTGAAATGGAAGAATCATCAATAATGATGTCACAATTCGTACCTGATCCAATTCTATTTTTGCCCATATATAGCTTATAATCCTGACCACTTTCATCGTTACTGAAAGTCACGAGCCATCCAACAATTTTTCTTTTTACAGGCTGATTTGGTAAATTTTCTTTTGCCATCGAATCTGGTCTGGTTACGATCGTAGTCCTGTTTAATGGGTTTTGCGAGGACTTCGCTCCTGTTGCTGTGGTTTTTAAGTCCATAGTTTCTTCATTTATTATTGTTTTATCAAATTGGCTATTGAAACCAACGTTTTGTAATTGGGTTTTTTTGAATTCTTTCATCGTTTCGTCATAATTTGGATTTCCGGTGTTGCCGGTACAAAAAGGGCATGAAGCAAATTTGACTGCATCATAGTTGTGTCCGTTGTTGCATGTTTTAAAATTTGTCATAATTAGTTGATTTTTGAAGTGAATATTTAAACTATCTGTTAAAAGGTATATTGATTCCTGCCATAACAAAAGGACTCTCGAAAGCGAAATTGTATCCTCCCTCAATTTGAAAGATTGGGAAAATAAGACTGGCACCTGCTATTGCTTTATATGTAGTGTCTCCGGTAGTGTCCTTTCCTTGCGACAGGCCCAATTTAAAATAGAAACATCTGCCGGGCGCGAGATAAATTCCGCCTTCATTGTATTTTTCGAATTTCGAGACTGGCAATTTTTCCGGGGAATTAGTTGATCCGGCAAATATTCCAAAATGATGATGGATCAGAAAGAGGTTCCAAAACTGAACACTTACATTATTTACATCAAAGCTTTTATCAACCGGGATAAAGGTTCCTACGTTAAAACCTACATGGGTAATAAATTTATATTTGAATTGAACAGAATCCAATGCTGGTCCGAAAATCCTGTCATTAAATTTTGTGGTGATTAACCTGACATCATATTTGCCCCTTTTACGTTTTATATTTTTGTTATAGAAATCCAGGATATTATCCTCCTTAGTGATTATTGAATCGTGCGAGTCAGTAATTTTGTTACTTCTTACTATCCATTTTTGCCATTCGGTTTTTGATTCAATTTTATAGGAATAATTGTAGATGGTAGTTATTTTGGTCTTTTCGCTACATATTTTTTTAAGTTCCAGATCGATGGAATTTAGAATGGGATTAAAAATTGAATCAATTGAAAGCTTTAAATCCAGGACTTCATTTATATTTCGATCAAAACGCGTAATATGATTTCGCGTTATTCTGTTCATCGGATTTTCACTACATATTGATACTTCTTCGTTTGTCAAGGGAAGGTGTTCTATGAAATTATTAATTGCATCGAATTGCACATTATAATATGGGGCAAGCTCGGGTACCTGATTCTTTACAATTCTTTTTGACTTATCAGTATTTACATAAATTTTATAATTTCCGGTGACTATTGTATTTGCATTATTCCGTTTATTGAAGTATTCCGTAAAAACATTATCCATTTTACGACTAAAAGCTTGTTGCAGAATTGTATTGGCAATAGTATCAGA
>JBBRCQ010000109.1:0-7255 GCA_038204725.1 Bacteroidales bacterium | reverse complement strand
TGTAAATAGTCCAGTTCCCGCTCCTGAAGGTCTGCATTTACAGATAAAACGTACCTCTCCCCCTGATACTCTACCTCTGCTATGTCTTTACTGAACATGTTTAATTGCAGGATACCGTTTTCTATCAACTGGTTTATCTCGGCATGCTCCAGCCCGGTTATATAATGGATACCCTCTCTGTCGGCCTGGTCCATCGCTTCCAAATTGTAGCGGATCTTCATTCCCCGGTCGCCAACAAAAATAACCTGCCCTGTGTTAAATTCTTCTTTTATGCTTTTTATCTGACCCAAAACAGTCAGGTGGTCATTGACATTGCCTTTGAAAACTTCTATTTTTAATGGAAAGCCTTCGCTATTGGTTATTAGGCCTATATTAATCTGCATCTTGCCTTTTTTCTTGTCGCGGTTGTACCCAAAGGCAGCAAGCTCATTTTGTACACCTTCAAAATAGGTGCTTGTTATGTCATATAAATAAACCTCGTTGTGTTTTTGCTTGTTGTACAAAAACCATTTGCGCTCTATTTTTTTCTGTGCCATGTGGGCTAGCCCTAAAGCACTGTAGAGGTTATCCGTAGTGATATTGTCAATATTCACCCCAAGCTTTTCGCAGATATCCCTGTTGCGCCCGAGCCAGTTATAGATACCCAGCTTGCTGCCTCTTGTGGTAATCTTTCCAATGATTATGGCTTTTAAAAGCGGGGCTGCCTCAGGCAAGGTTTTTTCGAGGGTTTTGCTAATATTTAATTTGTCCATCAAGTGTATCAGCAAAAAGACAAGCCCAAAATCATATGATTTTTCCACCACAATATCTTTGTCAGCTACCAATGCCCCCTTCCCATGTTTCAATATGTTTTCAATTGCAAGGACAAGTTCCTCTGGCATTTGCGAAATGTTTGCCTCAACCCTGGTTTTGATTTTACCATCTTCTCTGTACTTGGTACACAGCAACGTGGAGGTATATACCTTGACACTTTTGCTAACTGATTTGTTTCTCTGGATATACATGGTGCAAAGATAATATATGTTGCTACGAAATGCAAGACATATAAAACTAACATATAAACAGTTAAATGTTAATAACTATAACCTATTAGTTGCTACATTGGCACGATATTTTCATTCATTTCGTTGGTTGACAGAATTTTATGGAAGTAAAATCCGCTATAAAAATATCGAAAGCAAAAAAACAACTCTAAATTGAGCGTTTTCAATGGCAAATTTGTTCCTTTTTTTAAATATTTAGCGGGACAATTTTATAGAAATATACGCACTTATTCATCAAACAGCTACGCTGGATAATTAAACTCCAGCACTTATTCAAGTGGCCAGCAAAAACCTTTTTGATTACCTATATTTGCATTCGAACAAATAAAAAGAAATTAGCAGATGGCAGCCCAATTTCCACCGGTTATCGTTTCATCACAGTATCTATTTGCTAATACAACTATTGTACCCGTAGAGAGAGAGAGAGAGAGAGAGAGAGAGAGAGATCACAGTCCACCCCTCTTAACTATAGTTTTTATCTTCACCTTAACCGTTTAAACTTTTCTGCACATCCACACCAGATGGTTGCTCTTGCGCTATGGCAGTGCCTATCAGTGAAGGATGTGCCTCCGTGAAAAATTGCTCTAGTGGTTGATAAATTCAGTTTAGTATATGCTTCTTGGAATTTTCCTCAATCTGAATTTTATCACCAAGAATCAATTGTTAATAAAATAAAAACTTATAACTTTAATTAACTTTAAGAAAAAGATTATGAAAACGAGTTTTACTATACTGACTATTTTTCTAGCTTTAATTACACTTAATATTCTTCCAGGTGCTATATTGAAAGCAGAAGAACCAACTCAAAAAAAGTGGATGCAGGTGCAGTGTCCTGATGGAGTAAATTATTTTGAAATTTGCTCTTATGCAGGGGATGGTAATCGGTGTTACAGTGGCGGTACAACAACCAGAAAATGCCCCGGATCAATAGACTGAAAAAACGAATTTAAACAATATTTATTAAAAAACTAATCAATATGAAAAGAAAAACAATTTTAGCACTTGCGGCCGTGGGGCTTTTAATGCTCAATTTTTTCCCCATGATGAAATTGAAAGCGGAAGACTCAAATAAGAAAAAGCACTGGCAACAGTTGACTTGCCCCGATGGAGTGACAAAATTTGAAATTTGTTCCGATCAAGGTGATGGAGCTGTATGTTCCAATGGAGGTGCTGTGACGAGAAATTGTCCCGCATCCAATTAGTCAATAAAGCAATACTGCCATTTGAATATATTGAATAGCAGTATTGCTTCAAAAAACAAACTATTCTAATGGTTATCTTTCTAAAAAAATAGCATTTAAGTCAATTAAAAAGTTCTCTTTATGAAACAATGTTTTTCTATCCTGATTTTTGCGCAGATAACAAGTGCATTTTTAAGTTGTAATAATCACAGTCCGCAAGATGAAAATAAAAAATTTACCTCCTTTGCGACAATTCGTGTACAACAAATTCCACTGAATTCTTCATGGACTGTAAGCGATGCTTTTAAGGAAGTGAAGTTTTTACAGCTTGAAACAACTGTAAACTCGTCCTTTGGCCGTATTGACAGAATAATTTTTACTAAAGAATATATACTGATCCTTGATTGGTTAGTTGCTAAGGACATTTTTGTCTTCGATCGAACAGGCAGATTTATCAGCCGATTTGCAAGCACTGGGAAAGGCCCTGGTGAATTTCTGGATCCAACGGATTTCTTTTGGGATCAGACTTCACAAAACCTAGTAGTTCTTGATAATGCAAGGTTTATGCATTATTATGAATTAAAAGACGGACGCACTCAATTTATTAAAACGATTGAAATACCTAAAAATATTGAACCTTTTGAGGTGTCTCAGATAAGTTCAGGTAATTACCTGGCCTTTATTTGTGGGGGTACAAATGCCAATCTTTGTATTACTATACCTGAATTGACAAATCCGGAGTATTTCTTTCCCTATCTAAACCGCAATTTTTCAGTAGAACTAAGAAATGGGTTGAATGATAACAATGGAAAACTGTTGTATCGTAAATATGCCAATGATACTATTTTTCAAATCACAGGAGATAATGTCGTGCCCCATAAAATTATTGATTTTAATCAGACAATTTCTCTTGAAAGTTTGCTGCAATTACCTATGGATAAACAGTCAATAGATTTAGATGAAAGATATCTGGTCAATTTATATTTTGAGTGTGATACTAGTTTTTATTTAAAATACTCCAAAAGTGGGAAGGAATTTTTTCTGATCCGTGCAAGTAATGGAAAATTTTACCAGGTAAGTAAGACAAACATGAGAAATGATCTATTTGGCTCAGAGAGCTTATTATGTAAAGGAATTGATCACATTACAAAATCATTTGTCTTTACGGCTTCACCACTCAACGTTCTCTCAATACTGAAAGATAAATCAGAAAGGATTAATAGTTCTAATAGAAATATAATTGAACGGATGAACCTGAAAGAAACTGATAACACAATTTTAGTACTCGCAAAATAAATTACTATGAACACAAAAGCTTTGTACATTTCAATCCTTGTAATGTTATTCACAGCAAATCTTTATCAGGTTTATAATTATCAAACATGTAAAGCCAAATTATCAAAGTTACAAACATTGGCAGATAGTGCCCTTGCTATGAATATAGGGAATAACATATTACAAGAAAACTTTTTCGAAACACTCTCTCTACAGAATTTAAAGTTAAATGTAGGTTTACATGTCCTTGATATTTATGGTTATAAGAAAAACTTCTGCGAAATAATCAAAGCAAAACCCCAGTTTGTTCTGTATTTTAATGAAATCGGGTGTTCCTCCTGCAATATTGAAAAGATTAATCTTGTTGTGAGACAGTTCAAAAAATCTGGCATCTCAGATTATCTGGTGCTTGCTAATTTTAATAGTTTCAATGAATTTGCTTTTGTAATTAATTCATCCAATCTAAATAAGCATCATTGCTACAATTCTGCAATCGAGCTTAAAACAACTAATTACAGGTTTGATAAACTGCTTCTTTTTATTCTGGATGATTCTATAACAATAAAATATCCTTTTATTGTTAATACGGATAATTCATTAAACATTGCGAAGTATTTTAATACCTTAGTTTTACTCAAAATAATCTGATATGATAGGTAATTATAATACTAATCAAATTCTGATTCTGAAAGTAAGTACTTTTATATTCTCATATAATAACAGTACCAATGATTCTCATGATAAATATATAAAAGAAATCAACATTCAAGGAATTACTAATGTTACGGTATTTGCTGAAACAGGATTTGCAAGAAGAACTGTTTTTACAAAGGAAACCTGGTGTAACAGTAGTCTGCTGGACTGGCAAAAGGCCATTGTACCATTTAAAATCCAGGAAAATATTCTTACTGTAGATATTCGGAACGGGCAACAGGTAAGTACCGGGGACCTGCTAGCACGGCTCGACAACTACCACAAGCAGCAGAACATTCAATTAGCCCAGCTTATCAATGAACAGGCGCTGCTCGATTTTGAAGCTAAACTTATTGTTCAGGGATATAAAGTAAATGATTCCATAGTTATTACACCGTCAAGGTTAAAGATTGCCATTTACATTCAAACCTTTTGGTAGTGGAATTCAACCTGAACAAAGCCTTGCGCGAATTGCAAAATGCATATTTAACAGCCCTAGCTGTAATGAACTAAAAATTCAATTGGATGTGCTAAAGAATTGTTCACAAACAATGCAATTTTATTCTTATGTTTAAACTTACTGCTGAGTATAATACCATAAGGCCCCCCTTATCCTATTGTATATCTGTGATTTACATACATTTGAATTTATATTTAGCTTTCACACATTTCCCATTTAACCCATTATATTTTGCACATCCACACCGGGTGGTTGCTCTTGCGCTATGGCAGCGCCTGCCGGTGAAGGATGTGCCTCCGTGAGGAATAATAGATTTGCCAATACTCATTTTTTATTAACAACCAAATTTCATCATTATGAAAAAGACCATTTATTTTATACTTGGAGTTAATATGATTTTATTGACAATTTTATTGTCTGTAAAACCAAAAGAAGCCAATGCTTCCCTGATAAAAGATTGGGATGCGAAATGGATGCCTTGTGAAGGCTTGACTCCTCCGCATTACGCAAATCTATGCGAAAAAGGAAGTACCTATGTATCATGCAACAATGGCCCTTGTGCCATCATGATTCCTGGTATTGAAATTATAAAGTAAGGAAATCATCCAAAATAACTGTTTTATGCCACTAAAAGACCAATACACAAATTTTTATTAAATCCATATTAATTCGCTTCTTGTGTATTCAGTTTTTCTATATAGTAAAGATGGCAATAATCTTAAATGATTTTCTGACTGAACTCAATACTTCAAACTTTGGCGATGAGATGTCTTACAGAGCATATTTTAAAGGCATTTCATCGCTCATAATTATTAATTAGTGAATGTTAATTCTATTTCAATATGAAGAGGTTCAACCATGCTCTAATGCTTTTGGTGCTCTTGTCCATTATGAACATAAAGTGCACCTCAGAAAAAACAATTAGTTCGGAAAACACTGAATTGAAAATTCTGCATATAGACCCAACGAAAATTAATTCTGCTGATGACTTTAAAAAAATAGTAGCTGATATTGAGTTTATGCCACTTGAAACTAACAATTGCAATTCTTTTGACTGGGTTAGAAAATTATGGGTTTCTGATAGTAACTTTTTTATATTGACAGGGAGCCAGGAAGTGCTTTCTTACAATCTTATGGGGAAGTTCAGATTTAGAAAAGGGAAAGAGGGGAAAGGCAAAAATGAAATCCATTGGTTAAAAGATTTTTGTCCCGGTAAAGATGGAGGCATCAACATTCTTGGCTACAAAGAATATTATCAGTTTGACAGAAACGGTAATTTTATTTCGGTACAACCACTTATTCTCCCTTATGAGAATTACAATCCGGGTCAATTTCATATAATTAATGATACTATTCATCTTTCTTCAACTTCCACAACAGGCAAAAAAGATAAACCTATTGAAGAATATAGCCTTTGCCTGATGAATCAATTTACTAAGAACCACCGGATGTTTTTAAGAAGATATACCTGCAATGTGTCCGATAATACTTTCTTTCAATGCAATG
This sequence comes from Bacteroidales bacterium, assembly GCA_038204725.1. Lineage (GTDB taxonomy): Bacteria > Bacteroidota > Bacteroidia > Bacteroidales > JACABE01 > JACABE01. The sequence continues at coordinate 1,097 of JBBRCQ010000109.1, read as the reverse complement.
AGGATTTTCTGATTGCACCGGTTATAGGAATTGACTCGATTTACCGATGGGCGGATAATCATTTAGTTCCTTTTTATTATGTCGATTTTGGAAATTATAAAATCACTTCGGATGAACTGCCAGTTGATCAAAGCGATCCTCAGCCAGCGTTTAACTATGCACAAGAAAATAATAAATGTTTACATATTTCAACTACACTTATGAACGATGATTGGTTAACATTTACTTACCTCTTCCATAATTACTATTATCGGATAATGTATAATCATGCAAGTAAAAATTACATCATAATTGAATATAACAAAAAAAACACTCAGGATATAGTGTTCATGACCAGTCCTTTAGCAGTATATGAAAACAAGTTTATCTCAAGTATCCCTGCATACAGGATATGTGACTTATTGAAAAGTAATTCTATTGATTTGTCGTTTCTTCCCGAAAAACGTCGCCACGAGCTAATAGACAAACTTAAAAATGTTAAAGAAACCGACAATCCGGTGTTGATGATTATAACCACAAAAGACCAGACATATGAAAAATGATAAGTATTCCACTCCTGTATTGATAGTACTTAATATTTTACTGATTATCTGACCTATTAATTCCTTCAGCACATCCAAACCGGAAAATTACCTTTTTTCACAGGTTTTGCCTTCCGGTAAAGGATGTGCCGCCGTGAGGTGAATTATAATTTGACTTTTTGAAATTAATTAATTTATTAAACATTAAAATAATAATCATGAAAAAATCAATTTTCTTATTATTTGGCTTAAATGTTTTGATTATCACCTCCTTCCTTTCATTCAATCCCTTAAATGTTAGAGCAGAACAAATAAAAGCCTGGGATGATGACTGGCTAATGTGCCGTGTTGATGGCACCCCAAGTCCAAGTTACCGTGAACATACTTGCTTTGAAGGTAGTCAATATGTTTCATGTGTTGAGCAAGACTGCACCTTAGCCTGAATAATTCATAAAAAACAGGAAAAGTTTGTTATCTCATTGATAATCATTATCTTTGAGGTGTAAAAGCAGTCAAACTTTTAAACAAACTTTTCCATGGACAAATATAAGCAAGAATCGGGTTTGAATGACAGAA
>JBBRCQ010000108.1:0-7490 GCA_038204725.1 Bacteroidales bacterium | reverse complement strand
TGTAGCTGAAAATCTCAACTCTCAAATTCAAGTGGTAAAATCTATAGGTAGAGGTTTCAAAAATGTCGTTGGGTACAGAAATTCAATTCTGTTTTTTCAAGGTAAATTATTGATGTATCCACTCTAAATCCTGTTGTGCCGGAAATAACAACTTGCGATAGTGCCTTAATGGTAAACGAACCAAAATGAAACTTAATAATACACGATAACAAAAATTATCAATGGGCATCCTTTCCCAATGATCCAATAAGTTTTAAAGTTACGCATTTCGAGGAGTTATTATAAAAGCAAAGTCTATATATTTCTAAACTATAAAAAATTAAGCATGAAAAATCTATTTACTATCGGTCTCTTTATGATCTGTGTACAAGTTGTTATAGCACAGAAAATTGATACAACTTTTTATGATGCGAATTGGAAAGGTGTTCCGACAAAAGCGATGGCATCATTTATGCGAATTGCTATAACTAATGATTCTCAATCCTCTACAATTAAAGATTATTATATAACCGGAGAATTACAATCGGAAGGATTAATCCCTGTGTATATAGACAAAAACGATGATAAAAAAAGTAAATTTAAAGGGCATTCCACTAGCTATTATAAATCTGGACAAAAGCAATCAGAGTATTACAAAAATGACTCGTGTCAATTCGACGGCGAAGCCGTTTCTTATCATGAAAATGGGAATCCGAGCTATAAAATTGTATACAAAGATGGTGTATCTCAAGAAGAAACCGATTATAATGAAAGGGGATTGAAAATTACACTATTGAAAGGGATAATAATAAATGGCAAATTTGAAGGAGAACGGACAGAATTTCATGAAAATGGATTAAGAAAGAATAAGGGAACCATAAAAGATGGCAAGTGGGAAGGAACTTTTTACCAATTTAATGTAGATGGTAGCTACGCTGAATTAGAATATAAAGATGGACAGCCAAAAAAAGACTACATTTTAGTGGGTCTTAATGGTAAACGAACCAAAATGAAACTGAACAATCAGTAATCAAATACAAATACCAGGAGATTACATGTGTGTTCTATTCGATATATTATTTTGTTAATACAAAAACTCACAAAAAATAAATATTCACTAACTTAAAAATTTGCAAAAATGAAAAATCCTTTTACTTATAATTCTTTGGTCTTCTTCAAGTTCGTTATATTGCTTTTCGTATTTTTAGGGATAACAACCATTTCAAAAGCTCAATTTTTGGATGAATTATCAAACCCTAAGATAACAGTGAACATTAATCATCCTCCTGGTCTTGGTTTAAAAATAAATAAAGTTGCGTTTAATAATGCTACAGGAAATTGTTCTGTACAAATTAATGATGCTTTAATACAGGACTTTGTAAGTAGTAATATTGAGGTTATTGATCGTGCAAATCTGAATGCAATTTTGACAGAACATGATTTGAATTCGAGTGGGTATATTGATAAGACCAATGCTGTAGCAATTGGAAAAATTATTGGACCATCCGCACTTCTTACAGTCAATGTCTTTCGATGCGAAACAAAGAAAGAAAATTTATCTGGAACAGAGAAACAGTATGATCCTAAAACCAAAACTGAATATCTTGTTAAATATTTTATTGCAAGAACGACTACCTTTTTAAAGGTGTCTATTCAGACGGTAGATCTCACAACCGGGAGAATTTTTGCCGCAAAGGTATTTGATTATGCTCCAGGTCTGGAAATTAAATCTTACCAAGGGGTTCCTGAAGCTCCATCTGAGTTTGAAACGCAGGAAAAAGCATTTAAAGCCTTGACTTTGGATGTTCATAAATTATTTTTCGCCTGGTCGGAACCGTCTGTTTTATATTACTTTGATGACAAGGATGGCGGGTTGAAACAAGCTTTTCAAGCGTTGAAAGCTGGCGACATTGATGGTGCGTTTAAGTTATCTATCCAAAATTTAGAAACTTGTAAGAAAACGTCAGACATCAAGCCAAAGATTTTGGCTCACGCCTATTATAATGTTGGAATGTCGTATATGATTCGCAGTGAATATGATAAAGCATTGGAGAATTTTCAGGAAGCACAAATACTTAAACCTGGAAATATTATTACAAATACAATGAGTGATTGCGTGAAGGCTAGAAATCTAATTATTGAGATGCAAAAAGTTGATGAAAAAGCTGCAATGGAGGCCCAAAAGATTCAAGCAAATACAGATAATGCCGCTAAGGCTCAAGAAAGCAGTACGTTGAAAAATGCCGATATTATTACATTGACTCAGAAAAAATTACCTAACTCGCTTATTATTCAAAAAATTAAGACCTCTAATTGCAAATTTGATACTTCAACTGAAGCACTTGTTTTACTTACAAATGCTGGAGTCAATGAAGATGTTATTATTTTAATGATGGAAAAGAAATAGCATGTAGTTGTCCTCATAATGAACGAATACTGATTTTGCTCCGAAAAGTCCTAATTTACCTAATTTTAAGAACTTTTCCTTTAAAGTATTATTTGGGTTTAAGAACTTTTCGGAAGCATTTTAGTAATAAATTGAATATAGATTTACAACGAGTTGAATTATTCATCTTTACTATATTTCAATTAAATCTAATATTTGCTCCAATACTTTAAGAACTGGATTGTACCAATTCAAGTATTATTGTATTGTGAGTTACAAGAACTGTAAGAAGAGTAAAATTCTAATCTTTCTGGTATATGAAAAAAATTACATTTTTAATCATTTCTCTGGTTTTTACAATGGCAATTCAAGCCAAAGTTTGGCGGGTTAATAATAATCCCGGCATAAGCGCCAACTTCTCCAATTTCACCGCAGCCCAAGGTACAGCTACCGCCAATGATACATTATACTTTGAAGGATCAGCCGCTTCTTATGGGAATATTATTATTACCAAACCACTCGTGATTATTGGACCTGGCTATTTCCTTAGTGAAAATCCTCAAACACAAGCTAATGCCATATCTGCAAAATTTGGAACCATTGGGTTAAACGTAGGAAGTGCAGGAACAACGCTCTCAGGGATGGCAGTTCAAGAGCTGATTACTATAAATGTAAGTAATATTGCTATTATAAGATGCTTTACAAGTAATATAACTCTAAATAGTTCGGTGACTGCAATTGGTAATTTATTATTTTTAGATAGTTATATCAACAGTACCATATCATCCAGTGGTTCAAATACAATTTTCAATATACTTATTAGCAATAACTATATTTCCGCATTTTATTCATCTGTATATTTGGGTACAAATGCTTCCGGAGTAATCAGTAATAATATTTTAAGTTCCGATATCAATGTTTCAAATTTTACTTTTGCCAACAATATTATGAGAGGCGGCAGTTTCAGTACAAACAACAATGTCTTTTATAATAATATTGGCAATAGTACCCAATTTCCTATTGGTAATGGCAATAAGCAAAATATCAACATGACTGATGTGTTTGTTGGAGCAACAGGGAATAGTACTGATGGTCAGTGGCAATTAAAACTTGGATCACCGGCAATTGGAGCAGGAAATGATGGGACTGATTGCGGAATGTTTGGTGGTACAACTCCTTATGTATTATCAGGATTACCGCAAATACCATCCATCTACGAAATCATTATGCCTGCGGCAGGAAATAACGTCAGCGGTATTAATGTAACCATTAAAGCAAAGACACATTAAGCAATGAAAAGATTAATTGTATTACTGATACTTATTATTCAATTTCATGAAATATCATACACGCAAACAACACAAGCTCCATATAGTGCAAATTATCAAAGTTATCTCTCAGATAAATTAAGTGCTTTGTGGTCTTTTGTAACAGGAAAAGGTTTTTTATTGGGTAGTATACCAGTACCTTACGAAATAAAATTCAGCAACTCACCCGACATTAGCGGTACCTACCCAAATAGTTTTGATCTAAGAAGTACAAATAATGTTACTCATCTAAAAAACCAAGGATCTTGTGGTAGTTGTTGGGCTTTTGCGACTATGGGTGCAATCGAATCAGAATGGAAAGTTGCAGGATATGGAACATTTGATTTATCTGAAAATAGTCTGATTCATGGGAGTAAGTTTTTATATTCACCCTGCGAAGGTGGCGACATTAATATGTCAATTGCATATCTTTCTCGAATGGCTGGTCCTATCAATTCAGTTAGTGATCCTTATAATCCATCTGGGAACTATTACATTTCAAATGTACCTCCTATAGCTTATGTCTCTGATGTTCGATTTATAAAATGGCGAAGTAATAGCGGTATAAAAATCCTTAAACAAGCTATTATAGATCATGGAGGATTATATACAACTATGAGATGGGAGGATGGTTCGTATAATTCAACTAATTATACTTATTATTATAATGGGATTAAAGCACCAAATCACGCAGTTGTTATTGTTGGATGGGATAATTCGATACACACAGCAATTGGAGATGGTGCTTGGATTATTAAAAATAGTTGGGCAAATTTTGGTGATAATGGATATTTTTATGTATCATATTTAGATAATAGAATTTTATCTGATGCAGCTGCCTATTTCCCTAATAGAATTTCATATAATTCTAATGCTGTGCTTTATGAATATGACGAATTAGGTGCTACACGTTACCGTGGTTTTAACTCAAGTATTGCTTATGGATTAGTAAAATTTACGGCAACTTGTTCTATGCAATTATCCAAAATTAGCACATGGATAGTTAGTGAAAATACTACTGTTGATATTGAAGTTTATGCAGATTTTGATGGCAATTCATTATCAAATCTTATCACTTCACTTTATAATAAAACATGCGAAAATCCAGGCTATTATACATTTGATTTACCCATTCAGACAACAATTAACAAAGGACAAAATTTCTTTATTAAAATAAAATATAATGCGCCATATACTCAGCAACCCTTACCATGTGAAGAAGCAATTCCCAATTATGCAAATCCCTCTATTGAAACAGGTAAATGTTGGGTAAGTGCCGATGGAAAATCTTGGACAGGAACTGGAATAGGAACTAATGAAAAATATGATCTTTGTATTAAAGCTTATACTATCAAAAACCCTATTAGTATTAGTCAAATAGAGTATTTTATTGATTTTGACCCGGGATTTGGAAAGGCTACCGTTTTAAATATTTCAACGACTAATGATATTAGTGGGACATTCAACATACCTCTTGATAATAATGGAGTTGGAATTCATATACTCTATGTTAGGGCAAAAGATAACAACAACAAGTGGAGTATAACTCAGAACATACCCTTTTATAGTTTAAAATATGAACCAAATCCTAAAATTACAGGATTAGAATATTTCATTGATGCTGATCCCGGTTTGAGCAATGGGATTCCTATTACATTTTCTGCTGATTCGAATGTTATAAAATCATTCAATATCAATTTGAAAAATTTCCAAACTGGAATTCATACTCTCTATTTACGAGCTAAAAACCAGCATGGAGAATGGAGCATTGTTCAAACTTCAATTTTCTATTGCTTTTCCGCGATTTCCACCCAAATTACCCAACTTGAATATTTCATTGATTCCGATCCAGGTCAAAATAAAGGAATACCTATTTCTTTCACCGTCGATACTAATGTAATAAAATTATTCAATATTGACCTGACGAATATACAGCCAGGCATTCATACTTTATATTTAAGGGCAAAGAATCGGGATGGTAAATGGAGTGTTGTACAAACTTCCAATTTTTATTGTTTTTTCGGACTAACGCCAAAAATTACGAAATTAGAATACTTTATTGATTCCGACCCTGGTCAAGGTAATGGAGTTAATGTCTCAACAAATCCCTCATCTAATTTATTAAAACAAATTAATATCGACTTAACCGTTTTAACACCTGGCTTTCATTCGATTTATATACGTGCAAAAGATCAGAATGGCAAATGGGGTATAGTACAGAATTCTCCTTTCTATAATTTTGGAGTGTCTGAACTAAAAAGTATTAAAAAATTGGAATACTTTGTTGATAGCGATCCTGGGTTTGATTTAGCCAAAAAAGTTACAATAACATCTTCTTTAAGCGAAATAAAACAAACATTTATCGCAGATTTATCAGGTTATTCAAAGGGGGGGCATATGTTTTTTGCACGAGTTGCTGATAGTCAAAACCATTGGAGTATTCTCCAATCAAAGTCTTTCACAATTTGCGATCCTCCTGATCAAGCTTTAAAACCAAAAGGGACAACCCAATTATGTGCCAATTCACAAAATTCAATATACACAACATCAGGAGCAACAGGATCAACTTCATATATTTGGCGAATTTACCCAACCAATGCAGGAGTAATAACTGGGTCCACGACTTCGGCTACGGTTGATTGGAATAATCTGTTTTCTGGAAATGCTTATGTTTCCGTAAGAGGTCATAACGATTGCAGTGATGGTGCAGTATCCGATTCCTTGCATGTAAGCATTTCTGCAATTCCATTGCAAACACCTATTATTACACTGAATGGTGATGTGTTACATTCAAACGCAATCAATGGCAATCAATGGTATAACAAAAGCGGTTTGATAACTGGTGCAACAAGTCAGGATTATACCCCAAAATCAAGCGGAGATTATTATATGATTGTTTCAATAAATGGCTGTAGCTCAAATTCTTCAAATTCTATTAATTTTATAGCTACAGGCATTGAACCGACTGAATTATCTAAATCTATAAAAGTATATCCAAATCCTATTTCAAATGAATTAGTTATTGAAATTCAGGGCAGTACCAAAAAAACTGATTTTGAAATATTAAACTCAATAAGTCAGGTTGTTTTTAAAGGGAACATTGTCGATAAAACCGTAGTACAGACCACCAGTTTTCCCCCAGGTGTTTACTTGATAAAATTGAAATCAGGAGAACTATTTGAATTTAAGAAAATCATAAAAAAATAACAACAAATACAGGCTGGCAGCATTGATGGGGCATGTTGGAAAAATTAATACTAAAGCCATAATCCCCAATGCTACTCTGTATATGTCATAAAAGTGGCGATAGCAGGTGTAAATAAAAAGAGGCAGTCTCGATCTAATGAGTCTGCCTCTTTGTGATTTTATTGTGAGCCTTGTGGCGGGTTCAAACCACCGACCTGCTATTCAGATAACAGCTGATCAAAATATTCGATTGTTTTTACCAACCCTTCCCGTAATGGAACTTTAGGTTCCCATCCTCCCAGTTTTTCTCTGGCAAGCGAAATGTCCGGTTGACGTTGAGTCGGATCATCAACAGGAAGTGGCAAATGCACTATTTTAGATTTTGCTCCCGTTAATTCAATGATATTCTTTGCAAGTTCAAGCATTGTAAACTCGCCAGGATTCCCAATGTTAACAGGACCGGTAAATTCATCTCCGGTTGCCATCATTCGGATCATTCCTTCAATCAGATCAGAAACATACTGAAAACTGCGGGTTTGTGTTCCGTCGCCGAAAATCGTGATGTCCTTGTTTTGCAATGCCTGTACAATGAAATTAGATACTACTCTGCCGTCATCCGGTTCCATTTTTGG
>JBBRCQ010000107.1:0-7737 GCA_038204725.1 Bacteroidales bacterium | reverse complement strand
GATACTCCATATATTTCCAGCATATATTAATTCATCAGACAATAAAACATTTCTATCTGCACAATTAATTTCTGATTTTATAATATGCTGCAAATCGGGTGAAAAGTCTTCAAGTATCAATTCACTGATAAAAACTCTGGGTGCCATCAAATCAGTTTTGTGTTCATAATGCTTTGCAAATAAATGTTTATTTTCAAAAACATATTCTCCTTTTTTTTCATAGCCGTTTATTAGAAATATATCGGCCAAAATACTGATATTGATACGGGAATCATTGAATGTTCTGAAGGCAATATGATCATTTACAATTTCTTCTCCTTCAGCTACAAATAAATCATATATTTTTTTTACATCAGTATTGTATCCAATATAATCAGACCAAAGTCTTTCAAAAATTTTGGTATATTCCATATTTAAGGTTTTCAAAAAAAACACTTTACAAGCAACTTTTGTTCAATCACTTTAAGAATAAAAGTTACATTTTGTATAAAAAAATTGATCTATTTCCCCCAATTATCTTTATCCAGACTACGGAACTGTATAGCTTCGGCAAGATGTTCTGTTTTAATTTCTTCACTGTTTTCAAGATCAGCAATGGTTCGGGCAACTTTTAGGATACGGTCATAAGCTCTAGCCGATAATCCTAATCTTTCCATGGCTGTTTTAAGAATAGACATTCCAGCATCTGTTATCACACAATGTTCTCTAAGCATTTTGCTCGACATCTGTGCATTAGAAAACACACCTTTATTTTCCACAAACCGGTTTTCCTGGATTTTTCTTGCATTCACAACCCTTTCCCTGATGATTTCACTTTTTTCTGATAATTGAGAATCTGCAAGTTCTTTAAAAGGAACCGGCACTACTTCAACATGGATATCAATTCTATCCAACAAAGGACCAGATATTTTATTTAAATATTTTTGCACCACACCGGGACCACAAACACAATCAGTATCCGGATGATTATAATAACCACATGGACATGGATTCATGGCGGCAATTAACATAAAACTGGCAGGATATTCTACTGTCATACGTGCTCTTGATATGGTTACCATTCTATCTTCCATGGGTTGACGAAGCACTTCAAGTACAGCTCTTTTAAACTCAGGTAATTCATCCAGAAACAAAACGCCATTGTGCGATAAGGAAATTTCACCGGGTTGTGGATTTCCGCCACCTCCTACTAAAGCCACATCGCTAATTGTATGATGAGGTGATCTGAATGGACGTACTGAAATTAATGCAGTATTCTTACTCATTTTGCCGGCAACGGAATGAATTTTTGTTGTTTCTAATGCCTCATACAAATTAAGTGGTGGCAAAATAGAAGGCATTCGCTTGGCGAGCATGGTTTTTCCTGCACCGGGAGGTCCTATCAAAATAACATTATGCCCACCTGCTGCTGCAATTTCCAAAGCTCTTTTAATATTTTCCTGTCCTTTTACTTCAGAAAAATCAAATTCATAATTATTCAAGCTATTGTAAAATTCATCCCGCGTATTGATGATTGTTTTTTCCAATTCAGTACCATCTTTAAAAAATGATATAACTTCTTTGATATTTTCAACGCCATATACATCTAGCTTAGAAACAATAGCAGCTTCACGGGCATTTTGCTTGGGAAGTATGATTCCATCAAAACCTTGTTTGTGCGCTTCAATAGCAATTGGTAAAGCGCCTTTGATGGGTTGTAATCCTCCATCTAAAGAGAGTTCTCCCATGATAATATACTTGCCTACCATTTCGGGATTTACTTGATTAGATGCAGCCAGAATCCCAATTGCAATTGTTAAATCATAAGCAGATCCTTCTTTTCGAATATCTGCAGGTGCCATATTCACTACAATTTTTTTTCCCGGTATATGATAACCTACATTTTTTAATGCAGCTTCTATGCGCTGATGACTTTCTTTAACCGCACTGTCAGGCAATCCTACCATTGAAAAATTAATTCCCTGATCAATGTTTACTTCTACAGTTATAGTAATTGCATTTACACCAAAAATAGCACTTCCAAAGGTTTTTACAAGCATAACTATGTTTTATTAGGTTTGTATTTTGAGGCTTTCAATATTTTCTGAGCATCATTTTCATTCAATAATTCCTTGATACTTATATTTTTATTATTATCCATGTATGATTTAACAATTTGCCATCCTATCCATTCTGCCAAACGAGGCGGGGAATTATTAAACCCTTTGGTTGTTGGAGCTTCGCTAATAAATGAACGAATCTTATAGAAATCGGCATTATAGAGTAAATTGTTCTGTATAAAAAAGGCCCAGATATTGGCTTCATTTGTCTTGCTCCATTCTATTTGTTCTGGTGTATATCCAATTTTAATCATTTCGGGTACTTCCGGTAACATCGCATCGGTAAAATATAATATTTTCCCTTGATATATCATATTGTCGAGCAGTGTTTTATCATTTGAATCAAACGTAATCATTGGTTTAACAAGGGCTTTCATACAGTCAGAAACAATATAGTTGCTATCCAACCGCATTGAAACAAATTGAGGGATTTTTACTGAGGGATACATTTTAAAATCTTTACCCAAATACATATCCAAAGCGATTGCCATCACAGTATCCAGATAAATAATACGGTTTTCATAATCCAGATACGAAATATAAGTATATACTTTGGGCGTAATTTTTTCAGGAAAATAATAGTTAAAATGGGTAAAAGCATCAGATAATTTTTTTTCCAAACCATTAACTTCTGGATACACTTTTATTATTTCATCATAAATTTCATGCAATGTCGGATCCGAAATAAAATTGTAAATTTTGACAATATTCAATGTATCTTCCAGATTTCCATTTAAAAAGAGCATGTATTCTGCTTTATATTTTGTAAGTCCCTCCTTGAGTTTACTGGCATCCACATTCATCAATACTTTTTCATAACGATGAATTTTAATTTCAACCCTCTTATTTTCCGGGATTTCAATATTTAAATTATGATTATTCTTATTCCTACAACTGAATATTGATATACAGATTATAAATATTAATATTAAAAAGGTATGTTTTTTATTATAATTCATTTTGGTTATTGGTTATTGGTTATTGGTTATTGGTTATTGGTTAATGATTACTGAGCATTTGAATAGTTCCTGGAGACTAAAGGTTGTTCACTGTTCACTGTTCACTGTCCTCTTCACCTCTAAGCTCATTCGCTCCCTCACCTCTTCACTATTTCACTATTAACGTTTGGTAGCTATTCATGGTAGATTAGATGCAATAACCTGTCAAAACGCACAATGTAAATTTAATGAATTAATGTTTAGATACCCACTTCCCCGCCATAACGCAAAGGTGCTGTTATAGGCTGTGTTTATTCAAACGTCATTTAATCTTTGAAACGTCAATATACTCAGGGCCTCCGTCTACTGGATAGCCTTTAACTTTATGTCCTTCTAATTCGACATTTTTGTCAATGTAGTTGTCAAGAGTCGCCGATGAACCTCGCAAAGCATATAATGTATTCCCTGCTTTGTCTGTCAATATATGCGTCCCATACATATAAGTTGTTATGCCTTGTGCTTTTATTAAGCCACTTGCTTTTGTTACTGTATACTCAGTGTCCTTTTTACATGACAATGTCAAAAGAATTACGAATGAAATTAAAATTATTGAATATTTCATATGTCTATTTATTAAAGTTGTCAATTTGGTTGTATCCATAACATAACCTATAACTAGTAACTAGTAACATTTCAATTTTCATTTAAAATATCTTCAATCCTAACGAAACGTTTAACAATCGTGTTTTTGTATTCATCTCTGAATATTCAGAAATATTGTTTAATCCCCATTCGTACCTTACATCAACTGAAAAATTCAATACATCTATACCTGCACCGGCCTGAATTCCCCATATTGCTTCTTTAAGTTTTTCTGATGACAAAGAAGTACTCAATTCGACTCCATCCAACTGTTTATTTATATTCTTACTAATAATAAACGATGCAACCGGACCTGCCATCAATCTCAAATTGATCACTTTTAAATTAATAAGTTTAATTCCAAATAATAAAGGTATATCAATCGTATTTAATACAGTTTGTTGCGTATAAACCTGATTTGCATACAAAGTTGCACTCTGAAAACTACCACCTTTCTTGGTATAATACAATTCGGGTTGAAGATATATTACTGGAAGATTAACTCTTACAAAAACACCAAACAAATAACCTGTTTTTGACTGATTGGCAATATCACTCACATTTTTAAATTCATTAGTCATTTTTGATGAATTAAATCCAACTTTTAATCCTAAACTAAGAGTCGATTGAGAGAATGAATTGTATGAAAACAAGAAAATAATCAACAAAAATAATTTCAACTTTTTCATATTTAAAGGTTTATGTATTTTTATAAAATATAAAATAATTTATTTAAAAATTTATTCCTTTTCAAACGTTTTCTTTTGCGAATTTAGTTAATTTTGTTACCAAAATCTAAAACAATTTTAAAAAAATTAAATCTATGAAAAAATCAATAATTATCTTCATAATTATGTTCTTTACAACATCTGTAAATAACATATATGCACAACAAAAAGAAAGATCCAACTTTCAACTGGGTGCAAAAATCTCGCCTACTTTATCCTGGTTAAATTCTAATTCTCAAGACATTAACAGCGATGGAACTTCATTTAAATTTTCATGGGGGTTTGTTGCAGATTTTCAGTTTGCTGAAAAATACTTTTTTTCAACCGGTTTTAATATTATTTCTACCGGAGGAAAAATTATTCAACCTGATTCAACAATTACATATTCATCTGCCGAACTACATCGCAACATCACGATTCGTTACATCGAATTACCGTTGAGTATAAAAATGAAAACACGTCAATTTGGTTATTTATCTTATTTTGGTCAGATCGGAATGGGATTGGGAATGAGATTAACGGCCAAATCTGATGATGATTTTTATCCAACACCTTCAAGCAATGCTTTTAGCAAAAACGATGTAAAAATTGAAGATCAAATTAATTTTTTCAGACTTTCTATGATATTATCAGCTGGTGTTGAATATAGCTTGGGAGGATCAACGAATCTTTTCGGTGCATTTACATTTAATAATGGATTTTCAAATATATTTGATAAAAAAAATGCATCTCCATTTATAGATGCTGATGCTTCTTCCAACTTTTTCGATATATCGGTTGGAATTATGTTTTAACAATCTTTAATTGGCACTACATAAAATACAATTTTAGCATTATTATTACTGAAATATTATGAAAATTGCACTTGCACAGATAAATTATCACATAGGAAATTTTGAAAAGAATACAGCTTCTATTTTACATGCCATTCAAACTGCAGAAAAACAGAAATGTGAATTGATAGTTTTTGCAGAATTAGCTGTTTGTGGTTATCCACCCAGAGATTTTCTTGAATTTACCGATTTTATAGAAAAATGTCTTGCTAGTGTTCAACAAATAGCTGTAGAATGTGTAAATATTGCCGCAATTGTTGGTTTTCCATCAATTAATCCTGAAGAAAAAGGGAAAAATTTATTTAATTCTGCAGCATTTTTAAGCGATGGAAAAATCCAATCGCTGCATCATAAAAGTCTGTTACCCAACTATGATGTTTTTGATGAATATCGATATTTTGAGCCCAATAAGGATTCTACTATTATTGAATATAAAGGTTGTAAAATTGCGCTGACAATCTGTGAAGATTTATGGAATATTGGTGAAGAACAGCTTTATCCCTACACGCCCATGGATGATTTAATTGCACAACATCCTGATTTGATGATCAATATTGCTGCATCTCCTTTTAATTACCAACAAGCACAAGATCGTAAAGCTATTTTAATTAAAAACGTTAAAAAATACAGTATTCCGCTTTTGTATGTGAATCATGTGGGTGCACAAACCGAGCTGATATTTGATGGTGGTTCACTCGCTATCAATGCCAATGGAAATATTTTTGCTGAATCTAATTATTTTGAAGAAGATTTCATTATTGTTGAGTTAAACGATTTAAAGCAACCGATTAAATTAAGCCCTAAAAGTCAACCTGTTAAAATTGAATTAATTCACAATGCACTGGTTTTAGGCATCAAAGATTACTTTGAAAAGTTAGGTTTTACAAAAGCTATTTTAGGTCTTTCAGGAGGAATAGATTCAGCAGTTACTTTGGTGTTGGCATCGGAAGCACTAGGCAAAGAGAATGTAAAAGCAGTTTTATTACCTTCCAGGTTCTCTTCACAACATTCAATTGACGATGCAATTCAACTTGCCATAAACCTGGATGTTTCCTATGAAATAATACCGATTGACGAAACATACAAGAGTTACGAAACAACACTTTCTCCCTATTTTAAAGGATTACCATTTGATGTAACCGAAGAAAATCTGCAAGCAAGGATAAGAGCAGTGATTTTAATGGCTTTTACAAATAAATTCGGCTATGTATTGTTGAACACATCCAACAAAAGCGAAGCAGCTGTGGGTTATGGAACATTATATGGCGATATGTGCGGAGGATTATCTGTTTTGGGAGATTTGTACAAAACAGAAGTATATGAGCTTGCTCACTATATGAATAAAGACCATAAAGTAATTCCTGACAATTCTATTATCAAGCCACCATCGGCTGAATTGAGACCCAATCAGAAAGATTCAGATTCATTACCCAATTACGATATTTTAGATCAAATTTTATATCAATACATCGAACAGAGAAAAGGACCAAGAGAATTAATAACAATGGGTTTTGACGAAGCTATTGTAAAAAGAATTTTAAAGATGGTTAATACCAATGAGTACAAAAGGTATCAAACAGCACCTGTATTGAGAGTTTCTCAAAAAGCTTTCGGTATGGGAAGAAGAATGCCAATTGTAGGGAAATATCTTGCTTAATTTATTATGGATTGTCAAAAAATCTCACTAAATATTTCAATCAAGAGTTGAAAACTACATAAAACTTAATTATAGCCCACTAAAACGCAAAGGATAAAAGTTATTTTATTGATTTATAAGAAATTGCAATAAACATATAGAGTATTTGTGGAATAGATCAAATTCAGATAGAAGTATTTCAGAAATTACTGTTTTACAATTTTCTTTGTGTATGAATCTTCTCCTATTTTAATTTTAATAATATAAATTCCTTTTTTAAATCCTGAAATATCAATTGTATTTTGATGACTGGTATTGAGGATTGTTTCACCCATTATATTTATAACTTCTATATCAATATTATCAATATGAGAAGCATCTATTGTTAACATTGTGTTGGCAGGATTAGGATAAATTAAAATTTTTGGTCGACGGTTTTGGGATTCATTGGTTGAAGTTACGTTACACATGATTGCATTTAATTTTATCCAAATCTCGTTACAGAATTCTGTAGGTACTTCCCCGAAACTATCCGGTGCATCCCCCATTCTAACAAAAACGATACCCTTACTTTTAGAAATGCTAACAATTTGCCCGTTTTTACCAATGCCGGCAAACATATCTGAAGGAGCATCAGGTGCATAAGAACCGGAGAAAACAATCTGCAAACCGGGTGCCATAAAGGAGGATTTACCATTAAGCCACCAAAGATAACCATATGATTGATTATTCCGGTGAAAGTGAACACCCCATTCCGGTTCAAAGTGAACAGTTAAAATTCAGATGATTTCTGTGGTTAAAATTAGACAAATAAATTAATTTAAATTGATTATTTTTTCATTTTTTTTCTCATAGATTCTC
>JBBRCQ010000106.1:0-7788 GCA_038204725.1 Bacteroidales bacterium | reverse complement strand
TTTTCTGATTACTTTTTCCTGTTTTTCACCAGTATAAGCACTATCGGCATATAAAGACTGACCTTTATCGCTTTTATCCAACAAGTTATCTAAAGCTTGGGAGTCGTGAACTGAGGCATCGGTAACTAAAAATGTATTGATGAATTTACTTTTGGAATCTACCTTTGCATGATTTTTATATCCATAAAATTTTTCCCCATTTTTCTTTGTCCATCGTGCATCAATATCTTTGTGTTTTCTTTTATTTGGCTGGTCATTCCATAAATCCTTGCCTTCACCTTTTTTAATCTTTTCGTTTTCTTCCCGTGTATTGCGCTGGCGTGGTGCTATGGTAAAACTAGCATCAATTAACTTTCCTTCATTAAATATCAAGTTCTTACCTTCCAAAAACTCTATAAACTGACTGAATAACAATTCTATAACTCCACTTTTTGTTAGATTTTCTCTAAATAACCAAACGGTTTTTTCGTCTGGAACTTTATCGCCTGATTCTAATCCTAAAAACTTTTTAAAACTCAGTCTGTCAATTATCTGATATTCTACTTGAGTATCTCCAAGACCATAATAACGTTGTAATATCATGATTTTAAACATCATTACTACATCAAAAGGTTTAGCTCCAGCATTGTTTTTCTTTTCTGTATTTAACAATTTAGATTCTAAAGTATTGCGAAATAGCTCAAAATCAATAACATTGCTTATTTTCTCCAAAGGATTACCAATTGCTGACAAGCGTTCAATTGTAAATTGTTCATCAACTTAGCGAAGCGATATCATGAACACCTTTGAAAATATTAATATTTGTGAATAAATAATCCTTTTTTACCTTGCTTTTTATAATCTTGTAATGTTGCCATTTTTTGCAGTTATTTATATGCAAATATACACTTATTTATTTGAATTACAATGATTTAATTTATAGAACTCCCCTATAGCAATTTCGCAATTCCAGATTCAATCGAATTGATTAGAAAACAAAAATATACAATTTTTATTAACAGAAGTGATTATTTATCAAAAATTTCTCTCCACATCAGGTAATTCATATACCTCCATGCGAAGTCCTGTGTTTTGGTATCGTTACCGTTAAAGATGGGATCCCAGTCTTTAAGTATCTTTTCGGCGTTTACAAAGGAATCGAGGTGATGCAAAGCGGTAATTTTTTCTTTCATCTTCCCGTTTATTTGTTGAAGCCATAATTGCTGAGGAGTAGAAAAACCCATTTTGTCAGTGCGTTTTTTAATGGCGTCAGGTAAAATACCTTGCATTGCATTGCGCAATAGGTTTTTGCTCCATCCATCGCGTATTTTATAGGTAGCAGCTATTCCAAAAATGTATTCTATCAGTTGAATATCATCCGAAAAGGGAGTACGCGATTCAACGGAAAACGTCATTGAACATCGGTCTTCCCAACGCAATAAATTCTTCAGGTAATGTTTTGTAAAAAAATGATGCAGTAATGGATTGGTGCCCATTAACTGATAATCGCCTGCAAAACTGATATTGGCTTTGTGGTTGACAATAAATGATGCATTGAGGTAATTGGCTTCGGGTTTTATCAGGGTTGCTAATTTAAGACGGGCCATGTTCGGTAAAATTTTATCGAAACCATATTTTAATAAAGATTTCCCATAAATAGCCATTGAAGTAGGTGATTTATCAATATGCTTAAATTCGGATAGTAGTGTTTTCCAGTTCATTTTACAGATTAATTCCGAATAATAGGCGCTGTAAAAAGGTGCATAACCTGCAAAAAGCTCGTCCCCACCCTGTCCGTCAATGAGAATGTGGATGCCATTGGCAGCAGCAGATTGCATTACTTTGTATTGCGCATACGTACTTGTAGATAACAACGGAATATCCTGATGATAGATTATTTTCTCAAGTTGTTGCATCATATCTTCTGCAGTACAATTAGCTTGTATCCAATCGGTGCCTGTTTGCTTCACTACCATTTCGGCCCAGCGAGCTTCGTTATATGCATCTGTATGATTAACTGCTGTAAATACTTTGAGACGAGACCCCAATTGGCTAAGGTTACTTTCTTTTGAGATTTCTGCTGCCATGCAAACGATGCTCGAGCTATCAATACCACCACTCAGACAAAACCCGACTGGAATATCAGATCTCAAACGGATATCAATTGCCTGGCGAATTAATTTTCGGGTTTGACGCATATATTCGAGTTGTTTGGATGCATCAAATGTTTCCAGCTTTTTGTTGAAATTTAATTCAAAATACTTTTCGATAGTAAAAGTATTTTGCCTGATATCATAAGTAAAATAATGTGAAGGCATCAATTCAAACACATTTTTAAAAAATCCTTCAGATTTCATTTCTATCTGACTCAGAAAGAGATAATCAAAAACAGCATTTTCGTTGATAGTGATTTTGTTATCAGGTATCTGCAATAATGCTTTATGCTCAGATGCAAAAGCCAGCAGATTTTTATCTTTATAATAATACATCGGTTTTACGCCAAAACGGTCACGGGAACCAAAAAGAATTTGTTTGGCTTTATCATAAATAATAAAACTCCACATGCCATTGAGTTTTTGCAAACAGCTTATCCCCCACTCTCTGTATGCTTTCAACAAAACTTCAGTATCACTCTGGCTGATAAAATGATGACCTAAAGCTATCAATTCAGTGCGAAGCTCAATGTAATTATAAATTTCGCCATTCAAAGTAATCCATACATCTTCATCACACATGGGTTGATGTGCAACTTCCGACAAATCAATCACGGATAAACGACGATGTCCCAGAGCAATTTGATAATTACCAGCTACTTCAGCAATATCTTCCTTTGGAACATAAGGAAACGATTTATTCCATGCAGTAGGTTGAGTATCTTTTCCTCCGGCACAGCAATGTTCTTGTTGATTGAACAACACATAACCTTCATCATCCGGTCCACGATGCCTGATGGAATCCGTCATTTTTTTAATGACTTCCGGCAAATGAATTGATTTTTCTGATAGCTGAACAATTGCTGTAATTCCACACATTATCAGAGGGTTTTTCTGTCAAAAAAAGGACTTTTTCCTGAAGCACTCAATGGAATGCCAAATATAATGGCGGCTTCATCACCTAATAAGTTTAATTCCCTTACAGCGATTCCAACAGAGAACATTACACGGTTATCTGCCCTATTATCGGCGGCAATACTCACTGCCGAACCTATTGCAATACCCATATCATTGGTATTAAAAGCACAAGGTGCCATTTTAACCTCATTTTTCTCATCGCATGTAGGATATCCACATAATCCGCAGTTTAACCCGTTGGTTTTTATTTTTGTAGCAATCAAAACGATAGCTTCAGCATTTAAAATATTATCAGCATCGCGAACAAAGAATTGCAGATTTTCCTTTCCTTTTGCAAGTTCTTTCAGCTTATCGGATATGAGACGTATCGTTTCATCAGTTGCAACTGCCAATACCAAATTATCGATACCTCTTGCCTTGGGAGCCGTTCTTGCTGCTGTAAGCATCTTAGCTGCAACCTCTTTTAATGAAGAAGTTCTGAGATTTTCTTCTGTTGTTATCATTGGTTATTGGTTATTGGTTACTAGTTATTGGTTATTTGGCTTTTGGCTTTTACACACTTTAAGTAATTTATGGATCCCGAATTGTACGTAAAGTTACAAAGCAAAGCTTAGCTTTTTGTATTACTTCTTACAACTGATATTTAGTTACATCTTCTTCCGGTAGTTCTAATGCATATTCACGTAAGAAAGTAACTGATTTTGCAATATGTGTGTACATAATTTCGTCATCTGTGATAAAATTCACATACTTACGATATTCCTTCAGGTAATTTTCAAGGTATTCAGAAGTTTTGGCAGGTCGGCGGAATTCCATGGCCTGAGCTGCATTCAAAAGTTCGATGGCAATGATACGTTCCAGATTTTCGAGCACTTTAAAAGTCTTGGTAGCTGCATTGGCACCCATACTTACATGATCTTCCTGACCTTGTGATGATTCGATAGAATCTACTGAACAGGGTGTACACAATTGCTTGTTCTGGCTCACAATAGAAGCTGATGTATATTGTGGTATCATAAAACCACTGTTCAGTCCTGGATGGGCAACCAGGAAATGAGGCAGATCACGTTTACCTGAAATCAATTGATAGGTTCTGCGTTCTGAAATATTTCCCAGTTCTGCCATCGCAATAGCCAGATTATCCAGAGCAAGTGCCAGTGGTTGACCATGGAAATTACCGGCTGAAATAATCAGATCTTCATCCGGAAAAATAGTGGGATTATCAGTCACCGAATTGATTTCGTTTTTAAAAACATAAGAAACGTAATTGATAGAATCTTTGGAAGCACCATGTACCTGAGGAATACAACGAAATGAATAAGGATCCTGTACGTGTTCTTTTTTACGACCGATAATTTCGCTACTTTTTAACAGATTACGGATACGACGGGCTGTTTTGATTTGCCCTTTGTGTGGACGTATCAGTTGAATCAACTCATGAAAAGGTTCAATACGGCCATCGAAAGCATCCAATGATAAAGCAGCCGTTATGTCGGCCAAACGTGAAAGCTTAAAGATTCTTAAACAGCAATATACACCATAAGCACTCATAAATTGTGTACCATTGAGCAATGCCAGGCCTTCTTTGGAATGCAATTCAATACTCTGCCATTTCATTTGATGCAATACATCGGCTGCATTTTGTTTTTTACCCTGAAAATACACTTCTCCCAAACCCAACAAAGGTAAAGAAACATGTGCCAGAGGAGATAAATCACCCGAAGCTCCCAAGGAACCTAACTGATACACTACTGGAATAATATCATGGTTGTAGAAATCAATTAAACGTTGAACCGTAATCAATTGCACACCGGAATGACCGTAAGAAAGTGATTGTGCTTTGAGCAACAACATGAGTTTTACGATTTCCTGAGGCACTTCGTCACCCGTTCCGCAAGCATGAGACATTACAAGGTTTTTCTGTAATGCAGAAAGCTGGTCATCAGGTATAACATGATTACACAAGGATCCAAAACCGGTATTGATACCATAAATGGGTTCAATTTGCGATTTCATTTTCCTGTCAAGGTATTCACGACATTTTATAATACGCTCTTTTGCTTCCTGAGATAATTCTATTTTGGCTTTGCTTTTTAAAATTTCGTCAATTGTTTCGAAATCCAGCGTTTCTTTGCTGATATAATGGATTTTCATTTATAATAAACTTTTTATATTTTTTATGCAAAAGTAGAAAAATTTCAGCATTTTTTAGGTATTGGGTTATTAAGTTTTTAGGTCACTGAGTTATTATTGGCGATTTTGTGATTTGTGAATTATTGATTCAACAGATATTGTAACATAAGATTCATTAAATATCATCCGGCAGTTCATCAATTTCTTATGAGAGAATATTAAATCATAATTTATTTTTCACTACTTTTGCTTTTTATAAGAAGCTCTTATTTTTTAATATTAAAAAATAAGAGCAAGACTTACAGCTATTTATGGAAAAGTTTTTTCAAAACCCTACCGTTATATTTTACACATTGCTGGCTTCGAGTCTTGTAATTACGCGTTTACCATTTATCGGCAAATTCTTCAGAGTTGTAAATACACTGATCCACGAAAGTGGTCATGCTGTGATGGCATTACTGCTTAGCGGAAACGTGCAAAGGATTGACCTTTTCAGCGATACCTCGGGAAGTGCTTTTACAGCAACCAAAAATGGGTTCAGTCGTTTTCTTGTTTCATTGGCGGGTTATCCTGCATCGGCATTATTTGCTGTGCTTTGTTTTTATTTTATCGAACATAAGGCAGCAAATTATGTAGTTTATCTTTTAATGGGTATAGCCATCTTAAATTTGCTTTTTTATGTAAGAAATGCTTACGGAATATTCTGGCTGCTATGTTTCATCATCATTTCTGGTTTTATAATATATTCAGATGAAACAATATTAATATATGGATTTTCGTTACTTTGTGCATTCATTGTTTTAACGGATGCTGTAATTTCCGGTATTACGTTGTTGGTAATTGCAATTAAAACACCTAAAAATGCAGGTGATGCAAAAAATCTGAATGAATCAACCCATTTGCCAGTAGTATTCTGGGCTTTATTATTATTGGCTTTTTCAGTTTTATGTGCATACAAAACAATCTGGATGTTTTTTCCAAAAATAATTTAAAATCATGTTGCAGGAAATTATTACATATATCATTCTATTAGCAACCTTTTTGTATGTTGCTTATAAAATTTACATGACATTTTCAAAACCAAAAAGCGGATGTGATGGCTGTGCATCCAGCTGCAACGATTGCGCCTTACAAGATTTAAAACAAGAAATTAAAAAACACAAAAATATCTGAATTAATTTCAATAGCCTTTTCCAATCCAACGTTAATCCATTTACTTTTCGTCTAATCGGTTCAACCCTTCAATAGCTTTTGGATAGTTTGTACGGATTTTCACGGCCATTTTGTAGTCACTTCTTGCTTTGTCCTTTTCATTCAACAATTCATAAGCATATCCACGGTTGTAATAGGCTTCAGCATATTCCTTATCAACATTAATTGCAGCAGTAAAGCTTTTTACAGCTTCTTCGTAATCCTGTTTATACTCAAGCAAAACATAACCGGTGTTGTAATATGCTGCTTTGTATTTGGGATCAATCGATATAATATGCTGATATGCTTTTAAGGCAGCATCAGGGTTGCCGTTTTCCTGCTGGAACATAGCCAGTGCGTAATATGCTTCAATACTTGTAGGTTTTAAATTTAAAGCACTGTTAAAGTAATCAATGGCATTTTTATTATTCTGGTTCGATAACATCAATCCAAGTTGCATATAGGCATCATAATATTCAGGTTCTATCTGTATGGTTTTCTGGAAATAGATCACTGCTTTTGACGAATCTCCTGCTTCTTTATAGGCAAAACCCTTTATAAAAAAAGCTCTGGGTGTCAGTTCTTGTATTCCAATGGCTTTATCGGCATTTTTATGGGTTTCGGAATATCTTTTTAGATACAGATTCAATTCTGCCAATTTCAAATACGTTTCCACATTTTGAGGTGATAATGTAACTGCTTTATCCAACGCATCTTGACTTTTATCTATCTGATTCATCGCCAGATAAATATCCGAAAGAGTAATAAAATAATCTGCATTTTTTTCGTCAATTTGTATTGCCTGATTGATATCACTTAATGCATCATTAATTTTATTTGCAGCTAAGTACAATTTAGCTCTGGAATTAAAAAGTTCTGCATTTTTACCATCTTTGCTGATTTTTTCAGTTATAACGGTTATTTGATCTGTCGGAATATTGGAAGAGTTATCTTTCGCATTGTTTTTTGAATTGCAATTAACCAGTAATAAGGCAATTAAACTGAATACGATCGTTTTTACAAAGCTGAATGATGTCATTTTTATATTTTTAATTGAATGTGCAAATTTCGTAAAAATAATAATACAAAGCAGATATACATTCATTTCTTAATAAATAAATGTATATCTGCTGTAATTATTTAATAATCAACACCAGATTTATATTGTGGAGAAACAAATTATAAATAATTGTCGTTTAGTAATAACAAGATTGAACTCCTTGGTATTCTATTATTTAGATTTTAGAGGCAAGCTTAACCCATTTTGCAGCCTATTCGTAAAAAAACAGTTAAAAATGGATCAAATTGAGTGATTTTAGTACTGTTTTTGTCTGTAACTCATTAAAAGTCAAGAATAGCATTTTTGAGAATGGCTTGTAGTGCCATGTAGTATTGGGATTTAAGTTAAAAAATA
>JBBRCQ010000105.1:0-8075 GCA_038204725.1 Bacteroidales bacterium | reverse complement strand
TTTTAAGGTGCCTTTTTGTGACATTCTTAAAATAAAATGGGATTATTGTTTAAAATAGATGGAATCTAATTTGTAACTTTTGTACTGCTCATCATCCACCCCTCCCTTACCTCCCCTAAAATGGGAGGTGATTGAGTTGTGGAAGATTGATAAGTTTTTGTTTTGTGGATAGGGTTAAAACCGGCATTTCGATTTTTTACTCGAAAATATTTTTTTTGATTAGCAAACAACGAATAACGATTTAAGATTTTAGAAATATAGCCGGATTGATAATTAGCCCCTCAAAATCTCCCCAAAGGGGAGACTTTTGCTTAAGTACTTATTCAAATGAGTCGTGTCATTTATTAAATAGTAAAAAATACAAAATTTGTAGTATCCTAACTTACTTTTCTGAATTCCTTCCCTTTGGTTAGCGCCTGTTCCGATTTATCGGAAATGTAGGATGGGCCGGTTATTTCGTTATTACCAAGCTTTCCTGCCCCCTCACTTCTCCCTTATCTTTTAAAATAACTTTGTATAAGCCTTTAGATAAATGAGCCACCGAAAAACTAAGCCTATCCTTGCCTTTTGGAAGTGGAATTTCCATCAGTATTACTCCCATGGTATTGTATATTTCAAGGCTGCCTTTTTCTAAATCCCTGAAAAAACTGAATGTTACATCTGTTGTGGCAGGATTGGGATAGATTTCCAGCGAAGAAGTAATTTCTACATCCGGCCGTATATAGGTAGCACTATCGCACCCCTGCTGAAAACAACCATGCTCATCTATTTTGAGAATCCAGCCACAGTTGCGATTTATTGTATCTATATTATATATTTCACCGCAGATAACAAAACCATTGTCCTGAGTTTGTTGCAGGTCCCAAATCACACCTCTATACAAAGCTGAAGTATTCGTAGGAGTCATTCTATATTCCCTGTACCAATCCACCTCACCTTCTGCTGTAAAATGCAATAACCACGGATTAGTCAAGTAACCATAAGACCCTGAAGCCAGCATACTACCATCCGGGAAAACACGAAAAGAATAACTGATATTATTGGCTCTAGTCGGACCATACGACAAACTCCAGGTTGTATCGCCGGTTGTAGCTGATAGCTTATAAAACTGTAAGGTTAAAAAGTTTTCATAATCTCCATATGCTGTAGTATATGCCGAATCACATTTTGTAATCAATGCCATTATACTATTGTCCGGATGATTTTGCAACGATATCCACTCGCCACCTTTTGTACCGCCTAAGGTTTTTTGCCAGATTACATTACCTGCACTGTCGGTTCTTGTAATTATATCATCATTGGCGTCAGGATCTATAGAAAAACCTATCCCACCCCCAAAAACATAACCATCCGGTAAAACTATTACGGAATTATAGTTAGACCAGTAATTGTTTTCATTATAGGTTTTCAGCCATTGTTGGTTGCCCAGACTATCATACTTTACAGCCAGACAACAGGATAAACCGCTGTTTTTATACCGTATACCTACAGCAATATACCCATTATCAGGTGTAACTTTTATGGACTGAAAACCATAATCAGGATATACCCATACAGATGCGATTGATGTATCATGATAATGTTTACGCCATTGCATATTCAGATTGCTATCCAGTTTTATTAAATATCCATTATATGTATATGGACTTATATTTTCACATGCAAAGCCACTTACTATATACCCTCCATCATTGGTTTTTGCATCTGAACTCCATCCAGACAACCCAGAATTATAGGCAGTATCTAAATAAGGTACCCAACTTATAAGATTACCCATAAGATCGATTTTAGTGGCCATTAAACTTAAATAATTATTTGGATGACCTAGAATTAAAGGATCGTAGTTTCCAAAAACTATATAATTATTTTTATTTTGTATTATTTGATGAAAGGTATTTCCAGATCCTGCAATAGAATAGTAATACATTCGATTGAATCGTATGGTTTGGCTTTGTAAAGCATTAAAACTTATTAACAATACTGCTAAAATTAATATTTTTCTCATAATTAATATGTTAAGTGTTATTAGGAATTAAATTAAAAAACATCCTTGCTCCTTTTATATGGAGCAAGGATATAGATTTAAGTTATTCAATTACAAATTTACAACTTTTAATTGTTTTTCCATTATTAAAAATGCTGGCAATATAATTGCCTTTTGCATACTCTTTTAAATTAATCAACAATTGATCTTTTGTATTATTGAGCATTTTGGAATAAACAGTTTTGCCCATTGCATCGCATACCATCAGTTGCAATCCATTGATCGGTTCAGTTACTGCATAATTTAATGTAGCAAAATCATGAGCCGGATTAGGATAAACACTAAGGTTTAATTTTTCAGGTGATTTTTGCTTTTCAGCATTAACCGCTTTGTTTTGTGACTCAATAATGGGTAAAATTATTGGCTCCTGATACACAAAATCTGCATCCCCCATTAACAATAGCGTCCTTGCCGCTGCAACAGCAGTAGATTTATTCTCATTTATGATTCTTCTTAGAATTTCACGGAAATTATCATCCATTTCACTTATTTCCTTATCATTGGATTTTAATTCTTTTATAATTGCATATATCTCCAGTGTACTTTCCCAAAAATCTGCCAATTCACCTGAAACATCGTATTTTTCGGGTATTAGTTGCACAATTTCTTCTGAGGCTTCAAAATTTTTATTGTTACTATAAAAATACAATAATTCAATATCGGTCTCAAAACGGTTTTCCCTTTTTAATAACGTGTAAAGACTATCAGCGTACTCTTCACTGGAATCAAGTAAATAGGAACTTTTAAGATTGTTGAATGCCAATTGTCGCTCCATAGCACAATAATCCACTTCTCCCTGCAATTGTTCCATAGGAGTGATAAAATTACTGCCATTTTTTATTTCGTCTATCCATTCCTGGGGAAAAGGATTGATACGATTGTACAACGCCTGCATTATTCTATCTGATTTACCGGACTGCGGATTGGCCAGCAATACCATTTTGAGCAACAGCGGGGCTAAAACATCTTCATTTTCAATGGCTTTTATCAATACTTCTTCTGACAAATAAGGTGATTTACTTATCAAATTATTGTACAAATCATAAGCTTCATAGGGCAATGCCAGATCTACAGCTTGTTTTAATGCTTCTGTATTGCCACCATCCGTCCATATTGTCAATATCAGTCTTGCTGAATTAAGCTGTTGCTGTGCACTTGACAAAAGTGAATACATCATACTTACATTTATAGGATTAAGAGGCAAAATCCCAGGTGTTGTTGGGCAAGAAATAGCTTTATTAAATATTTGATTAGATTGAAATTTTGTAGTAAATCCAAGTTGTGCAGCTTCTATTGGTCGTGTAATTGCATCATTATGACTTGTATAATTTATTTGACTCGTTTCATTGTAAAAATAAGTAGAACCGCTATTGCTATTGGCAGTAGTTTTAAATGTATTACCGGCAGGTTGAGTTGTAAGTATTGGATTCGGATGTCCCTGATAATATCCAATACCCTGAGGATTCGTAAGATTTGGGTCGTTAACGGTTACAATATTATTGTCGCAATCAATAAAATCATTGCATTTTATTTTTAATCCGCCATCATAGCCCAATACATTTTGAGGCCTATTATACCCTAGTGCAACAATACCATATTGCAGAAAATTAAAAGTATTGTTGTAGATTAATTTGAATGATTTATCAGAATTATTTATATATAATCCGATAAAACCAATACCCGAGGCAGGATTGTTAGGATTAAAAGAAAATAGATTGTTTTCAAAATGATAGTTTACTATACATGAATTGAGATAAGCACCATATTGTTCATGAGAACCATCATATACGGGTGGCGTAGACGATGCTGAATAATAATTAGGAAGATAGAATGTATTGGAAATCACATTAAAATTATTAATTTCATCCATATATAAGCCTCTTAAATTTTCTGTAAATGTAGTATGTTTTACTGAAAATTTCTCATTGCTTCCAACAGCTTTTATTCCGAACTTGAGGTAAGAAAAAACAGAAGGTGTTAAATCAGCCGCCGGACAGGTTCCTCCTGGACTAAGTGTAGCACTGCAATATTCTTCGACAATAATATCTGACATTTTAGCATCAATACCTATACCTTCATAAGTATATCCATTACATTCCACATTGGTATTTTCAAATTTACAACCCAATATATTCAAACCATAAATAGATTCAGATTGTACAAAAGCGATAGGTTTTAAAGGCATTCTAACAAGTGGTGCATCTGTTATAAAATTACATTTTTTAAATGTTGATAAATTTTCATCAAACAACAGATCAAAATGCACATAAGGTAAAAATTTAACTGCAATTTGATTATTTTTAAATGTAGTATTTACAGCATTAATCCGCCCTCCGCCTTTGGTCTGATCCGGATAATTCAAATCAATACTTTTTACAGCTATTAAAGCATCTTCGATTGTACTTGAATTTGATTGCAAATAAGCTTGATCATTACTCAATTGATGCGAAAAATTATTACCATCAATAATAATACCTTCCCACATTGATTGGCAATATCCTTTTATAGTTGAATTATTCAGTAATAACTTTCCTCCCCTTAAAACAGTAATCGTTTTATCTTCAGCCATTTCAATAACTGTATTATTGATAGTTAAGGTTGCGCCATTATTCACAACAATATCACCACAATTTGGTACTGGTTGGTTTATAATTTCATCAGTAGAAATTGTATAATCAACAGGAGCATCCACAGAACATTTAATTTTAGTTTCCCAAATACTCCTCCCCCAGGTTGCGGCTCTTAATTTCATTTGTTTATAATTGATTTCCAGATCAGTTACAATCCATTGCGGATTGTTGTTATGAAATAATTCCCATTTAGGTGTACTTGCACTTGCATTACAATAAAATACGCCAACATCTGTACCTACAAATAATTCATTGACATTACTTGCTTCATTTAATACAATACAATTTACCGGAGAAGAAGTTAATCCATTTGAAAAATCATGCCAAATGCCATTTTTAAAATGCAACACTCTGTATGTGCCTATATCAGCTATACTACCCCAGAATTGATCAAGTGTTACCCAACATTCATAAGGATCATTAGGATTTATTGCAATGTCTGTTATAGCTGTCCATTTAAAAATTTCTCCGGCAGGTGTAGTAATTGTGTTAATACCTGCAGATAAATCAAACCAGTTCCAGGTATTCCCCGTTTTTATACCTCTATATATTTTATTAAGATAGGGTGTAGTTGCATTACCATTTATATTTCCATATCCCTGAAAAGCAATATACATAATATTAGGATTGTTTGGAGCAACTTTTATTACTTTAAGACAACCCTGCCACCAATCAGCTTCAACAGGATAGCCATTTTGTATATCAGTAACAACATCCCACGTTATGCCTTGATTATCTGATTGATAAATATTATGCCTGCCTTGATATATTGTATTGTTATTATGGTCTGAAAATACAATAGGTGCATCAAAGTTCCACTCATTAAAAGGCACTGGCTGATCTGTATTTCCAAGACAATTTAGGAAACGTGTATAAGAACCGGCACCACTATTGTGAACATAATCTGGCTGTCCAAAATCATTCTGATCGCGATCTTTTTCATCTAATAAATAATTACCTCCATCATTCCACCAAAGATTTTCCCATGGTCCACATGCTTTCGCCCAAATACCATTTCGATGAGAGTTGTGAACAATAAAATCAAAATTACTATTTATAGTTGTTGACATATCCGATACCTGCAAAATAGCTAAACCTGTGCCATTGATATTGGTAAAAGTAGAATTGATCAAATCAAATAACGAAATACCACCTTCGGTACTCATATATAATTTATTGCCAATTAAATCTATAGACCTTATTCCATAATGATATTGATTATTCTGTGAAGGAGATCCTTGTGCATTTAATCTGACAAGATTAGAGTTAGCCATGTTTACTTTATAAAGTTCATATCCTCCCACATAAATTTCGTTTTCATTTCTTATAGAAAATGCATCATACCGATAACCAAATCCGGCAAAATCATTTCCAACTGTATAATTTGAAGTATGAGGTTTGTTGTAAGTGAGCACTTTTGACCAGGTAGTATTTAAGTTTGCGTCCGCAGCCTGATATTTATCTATATAAAATATTTCATTATCCGTTACATTATTGTTGGTTCCGAGTTGAATAATATCATAGGCAAAATAACAGGTTCGAATAGATCCCAGATCTGTAACAATTCCCTCCACCGCAATGTTATCAATTAACCCGGAGGAAGCTCCTGCCGGTATAATTTCATTCCATACATAAGGTAAACTTAAATTTGTATAAAAAATTCTTGCATTACATTTAATTTGATTTGAAACAAATCCATCTGTAGTAATAAATAGTGATTTATAGGCTCCAATTTCAACAATTTCCATATCTCTTATTCTATTTTTCAAAAACCAAGCAATTGGATCTTCACATATACCACCGTATGTTTGCAAATCAAAAATTAAAACATTTGAATAATTTATTGATACAATATTCACTTTATAAACTTTATTATCTTGACATGAAGCATATACATATTCAGGTGAACTCGTTTCAGCATTTATAATTTTCCAACTCATCGGTGAAATATTAGCACCTGTCAATGAATTAATTATAGGCCTGCGATACCATGAAGCTCCACTTGTTTTAGATATTAACATCCCTAAACCATGACCAAGAGCAAGATCAGTACTTGGCAAAAAAGTTGTAATTGCTATCACATCCAATCCATAAAATCCTACTCCTTTTTTTACAACAATAGAACTTACACCAAAACCGATGGGTATTGTATTATTGGGTGGAGACGAAGGATTTGTATAAGAGTCAGTAAGATTATGCCAAGTTACTCCATAATCTCTAGTCTCCCATAATCCTGAAGCTTCTGTTCCAATTAAAATATGATTATCATTAGGATAATTATCAGTCCACGAACAAGTTATAATTCCTAAGTTTTGAGTATTTAAATTGTTTAAAGGGCTTATCAATTTCCAATCAGAAGGATAAGGTGAATTTGAAGTCATTTTTGGAATATTGGCAAGATTTTCCATTGCGATCAGTGCCGAGTTAACATCACCTGGTTTCGAAGCCGAATCTACCCAATGTGACCTCGGTTGCCTGAAACTTTGCCATTCTTGATAAATATTCTTTAATTCTGCATTGGTATCGTAATCAGGATATTGTTGAAAAAACTTTGTAGCATAATTTTTAATATCTAAAAAATTTCCACCAGGTGAATATATTTTATTGACCCATGACATATTAACATCAGTTGGAGGATTTTGCTGTGCATGCAAAGGACTGTAAATTGCTAAACATGCTATAATGCATAATAGCCAGAATTGTTTATATAATAATTTTCTCATATTTTTTTGTTCTTTTGTATAATTTAAAGTATTGCAAATTTCATTTATTGCATTACTTATTTTTAAAACTATCTATTTATACGAATCACATATTTTCTTATCATTTCATAAAAATCCAAACATGTTTTTTCGTTTTTACTACCTGATATTTCTTGCTGCAGTCAGATTACATGGTCTGAGAACAGCCATCAACACTTAAATTAGTCTTACACAATTTTTTAAAGAAATTTTTATCGAAAGGGTTGATATATTCCCGGGAAATAAAGAAAAAATGCTTACCTTTACTGGCTTTTTCTGAACAGTGAACAGTGAACAGTGAACAGTGAACAGTGAACATTTCTTTACCAATTGTAAGGTAATGAAAAATAGGATAGTAATATTTGCAGTAAACTTATCCAAAATTGTTAACATAAATATACTTTTTTTATAAATTTATATAGTTCATTAAAACAACAAGTATTTAACATATTTAATTTTATACAATACTTAAGAGATAGGCAAAATAGATTAACCTGAATACTTTAAGTTCTTGTCATTTCTGATTAGAAATAACCCATTAACTTTACATTGTATTTATTAATAGTTAATTTTAATTTATTCCGCACCAAAAGTAAATTGTATTTTAACAAAAACCAAATAAAAAGCAATAAAAGTGACATTTAAATGACATCGCATTTT
>JBBRCQ010000104.1:0-8139 GCA_038204725.1 Bacteroidales bacterium | reverse complement strand
TTTACAAGACTAAAATTTGAATTGAATGGATGCAGTTTTTTAGTGAATAACTTTTAAATTTTATTTTGTTACGTTTATAGGATTTCAATTATGAGAAAATGAAAATTTAAAAATACGTCATTATATTGTTTTCATTACTTAGATCATTTTTCTTTCGTTTATTATTTGAAATTTCCCCTTTTGTGTCTTACTGCCTTTGTGGCAAAAAAATAAAAAAATGATATTAAAAAAGAATTTTTATCTGTTATTACTATTAATTTTATTGAATCAATACCATCTTTCTGCTCAAAAACCTCCTAAAGCGATACAATGGAAAACGCTGGAAAATGGATTGTATTTAGCTGAGATTAACGCTCCGCGCATCACAAGTGTTAGCGATGCTAAAGTAACGATACTGAAAATTGATCCTCGTTATTTTTCTTTTCATTTGTTAACAGCTTCTGAACAAGATAGTTTGCAATATACAGTAAAAGAATGGAGCGAAATGAATGGTTTGGTAGCTGTAATCAATGCAGGAATGTATGGAGGCAAAAGTCGACTTAGCAATGTTGGTTATATGAGAAATTACACTCATATTAATAATCCTGAATTGAAGCCAAATTATCTTGCAGTTGCGGCATTTAATCCTATTGATAGTACGTTGCCACCCTTCAAAATTATTGATTTGAAAAACGAAAGTTGGGAAACATACAAAGATAAATACCAGTCGTTTTCACAATCGATGCGGATGATAGATAATAACCGAAAACCATTGGAATGGATACAAAAGCGTAAAATGAGGAGCAGCATGGTAGTGCTTGCAATTGATAAAAAAGGCAATGTATTGTTTATTTTCACACGTTCTCCTTATACACCCAATGAATTTATAAAGTTTATGTTGAATCTCCCGGCTGACATTCAAACTGCGATGTATCTGGAAGGAGGCCCGGAATCATCACTTTATCTGAACAATGGGAAAACTGTAATTGAAAAAATTGGTAGTTATGTGAGTCATACATTTGCCCATGATCGGAACAATGTATTTAGGAAAATGCCGAATGTGATTGGGATAAGAAGGAAGAAGTAAAAGAAGACGGAAGACCGAAGTAAAAAGTAAAAAGGGAAAGGAAACTGAGCCTTGCTCAGTCCCGGGCTAAAGTTTCTGGCTAAGTGATAGCTTAGTCCCGAGCTACAATTTCTTACGAAGTTGTTGCTGAGCGGAGTCGAAGTATGAGTTAGAAATTGTTATTCGGGAAGTTAGGATCTGTTATTCAGGAAATTAAAAAGTATGTTGTATCTTACTTCCGACTTCGGTCTTCGGACTTCCGACTTTTTAACCGATAACAAAATTTTAATATCAAATCTTGTATAAAATTCACTACTTTTGCGCAAAATATAAAATAAAATGTTAAATAAATTAAAAAATAATAAATCAATACGGATTACAACATTTCTTGTTGTGCTGGCTTTTGCTTCGATAGGATTTGTACTTACGACTTCTTTTTTTGCAATTAAATTGCATTTGTTCAACGATCCTGGAGCTGTTGATTATAACGATCGTTATTTCAGTGAAAATTCAGAAAAAGATTATGATTTATTGAAGACAGATACTACTTTAGCTGAAGTGGATAAAATTGCAAGACTTTATCATAAATTAGAATTACTGAATGAGTATTACCCTCAGAATGCAACTTTGATTCACAATGCTTTTTTGCAACATCAAAACATTGCCATTGCCGAAAAAATGTTTGATGCAGCCAATATTCGCTTGAAAGACAATACTGTATTGCAACAGAAAATAAACATGCTCAATCCTGATATTCACGAAAACATAAGCGATTCAGGTGATGTTACTATTTTTGAATGGATGAACATTGATGAATGGGAGCATTTTAAAATTTCAGTAATGAAAGACCTTCCATTAATTGACAGTGCTGCAAAGGTAACGAATGTGGAACCCCGGTTAATTGTTTCGGTTTTGTTGGGCGAACAAATGCGATTGTTTAACTCAACCCGTGAAATGTATAAAAAAGTAATCAGCCCATTGAAAATATTATCAGTAGAATCTAAATTTTCATTAGGTGTAACCGGTATCAAGGAAGAAACAGCCATTAAAGTGGAACGGTTTCTAAATGACAGCCTTTCCCCTTATTTTTTAGGAAATCATTACAGGCATTTACTCGATTTTCGTACGACAGATCCATCTAAAGAAAGATTCAACAGATTGGTGGATTATAGAAATCATTACTATTCTTACCTTTACGCTGCCATTATCATGCGTCAGGTGAGAGAACAATGGCGCAAAGCAGGATATGATATTTCGGAACGACCTGAAATACTGGCTACATTGTTCAATGTAGGATTTGAATCTTCAAAACCAGGTCCTTCACCAAGAGTAGGCGGTTCACGGATTACAATTAAAGAAAAATCTTACACTTTTGGAGCTTTGGCTTATGAATTTTACTATTCCGGCGAAATGTTAAAAGAGTTTCCATTTAAATACAAATATTGGAAAAGCTAATGTGTTTTATTTAGTTTTTTATTAAGTTATTGATATTTTAGCCATTAACTATTAACCTTTAATCCTTTACACTTTAACCTTTAAGAATGATGAACAAACAAGTAGTTGAATTATGGCCTGAGCTTTTATGGATAAATGATCAGGAATTGAGGGAGCAAACTTCAAAAACATGGGAAGTTGCCCTCGATAGGAGCGTATTAACTCCTGAAGACCTTAATACCATTCCTTTTACATTGCTTTGCGGACCTGATTTAAAAGTTAGTTTTATGGCTCACAAAAGATGTGTTGTACATATAGCCAGAGATGCCGGAAATAAGATGAATGAATTTTTTAAAACTGATTTGCCTGTAAATATGGATGTGTTAATAGCCGGTGCTATTCTTGCTGATGTTGGCAAATTGCTTGAATACGAAATGAAAGACGGTAAATCGGTACAAGGGAAATATGGTAAATATTTACGTCATCCATTTTCAGGTGTATCGTTGGCAGAACAATGCGGTGTACCCGCAGAAGTATGCCACATCATTGCAACCCATGCTGGTGAAGGTGATATGGTAAAACGCACCACCGAAGCTTTCATCGTGCATCATGC
This sequence comes from Bacteroidales bacterium, assembly GCA_038204725.1. Taxonomy (GTDB): domain Bacteria; phylum Bacteroidota; class Bacteroidia; order Bacteroidales; family JACABE01; genus JACABE01. The sequence continues at coordinate 5,047 of JBBRCQ010000104.1, read as the reverse complement.
CGATTTTATGACTTTTGATCCTTTTAAAGATCGGTTGAAATAATTTTGTAATATTGTGATTTTTAAATCACCAAATAATAAACTAATGACAATCATAGAAAAAATCCTATCTGCTCATTCCAACCAAAGTGTTGTGAAAGCAAATGATATTATAGATGTTTTTATTGACACTCGTGCTGCCCGCGATTTTGGCGGTGCCAATGTGGTAAAAAACATTCTGGACAACGGCTTAACAGTTGCTGATCCTTCAAAAACCTGTTTTACCTTCGATTGCAATCCCGGTGGCAGCGATCAGAAATATGCTGCCAATCAGCAGTTTTGCCGTATGTTTGCCCGCGAAAACGATATTGCCATCTATGATGTGGATGCAGGTATCGGTACACATATTGCCATTGATAAAGGCATTGTTTACCCCGGAAGTACCTTCGTTTCTACCGATTCGCATGCCAATATTATGGGTGCTATCGGTTGTTTTGGACAAGGTATGGGCGATCAGGATATTGCAGCTGCCTGGGCCAAAGGTTCGGTATGGTTTAAAGTGCCTGAATCCGTTAAAATTACCTTCAACGGCGAACGTCCTGCCAATGTAAGTGCAAAAGACATAGCGCTAAACCTTTTAAGTGTCTTTGGTGCCAATAAATTACTGAGCTATTCTGTGGAAATTTGTGGTAATGCAATAGATAAACTTACACTGGACGAACGAATTACCATTGCTTCCATGGCTACCGAAATGGGTGCTATCATATTGATGTTTACACCTACTGAAGCTATTTTAGACGAACTGGCAAAGAAATCAGGAGTACGCCATCTGGCTGTAAAAGCAGATGCCGATGCGGTGTATGCCAATACTTTTGAACTCGATATGAGCAAGTTTGTTCCTATGGTTGCCAATCCCGGACATCCACACGATGACATTTCAGTGGAAAGCGTAAAGAAAACTAAGATAGATTCAGCATTTATCGGAAGTTGTACCAATGGACGTATGGAAGATTTGCGTATAGCAGCTCAAATTCTTAAAGGACGAAAAGTAGCACCGGGCGTAGTGTTGAAAATAGTTCCTTCTACCGATGCTATCTGGAATCAAGCGTTGGATGAAGGTTTGATCAAGATATTCAAAGATGCCGGAGCCATGGTTTCCAATGCAGGTTGTGCAGGTTGTGCCGCCGGACAAGTGGGGCAAAACGGACCTGAAGAAGTTACCATTAGCACAGGAAACCGTAATTTTGAAGGCAAACAAGGAAAAGGCTATGTTTATCTGGCATCGCCGGCTACTGTGGCTGCTTCCGCCGTTTCAGGCTATATTACTACTGCTGATGATCTGGCTATTGAACCGGCTTTATTTGAGAAAAAAGGAAATATAAAGGTTTCAGACAGTAAAAAAGGTGTTATGAAAACTGAAAAGAAAACAGAAGTAGAAGGCAGGGTATGGTTTATCAAAAAAGATGACATTGATACTGATATGATCTACCACAATCGCTATTTAACCATAACTGATATTAAGGAAATGGGACAATACACCTTTGACAATTTAAAAGGATACGAAGATTTTGCCAAAAAAGCTAAAGCCGGTGACATCATTGTAACCACCAAGAATTTCGGAGCAGGAAGCTCCCGTCAACAAGCGGTGGATTGTTTTACCTCTTTGGGTGTACAGTGTATTATTGCTGAATCATACGGTGCTATCTACGAACGCAACGCCATCAATGCTGCTATGCCGATTTTAACTTATCAGGCAGGCACCATGGAATCTGTTGATTTGCAAGATGGAGATACCATTCGCATTAACTTTATTACAGGACAATTGACCAACCTACGCAATCAAAAAACAGCTCAGTTGAATGAATTTTATGATGCACAGTTGAAGATATATCAGAACGGTGGATTGCTGGGGTAATTGGTTACTGAGCTTTTGCTCAGTCCAAAGCTACAATTTCTTACGAAGTACGGTCACTGAGCTTGTCGAAGTACGGTCACTGAGCTTCGGTCACTGAGCTTGTCGAAGTGTCGAAGTATGATCCAGCATTGATAGTATGTATGTGAATTGTTGATTTTTCGATTTATTTTAAAACCTGTCTGGCCATAAGAGCTGGACAGGTTTTTTTTTAATTATTATTGTTTTGTTTTTTTTATGAGAAAATAATACTGATAGAAAGCCATTTCAATAGTTAAAAAATATTTTATACTTTTTAAGATAATTGGGAATCTATGATGTATCTTTACACTCAAAAAAATATTCTAAAAGAAAAAATGTGAGTTATGAAACGAAAATATTTTGTAAACACATTCAATAAAGAACATCTTTGCAAAAGCGCTTTCCCGCAAAGACAGGTCAGGCAATACTTTCACCTATTAATTTTATTTGTATGAAAAAACTATTCATCTATTTAAGTGTCTTTTTATTGATTACGGAGGCGCATGCTCAAGTTTTCATAGGGTTTAATTACACTATACCCATTGTCCCGCTTGCCTTTGCGGGTAATGACACTACTGTAAATGCCAATGCAAGCTTTACATTAAAAGGCAGTATAACGGGTGGTACAAATCCAATGAATCATTACTGGAGTCCCGGAATATTTTTAAATGATTCCACACTTCTAAATCCTACTGCTATTATTAATCAAGGAATTACATTTACTTTGAATGTAAGTGATGCGAATCTATGTCTTGCTACGGATCAGGTTGTTGTTACAGTTACTCCAAATAGCATTGAAGACACAGAACCCTTTCTTATTAAAATTTCCCCAAACCCCAATTCAGGAAATTTTATCATTAGTGGATTGCCAGCTAATCACGACAACATTTATACGGTAACCATTAGAAACATTTTAGGAGCTTTGGTTTTTACGAAAGGGAATATAACCAGTTCACAGGATGTAAAAATCTCAATTGGTAAAGTACCTGCAGGTATGTATTTGATGGAATTGTCGGATAATGAAAGGAAAATATGTAAAAATTTCTTTATTTGGTAACAACTAATATAATTTTAATAAGAAATCCAGAAAAAAATGAGAACAAAAATATTATTAAGTATCCTATTTGTGATGACAAATATGTCTATCAAAGCACAGGTTAATGTAAATGTATGTTCGGGTGAAAATGTATTTCTGCATGTTGCATCACCAGCACTTTCTTCAATACAATGGCAACAAATGGGATCGGGATCTGTTTTTATTGATATTGTAGGTGCTACAAACGATACACTTAACATTCCCAATATTCAAACAGGGAATTTTTACAGGGCTAAAATCACAGGACAAACATGCGCACCCTATTATACTGAGATTAAAAGTATTGTTCTTACTCCTTTACCGATAATCGGTTTTTCGGGCTTGCAAGCCAATTATTGCATGAATGCATCACCCATTACACTCACTGGCACTCCTTCGGGTGGTAGCTTTAGCGGTAACGGAATGACTGGTAATGTGTTCAGTCCACTTGCTGCCGGACCTGGAACACATACTGTAACTTATTCATATACCGATATTCAAACTCAATGTACAGGCATCTATTCTCAACAGGTGTCAATAGCAAGTCTGCCCACAATGGCCAATGCCGGTACTGATATTACTGCCTCCTCTACCACTGTTCAGCTAAATGGAAATACTCCAGTAACAGGTAATGGATTATGGAGCATTATTTCAGGAACGGGAGGCTCTTTAGGAAATCCTAACAATCCTCAATCGTCTTTTACCGGAACCGCTAATAGTGTTTATAAGCTAAAATGGACAATCACCAATTTGTCATGTCCTGCCTCCTCCGACACCCTGCAAATTATGATGCCTCTAGGTATTAATCTGCCTTCAGTTCAATGTCTTACATACACCATGTATGTTCATCCTTCTGACAACGGAACATCGGTATGGGGGTGTAGTGGTATGGCATCGGGTGCTAACAGTGTTGATGACGGTGCTTCGAACACTGCCATTGTCGTTCAGATGTGCACTTTACCTAATGCTGCCAATATTTGTGATACTTTAACTGCTTATGGATTTAACGATTGGTATCTTCCTTCCTACAATGAACTGGACTGTTTACGGCAAAATGCAAGCACAATCGGAGGTTTTTCCGCAACAACCTATTGGTCTTCAACAGAAGGAAGCGGTATTCTTTATCTGAATGCCTACTACCGAACTTTTCCTTCTGGAACAAGTGGAGCAACTACAAAATCGGGGATTAAAAGCATCAGATGTGTCAGAAAGTAAAATTTATTGTTTTGTTAGTTTAAATGGATTACTTTTTTTTAATGTATTTTAAAACCTGACAGTTAGCTGTCAGGTTTTTTTTTGTGGTGTGCCGAGCATGACGAGTATATTTGATGGTGCAAGTCCGTTATGGGGGCTATCAGTTGCCAACCATTAGCTTAAGACAAGGGTGTCCATCGCGAGGTGGAATCCGAAGGAAGTCGGCGGCAAAACTCCGGTCGGAGGAACACGAACATCATCAGGCATAAGTTGTAGGACGAGTTTGCAACACAAAACGAAGTCCAATAAACTGAGCAGATACAACAGTGTAAATGATGCCGATATATGGAATGGAGGTTACTCGTCTTACCTCGGGAGATCTCACGAACGTGCGGATGTGAATATAATCAGAAACACGGACAACAGTAGTCGTGAGAAGTCAGCAGAAGCCATATTAGATGATAGAAACGAGCTGAAAAAAAAAAACTCAGAGGTCTCACAAATCATTGAAGGGCTGAATTTTAATTAAGTGAAAGTAAATGAATGTTACCCAATGAAAGGTAGAAAGCAGCCAATATCACACGATAACTCACAAGGTAAGGATAGGTCGGAAACCGAAAGCTTGCCTTGGAGTGCAGACTTACATTGGGATAACTGAAAACAACTTCACAAGCATTGAACAAGCGGATTTTGGATTGTTAGAACAGATTCTTTCGCCAACCAATTTGAATAAGGCTTACAAGCAAGTAAAGTCCAATAAACTGAGCAGATACAACAGTGTAAATGATGCCGATATATGGAATGGAGGTTACTCGTCTTACCTCGGGAGATCTCACGAACGTGCGGATGTGAATATAATCAGAAAC
>JBBRCQ010000103.1:0-8179 GCA_038204725.1 Bacteroidales bacterium | reverse complement strand
CATAATGTGATTTGTAATGATGTTATGATGTAAATATAATGAATATCAATTAATTACACAAATTATTTAAGCAGTTAATATTAACCAAATCCGCTTGATTTTTGATCTTTTTTTATTAGGTCGTCATACGGATAATCATATAAAACATTTTAAATTTTCATCATAGGTTCCCTTATAATCAAATAGAATGCGCGAACATTTCGAACTCGTATGACAACCTGGTTGAGTGATGCCTGGATTATACTTCTCCGGAGTATGTATGATATCTACATTAGCGAGAATGTTATTAAAAGAATTCAGAAGCTGTTCCCATGATTCGGTTATTTCATCAGGCTTTTCATTTGTTTTCTCCTTTTTATTTCCATTCGTCCTTACCTGCTGTTCCAGATAATTCTTGATAAATAATGGCGTTGTCAGGCTGATAATCACCATTTTTTCATTTTGTCTGATCTTCTCGTTTATCTTGTTCATTTGTTTTGCGAGCGATTCGGGCGAGTAATAATCAGAAGCAAAATTCTTGATGACCAACACATTTTTTTTGCTGGTAAGGCTCTCATTTGCAATTTTTTTGTCTGATTTTACAACATCCTCCAGCGTTGCCAAATTATAGTTAATCTTTAACAGATTTTTAATATGATCTGCGGGATTTACAAAAGACGAACCGACGACCATTACCGATTGTGCGGATGCAATGCGGTCACAAATATGTTTCCCAAAATTGTATTCTGTATGCATCTCAAGAATGGAAATGCCGAACAGACTTCTTGTCGCGAATAAAATAAGATGGTAAATACCATATAAGACGAATATTAAAAGTAGGATGAAAATGATATCATATTTTTGAAAAAAAGACGACTTTTTTGCTGACTTATCAGTAGTCAGGAGACTGAAGATTTCTGGTCGCTGAATATTTGTTATGATTCTGCAACTATCTGGTTCTATTGACATATATTTCTCAGTTGTTGAAAAGTAATCAAAAACGAGCGTCGTATCGTAAAGAGTCCATTTTTGTTTTCCATTCAAAAGATTGTCATAATCCAGGTATTTTGTTTCGATGGAAGTTCTGTCATATACTGGCCTGAATTTATTTATGAGGAATTCTCCATTGTTATCAATGACTTTGTTGTTTTTGAAAAAAGTATTGAAATCGGCATGCATTTTTTCCCATGAAGCCTTGCCCTTAATATAAAACTTTGAGTCAATATATTCTGAATAAACACCCTGCTCCAATCGCTGTTCAAATGAATTTTTGGCTGATAGATTCTTTTCCATCAGCATGTAATACTTTCCAATTCGTTCATTTCTTGTTTCCCTTAGCCTTGAAAGCTCCAGCTGGTCGTGTTTAACCCTTCTTATTATTTCATGGTTGACCGATGCCTCAAAAAATTTAATAGATGGCGTTACACTATAAACCAGTAGCAATCCCATCAGGAAGCCAACATAGTAAGTGATATTGCTGGTGTTCGATTTAAGAATAAAATCTCTTTTCAAAACAATAAATCCAACAGCGAGAAGTACAATTATGGCTCCCTGAAAAATTAACATTTTATAGAAATCCCACTCACTCATCAGATTCCATGCTAAAATATTTATTAGTATAAAAAGTCCCCCATTAACAATTGCAAAAAGGTTATTACTGGAAGCTCGCAGTGAAAATTCATTTATTGCATAATTTAAATAGGGAAACAGGATTGAACTCATTGCCAGCGCAGAAAGAAGCGGAACAAGAAAATTTATTGAATCGATCAGTAAAAGATATATAATGGCAATTAAAACTAAAATTATACTCATCACTAAGTAAATTTTGTGATGATCTTCCTTTGCTCCGATAAAATCCAGAATCAGGTTTTTCCACCCGGATTTTCCAATGAAACGCTTAAAGAAGAATAATATAACCGATTGAAAAGTAATAAAAAAAGCCAGCGCCGAAAAAAGGAGAAGTGTCAACATCAGGAACTGTACCTGATTGGAGTGCTCAGCATGTTTATCAAACATTGTCACAAGATATAAGGGCATGGGGTATAGCGATTCAATATGTACCCGGTAAAATTCGTCATAGTAGGTTACATCCAGCGTAGTTGTAGTGTTTGCATAAATGGCTGCTGTTAAGCTTTTATTTTGGTTACATTCTCTAATAAAGTTTTCCTGTAAGTTTCTTAACTTATCAGAATGGAACCAGACAAGACCATCCCCGTCAATGATGCAGAACTTGTAATACTTTGGCAGGATGGGTTCTATGATGGAATAAAATCGTCCTGTCATTGCAATTACCATTTTCTCAATATCAGCCTTCTTCGACAAGGCAACTTTCGCATCACCACTGGTTACTGATACGATTGATTCCATACGGAATCTCCGGCTATTATTCAAGGGGAGCATCCAATCATTGGGATTTTTAAAGTAATTACGGGTTGAAAGGTTGGACGGGTTGTCAGCTGCCGAAAATGGGGTTAAGGTTGCCTTTTGCATTCCAGTTGCATCCATCCAAAAAGCATAGTCAAAATACTGATAATTAATTGGTTTAAATTTGTCATTCATCAAAATGTCAATACTCTCGGGCAAATCTTTGCCTTGTTTTTTCCTCACAAACCCGATTTTATCATAGATATTAAGCTGGTCCCAAGCATTGATAATTTCAAGAGTGAGTGAATTATTTATCTCCTTTGCCAGATTGTTCAATCTTGATTCAATTTGATTTCTATACCAATGTGCGTTTGATGCAAAGAAAATGAACAGAAATATAAAACTTACACCAAGAAATATAGAAATAGCTGTATTTATAAGGTTCCCTGGGGTTAAATGTTCCGTCGATGACATCACCTTGAGTTTAATAAAGGGTAATCCAAGGATTATAAGGGCAAGAACCAAAAAAACTATTATAAGAACCAAAGGCGCCATTTCTTTCTTTGCCTGGTCGATTTGTTCTGCTTTGACCAGACCGCAAATATTCCAGGGCTGATCTTCTACCTGAGTCTGGCAGACAAACAGTTTATACTGGGTACTGGATAAACTGATATCATAAGTTTGCACTCCTCTGATTTTTGACTGGACAGTAATGTTATTCCTGGCGTCTTTAGATTGGATACTAATATCAATACTGCCATTGGCCGGTTCTTTTTCCGAACCAATTTCAGTTCCCGGCGACTTTTTCTCTTCCTGTTCAGTAAAAATCAGATTGGGCTTGCCCTGAAGGGTTGAAAACAAAGAGGTTTCATTTATGATTAGAATAAAATCATTAAAAATATTTCTTTGCTTTAACTCCTTCATCAGCACGTCATATTTTACCCTGAATTTGATTGTATCCTGTTCCTTCCTATTGGACTTCCTGCCCACTCCGACATGAAAGTACACGAAATCGGAGTTAACATTAAGGGATACACCAATTACTGTATCATTTTTACTTATATTCTCAGTGTTCCCGGGATTAACGTATTCAAGATTAGTGTTGAAATATGCTAAATATTTTCTCTGGACCAACCAGGAGTGAAAATTATCCTTCGTGGCATTTTTGTCCACATTGTACATTGTCAGGAGATAACCTGCATATTCGGCCGCGTTAGTCTTCATTGATTTGACTTTAGCCTGAAGGTTTTGGCTCATCTGCTCAAGAATCCTTGATTTTGTAGCAATGATTTTTTCCTCTTTACTTTTTGTATATACTTCAAGATAAAGGTAATACCCAACTGTAAAAATTATTAAAATGGTACCAATGATATAGATATTTCGATTTAACTTCTTGTTCTTCATCACAGTAGCTATTAAATGTTGTTAATCTTTGTGATCGGGATAATTAAGTTTTCAATCCATTTTCGTTATCTCCCTTTTTAAACCCCAGGCAATATGCCAGGTTTTAACCAAGTTGCCATTGCTGTCTGTTTCAAATTCTATTTGCTGGTCGGAGCCATCGGCAAAAAAGAATTTTGTTGGTGATTCAGGTTTCAGTTCCGTGTCGTTGCCATTACCGGTATGAATGTATAATTTGTCATTTTTCTTAACAAATTCAACCGGAAAGGCAACCATATACGGAGGCCTGAGGAGCGGCATCATGTACTTCCCAACAAATTTATCCAGATCAGTATTTATCACAGTTTCCTTATGAATGTAGGGCATTACGAAATTTCTGTTTAAAACTATCGCAACCAATGCATCGGCAATAAAATCTGCGTGTGATTCATTGTTTGATAAAACAATAGCTGTTACATCGCTATCGGTATAACGGATTAACATGCCAACATACCCCGGATACGAACCATTGTGAAAAATGTAATTTCCGAAGTCATTTTTTCCAACTCTTATTCCGTAACCAAAGCGAACAAACGGGAAGGTTTTTTTCTCGGCTTGCGTGGAAAGCATTGCCTGTTGGGTTGCGGCTGTAAGTAAACTGTGATTTCTGAGGGCACGATCCCATTTCAAAAGGTCGCCGGTTGTAGAAATGATCATTCCTTCACCGGTAATACCTGCCAGATAGCTTGTCCAGCCAGAACCTAAACTTTCAGCCCTGACATAGTTTTTCAAACTATCAGAATATACAAATCCAAATGCAAAACCGGGAATTGCTTTTGCAGATCTGGGTCCATTTGCAACCTGTGTGTGCGTCATTCCCAATGGTTTGAATATGTGTTCATCCATATAGGTATTATAGGTTTGCCCTGAAATCTTTTCAATAATTGACGCCAGTATGTTGAAGGCAGTTCCGGAATACATCAGGTTCTCACCGGGTTTAAAATAAACAGGTGGCTTTTCTCTGGCTAACAAGCGTATCAAATCGTTATTTGAAGCGATCTTACTGTGGTCAAAAAATTTTGAAACTAAGTCGAATCCGTCAGGCATACCTGAAGTATGGGTGAGCAGTTGCTGAATTGTAATATTGGTATAAGGAAGTTCAGGAAAGAATTTTCTGATAGTATCTGAATAGTTTATCAACCCCTTATCTTTCAATAGCAAAATACCCATTGCGGTAAATTCCTTTGCAATTGAACCGCAATCAAAAATACTGTTACTATCTAGTTTTTGCTTTGTATGGTAATCAGCATACCCAAAAGATTTTTTATAAATAACATTTCCTTTTTCTGAAACCAACACATTGCCGTTGAATCGGTACAGATCACTTTGTGCCTGCATGTATGCATCTAAAATTGAAGTATTGTTTTGTGCATATAAAACCACCGGGAATAAAAGAAGGAAAAGAATTTTTTTCATGGAAAGGAAAGAATTTATACATATACGAAAACATCAAGTTTTTATTTTTGTTCGATTGTTTAAGAGATTCGTTTCTTCTACTTCCATTTCACTCACCATTGTATCTAAAGCCAGATTCATTAGCTTGTGTTCCATATTCCCCCGGTTGATGTATTCCGTCAAACCATCAAGGTTCGCAGTCTGCATCGAATCGATGGTAAATTCCTTGTTTTTCAGATCCATTAAATTTTCTAAACCGGCTTTGGCAAATAAGCTTATCAATCCCGGATATTTTTCTTCTTTCATGTTTACAAAAGTGCTCAACCGGTCAATATGCCAATAGGTAATGTCTTCTTTCCCCAGGCCGGTAATTTTTCTTAATCGGACACCATCGGGCGTCAAATTGTGTGTGACAAACAGGAAGGTCTGAAATAATAATTTGTCGTCAATAACATTGGCTGCCAGGTACCCGATCTTTATATCAAATACTTTAAATGGCAAAAGCAGGTATTCATTGTAAGTTTCAAATTGTTTGATGGTATGCGTATTTTCATATAGTGCATAATTAATGGCTTCCTGATCCATAAGGTCCAGTCGTTCTTTTAATCTGCTCAAGGCATGTGTCTGAATAAAAACACCCAGTTCTCTTTTGTCCCCTTTGTAAAAGTTGTGTAAAAGCGAAACATCAACCGAAATCCAATCGATAAGTTTTTCAAGAACATTTGTAACTTTTCCCAGTTGAAAAACAGGCCGTCTTATCCCACTTATCACTGCTGAGTATTTTCGCACCGGAACAATAAATATTTCACAGCCGACCACCATATTGGGCTTTCCTTTGTGTCTGGGAGCCGGATGAATGTACATTCCGTAGTATTTTTGTGCAGGATTATTCATTTGAGTGAGCACTCTAAAATAATCGAGTAATAATCTCTTGAAAAAATTATCGGATAAATTCTTTCCTGCATTTTCAAAAGCTACAGCGTCTGGATGTCCTTTGCCTGATATCTTTTCAACTTCCTTTATTCTACCATATGTATAGGCGTGAAGCAGTTGTAAGTGATAGTTGGATACTAATTTACCTCCCAGTTCGAATGTTCTTTCGTGATAATAATTTTTAAACTTTTCGGAAATTAATTTGAGTTCCTTCGAAGTAATTGATTCATTTCCCGCTTCCGGCTTCCTGATTATAATTTTACAATCATAGATCAAACGTCTGTTTTCGTTTGATATATCAGATAGTTTTTGCCTGATGCCAATTATTGTCAATACGTCGCACAATTCATATAAAAAATGTTTGTATCCGCTCATTTCAGGTTGAGGCGCAGGCTTTTTCCGTTTCTTGTTTGCAGGCATAATGATCGGGTTTTGATATGGTCTGCTTAAAAATAATCAAAAATAGATTTGATTGTTAAATCTGATTCGAAAATTTTTATCCTGAAGTGAAGTATTGCCTGTTGTGCAATAGACGATTGCAGAACAGGCTAATTTAATAAAACAATATTCGAATGGAGCCTTTTTCCCAACTCCACAATGCTTATTTCCTCTAATGTTGCCTGGTTGGTATTGCTGAACCAACCACAGAAAAGTACTTTTTTTGTGGTGGTTGACTGTACCACTTTCCAGCAATAGGAGGGAACCGTAATGTTGCCAATCTTTTTATTTCCAAAGAAGCCTCCACAGATGATATATAATTTATCGGTTTGCGACCATTCCCTGATTTGCGTCTCATTTGCTTTCCAAATACCACGATTAAGGTTGGCTGTTTGAGGTAAACAATTGTAATATCTGAATGTAAGTTCATCTTTCACACAATCGAAAGCAAAATCCTGGGCATTGGCTAAATGTCCTTTATCGTAGTTGCTCCGAATATAATCCGAATCTGTTGCACACTGAAGACGGGTATCATCATTTTTAAATCTGAATTTACTACGATTACAATTGCCACCCCCTTTGTATAAGATGTAACTCACATACCGCGGTTCACGGAATGTATTACTAAAATTCGCTTTATAGATTCCTTTATCAACGATCAGTTGCGAAAAGACAGAAGTCCACAGAAATAAAATGAACCAGAACGTTAATATTAATTTTTGCATGTTAGTGACAATTTATTGTGAAATAATATTTGAAAAATTAAAATCAACTGCTTTTTTCACTGTTTATGCCCTATAATAATGTCCCGCAACTAAACGCACGTCGCGTTTCGAAAGCCTGTCAGGTCTCCACCACCATTTTATCTTTGTCTATTCGTGTAAGCGCTTCGTTCTTTAACCCTGTCAGAGCTAAACATCCTTAAACATCCACTCCTCCATTCGTTTGCAACTCCTGCTTTTATAAGTACTGTTTTCCTTTTGTTGCTTCCTTTCAAATCTGCATTACAGAGGCTAAAGAATTAACTCCCTCGTTAACGCTATCGCTCAAACTAGGATGAGATGGGGCAGGCGAGAAGAAATTAATTATTCAACTCTGTAACCGATGAAACCCTTTTATAATCTACCCCTTCAAAGTTTTTAAAATGTGCTTTTCCACATTCGATTTTTAATTTCGCGCTTCCTCTCAGTTCCTCTCCCGCTGATTTAGTTTCGGCAACAAAGTAAATTTTCTTTTCTCCTTTAAAAACCACTGCCCAATCAGGATTATAAGTACCGATAGGAGTGTTTATCTTAAACCAAAATGGGAGTTTAAAATAAAATTCAATTTGCTCACTGCTTTCACAATCTTTAGCAAACTGATTTTCTACGCTACTATCGAGCGGCATGTAGTTTTCGTAAATTGTTTTTGAGCTATCAGAAACGGTGTGTGTAAATTCGTCGAGATAAATTTGAAAGTTGCTATCGTCAAACAAGGTCATTTCATAAACTTTTCCACCTATTTTTTCATATTTAATTCCATCAATCATTAACTGGTGAAGTTCTTCTTTGATTTTCGAAACAGCATTATCCATAAACAACTGTGGATTAACCAGTAATTCATTGAGCCGTTTCGAATTTTTAAGTATTTT
>JBBRCQ010000102.1:0-8234 GCA_038204725.1 Bacteroidales bacterium | reverse complement strand
GGAGTTATTCGTGCCAACAAGGTGTCTTGGTTTTGAAACTTAGAGCCGCCAATAAATTCTCTTTTGATTGAACCTGAAATTCCCATTGACGATGTTGTTAAATCATTCATCTCAACATAAGTTGCCAACTCGTTTTTTCTAAGATTCAATTGAGGATTTGTTTTAACGTAATCATTGATAAATACTTTATTTATTTCATCAGGAAATTCAAAATCAACAAACCATTCCCTATTAATTGCCTGCGATGTTTCTTCTAATTTTTTTATAAGTTGGTTGTTGAGTGCAATGCGGTTTACAATAGTGTTGTATTCTTTTACAATTTCTTTTTGTTTGTCGGGGTGGGGAATGGGTAAAAGTGTTTCGCACATATCATCCCAACTAAAAATCTCTCTTGCACTTCCATGGCTTTTAAACCGTGCATAGCGGTCAAACTCAGGTCTGCGAAACCACATCATTAAATATTCGGGGTTAAGTTCGTTGGTGTCTTTAACCTCAAAAGGTGTGTATGCTTGAGATACAAGCATTTTATCAAACCCTTGATTTAAAGCAATAGCAATTTTATCTCCTCTCCTTGATGTGTCAGCGATATATGTAAACTGATTTCTATAAACAATTTTATATGTTTTCATATCTGTTCCAACGAGATTGGCAATTGTCGGAAAGAATTTTTTTGAAACACTCAACCCCATTAAAGGCAAATCTTCTAACTCACTATTTCGCTCATCAACAGGCTGTATGTATTTGCCTAATGGCTTATAATTATTCATCGCCTCCTCCTTTCAACTTCTTAATAATTTCAGTGGCAAATCCTTCTATTTTGGTAAAAGCAAACCATTTTTTGCCTAAATCTTTCAAACTTGCCCCAACGTGATACACTTCGGAGTTATCAATAATTATAAACCGGTCGTGAGAATCATTAAATAGTTTTGTTTCAATTACAGGATATTGTGCGTTGTGCTTATCAAGGTCTTGTTTTAATTGTTTGCTAATGCTTTTAGTGTAAATACAAGCCGAAACCCCTTTGCTTCTTTTTTCTAACAAAACCAAAACCGAATCATCCACATAGTTATCTATTAAATCTATCGATTTTTTTGCCAATCGAATAATATCAGCAACAAAAGTATAGGCATCGAAAATTTGACCATTAAAAAACACGCCTTGCACAGGAGGGAGTGCTGTATTAATTTGCAAATCAATACGACCCACTTTTTCATTCAATACATGAATATCGTCCTCAATACGGTTCATCCGGTTGTTTAGAGCATATCCTTTGAGCAAATAGTCCTTTAATATCTGATTTGCCCAAATACGGAATTGAGTTCCTTGTTTGGATTTTACTCTGTAACCCACAGAAATTATTACATCAAGGTTGTATAATTTAATCTTAACTACTTGGTTTTTTCCTTGAATAGCACCGTGTTGAGTGGTTAGTAAGAATTCCTTACATACCACATTTTTTATAAGTTCACCTTCTTTAAAGATATTGCCAATATGTTGGGTAATAGCCACTCTGTTTCGTCCAAATAGGGTTGCCATTTGTTCCTGACTAAGCCAAACTGTTTCATTGTCAATTTGCACCTCAACTTTTGTGAGTTTGTCTGACTGATATATTACAATCTCGCTTTTAGATTTCATAACCCAAATTCTTAAATACGGTTAGTAAATCTTTTTTCGATTGTTCCTCCGCTTTCAAGAGTTCGGCAAATTCGCCCTGCAGCGTTTGCATTTTTTCGTCAAAATCAATATTCTCGTCTCGGTTTACAAACTCAATGTATTTGCTTGGCACGAGTGAAAAATCTTTCGTTACTATTTCTTCCTGATTTGCGGCATAACAATACTCTGGAATATTTTCTATTTCCATTTGTTGCCATTGGTGAAACGTGCCTGCTACTTGCTTTATATCTGCTTCCGAAAATTGGGTAAACTTCTTTTCAAAAGGTTCGCCCATTTGTCGTAAATCCATAAATAAGATTTCTTTTTCACGTTTGCGTAATTGCCTTTTTACATCGCCAATAATTTTGCTTTGAGCAGTTTTATTTTTATTCAATATCCAAAGCGTAACACTGATGTCGGTGGTGTAAAACAAATTTCGTGGCAATACCAAAATGGCTTCCACCAAATTATTTTCAATCAGCTTTCTGCGTATTTTGTATTCTTCGCCACCGCCACTCAATGCACCATTTGCCAATATAAAACCTGCCATTCCGTTTTCAGAAAGTTTGCTTGCCATATTCAATATCCAAGCATAGTTGGCGTTGCTTTTGGGTGGCACATCATAGCCCATCCATCGTGGGTCGTTTACCAACTCGGTTTCTGCTCTCCAATCTTTTTGGTTAAAAGGTGGGTTAGCCATAATAAAATCGGCTTTCAGGTCTTTGTGTTGGTCATCGCCAAAAGTGTCGGCAGCTTTTTCGCCCAAGTTGCCTGCAATGCCACGTATTGCCAAATTCATTTTTGCCAACTTGTAGGTGGTGTTGGTGTATTCCTGCCCATAAATGGAAACCTCTTTTTTGTTTCCGTGGTGGCTTTCAATAAACTTAATGGATTGCACAAACATACCGCCACTGCCACAAGCAGGGTCGTAAATGATGCCTTTGTAAGGTTCAATCATTTCGGTAATAAGGTTTACAATACTTTTTGGCGTATAAAATTCGCCTTTGCCTTTTCCTTCAGCCAATGCAAATTTGGAAAGAAAGTATTCATACACTTTGCCTACAATGTCTTGCCCTTTGTCTTTCAGTGTGTCGATGCCGTCAATCTCACTAATCAAAGCAGCCAGTTTGGTAATATCCAAACCCAAACGAGAAAAATAATTGTCGGGCAATGCACCTTTCAAAGCCTTGTTGTCTTTCTCAATGGTATGCAAAGCTGTGTCAATGATTAATGCAATATCGTTTTGTCTTGCCTTTTTTACAATGTATGTCCACCGTGAAATTTCTTCCAGAAAAAACACATTGCTCATATTGTAGAAGTCGGGCATTTCAATGTATTTTACTTTGCCTTCTGTAATGAGTTTGGCTCGGTGCTCTTCAAACTTGTCGCTGGCAAATTTTAAGAAAACAAGTCCTAATACTACGTGTTTATATTCAGCTGGCTCTACGCTGCCTCTCAATTTATTTGCTGCTTCCCAAAGGGTAACTTCAATTGCTTTTTCTTTAATTTCTTTTTTTGCCATTATATTTTTTCAGTCCTTTAATTAAAAAACCCAAAGTTACATATATCAGTGGGTGCGTCGGCAAGAAAACAACTCAATTCGACAAGCTCATTGCACCGCTTTTGCAAACTTTGGTCGTGTGTCGGTATGTGCGTTTTGCAAATCCCGAAGAATCGAGACAAGTTATGTTGTTTTGTGCGTTGGCTGTTCATTATATTGTTTTTCTTTTTCTGTCTTTATGTAGCAAATTGTCCGCTGTGTCGTTTTTTTTCACTTGCCCATAACATCAATATAAACACAACTGCTTGTGTTTATTCCTACTTTAGACACAAATTTAAAAATCACAATAGCTAAAAAACAACTTTTTTGTTTCTGTAATTAGAAGTTTAATAATTCTTATTGGTTTTCTGCTATTCAATTCATCTTCGAAATAATAAATACAATAACATTACAAACTTAGTAAAAATAGTTAATATATTGTTTGCTTTTTATTAAATATTCAATTTATCCAACGGGCTTTTTATCTGGTCAATACCTTTGGTGGTTATATGTGTATAAATCTCAGTAGTTTTACTGCTCGAAGGCCCTTATAAACTTTACCCCGTTGGATTAAAAAACGCTCTCAACCTTTTTCTTAAATAAATTTTACCATTTCCGGATTTCAAATACTTTTCTCTTCTGGTAGCATCTTGTTGATTTAAACATGCCTCAAAATAGATTAATTTTAAGTGTCTTCTGTTCTTTGTTGATTCCACATTACCTTTATCATGCATCGATAACCTATTTTTTAAATCCGAAGTATAAGCAGTATAAAACTGAGAATCCTTTTCACTTAATAATACATATAAGTAATGAAAACAATTTAATGACGTATTTTGAAATTTTCATTTTCTCTTAATTGAAATCGTATGAAGGTACGATTTTGATAAAATAGGATTCATATATTAGTCTTTAAAATTATAAAGCTCGCTTTGCTACGAAGAAGGACTGACCTCATAGAGTTTACGTTACAAAACAAGCATTTAAAATAGCGGTGGTGTGACTGGTAAGCAATACAGAAATATCCAAGTGAGAGTATCAATCCTACGAAGAGAAATATATCATGGATATTCTTTGTGTTCATATTAATAATAAAATAAACAAAACACAAAAATAGAGAAATGTATTGCTTGATTAAGTGATAGAATGCTTATTCAGATTCCCTATATCAATTTTTTAAAAAAACATATACACATAGGCAAAATATGATTTAATTTAGCGTCATAATTAACGATTTTTTAATCAATAAATTCTTAAAACCAAATTATTATGACCACAACATCAGAAACAGGCCACGTCATCAACGTAGCTCAACTTGATGAATTAGTAGGCTTTGTTACCGCTTACGGTACTTCCTACAATCCATCCAAAGCATCCATCCATCTCACCGCTTTACAAACCCTTTCTGTCAATGCCAAAAAAGCATTGGATGACGTAAAAGCCGCTAATCCGGATTATAGCAATGCTGTTGCAGCCAGAGAAGCAGCATTCGAACCATTAAGCAAATTAACTACGCGTATATTAAACGCACTCAAAACCAGCGATGCCTCCGAACAGGTAATTGACAATGCAAAAACAATCATTCGCAAAATACAAGGTGTTAGAGCAACCCCTAAAAAAACTGAAGAAGAAAAACAAACCCTTACAGCCGAAGGAAAAGAAACAAAAGAAGTATCTTCATCTCAAATGAGCTACAACAATCGGTTAGACAGTTTCGATAAATTAATTAAATTACTCAACAGCCTCTCCAACGTTTATACACCCAACGAAACGGATCTACAGATAGCTACACTTACTACGTTATTTTCCGATTTAACAACTCAAAATGCAACCGTAATTGCCACCAACATTCCCTTAAGCAACAGCCGTTTATCACGGGATGAAATCTTATATAAAGATACTACCGGTCTGTACGACATTGCCAATGCTGTAAAAACATATATAAAATCAGTCTTTGGTGCTACAAGTCCTCAATACAAACAAATCAGCAGTTTGAAATTTACAAAACCAAGATAAAAATCAAGCCATAGGCTTTTTACATACTCATAGCGCTTTTTTGTAATATACGGCAGCGTTTTATTAAACCATCAAAGTGTTTTTATATAATCCTAAAGTAATTTATCAAACAAAGACAGGGTTTTATGATACAACCAAAGCGTTTTATTAAATAGCGTCAGGGTTTTATAATACAACCAAAGCGTTTTATTAAATAGAGAAAGGGTTTTATCAATAACTCAAAGCATTTTATAAAACAATCAAAGCATTTTGTCGGACCACCAAAGTGCAAATACAAACTCTGAGCGTTTTGCAAAGATCAAACGAGCCATGAGAACTATGCACACATACGAGGATGTTTATTTGGCGAAACGAAGTTCACGAACACCTTTAATAATAAATAAACCTGTGAGTAATTCTCCCAAAAAAATCGGGACAGACTATCGGCGAAATTAAAATAGGATTCATTAACACAACAAAACTAACATTAACCAATTCAGTTATTTTAATGAAAATTAACAGATGAAACAATCTGTAAAATATAAAGAGTATTTAAAGAAGTAAGGGATGCATCCTTCGACATTTTAAACAAAGCAACGTTGGATACTTTAATCTGAGTAGATTAAAAATCTGCTTCTTCTGCTTTTAGTTTTAACCTTTCATTCAGCATATTTACAAAATTTTGTAAAGGTTTGCTAGCCATCATACTCAGCATTGGATTCAAATCAGCAGAAAAGGTAAGCTGTGATTCTGTTTTATTGGCTTCCAATGCATTAAAAGAACATTTCAGCTCAAAATCAAAGGGTGTCTTGCCATTGGGTATAATTAGTATGGTATGAAATGGCATTTTTTCTTTGATTTGCATGCTCAAATCAGTCATTCCTTTAATGGTGAATGAACAGGTTGTTTCGGTGGATTGCCAGTTGATGATTTGTTCCGGCATGAGTTTTCCGAAATTATTGAAATTGCTTAAGAAATGATATATCTTTTCTTGCGAATTATGAATCGTCAATTTATCGCTTTCGATTTTCTTCATTCAAATTGGATATAAAATTAAAAACCTTCTTTTATTTTGTTATCCGACCATAATTCGGGATTTTCTCTCCATTCGTTGAGGGATTTTATATCGTCATCTTTGATATAATTTTGATCAACAGCAACCTTAATCAAGGTGTTATAATCCGTTAATGTAACCAAAGGCAATGAAATTTCTTTAAAACTATCTTCTGCTATCTGCAACCCATACGTAAATATTGCGATCATACCTTTAACATTACATTCTGCACTTTGTAAGGATCTAACTGCATTCAAGCTGCTTTTGCCTGTAGAAATCAAATCTTCCACTACTATTACAGATTGACCCGATTGAACAACACCTTCAATTTGGTTGGTTAATCCATGTTTTTTTTCTTCAGGTCTTACATAAGCAAATGATAAACCTAAATCCTGTGCAACCAAAACACCTTGGGCAATGCCTCCTGTTGCAACACCTGCAATAAGTTCAACAATTCCATATTCCTTGTTGATTATATCTACAAATTGTTGACGGATAAATGTTCTGACGACAGGATAGGATAATGTAACCCTATTGTCGCAATAGATTGGAGATTTTCTTCCTGATGCCCATGTAAAAGGATGCGCATTATTCAATTTTATTGCTTTAATTTGCAATAAAAATTCTGCCGTTTTTAAAGCTGTTTCTTCATTAAATATCATGCTGCAAATGTATAAAGTTTTTGTAAATAATCAATCAATTCATTTCGTAAAAAGTTTCAATTCTCAAATAT
This sequence comes from Bacteroidales bacterium, assembly GCA_038204725.1. Classification (GTDB taxonomy): domain Bacteria; phylum Bacteroidota; class Bacteroidia; order Bacteroidales; family JACABE01; genus JACABE01. Next base: position 1,259 of record JBBRCQ010000102.1, on the reverse strand, counting down.
TTGAAAAAGAAGATGTTGAAGTCTATCAGTTTCAGTCCAAAAGAGCCTTATTGGCTGTAATTACCGATTTTGTTGAAAAACAAATAACGATGCAATTGTATATCTATTGTCCCGGAAATTTAAATGAAGTATTTTCCTTTTTTAAATCTCAATATCTGGAAGTTAAAGCTGGAGGTGGGTTGGTTTGTAATACAAATGATGAATATCTGTTTATTTTTCGTCAGAATAAATGGGATCTACCCAAAGGAAAACTCGACAAAGGGGAGACGATTCAAGCGTGTGCCAAACGCGAAATTGAAGAAGAAACAGGAACCGATGGTCTTGAAATCATTAAAAAGTTACCCGATACCTATCATATTTATACCGAAAAAAACAAAACCATTATCAAACATTGTTATTGGTTTTTGATGAAAACAGACAGCTTAACCGAACTTCAACCTCAAATAAAAGAAGATATTACACGCGCAGTTTGGATGAAGAAGGAAGCCATCTTAGAAGCAATGGAGAATACCTATCCTTCCATCAGAGGATTGGTTTTTAGTTATTTCAAAGAATTTGATAAAGTAATTGTTTAGATAGTTTTGCCCGTTAGGGCATAAATGTCAATAGAAACAATAATATAAAATGTTTTTATTGTCCGTAGGACATTAACAATAATATTCATTAATACATGGTATTCCCTCCGGAGAAATATTCATTTCCTATTTTATTTTTTATATCCTTTGACGTTATTATTAATAAGGTAATAAGGTTTAATCCTCTTTGTATTTTTATGGCTACTAAGGTTTCAAATTTAAAATAAGGTTTTAAAATCAGTTTTTTACTACTGTTAGGTAATTAGTAGCCAGAGTGATAGTTTCACTCCCAATGAGGATATCACTTACTCAATAAATGGCTGATATAACATCTTTGAATTAACCAATTCGTTTGTTACGAATCAGGACCGACCTTCTAGAATTTACGTTACAAAACAAGCATTTAAAATAGCGGTGGCACTGGTAAGCAATACAGTATAGCGAAGTGTATAAATGAATTCAAAGATAGAATGCTTATTTCGCTATAACTTGTATTGCGCAGAGATTTTAAATGCGTAGTTTTGTAGTAAATTATAGGCAGTCTTGATTTTTTGGTTACTTTTTGATCAAGCAAAAAGTAACAAATAAAAAAAACGAATTGTTATTATTAATAAGGTAATAAGGTTTAATCCTCTTTGTATTTTTATGGCTACTAAGGTTTTAAATTTAAAATAAGGTTTTAAA
>JBBRCQ010000101.1:0-8529 GCA_038204725.1 Bacteroidales bacterium | reverse complement strand
GGGAGAATCTATGAGAAAAAAAATGAAAAAATAATCAATTTAAATTAATTTATTTGTCTAATTTTAACCACAGAAATCATCTGAATTTTAACTGTTCACTTTGAACCGGAATGGGGTGTTCACTTTCACCGGAATAATCAGGAAGTATTCATAACGAAAAAATACAACAAGAAAGAGATGAAAACAGAACTTATGAACTCGAAAAACTTGGATTAACTGTTATTCGTTTTGAAAACAATTTAGTAATGACAAACATTGCTGAAGTTTTAAATCAAATACAAAACAGGATTTCTTGTAATTAAGATAATAAAGATTAATTTTACAGTAAAAATACAAACCTTGCCACAAAGAACAAACCTATCCATTTTCCACTACTCAATCACTTCCCCTCTTAGGGGAAGCAGGGAAGGGGTGGCTTCCGATCATTTAGGTAGTTCTTCATTTATAACTGATTTCTATGGTACTCCAACGCAGCATCTACAGTATTTACCTTTCGGAGAAACTTTTGTAGAACAAACAAATGGTTCTTTCAATACACCATATAAGTTTTCAGGTAAGGAGAAAGATGAGGAAACAGGGTATTCTTATTTTGGAGCACGATACTATATGAGTGATATAAGTATTTGGAATTCTGTGGATCCGATGGCGGATAAGTATCCGAATATAAGTCCGTATGCGTATTGTAACTGGAATCCTGTGATGCTCGTGGATCCGGATGGAAGGGATTGGTTTGAAGGGAATGAAACACATACATGGCGGGATAGTAAAGCAAAACAGATTGAAATTAATGGGGTTAAATTTAATAATATTGGTGCTAATTATTCACAAGACAACAAAGACGGCACATTTACCAATTTTTATCAAAATATTGGGTTTAAATCAAATCGAAAGTTTAATGCCCAAGATCATATTATAAGTTCTGGTCAAACAGGTAGATTTGCTTCAAAAAACATTAAACTATCTGAAGATGGGAAAAACGATTTATTTAAAGCTTCTGTTGCCAGTAGAGGAATGATTCAACCTGATTTAATAGGTGTACAATTCAGTGGAAATGCAGTTTTGGGTGGAGGTATAACTTGTGATATAACTTTAGGCATTGTTAAAGGCGAAGGGGTTTTTGCAAATGCATCTTTAGGTGCTGGTGTCGGTGTAGATATTTCAGCAGGAGTTGGTGTGATAACAGGAAGTTGAACTAAACCGCCCCTAACGGGAGCGGTAATTTCGTGGTAATTTTGAAGTATTAACTTTAAAATTTACCAAAAATGAAAACAAAAGATTCACAATTAGTTGAGCAGCTTATTTATGAGATGGAGTTGCGTAATTACAGTAAAAAAAGCATTCACACCTATAAAATGCTTTTATCAAAATTAGAAAATCATTTTAAATTACCACTCGAACAAGTTACTAACCAGCAATTTAAAGATTACCTTCATCAACGGATTACAACCGATGGTATTTCTGTTTCGATGATTAATCAGAGCATCAGTGTTTATAAGATTTTACAGGTTGATTTGCTTAAACGTGAGTGGGAAACGATAAAGATAAAACGTCCTAGACGTGAGAAAAAGCTTCCTGTAATATTATCAATGGACGAAATAGAGAAGCTTATTAATGTTACACGAAACATTAAACACAAAGCACTTTTAATGCTGGCTTACTCTTCAGGACTCAGACGTGAAGAAATTCAACTGATAAAACCTTCTGCAATTGATTCAGCACGTATGCAAGTGCACGTTGTTCAGGGGAAAGGCAAGAAAGACAGATACACTATTCTTTCAGCAAAAGCGCTGGATTTACTCAGGTTTTATTACAAGTATGAAAGACCTTCTACTTTTCTTTTTGAAACACAAGGGAAAAAAGGAGTATACTTATCAGGTTCAACCCTAAACTGTATAGTAAAAAAAAATGCTGCAAAGGCAGGTATTAAGAAACAAATTTCCTTTCATACGCTCAGGCATTGTTTTGCAACACATTTGTTGGAAAAAGGGGTCAATATACGCTTGATTCAACAATTTATGGGGCATGCTTCCATCAAAACCACTTCGGGTTATCTTAGCGTGGCGAATATTAATCCGTCCAGCGTATCTTCTCCTTTAGATTCTATGAATATTTAATTCACAAGGTCATGGAAAATATAAAACAAAGCATTGAAATTGCTGATATTTTCAGCAGTCGTGCGAATGATTTTCTTCAAAATCACAAACTATGTCCTGAACAGTTAAAAGCTTTTAATGACATCATGCAATGCCGCACCGCTGCATTGGGTGGACATATTGACCGCTGTGATAATTGTGGATATACCAGACAATCTTATAATTCCTGCAGAAACAGACATTGTCCCAAATGCCAGTTTGTAAAAAAAGTACAATGGGTCGACAAACTTGCTGCGAACTTACCACCAGTAAAGCATTTCCATGTAGTTTTTACGATACCTTCATGCCTGCATAAACTTTTCTATATTAATCAGGATAAAGCTTATAGCTTGCTTTTTAAAGCGGCAGGAAAAGCTTTAATGCAATGTGCAGCAAATCCTGACTTTTTGGGTGCTCAGGCAGGAGCAGTAGCTATTTTACATACATGGGGACAAACTCTTACCTATCATCCGCACATTCACATGATAGTTCCTGCTGGAGGATTATCCGAAGATGAAATGGAATGGATAGCTGCAAAGAAGAATTTCTTTATACCAGTTAAAGCACTAAGTGCTGTATTTAGAGGAATCTTATGCAAGATGCTAGAACAGTCAGTTATTGACGGTTGTATTAAAATGCCTTATGAGCATTCTAAGTTTATACAAATTAAAAATCAATGTTATCAGAAAAACTGGGTGGTTTATTGCGAAAAACCTTTCTCCAACGCTGATAAACTGATTCATTATCTTGGGAACTATACGCATCGGGTAGCTATCTCAAATCACAGGATAAAAGAACATATAAATGGGAAGGTTAGTTTTTATTACAAAAATTATACAGCTGCGGGTTTGAAGCAGACAATTTCTCTTGAAACAGATGAATTTATCAGACGATTTCTTCTGCATGTATTGCCTGCTGGCTTTTATAAAATCAGATATTTTGGATTTATGGCAATGTGCAATATGAAATCAAAACTTGGGCAATGCTTTGATTTGATTGACAAAGTGTCTTTTTTGCCTGTTTTAAAAGGACTCAATGCTTTAGAGGTTTGTCGAAGTATTTTTGGAGTGGACATTTTCTGTTGCCCTAAATGCAAATCAGGCAAGATGAAGTTAAAAATGCTGGCAGTAACTATCAATCAGAAGACTGGATAAGAAAATATTAAAATCATTCGTTCTTTGAACTGCTCAATTCAATTTCAAATGATTCTCAAAAAAATCATAATGGGATAAATATGCCTGCTTATGAATTAAAAAGCTTAAAATGAAATACATAAAACTATTTTTTTGTAAAATTAGAAACATACAATCCAATAAAAGCCTTCAATCAAACTAAAAATAAAAAAGAATACCCATAGGTTATTGGCTTAGTTCAACTCGGTTTTATTCATCATTCCCTCATTACATTTAAATTATTTACTTCCAACTTGTTATTTGTCGTGCTTTTTATTTATTTTTGCGAAGGAACGATGAATAAAACACTAATACGTTACCCACCATAATAAAAAAGAGACAGCGACAACGAGTATAAACAGAATAATAAAAATAATAATAACTGATTATTAACCTTTATATTTAATTAAAATGACAAAAAAAAGAAACATTTGGCTTTACCCATTCATTTTAATGGGAATCTTATTAATGCTTACAAATAGTTGTAAGAAAGATGATAACAACAACAATTCTACGGGTCAAATACCCATATTAACGACAACCGCAGTATCAAATATTGCTCAAACCACAGCTTCAAGTGGGGGTAATGTAACTTCCGATGGCGGAAACACAGTAACAGCACGCGGCGTATGTTGGAGTACAAGCACAAGTCCAGTATCCACAGGCAGCCATACAACAGATGGCACAGGTCCAGGAAGCTTTACAAGCAATATAGCCGGATTAACAGCCGGTACAATTTATTATGTACGTGCTTATGCAACTAATAGTGCCGGAACAGGCTATGGCAGTGCTATGTCGTTTACAACGCAAGGCGGTACAACAGGAACTGTAACCGACATTGATGGTAATGTTTACAATACCGTAACCATAGGCACACAGGTATGGATGGCGGAAAACCTAAAAACTACCAAATACCGTGACGGAACAAACATACCAAATGTAACCGACAATACCGCTTGGGGAAATTTAACCACAGGCGCATATTGCGATTACAGCAATACGCCATCTAACTCTGCCACTTATGGCAGACTATATAATTGGTATGCAGCCACCAATGTGCATAATATAGCTCCTACAGGCTGGCATGTGCCTACCGATGCAGAATGGACAACTTTAACTACCTTTCTTGGTGGAGAAAGCGTAGCAGGTGGCAAACTAAAAGAAATTGGTACAACGTATTGGGCAAGCCCAAACACCGGAGCAACCAACGAGACAGGCTTTACAGCCCTTCCGGGTGGCTACCGTGACAGCAGTGGTACGTTCTACACCATTGGAAGCAGCGGTTTCTGGTGGAGTGCTACGGAGAGCGGTGCTACATTCGCATGGTACCGTAACATGTTCTACAATTACAGCGATGTTTACAGGAACTACATCTATAAGGAGTTGGGGTTTTCAGTCCGTTGCGTAAGGGATTAAGAATTTATTTGATTCATTTGACTATTTGATTTATTTGATTATTTCCGCGACTTGTACTGAGCAATAGTCGAAGTAAGCGGTCGATTTTTTTTAAGAAATGGCACAGTATAACGAACTTCCTGTTTATAAGGCAACATACGATTTGCTTTTGGCTATATTCCAGTTTACAAAGGAATTTAGCAAGGAATATAAATATACAGTGGGAGAGAGTTTGAAGAAAGAAACTATTGAGTTGCTCACGCTGGAGGCTTGAATTCTGATAAAAGAATTACTTCCTCTGTAATGCGAAGTGCATTGGCTATTACAAAAAAAGGCTCGAACAAGGAAAAATATGAGGTTGCTTCTGATGTTTCACCTTTGGATATGAATATCCATAAATACTGGTGGAAACATGAACAGCCCAATGATATAATTCCTATGAAACACTGGTTTGTTCCTGAAATGGAAATGAAAACAGCGGACACTTCACCAAGCATAATGTTCTATGGCGGAATGGCTTACAACTTAGAACGTACAGAGCAATATCCCAGTTTGATGGCTCACCATACTGATCATTTTGGCGTAAGAAGGCTGAATACTTCACTGCATCCTGAAGGTACAGATGGATTGATAGAAAAGTACCATGGTAAATATAAAGAATGGATAGAAAAAGATAAAATAAATGCACAAGGAAGTTTTAAATTAACACCTTTGGAAGTAAAGAATTTAGATATCAGAGATAAATTTCATATAAAAGGGTAATTGTATTATATTAAAAAATTGGAGTACTCAATTACGCATCGGAAGATTAGCTTGGTTGATATGGAGTTGGTGGAGATTTAATGTATTTTGAAATATTTAACGTTTTATTTAGAATAAGTTATAAATTTGTAAAATAAAAAGATGCAATTTTATTGCTACTAGTCAGCTATAATTTGTGGCTTGTGGTAGTTTTGTTGCTAGTTATAAGTTTTCTGCAAAGGAAAAAGACGAAGAAACCGGATATAGCTATTTTGGAGCAAGGTATTATATGAGTGATATTAGTATCTGGAATAGTGTGGATCCGATGGCGGATAAGTATCCGAATCAATCTCCTTTTAGTTATTGCGGTTGGCGTCCTATTAATGTTATTGATCCAGATGGAATGGATGAGTGGGAAGTTAATAAACGTGGTGATGTTACATGGAAGAATGATAATGGTGGAGATAAAACTCATACACTATTTGCTTTAAATGGAAAAGGAAATCGAACAAGCGAAAGCACAACTGTTAAAGATAGAGGAGTATTAGATCAGTTGACAAAAACTAATGGAAAAGGCATAAGCAAAGCAATTACAGATAAGAACGGTCAAAATGATATGATAAAAACTTTTAAGTTTTTAGCTGATAATACTAATGTTGAATGGAGATTAGACCGTTATTCGGAAAATAATAAATCGAATTACTCATTAGGTACAATGCATGATGGGGAATTTTCTCCTTCATCTGAAGATATGGGACATTCTGTTGCATCTACAATTGCTTTTATTCATTCTCATCCAAATACAGCATCTACATTGGATGCAGAAAAATCAAGTATGGGATATTGGCCTGATAGAAACCAAATAGCAGGTGATAGTGAATTAAAATACAGTCACTATAAAAAAACGTCTTATTATACTTATTTCCCAAAATCAACAAGAGTTTGGAGTGTAAACGGTATGAAAGAACCAAGTTTTATAAGGAAAACTAATTCGAATTATAAAAAATTATTTTTTGGATCATTAAATACAAAATAACAATGAAAAAGTATAATTTATTATTTTTAATTTTTATTATATTTGGTTGTAATTCTAAAAATACATCAATAAATAATAGCAATAATCTATCAGAAAAGCCAAAAATTAATAATCAGATTCTATTATCTTTTATAAAAGATTTTATTAAAACGTATCCTGTTAAACAAGGTTGTTATACATTGGAGTTTTCAAATGATGATTTCAAAAAATACAAAAACGATACGACAATACTATTATCGTTTGTACCTTGTTTAAACCAAGATATTAATTATAAAGGAATCTTTTATATTGATACAATTCCAATAGCATTGCGAGATGATGATAACTTGGGTCTAATTTTTTATGATAATTCAAACATAAATTATCAAAGTTTAAAAAAATTTAATTGTGAAAGTGAAAATATTAGACCTTATGTTTTTTGTGCATGGTTATTTAGAGTAATTAATAAAGATAGCATAGAATTAATTGATAAAGTTGGACAAAAAAATGATAAATGAAGTAATACCTAAACTAATACTATACGTCACTTAAAAAATAAAGTACTAATAATAACAAAAGCCCCAGTTATGAGGCTTTTGTTGTTTGTAAGATATACACCTGTTTAATTCTAAATCACCTCAACCTTGGCTTTGTTACCCTCATACTATTGGCCCAGCTGGTGCTTACGTTGGGCAGAATCATGGTTGAGTTTATACGGAGTTGGATCTTATTGCACATCTCTTTCCACCTTATTTTCGATGGTGAACCTACTGGTGTTCGGTGCCGTGCTGGCCTATTATAATGTATTGATATTGTTGGTTTTTCTGGCCGGAAACACTTTGTACATTCTATGGGTACTGCTGTTTATGAAAAAGCGCCGTGAGCTTGATTACAAACGTTTTGAGCAGGCTTCCGACAACCAGAGCAATCTTTTTCAGCTCATTACCGGCATGCAGGAGATCAAGCTCAACAATTGCGAAAAGCAAAAACGCTGGAAATGGGAACATATACAGGCAAGGTTGTTCAGGGTAAATGTCAAAGGATTGGCGCTGGGGCAATGGCAATATCTGGGGTCGTTGTTGTTTTCGCAAACTACCAATGTATTGATCAGTTTTCTGTCGGCCCTCCTGGTGATAGACGGTAAAATGACATTGGGGATGATGCTTTCGGTACAATACATTGTAGGGCAGATCAGTGCACCCATCGATCAGTTGATAGGGTTTATGCAGTCGCTGCAGGATGCCAAGATCAGTCTGGAACGGTTGGGCGAGATCCATCAGAAGCAGGATGAAGAACCGCCTGAAGAAATGCGGTTGCAAGTCTTGCCCGAAAAACACAACATTCACATCAGTCAGCTGGATTTTCGTTACGAAGGGCCTCATTCACCCCTTGTACTCGATGCTGTGGATTTAGAAATACCGCAGGGTAAGATTACAGCCATCTTGGGTACGAGCGGAAGCGGGAAAACAACACTGATAAAGCTGTTGCTGGGTTTTTATCCACCCACTTCCGGTGTTATCCGAATAGGGGAAATGAATCTGAACAGCATTCATGGCAAAACCTGGCGTTCGCATTGTGGTGCGGTGATGCAGGATGGTTTTATCTTTTCCGACAGCATAGCCGAGAATATAGCCATCGGCGATGAGGTGATTGACCGTGTCAAGCTGTTGCATGCGGTAAAAGTGGCCAACATACAGGATTTTATAGAATCATTGCCGTTGGCTTACAATACCAAAATAGGGCAGGAGGGATGCGGTCTCAGTCAGGGGCAGAAGCAGCGCATCCTCATAGCCAGGGCGGTATATAAAAATCCGGATTTTATTTTTCTGGACGAAGCCACCAATGCTTTGGATGCGAACAACGAAAGTGTGATTATGAAGAACCTGGATGCTTTTTTTAAAGGCAAAACCGTGGTAGTGGTAGCCCACCGCCTGAGTACGGTGAAGAATGCCGATCAGATCATCGTACTTGAAAAGGGCAGAATCGTGGAAAAAGGGAGTCATCTAAAGCTAACCACAACCAAAGGAAAGTATTATGAATTGGTGAAGAACCAGTTGGAATTGGGGAATTGAGG
>JBBRCQ010000100.1:0-9045 GCA_038204725.1 Bacteroidales bacterium | reverse complement strand
GAGAATCTATGAGAAAAAAAATGAAAAAATAATCAATTTAAATTAATTTATTTGTCTAATTTTAACCACAGAAATCATCTGAATTTTAACTGTTCACTTTGAACCGGAATGGGGTGTTCACTTTCACCGGAATAATCATTTGCTTAAAAAAAAACAATATGAATGAAGAGGAAACCGTTTTGATTATTATTAGAAATTAAAAATCGTTCCTTTATTTTTCCGGTTTAGGAATAATTTTAGGAGGGTCATCAATGCGGGTTGGATCTATTTTCTGCGGTTCATCGATTCTTGTTGGATCGTTTTTTTCAGGTTCATTCCCTCCAGGCCTTGGTAAAGTAGGATCTGGATTTTTATCAGGCATCGCAGGTGTAACAGGTTTAACCGAGATCATATTTTCTGCTTTTTTTTGTGGATATTCACTGTGTTCTGTATATAAATACTCGAATATATCATCAGATTGCCCATCCTTATGATATTTATCATAACTTTGTTCCATTTTGAATTTAAATTTAAAATTTATTATAATAAAAAGATTTATTTATAAATAAAGAAATGTATTACAAAAATTTAATTTTTTAACCAATTGCAAATTTTCATTCCTTTATGAAATATTATTTTAAATAAAAAGACATTGGCACTGAATAAGATGGATCAGGTAATTTTTTAGTATGGGTAGAATATACAGGTTTTCTTTGTTTAGTATGTAATCTTAAAGGATTTATCAATGGAATATTTATTGAATTGTCCAAATTCTTGTATTGCTCCATGGTTAATCGAGCCATTAGGTAACTAATAGTTGATTCAGCACCTTGATTAAGATTTACATTCATTTCTTCCAGACCATCGTAACAACCACCAGTGCATGGATTGTAGATAATCTGATGTAAACGGTTTTTCCCTAAAAACCAGTTGAAAGCAGTTTGCATTTTTTGATAATATTCTTGATCTTTGAATACTTCATAAAATTTACTTAAAGTCATAATAGTATAAGCAACATCAATGGGTTGTTCACCAAATTGACCTTTTATGTCGCCCTTTTGCAGCCATTTTTTATTAGAAATAACTTCAATTCCATTTTTATTAAAAATCTGCGACAATAGAAAACTAAAAGATGATAAAGCAATATCTTTATAAACAGACTCTTTGGTCAATAACCAGGCGTAAACCATGGCTTCTGACAATATACTGTTGGCATAGGTAAGATAACTCTCGAACCATCTCCATTTCTTGTTCGATTCGTGTTTATACATTTGCACCAATCGATCTGCTAATTTCTTAATAAGAATGAGTATATCATTAGAATTAGAAACACTTTGATAGTAATACAGTCCTTTAATAGCAAAAGCCATTGCTCTTGTAGAATGAATACTATCTAACGGTAAGATGGATTTTTTAATAATTGTTTCAGCTTGATCTATTATTTTGGGAGGTAAAATATTTTTTAGAGATATCAAATAACCAACAGCCCATATAGCTCTGCCGAAAGAATCTTCTAAATTAACAATTTGGTTTTGATCGGTAAATATGAGATCTATATCTACGTAATTTAAAAATGTGCCATCCGTTTGCTGACAAATATTTATAAAATTGAGGTATTTACGAATGTCACCAATATTTTTTTTATCAGCGTTTATTTCAAAAAGTTTTAATGAAACAATTAATGCCCTTGCATTATCGTCGAGGGTATAACCTGTTTTAATATCCGGTTGATTGATTTTCGAAAATTGAATGATACCAACACAGGTTGTCATATGATTCATATGATTTAGATTAATTTCAGGCAGATTATACTTTAAAGAAATTTTATCATTGGCAATTTTCTTGAACAATGTAGCATGGGCTACAGCAGAATTTTCCCAGGAAGTAGAAACTATTTTCTGTAAAGTATTTATACTCATCCGCTTTCTCAATGGTTCATCATTCAGTAAACGGATTACATGATCTGACAATTGACGAGAATTTCGAAAATCAAAAATGATGCCTGTTTCTTCTGTCAGTAATTCCTTTGCATGGGGAATTGAAGTAGAAATAATGGGACAGCCACAACTCATAGCATAAACAAAAGTACCACTAACAGCTTGATTCGGGTCATTAGCAGTGAATAAATAAATATCAGTCATTTGTAAGTATTCTAACAAATCAGGTAATTCTAAATATTTATTGATAAACACCACATGATTCTGCAGTGAATAGTCTTTTATTTTCTGAATCAACATTTCCCTGTACTTTTCACCTTCAGTTTTCAATACTTCAGGGTGGGTTTTGCCAATTATAAGGAATAGTACTTCAGGATTTTTTTTAACGATCGATGGTAAGGCTTCTAGTGTTGTTTCTATGCCCTTACCTGAACTTAACAGACCGAAAGTTGAAAGAATTTTACGGTTTTTGAATCCATATTTATTTTTTAAAAATTTTTTTCCTAAATGGGCTACTAAATGTGTGCCATGAGGTATTACAGAGATTTTTTGAGGCAAAACTCCATATTCATTCTTTAAAATCTCAACAGAATTCTGTGTCATTACCACAATAGATTCGCAGGCTGAAGCGATACGTATTGTTTTTAACTTTAATGTTTCATCTGGATGAGGAAGTACGGTATGAAAAACTATAATAACAGGTTTGGAAACATCGTATAAAAATTGCAAAAAGGCATTTTCCTGTTTATTAAAAAAACCAAATTCATGTTGTATTACAACAATTTTAATGCGTTCATTATCATTTATTCTGGATGCCATATATTTATATTCAGAAACCAAAGATGTATTCAATGTATACTTTACTTCTTTGGGATATGAAAAGGTATTCTCATTTGATTCTAATGCACAAACTTTGAGTGAAAATGCACTACTGAATTTTTTATTCATTGCTTGAATCAAATCTTGAGAATAAGTTGCTATTCCACATTCTCGGGGTGGATAAGATGTTATAATCAAGATTTCATCCAAATCATTAATGTTATCAGTGCGTAATTGACTTCTATTTTTATTTGAGCTGTACATCGATTGTATAGAATTATCAATATCAATCTGTTCTAATTGATGCATTATATCATCATAATTAAATTCAGAGGATATTGTTTTATTTTTCATTTTATTAATTTATTTTTTCAGCTGAAGTTAGCAACTTAAATAATGTTATTTTTACAACAGCTTTTACATTGTTCGGTATAATCTATCGCAGAATTATCAAAAAATTTCATTTAAACCACATTTTGTAATCATTCATATCGAAAACGTCATCAATCTTTAATTATCAATTTTATTAACATGAAATTATTTGTAAAACAACCCTCCTATCCTGCCATTAAAACATACATAAAGCAGGATATGAAGGTCATAATTGCGATTTGAAAAATCCAACTATTTATTCAAGGAAAAAACTTAATGCTGTTTAGTTTTTTACCTTTTCAGATTTCTCAAATTTTTCTTTAGCCTGTTCAGCAAAGTCGGATACATCATTTTTAACTTTACGGAATTTTTCAGTAATAGTGTCAATAGATTCATCAAATTTTTCCTTAACTGCATCTACATAATCTTCCCCTTTTTTTGTGATTTTTTTACGGGTAACCGAACCTTTATCCGGTGCAAATAAAATCCCTAATAATGCACCTGTAGCAGCTCCTGCTAAAATGCCTAATACTACTTTTCCTGTACTCATGATATTTGTTTTAAAGTTTATAAAAAGTTGAATAAAAGTTGCAATTGCAACTCTATAATTGATAAATATAACAATAAAAAAACCAATTTGTTTAAAAAAAATTGCTGGTTATTAATTTTGTTCTTAGATAGTTGTATGTTAATATCTGATTATTTAATATAAATACTCATCAAAAAGTGTTAGTATTTAATCCTTCAAAAAATTGATCATCTTCAATATAATTTGTTTAATAAATTATCAAATAATATACTTTTTGAGAAATTAAACGCAATGTATTATAACAAAATAATTAACAGAATTAAAATAAGGATTAATCCACCAACAGAAATATAAACACCACCATTTTGAACTTGTTTTGCTTCAAGTTCGGTTTTGATACCACGTACTTCTTTTCTTAAGATTTTCTTTTCTGATGGTTTCAGTTTCGACATATCCATTTCTTTGATTTCGTTAAGTCGTAGTAAAAGAACTTTAACTTCTGCTGATTCTGTTGCTTTTGGATCAACTAATGAAGATGGTACATCTTTAGTTGAAGCCACTGACTGAAAAGGTTGTACTGTTAATAACAAACCTGTTGTCATTAAACAAAAAGCGATTTTTTTCATTTTTTTAATTTTTAATTTACTATTATTATATTTAATTACCTGATTTATATTATTTTATGCTTACTTATCCAATATTCATTACATGAACAATTATTCATTTCGATCTCTCGGAGATGTTACAATGACATTATTTTTATCTATAGTTATATCATATTCAAAACAATTATCCATTTGAATAATCGTCTCAACAACTTCATTTCCAATAGATATTGTAAATGTAGTGCTTCCTGCAGCAAAACTTCTGTATTCAGAAATAGTAGATGGTTGAATATTGTTTATATTCTCAGTATTTCCACCTGATGTTTTAATCTGAACACTGATTACTTTTGTTCCATTATTAATAATTCTTGCTCTTGGACTATCGCCATCACAATCTTTACATCCACTGGTTGCAAATATCATAACAACGATTGTTACTAGAGCTAACATTGATTTTATTTTTTTCATTTTTTATATTTTATTAATATTGATTTCAGACGATTCTTTTACCTTGAATTAATCTGAGAATGATTGCAATAATTGCAATAACCAACAATACATGAATAAGTCCACCTGCACTGTATCCAATAAAACCGATTGCCCATGCAATAATTAGTATTACTGCGATGACATATAAAATACTTCCCATGATTTCTAATTTTTAATTGTTAAACAATATTTATTAATTTATTAATTTATTAATGCTTACCTTTTCCTCCGCCTTTACCATTATGATTTTGCTGTTTCTGACCATGATTTGCATTTTGTTTATGATTACCACCTTTATAAGAATTACCCTCATAATGATTTCCTTTGGAATTACCTTTTTCTGGTCTATTTCCTATGTTTTTTTGAGCAGGTCCCCGGTAACCTTTCTTATATTTTATTTTGTGCTGTTTGTAATGATCATAAGGTCTTTTACCCCGATAATCATTCATCACTACTTTATATCCGCCATACAAGTCATAATTTCTGTATCGTACCGGAAGATTGGTTCTATGAATCCACGCTCCCCCTTCATAATAAATAAACTTCGAAGAAGGCACATCATAATAGGCTTCCACATCAGGAAGATAATAATAATTCACATTCGTATATCCAACAGGACCCCATTGTGGAGGTGATCCAATATTTACATTTACAGAAACTTGAGCCTGCAAAGTATAAGCAAAGAACAATATTACTCCAAAAAAGAAAAATTTTATATTTTTCATAAGATTTAATTATATCTTTTAATTTAGTTTCAAAAAATGATGATAACTTCTTTAAAACCTGAACCCTACTGTTAACTGATACCATACATTCTTATAGCGGGGAGTATTTGAGGTTCCATCTCCGTTATTATTATACAAATCCCAGGCAACTCTTCCACCTATTACTATTGAGTTTATATTAACATCAGCACCTCCAATAAAACAAAAAGTATTTCTGCGAATATTATCATTTTTAAATTCTTCTTCCTGAAGCACATTCACAATACTACTATTAAAATTATTACTTTCCTTGATAAGGTATGAATATTGAGGTCCAGCCATTATAGTTATCGCTTCATTTGGCTTCAAACTAATAAATATAGGAATATCAATATAACTTGTAGTTCTCGTAAATTCGTAAGGAAAGCCAAGTAATTTACCGGTTGCTTTGAATCCTTTTTGAGAAAATAACAATTCAGGCTGAATACCTAGATATTTTCCGAGTGGGATTGCAACAAAACCTCCTGCAACAAATCCAAATTTCGCATCAGCTACAAAATCTTCTCCTTTAGAATCATAAACGTTTGATAAATTTGCACCAATCTTTACACCAAACTTTAGTTCTTCTCTGAATTCATCTTTATTCTGTGCATTTCCAATGTTTATCAGACCGATTACAGCCATGATAATCAATATTATTTTTGTCTTTTTCATAGTCTTAAAATTTTTAAATTTATTCTGTTTTTAGTTATAAAATAATATATAATGATGTTTTTAATTATTTTTAATTGTTAGATTCTTAAATGCTTTTCCCAGTTCATCCATGTCTCTAATAAATTCCGATTTAAATTTTTCCCATTTATCGGTTTCAGCTTCTTTATAATTTTCCAGCTTTGTTTTCATTTCCTTATTTTTTTGTTCTAACACAGCCAATTCCTTTTCTAATTTTGCTTTGTTTCCTATTCTTTTTTTATTAATCCTGACTTTTAATTCAGCAATATTTTTTTCCAGTACTTCGATTTTTTCCTGAGATTCTATTTTAAATTTTTCATATTCTGTAATAGAATCTTGCCGGGTCTCGTATAAATTTTGTTCAGCATCTAACACTTTTTCATTGGCCGATTGTAATTTATCCTCTGCTTTTTCAACTTTATCGCTAGTAGATTGACAACTACTTAAGATTATGGCAAATACAAATGAAGTGATTGCAAAATTTAAAATTATTTTTTTCATTTTGAATTCCTATTAAAAATTTAATGCTATTACGGAATGTTATTATTATTTTTTTTAAAGAACAGTGATAATCTTTTGCAATTCTTCTTTGCTTGTACCGAGCTCAATTTGAAGTTTATTTAAAATTTCTTCCTTTTTGTCACTTTTCGGATTCGAATCATCTTCAAGTAAGTTTGAAAATCTTTTATTCAGTTTATCTTTTTGTTCAGTCCAATTATTATTAACTGAACCTAGTATTGTTTTTGAATTTGCCATTTTTTTTAAATATAATCTGCAACAATATTATTACAATGCAAAATTAACTTCCAAAGATGTTGAATGTGTTACATAACTTTAGAAAAAGATTACATCATTCACACATTCAAACTCATTTTATTCAACTTATAATTAAATTTTCAAAACTATATTTAAAATATTCGTATAAAAAAATTAATATATCATCATGGTAGTTTCCTCATTTTCATTAAGTATCCATTCAAATTTTAATACAAAGATGCAATCATTTTCCTCCAAATATATTACATAATTTTACAAAAAAATTACATCTTTCCAACATGTGCAAATATTCATATACCAACTATTCAATATTCTATTACAGTATTGTATTTATTAGGAAAGCTGTTATTTAAGATTATCAAGTCGGAAGTTCTGTTTTATTTAGCTGTTTCAATTATCAGATTTTTAATACATAAAATTGAGTTAAACATGTTCCATCATACAATCTATATTGGATAATAGCAAAAAAGACAAAAGGCTCAAAGAAATCTGATTTCAATTGAGCCTTGGATTTGTATTAGGAACATTTTTAAGTTATGATCCTTATTACAAAAAAACTGATTTTTGAGGAATACTGTTTATAAAATTACAAACTGCTGCTTTTGTTTTTTTCATCGCGTTTAGCTGCTTTTGCAGCACGCTTTTCTTTAAGGTTTTTGGTTGGTAACTTTTTAACAGATTTTTCTTTTCCTTCTTTTTCTTTTGACATTTTGTTTTAGAATAAGTGTTGTTATTTGCAAAGATACAATTTTATATTGCTATTATATTAACTTAAATAAAAAAAATTGATCCCATTATAAATTTAGTTGCCATGTTTCATAAGCAATAAGACCGAAAATCGATGTATTGAACAACATCGGATTCAGGACTTTTATTTTTTTATATCTTTCAACAATTAATTTTAATGAATTGCCAACCCAATGGTTGAAACACCTGTTGAAAGATCCAGAAACATACCAATGCGACTATTAAAATGATATTCTGTACCAATATGCAAATCAAGAAACAAAGAATTTCCATGATGATAAAAATCTTTATCCCCATAGTAATCAGCATCCCATGATGAATTTACAATTGCAAATCCCAATGAACCAGCCATGTAAAAATCCCAGTTAGAATTTGCTTCAAATAGTCTGTCAAAATAATAAGTACCCTTAACACCAATTGGTATAACTGTTTCTCTATAAGTATAATATCTGTAAGGATAATTATGACTTCCCCAATAGTAGCTGTTGGAGTAAGTATAAAAGCTTACAAAAGGTGCTAATGTAAAACTACGGGCTACATCAAATTCATAATTGATATTCAGTACAGGCATGGTATGTCCAACATAGCCATAATAACCTGAATATCCACCAATTCCCAAACCTAAGTTCAGGGCTTTCCCGTATCTTTCACCACCATTTCCTTTTTGCGCTGAAACATTAAAACTTAATATCAGAAGGAAGAATAACGAAGTAATAAGTGCTTTTTTCATTTTTTGTTTTTTAAGATTAATATTAAATATTTACAATACAAAGGTAAGTCCATAAAGTCCGATAAATGTTACATAATTTTTAATAGAAATTACATGTTTCACACATTTTAGGATATAGTCTGAAGAATGTATAAGTTATGCCAATCAAGGGTTGAAATACATAAAAGCAGATTCACAAAACTTGTATTTAAAAATGTCACTCGTTTAATTCTTTATTAAAGTCTTTTAATTTAACTGCTAGCTTTACTACGAAGAAGGACCGACCTCAAAGAATTTACGTACCAAAACAAGCATTTAAAATAGCGGTGGCCTGTGCAAGCAATACGTGAGTAGCGAAGGACGAAAAAAAAATAAATGCAACACCATAAATTTCGCTACGACTTATATTGCGCAGGGATTTTATCCCGAAATTTCGGGATTGCTTACTTTTTCATCAAGGAAAAAGTAAGAAAATAAAAACTTAGTAACAATAAACGAAAATACGACATTAACCCATTTTGCAGCCTATTCGTAAAAAAACAGTTAAAAATGGATCAAATTGAGTGATTTTAGTACTGTTTTTGTCTGTAACTCATTAAAAGTCAAGAATAGCATTTTTGAGAATGGCTTGTAGTGCCATGTAGTA
>JBBRCQ010000099.1:0-9550 GCA_038204725.1 Bacteroidales bacterium | reverse complement strand
GCCTTGGTCACTGGTAATGAAAAGGCAAAATAATTTGAGTTTATAAACAAATCAAAACAAAGGTATGAAAAAAAACTATTGTCCATCGGTTCCTAATTGGAATAAACTTTGGGAATCAAAACTATTTAAAGTAATGAAAACAACTCTTTTTCTGATACTTGTAACCATTTCGCAAGTTATAGCAATTGGATCTTATTCTCAGAATACGCGAATAAGCCTGAATGCGAAAAATACAACGATCAAAGATGTACTGGCTCAAATCGAATACAAGTCAGAATTTTTCTTTATGTATGACGCTACCAAAGTAAATGTCAATCAAAAAGTTGATATTTTGGCAGAGAATCAGCTGGTAACTATGATTCTAGATGTTATTTTTGAGAATAAAGGTATTACCTATTCGATTAACAACAGACAGATTGCATTGAATAGTAATGAATTTATTATCCAACAAACTAAATCCGTCTCAGGTAAAGTAACCGACATCACAGGTGCTGGCCTGCCTGGTGTTACTGTTGTGGTGAAAGGCACCACAACCGGGGTTAGTACCGATATGGATGGGAAGTTTACCCTGGCCAATGTTTCTGAAACTTCTACTCTGCAATTCTCGTTTATTGGGATGAAGACTCAGGAAATACTTGTTGTTGGAAAATCGAACATTAATATTACTATGAATGAAGAGACCGTGGGAATAGATGAGGTGGTAGCTATAGGTTATGGCACCCAAAAAATAAATAACGTCTCTGGTGCAATTTCAACGATTAAAGCTGTTGATATTGAGAGACGAAATGCGGTTAGGGTAGAAGATGCTTTGCAGGGCATGGCTTCAGGTGTTACCATAATAGGAAACGGTTCACCAGGAAGTAAACCATTGGTATTGATAAGAGGGATTCCTTCTTTTTCAGGTACTGACCCAGTTGTAATTGTTGATGGTATTCCTCAAACACTGACTGATTTGAACGCGATCAGTCCAGCAGATATAGAATCTGTTAGTGTTTTAAAAGATGCTGCAACTACTGCCATTTATGGTGTAAAAGGTGGAAATGGCGTTATTTTAATTACAACCAAGAGTGGTGGAAAAAATCAAAAAACTCAATTTGGATTCAATGCTTATTCAGGGCAACAAGGAGTGGTGAAAGAAATAGATATGCTCAATGCAACTGAATATGCCACTATGATTAATGAAGGAAGTTTAGCTTCAGGTGGGCAAAAAATCTTTAATGACCCAGCAGCATTAGGAGAAGGTACAAATTGGCAAGATCAGATATTTCATAAAGCATCGGTTTCTTCGTATAACATAACAGCTAAAGGTGGTAGCGAAAAGATGAGCTATTTCCTTTCAGGGGGTTATTTAGGACAGGGCGGTATCGTTGCGGGTAATGATAAATCAAAATTCGAAAGGTACAATGCAACTGCCAATTTAATTTTTGATTTAACCCCAAAATTAAAGTTTATCCTAAATACCAGTTATGTACATACCCAAAGAATGACTGTTCCTGAAGGCAATTTCGGTGCCGTTATAGGTAATGCATTAAATTTTGACCCAACGGTACCTGTATATAATACAGTACCCAATACAATTGGAACTTACGGATTTAGTAATCTGATAACAAAACAGAACGTAAATCCATTAGCGCAAATAGAAGCTGCACATAATAGATATAACGATGACAAATTATATGGAAAAGCAGAGTTGCAATATGAAATACTGAAGAATCTTAAAGTAACCTCTCGTTTGGGTTATGTGAAGTGGGAATCGCTTGGTAAAATATTCAATCCGCTGCTGTTCTATGGCCCGGCACATGAATTTAGTACTCTTAATGCTGACGGTACTACAAAAGGTACAAACAGCAATAGGGTAGATGAAGATGTGAGTGCAACTTTTAACTATACTTTTGAAACATTTGCAAATTATAGTTATGTTTTAAAAGAAAAGCATACATTTAATGCAGTTGCCGGTATATCTGCAGCACAATTATCAGGTCATCGTTATTATATGGCGAGGCAGGGTGTCCGCGATAACTCCTGGGACTGGGCAGATATGACCGCCGCAACCGGAGTGAATTCAGCAACAAATACTAATGCGGTTCAAGTTAATAAGTATAAGACTTTAACCAGGAGAAATGCATCGTATTTTGGAAGGCTTGAATATGATTATGAAGCAAAATATTTATCTTCATTTTCTGTCCGTCGTGATGGTTCTATGGCATTTGGTAAAAATAATAAGTTTGCTAATTTTTATGCAGGATCATTGGGTTGGGTCGTATCTAAAGAAGATTTCTTTAAATCGGATTTAATTAATTACCTGAAAATTAGGGGAAGTTATGGTACTTCAGGTAATGAGAAGGTAGATCCGGTACTAGCTACTGTAAGTATTGGTGGCCCGAATTATGCAGGTGGCGGAACTCCAAACAATAATGGTTATCAGTTTGACGGAGTTTTAGTTTCAGGTGCAACAATAAGCTCATTTGCCAATCCGTTCTTACGATGGGAAAAACAATCTCAACTTAACATTGGGTTTGATATTACCCTGTTGAGAAACTTCTCTCTGAATGCTGATTATTTTGATAAGAAAGTAGATGGATTATTGTTTGTCAGTCCCATCCCATATTATGCAGGAACTCTGCCATCTATTTCGTCTAATGTAGGTTCAACGAAAAGCAGCGGTGTTGATTTAACTGTATCATACCGTAATACAGGCGCTAAAGACCTTAAATTCAATACATCCGTTACAGTAACATCCGCAAAAAATTTAGTTACTGCAACAAATATCAATGGATCAGCTTTTCTTTCAGGAGGAGGATTAGTTACTCCAAATTATTATCTGGTAACAAGATATGAGAAAGGTTATGCTCCAGGATTTTTTTACGGTTGGAAAACAGATGGATTGTTTCAAAATGCAGCTCAAATCGCGGCAAGCCCTACTCAAAATGCTGTACCGGGAGATATTAAATTTGTTGATGTAAGCGGCCCTAAAGGGATACCTGATGGGAAAATTGATGCTTACGATAGAACTCAAATTGGAAATCCTTATCCAAAATTTACTTTGGGTTGGAACTTAGGGGTTGAATATAAAGACTTTGACTTGAGTGTATTTACATATGCTTCTGTCGGGAATGATATTTATATAGGTGGATATACCCGGGGTTTTGCGTATGTTAATATGCCTGCTACAGTTTTAAACAGATGGACAGGCGAAGGTTCCACCAATGATGCCAGAAATCCCCGTTATACATTTAAGGACAATAATGAAAACACAAGGCCTTCAGAAAGGTTTATTGTTGACGGGACATTTGCTAAAATCAAAAATCTGGAAGTTGGATATACCTTGCCTTCTTCATTGTTAAAGCAAATAGGATTAAGCCAATTGAGATTTTATCTACAGGCTAAAAACCTTTATACATTTACAAAATATCCTGGATATGATCCTGAAATATCGGACGGTGGCAACATATTAAATACGGGAGTGGATTTAGGTTTGTACCCGCAGTCAAGAACTTATTCCGTAGGATTGAGTATCAAATTTTAAACTATTAAAAAAAAAATATGAAAAATATTAAAATAATAACAGGATTGGTGTTATTTATAACGCTGTTTACCAGCTGCAATAAATATCTTGATTTTGATCCACATTCGGAATATAAGGTAACGGAATTGGATTTTCTAAAAACAGAGGCCGATTACAGAGAAATGGCTGTGAGTTGTTATAGCCCTATGCAATGGATTACTCATCAGCCGCTTATTTATGGGGATCTTGCAACTACCAATTCAGTATCCGGGGGCAATAGCGCTACTGATCAGCTTATACTTCAAAATATAGATGATTATACTTTAACTTCTGCAACACAAAATGCAGAAGCTGTAAATTTATGGCGATTTTCTTATGAAGGAATTAACAGAGTAAATTACATGGTGCAACATAAAGATCAGAATCCTACAGGCCTAAAAATAGACTTTGCCGGGAAAGATGCTTTGTATGGTGAACTTTATTTCATAAGGGCTTACGAATATTTTATGTTAGTCAAGAATTTTGGAGATGCTATAGTATTTACCGATAAAAGAATAGAGATTAGTGATTTTGGGAAAATGGAAAGAGTCCCCAAAGCAGAGGTATATAAGCAAATAGAAGTCGATTTAAATACGGCTATTTCTGTATTGCCAACCACTGCAGCCCAGAAAGGCAGGATTACCAAATATGCGGCTCAGGCTTTGTTGGGGAAAGTTTTACTTTATGAAAATAAGTTACCTGAGGCTGCATCTATGCTGGAGAATGTGCTTAATGGCCCGTTTAGTCTGGTGCCTGATTTTGGAAGCCAGTTCCTGATATTGGGCGAAAATGGCCCTGAATCTGTTTTTGAAGTTCAGTATTCAAATAATTCCCCTTACTGGAATTGGGCAGGTCGTAATTCTGGTCAAGGGAATTATGCCGTATGGGAAATGGGCGTAGTTGGACTTAGAGGGGATGCCGGCATGCCTTATGCAGACGGAGGAGGATATAATTTACCAACCAAAGAGTTATATGATGCTTATGCATCGGGAGATAAACGAAGAGATGCGACCTGTTTTAATATGGAAGCGTATAAATTGGCAAATCCTACTTTGAATGTGACATATACAATTGTGCCATATAAACATACCGGGTTTTATAGTAAAAAATACCTGCCAATGTTAGGAGAAACGAGTGGACAGCCTCAACTTTGCTATGGAAACAATATTCGAACCATTCGATTTGCAGATGTTTTATTAATGGCTGCCGAAGCCAATGTTGCTACAAATGTTGCGAAAGCCCAAGGGTATTTAGATAGGGTTAGGGACAGAGCATTTGGTGATGCTTTACATCGCGTACCAGTTACAAAACAGGCAATTTTAGATGAACGCCGATTGGAATTGGCTATGGAAGGAGAATATTTTTTCGATTTAGTGAGAACTGGACAGGCAGAAGCAAAAATTCCAGGGTTCAAAGCCGGTAAAAATGAAGTATTTCCAATTCCATGGGAAGATGTTCAAAATTTCGGAGTGAAGCAAAACCCGGGTTATTAATTTTTACAAATAAAGATTTAAAGCTATATTTAAGTGGAGGAATCATGCAATGACTCCTCCACTTTTTTCTTCAAATGGATTTGATTAAATAGTTTTTCAGCTTGGTATTGCACATTCAGACATAGGATCATCCGCTGTTAGTTATTGTTGATCCTTCAGAAAAAAAATCTCATAAAAAGAGTAAATAAATTATAACATTAATGTTTACAAAAAGCCAATGATTTGTATTAAACCTACTTATAAATCATATGGAACTACAACAATCAAATCACACTTTCAGTTGACAATATCAGGTCATTTCTAATCACGCAAAAGAAAACTGATTTGCTAAATGTGCTTACAAATTATTTTGAAATTTCAATCCCAGATTATGAAGATATTGTTTTTTTTCGTTCTAATTATTACACTGCTGCATTTCGATGTTCAATCACAAGAATCCTTGCAAAAATTATATCCTGTCGATTTTTCAAAGGTAAATATTACGGATCCTTTTTGGAGTGGAAGAATGAATGCTGTAGCGACAAATACTTTAGATGCATGTATTCAATTTTCTGAAATCAAGACTGGCCGAATCCGGAATTTTGAAAAAACTGCTGCTCATATTGGACAACATGAAGGTATTTATTATGATGACTCAGATGTTTATAAAGCGATTGAAGCAATGGCATATTCATTAAAAAACAATCCTGACCCAGAAATTGAAAAAAAAGCGGATGAATGGATTGATAAAATTGTAGCGGCCCAATTACCAGATGGATACCTAAATACTTATTTTGAATTAACGGATATTTCTAAACGCTGGACAGAAATAGAGAAGCATGAAGATTATTGTGCAGGGCACCTGATTGAAGCGGGAATTGCATATTATAATGCTACTGGAAAAAGAAAATTGTTGGATGTTGCCATTAGATTTGCGAATCATATTGACACTTTTTTGCGAAAAAATAATCGCCAATGGTTTAGTGGCCATCAGGAAATAGAATTAGCATTGATAAAATTGTACCACCTTACAAATGACTGGAAATATCTTGAATTGGCACAGTGGTATCTGGAACAAAGAGGCAAGGGTTACGGGAATGGGCAACAGGATTATTGTCAAAACAGCCAGCCGGTAAAAAATCAAAATAAAATAGTTGGACATGCAGTAAGAGCAATGTATATGTACACAGGAGTAGCGGATGTTGCTGCAATTACTAATGATACGGGATATATAAAAGCTATGAATTCCATTTGGGAAGATGTAGTATTTCGTAAAATGTATATCACCGGAGGAATCGGTTCAGAGGCAACAAATGAAGGTTTCGGTGTTGACTATGATTTACCTAATGAGAATGCGTATTGTGAAACCTGTGCCTCTGTTGGTATGGTCTTCTGGAATCAACGTATGAACATGATTACAGGTGATGCCAAATACATTGATATACTTGAAAGAAGTTTATACAATGGGGCTTTAGCTGGACTATCTCTTAGTGGCGATAGGTTTTTATATGAAAATCCGTTGGCATCTTCTGGTAAGTTGCAACGTAGCGAATGGTTTAAAACTGCCTGCTGCCCATCGAATATTGCCAGGCTTGTAAGTTCTATAGGAAATTATATTTATTGTCAATCTGCAAATGCAGCGTGGGTTAACTTGTATATCGGTAGCAAAGTAAAATTGCCGGTAGAAAAGCGGTTTTTGGGTTTATCGCTGCAAACTTCTTATCCTTGGAATGGCAATACCACTATTAACATTACCGAGGCACCCAAAAAATCGTATCAACTAAGACTGCGTATTCCTGGCTGGATAATAGAGCCTGCACCAGGTGATTTATATTTTTATACCACTCAACAGCACAACACATCCATTGAAATTTCTATAAATGGTAAACCAATATTTTTTCGCAAAGAGCTGGGTTATGCTGTAATTGATCGGCAGTGGGAAAAAGGTGATATGATTGAAATCAATACCCCGATGGAAATTCATAGAATTGGCAGTCGAATCGAATTAATACAAAACAATAACCGTACAGCCTTACAATATGGTCCTTTGGTTTATTGTGTCGAAGGAGCTGACAATAATCAGCAAGCGTTTAATTTTATTCTCCCTGTTGACGCAAGTCTCGATATTCAATTTGAACCAGAATTATTGGGTGGTGTAAATACAATAATCATGGAGGCAAAAAATATCGTACCCAGTTCAAGTGGTCAAACGGTACAGGTTATTAATATGCCCATCAAAGCCATACCGTATTTTGCTTGGAATAATCGTGGTGCCTATGAAATGCAGGTATGGTTGCCTACTTCTTTTGGAAATATAAAGGTTAACCGTTAATGATTAAGGCGAAATGCTATCAGCTTTTAAATCTGAATAAATTGAGACGTTTGTATTTATAGAATAAAGAAAGTTTTCCGACAGACCCATTTAGAACTAATGATTTGAAAACAATTACAAAAATGAAAAATTTAATTAAAAGTAAAAAGTATGAAACCATATAAAAACCGTATTCTGTTCCTGTTTTTTTTCCTTTCTATATCAGTGAGCTTTGCACAGAATAACTTAAATAGTTCCGAATTTCTATCGCCTCCAAACTCGACCAAGGTAAATACCTGGTGGCATTGGATCAGCGGTAACATCACTAAAGATGGCATTACCAAAGATTTAGAGTCGATGAAACAACAAAGCGTTTCGCAGGCAACGATTCTAAATATTGGAGACCAGACAACGTGGTTTAATCCCAAAACGTACGTTCCGGCACCAATTAAATTTAATTCTACCGAGTGGTACGAAATGTTTCAATGGGCCCTAAAAGAAGCCAATCGGTTGAATATAAAAATTGGTGTTCATAATTGCGACGGCTGGAGTACAAGTGGTGGTCCTTGGATTACGCCGGAATTTTCGATGAAAAAATATACCTGGTCAAAATCAATCTTCGATGGCGACAAAGTTTTAAACACTCAACTGCCCCAGCCTGCTGCAATCAATAATTTTTACCGCGATGTGGCCGTTGTGGCTTATCTAATTGATGAGAAAAAAAATACATTTCAGAAACCCAAAGTAAATATTGACATCAATAAGGTCTCCATCGGAACAAAACTTACTGATGGGAATCCGAATAGCACTATCATAATTAACAAAGGTGACGTGATTAACTTCACGTTTGAAACCGACATCGATGGTAGTAAAATAGCACTGTTTACTACCGTAGTGTTTACTTGGGAAAATTTAGACAAAGTGATCAGTCAGTTTGTGCTTTCCTACTCTGACGATGGGAAAGTATATACAAAAATTTCCGAGTTGGAATTTGCTGGAGTCAACAGAATAAATACAGTTACTTTCCCCACTAAAAGGGCAAAATACTTTCAACTCGAATGCAAAAAGGGGAATTATGAGGTGGCCGAGTTTGAAATCCTCAGGGCCAATGAAATGCCAGCTTATTCGCCCCAGGTTTCTTTTTTGCTTGAAAAAACAGCCTCTCTAACTCCGGCTCATGAAAGTGCTTTTAATACACCCGTAAAAGATAATGAAAACGGAATAGCTGAAAATTCGGTCATCGATCTTTCAGGGTATATGTCGCCTGATGGAATACTGAATTGGAAAGCCCCCAAAGGTCGTTGGCAGATTATCAGGTTTGGTTATACCACTACCGGAGTTACCAATTCACCGGCAACTTCCGAAGGAATTGGTTTGGAAGTTGATAAAATGGACACTGTGGCTCTAAATATTCACTTCAATGGTTTTGCTGGTAAATTGCTCCAGTCTGCAGTGGCATTCAAAGGAAATACATTTAAGTTTTTACTGATTGACAGTTGGGAATGTGGGTTTCAGAACTGGACTAAAAATTTTCCTGAAGAATTTAAAAATCGCAGAGGTTACAGCATTCTGCCATGGCTTCCGGTTTTATGTGGCGACTTTGTTGGGACTCCAAAGCTTTCAGACGCTTTTCTGTACGACTTTCGCAAAACGATTGCTGACCTTATCGATCAAAATTATTACGAACATTTTAGCAAGTTATGCCATAGAAATCAATTGGAATTGCATGCCGAAGTCATCTATGGCAACAACGCCACGTATCCACCATTGGATGTTTTAAAATCGAATAAACATGTTGATTTGCCAATGACTGAATTTTGGGCCAATCCAAATTCGAAGGGAGTTCCTGAATATCAACCTGCAATCAAGCCAATGGTTTACTTTCCGACTTATGCTGCCTTGGTCAACAAAAACCATATTATTGGATCAGAAGCCTACACCGGCTATGCAGATTACTCCGATTCGCCAGCCAACTTAAAGCCTTTTGGAGATGCAGCCTATTGTTCTGGAATTAACCAGATGATCCTGCATAGTTATGTGCATCAGCCATTAGATAAAAAACCCGGTGCAACATTAGGTGGGTTTGGTAGCTCCTTTAATCGAAATAATCCATGGTGGGAATTTGCACAAGGCTGGATGACTTATCAGGCACGGGTTCAATATGTACTGCAAAAAGGTGAACCTGTTGTCGATGTGCTGTTTTATGTTGGCGATCAATTTCCA
>JBBRCQ010000098.1:0-9582 GCA_038204725.1 Bacteroidales bacterium | reverse complement strand
TAAAATCCCTGCGCAATACAAGTTATAGCGAAATAAGCATTATTCCATTGAATTCATTAATAAACTTCGCTATACTGTATTGCTTACCAGACCCACCGCTATTTTAAATGCTTGTTTTGTAGCGTAAATTCTATAATGTCGGTCCTTCTTCGTAGCCAAACAAGCTTAATAATTTACAAGACTAAAATTTGAATTGAATGGAAGCATTTTTCTAATAAATATCTTTTCAATTTTCATTTTTCTCATTTATACAATTTTCATTTTGAGAAAATGAAAATTTCAAAATACGAAATTATATTGTTTTCATTACTTATTAACCGCTTTTACTAATTTTTTCAAGCATTTCCGGGTTTAAAATCATAATTTCCCTTCCTTTTTGACTGATAATGCCATTCTGAATAAAATCATTCATTATACGGCAAATACTTTCACGGGAAGTGCCGGTAAGATCTCCTAATTCGCTTTGTGATAGCGGTAAATTAAACTGCAATTTATTAAATACTTTGTTCGACATGTGCAATATTGTATCAGCCAACCTGCCGTTCATGTTCTTTTGCGATTGATCCACCCAGCGTTGATAATCTTTAATTTCGCTCCGGCATAAATCGGCAATGATTTCAAGGGCAAAATTACCATTGGTGTAAATGAATTTCTGAAAAACATTGAATGATATAAAGCAAACCGATGTGTTTTCGATTGCTGTCGCCGAATATTGATTGATTTTGTTGGCAAAAATGGAAGCCAATCCCAGATAAGAAGGTGCTTTGTGCAATCTTAATATGATCTCTTTTCGGGGACCTTTCATGTGTATTTTTACAAGTCCGCTTTTTATATAAATAATATGCGACGACAGTGTACCTTCTTTAATAATACATTCACCCTTTTTGAAATGTACTTCATTACAGCTTTTGTCAAGTTCATCCAATTCTTCTATACTTAATATTTCTGCTGCCTTTGATTTTACAGCACAGTTTATACAACCTTTATTTTCAATCATCATCATTTAAGTTTTTAAATACGGAATACGTTACTCTACACGCTTCCTATTTATTAATGCTGACGAATTTCATTTTATCAGCAATCACAAATTGTGATTAGTAATATAGATTCGTTAAAAATTAATGTTGCAAAGATAGCAATAAAAGTGTGATATATATCACAATTAATGTTGTAAAATCGCACATGTGATTATATGTAGATATTTAGATATATGTCTAATTTTGCGTTTCAACTTATAATCAATAAAAAAATGGAAATCGATTTTGAAAAGCAACTGGCAGATTTGCAAAAAAAAGTCAGCAAAATAGAGAAAGGAACCAAAGATCAATTGTCAATGGTGGTTTTTTCGGGAGATCTGGATAAATTGTTAGCTGCAATGATCATTGCTACAGGAGCAACTGCCATGGATACAGAAGTAAAAATGTTTTTTACTTTTTGGGCAACTGCCGCTTTGCGCGATCCTAAGAAAAACGCAAAAGGTAAGGATTTGATGTCGGCGATGTTCGGATGGATGCTTCCCAAAGGAAGTAAAAAATTAAAACTATCCAAAATGAATATGTGTGGAATGGGAACCGCCATGTTAAAAGATCTGATGAAAAAGAAAAACGTAACTTCATTGGAAGATTTATTTAAGACTGCCGGCGAATTGGGTGTAGAAATCAATATCTGTCAGATGTCGATGGACCTGATGGGCTTTTCAAAAGAAGAAATGATAGATTATCCAAAGTTAAATTATTGCGGAGTTGGGACTTACCTGGCCGACGCATCTGAAAGTAAAATTCAATTATTTATATAAAATAGAATAAAATGACACAAGAAGAATTAAAAAGCGTACACTCCGATACCGTTGTTGATGCGAGAGGAACTGCCTGCCCCGGTCCATTATTGGCTGCTAAAAAAGGGATTGGTGATATTGAGTCAGGAGAAATCATGGAAATCTATTCATCAGACGAAGGAACCAAATTTGATATTCCCAAATGGTGTGGAAAAATGGAACATGATTTCCTTGGAATCGTAGAAGAAGATAGCTATTCAAGATTGTTTTTGAAAAAAGCGTAAACACTATTTGATTATAGATTGGTTTGTTGAATGTTTTAAAAAAACATTCAACAAACAGTAGCTTCTTAAAAAATAAATATTATTATTTGCATTGAAATACAGTGATTAAGTGTTTTTTCTACACTTGAAATGGAATTGTTTTGTCAAAAAAATAAATGTGATACAATGGAAGAAAAAAAGGTTTCACCTAAAATATTGGTTTTTTCAACCGATAAAATATCAGACCCAGGCATAGATCAGGCTGGATTGAGGAAAATTCATTATTCACCTTCGGTTTATGTAATCAGTTTGCCTTGTTCATCAGGTATTAAAAGCAAATGGATCATGCATGCATTCGAAAAAGGTTTTGATGGTGTGTTTATTGCTGCAGATGGTCATGAATGTTCATTCAGCTCTAAATGTCCGGAACTAACAAATAGAATAATTGAAGAGACACAGGATTTGATGAGAGCTAATAACATCAGCCCTAAACGCATTCGCATGGCTGCGATCTGTTCTGTATGTGCTGAACCTTTTTCAAATCACATGGATAACTTTAGTAAGATACTTACGGAGTTAAAAAAAACCGAAGAGGGGATTTCTATATAAATTACGAATTACGAATTACGAATTATGAATTACGAATTACGAATTACGAATTATGAATTACGAATTACGAATTATAGGAATCAGACATCATTAAAAATACGCTTCGGTAGCGTTAAAAATAGTAAATAAGCATGTTACAAAAACTTCGGATTTTCCTGCCTATTACCGGCTGGCGACTTCGGACATAAAAACAACATCAATGATAACAAATCAAAAAAATTACGATGTAGTAGTGCTGGGAGGAGGAATTGCCGGACAAGAGGCAGCACTGAACCTTGCCGATATGGATTACAAAGTGCTATTGGTTGAAAAAGAAATGTCAATCGGAGGAAAAATGATACAATTAAGTAAAGTTTTTCCAACTTTAGACTGTGCAGCTTGTATTACCACACCCAAAATGTCGGAAACCGCCAGGCATCCGAACATTACCCTGATGCTTAACAGTAAGATAGATGCAATAAAAAAAGAGGGTAAATCATTTGATGTCAAGGTAGTGAATAAACCAAGATATGTTATTGCTGAAAACTGTACCGGTTGTCAGCAATGCGAAATGGCTTGTCCTGAAATCCGCCCCGACGAATACAATGCCAATCTTGCCGGCAGAAAGGTAGCCTATATTCCTTTTAATCTTGCAAATCCACGTATTGCCTGTATCGAACGTCAGGATACATCGGCTCCCTGTATCAACGAATGTCCCGGAGGTGTTAAACCTTATGGTTATATTTCTCTGGTACGCAATGGACAGTATGAAGATGCCATGAGACTGCATCTTGAAGACATCCCGATTCCCGGAAGTTTGGGCAGAGCATGCTATGCTCCTTGTCAGAACGAATGTACCAGAGCCAGCCTCGAAGCTCCTGTTGATATTCGCCGGATTAAAAGATTTTTTACAGAAGATTTTTACAACAAATATCCAGAAGCTCCGTCGAAGCTTATTGAAAATAAAAGCGGTAAAAAAGTTGCCGTCATTGGTTCAGGTCCTGCCGGACTGACGGCTGCCTATCATCTGGCTTTGAAAGGACATGAAGTTAAAATATTTGAAGCTGCTCCGGTATTGGGTGGTATGCTGATGATGACATTGCCTGAATATCGTTTGCCAAAAAAGGTAGTTGAACGCGATATTCAGAATATTACAGCTTTAGGAGTTGAAACCGAAGTTAACCGAAAGATAGAAAATCTGAAAGAATTAACCGAAGCCGGTTTTGACAGCATTTTTGTATCAGTCGGAACTCACAATACACCCAGCTTAGGTGTGGAAGGTGCTGATTTGAAGGGCATCGTTTCTTGTCTTGATTTTCTTAGAGAAGCCAATATTGGCGAAAGAGAAAACTTGAGCGGGAAAAAAGTAATGATTATCGGTGGCGGAAATACAGCTATGGATGCAGCACGCACTTCGCTACGTATGGGAGCCAAAGAAGTAACGGTGGTTTATCGCCGTAGTCGCAGCGAAATGCCTTGTTTTGCCCCTGAAATTGAAGAAGCCGAAGAAGAAGGTGTAAAATTGCTTTTACTGCGCAATCCTTTGAAATTCATTGGTGAAAACGGCAAAGTGAAACAGGTTCAATTGGTGAAAATGCAACTCGAAGCTGCAGATGCAAGTGGGCGTAAAAAACCTGTCCCGGTGGAAGGTTCAGCGTATTTGGAAGATGTAGATTTTGTGATTGAAGCCATAGGATTGCAATCATCTGCCAATATTTTTGGTAATGAATTGAATTTGAAAAAAAATGCTACTATTATTGTAAATGAAAAAACCCTGCAAACTTCTGTTCAACATATTTTTGCTGGAGGTGACAATGTTACGGGAGCTTCTACCATTATTGAAGCTGCCGGACAGGGTAAAAAAGCAGCTTTTTATATTGACAAATTTCTGAAAGGAGAAATTCTTGAAAACTTTGAATTTGGCGATAAACTCCCGGC
This sequence comes from Bacteroidales bacterium, assembly GCA_038204725.1. Lineage (GTDB taxonomy): Bacteria > Bacteroidota > Bacteroidia > Bacteroidales > JACABE01 > JACABE01. The sequence continues at coordinate 5,019 of JBBRCQ010000098.1, read as the reverse complement.
AATTGATAAGAAAACGATACTTGCACGCGAAAACGTTCAGAAACTGCCCATTACCGATAAATTCAGAAAAGTAGCAGAAAGGGTGAATGATTTTAAAGATGTAGAATTTACCTATACCGAAGCAGAAGTGAAGTTAAGTGCTGACAGATGTCTGGATTGCAGCAACTGTCGTGAATGCCATCAGTGTGTTACTGCTTGCCCGGCTTTTGCTATCGATTTTTCTCAAAAAGAAAAGATATCTGAAATAAAAGCCAAAGCAGTTGTGGTGGCTACAGGATATAATTTATTCAAACCTGAAGGCAAACCCGAATATGGCTATACTGAATTGGGGAATGTAATTGATTCCATGCAAATGGATCGATTGATAGCACCCACCCGTCCTTATAACAATGTATTGCGTCCAGGTGATGGTAAAACACCCGATAATATCGCATATGTTCTTTGTACCGGTTCGCGCGATTCGAGCCTCGAAAACAGTAAGGTATGCAGTGCCGATTGTTCCAACAATCCGATATGTTCGCAGATTTGCTGTATGTATTCCATCAAACAGGCACAATTGCTGATGGGAGCTTTGCCTTTGGCTGATATAACTATTTATTATATGGATATTAGGGCTTTTGGAAAAGGATATGAAGAGTTTTTTCAACAATCTAAATCAATGGGTGTAAACTTTGTGAAAGCAAAAGTTGCCAAAATAAAAGCAAAAGATGGTAGAAACGGGGATGTAATCGTTCGTTTCGAAGATGTTACTAATGGAATTGTGAAAGAAGTAAAACACGATTTAGTGGTGCTCTCAGTTGGCGTATTACCCAATAAAAACATTACTGCTTTGTTCCCCCATGATCAACTCCAATTGGACGAATACAATTATGTAAAACAGATTGATGAAATACTAAGCCCATCGCTTACAAGCATTGAAGGTGTATTTGTTGCGGGAACTGCAGCAGGACCCAAAGATATTCCTGATTCAATTTTATCAGCAGGTTGTGCCGCATCGGAAGTTGCCGCATTTTTAAGTAATTTAAATTAGTAAAACATATCATAATATTCAGTTATGAAAAAAAGAATAGGTGTTTATATCTGTCATTGTGGAGGAAATATTTCCGACTACGTAGATGTGGAACAAATCAGTAAATTGGTTCAACAGGAAGATAATGTAGTGGTTGCTAAGGATGTAATGTTTGCATGTGCTGATTCCAATCAGAAAGACATGATTAAAGATATTGAGGAGCTAAAACTGGATGGCATTGTAGTTGCTTCCTGTTCTCCGAAATTGCATTTGCATACTTTCCGTAATGTTGCCGAACGTGCCGGGATCAATCCTTATAATTATGTACAGGTGAATATCCGTGAACAATGTTCGTGGCCTCATTCTGATAAACCTCAGGATGCAACCCACAAAGCAATTGGATTGATTCGTGCCGGTATTGGCAGGGTTTCTTATTCAGAAGCTTTGGAGAATATTGAAATCAAATCTCATAAAGCAGTTGCTGTTGTGGGTGCAGGTGTTTCGGGTATGCGTGCAGCTATTGATCTTGCAAGGATGGGAAATCAAGTGTATCTGATAGAAAAAGATCATTTTGTAGGTGGGAGAGTGGCTCAATTGGGGAAAGTATTTATGTCGGACGAAAGCGGGAAGAGTATTGTAAAACGCTTGTATGATGATATTAAAAGCCGAACAAACATTACTTTGTTTACCGCTTCAGAACTTGAAAAAGTGAGTGGCAGTTTAGGCAATTTTAGTGTGGATATTAAGATACATCCTAAATACATTCGCAAAAATGCGGATAAGTTGAGGATTGAAAAAGCAGCAATTAACTGTAGTGTTGAGGTGGCAGATGATTTTAGCTATGGTTTGAGTAAAAGAAAAGCCATTTATAAAAATTATGCGGACGCTTTGCCTGATCATTATGTGGCGGATGCGGAAATATTGAAACAGGAAACAAAAGTATTGAGCGAATTTGCTGATGTGATCGATTTGAATCAACAGCCTGAAATACTAAATATAAAAGTAGGTTCTGTATTGGTAACCACCGGTTTTGATCCGTATCAGCCTAAACCTGATGAATATGGATTTGAAACCCATGATGAAGTGATTACACTTCCTCAATTGAAAAGCTGGATGGAAATATATAAGGGCAATGAATTGGTTTATAACAACAAAAAGATCAAACGGATCGCTTTTGTTTATTGTGTAGGCAATCGTCAGCTGAAAGGTGAAAACAAATATTGCTCCAGGGTTTGTTGTACTTCTGCTATCCATACTTCGCTGGAGATAAATGAAAGCTATAAAAATGTGAAATCTTATCATTTATACCGTGACATCAGGACGTATGGCAAACAGGAAGTCCTGTACGAAAAATCAGCCAAACAAGGGGATATCTATATCCGTTTCGACGAAAAAGAACCTCCTGTAATTACCAAAGAAAACAATCAACTTACAGTAAAGGTAAAAGATTTGCTTACCGCCAAACGGGCACTCGAAATGGAGGTGGATCTGGTAGTTTTGGTAACAGGCTTGGTTTGCAGAGACGATAGCAAAACAGTATCCTCCAAACTGAAAATACCCATTGGGAATGATAAGTTCTTCAATGAAATTCATCCCAAGCTGAAACCGGTAGAAACTGTTATCAAAGGCGTTTTCATTGGTGGAAGTTGTCAAGGACCGAAGAATATTACCGAATCGGTTCAATCTTCGATGTCGGGTGCTGCAAAGATCAATGCCCTGATAAAGAGCGGAAATATCGCATTGGAACCCATTATTGCCCGTGTAAATGCAGAGGCATGTATCTGGTGTGATAAATGTTCGGATGTGTGCGATTATGATGCCATCAAAATGATAACTTCCAATGGAAAAGAAATTGCCGAGGTGAACAAGGCCAGTTGTACCGGTTGTGGAATGTGCGCGCCTGTCTGTCCGTCAGATGCCATTGAAATTGCTCAATATACCAATCTCGAAATTGAAGCAATGATAGATGGTTTTATGCAAAAAGTTGAATTGATAACTGCTGAAGTTGAAGAAGCAGAAGAAAAACCACAACAAATGGCCATGAAAGAATTTCCGCAAATCTGGAAAAATATTTCGGAACTGCTTGCTGTTGAACCTAAAACCATTCCTCAGCTTTCGGCAGCTCTGGCAGTCGACAGTGAATTGCTGACCTATCATTTGATGACCATGAACAAATACAGCATTGTACAATCCGCAGGTATAGATGAGGATGATGCTTACTTCTTTTATAAAATGAAACAATAATATTATGGCTAAGATCAATCCAAATTTTGCAGCAGAAATAAAAAAGTACGGAGCTGATAGTTTTGAAGCCTGCTTTAATTGCGGCACTTGCACTGCCACTTGCAATCTTACCGAAAAGAATGCCAATTTTCCCCGCAAATTTATACGCGAAGGAATACTGGGACAAACCGATGAGATATTGGCAAGTAAAGAATTATGGCTTTGCTACGCCTGTGGTGAATGTTCCACCCATTGTCCACGACAGGCAGCTCCGGGAGAATATATGGCCGCTTTGCGTCGCTATGCCATTGCAAGCTACGAACCTTCAGGTATTACTAAACTGTTGTTTAAAAATAGCTGGTTTTCTATATTGATTACACTTTTACTTGCAGTGATACTGGGCTTCTTTTTATTTACCATTAAACCCGATATGGTTGTTTCCAGATGGATATTTCAGTATTTTTCTTATGAAGTCATACATACATTGGGTCTAATTATTTTTTCTTTTACCGGAATCACCGGTGTTATCGGAATACTTAAAATGATTATGAAGTTTAAGAAAATGGAGGTCAAAGATCCGAAAGCTAAAAAAGAAACACTGCTCAATGTATTCAAAAAGATAGGAGAGGAGGTGGCTACCATGAAACGAAGCCGTAGCTGCGACGAAGACGACACTTTCTGGAAAACCAAACCAAAGTGGCAGCAACCCTGGTTGATCCATTGGAGTATCATGTGGGGATTTATCGGTTTATTGCTGGCAACCAGTCTCGATTTTATGTTTAAGGATCCTGCAACCACTATATGGTTACCTAGTAGAATACTGGGAACTGTAGCCGGTTTATTGATGATGTATGGTGCTTCGATGTCCATTTATTACCGAAGCATAAAAATTACCGATACTTATAAGAATACAAATCTTGTCGACTGGATGTTTCTCGGGTTTTTATGGATAGCAGGTTTTACAGGATTCTGGCTTGAAGTAACGGTTGGCATCACTTCGGGTTTTATAGTAAATGATATTGTTTTTATACTGCATACCATTATTTCGATGGAACTGGTTATCTTATTTGCTTTCTCCAAGTTTGCCCATGCCATTTACAGGCCATTGGCTTTGTTCTTTTATTATTCAAAGAAAGCTTAAAATAGCTTTTAAAGAATTTATTTTTATCAGCTGTCAGGCTTATGTCCTGACAGCTTTTTTTTATTGAACCCACTCCTCCGCATTTCACCGGTAATCGGGACAGGTTCTAAAAGTAGAGCTACACCCGTCGAGTAAGGAAAAGCCCGTCGGGTGCGGAGAAACCCGTCGGGTTGATATTCCGTTAAACTTTAGATGCGAAGTTCCCGACGGGTTGATATTCCAAATAACCTTTAAAAGAAATCTCTTTTAAATTCCAGTTAATTTCCCGAAAATGAGAAAAATGTAATTTCGTTTTTTAATTATTCGTTTTTTTATTTATTTTTTACTTTTTTCTTGATAAAAAAGTAACAAAAAATCAAGACTGCCTATAATTTACTACAAAACTTCGCATTAAAAATCCCTGCGCAATACAAGTTATAGCGAAATAAGCATTCTGTCTTTTAATTCATTTATAAACTTCGCTATACTGTATTGCTTACCAGTGCCACCGCTATTTTAAATGCTTGTTTTGTAACGTAAATTCTAGAAGGTCGGTCCTTCTTCGTGGCTAGATGAGATTTGTCATTTTTTAAAAACTCGTCGTGTGCGGAGCTCCTGATGGGTTGATATTCCAAATAACCTTTAAAAGAAATCTCTTTTAAATTCC
>JBBRCQ010000097.1:0-9605 GCA_038204725.1 Bacteroidales bacterium | reverse complement strand
ATTTGCTTATCTAAAAATTTATCAATACCGGCGCGGTGTATAGCATTATATATGAAATTTAATCCGCCAAAAGGGGTGATGTTTTTTGAAGATTGTGTGATTTTATCCATGGATAGTTTATTTGCTGTTGCTGTTGCAAATAGCACCTTTTAGGTGATACTATCAAAGACATAACTAATTTATTTATAATTAATTATAATGTTTTTTTTTTATGTCTGCCACTTCTGGGTATAATGATTTTAATTACATGCCATTTATTGTCACTTAAAACACAAATTATCCCGATGGTTGGTTTGAAGCTTATGCAATTGGATATTATTAGCCATCTAAACAATTTGTCACTGTTAATTATGATCCAGCCAATAGTGCAGGGTCGGAAATATTATCACTAAGTTCTGCCACTACTAAAAAATGGTACCATACCGTTTATGCATTTAATTATGATACCGCATACTTCTATATTGATGGTATTTTGCAAGGTAAAAGAGTAAAAGAATTCACAACTACTTATAAAGCAAATTCTTATGTTTACTTGGGCCGAACAAATAATGCTGCAAAAGAAGATTTTGTTAACGGTAAAATTGACGATTTGCGGTTTTACAATAAAGTGTTATCAAAAGCAAAAGTTGATAATCTTTATCTCACGACTCACGTAAATGATGCAGTTGAATAGAACAATTCAATTGGCGTTTTCCCAAATCCTGCACAAAACAGTTTTAATTTTAAAGGCTTATCCCCTAATTAGATTAAACAAATAAAAAAAGTATACATTACTAGTAAAATATGTAAGAATATATATGACCCTGAAAATTCACAAGTTGATATTTCTTCATTACCAGCTGGAATTTATTTTGTTCTATTGAATAACAAAAAAATGAAACCTAAAGCTATAAGATGGTTAAACAATAAGACGCTAATTATCAAATAGCATAGCTTAGAACGCTATTGATACTATATAATTATGCACCTCTTTTAAATTATCTAAATTTTTGATGAAGTAGGATTTGAGATGCCACATTGAGGTTATCGAAATGCATTCGCCGCGTACAACTCCCAAGCCTTTTTTATTCCATCCTTACCCCAAGCATCAAGATATCATCTAGCTGATTATTCTTTCCCTTCCAGTCGCTAAAGGTCTGAACAATCTCTGCTTTCTGATCATCCATGTTGCTATTTTGCAAATTTGTAAGTAATTCCATAAGCATACTTTGCTTGAATTTAGAATTCTTTGGGCCACCAAATTGATCAATAATTCCATCACTAAAAAGATAAATAACATCGCCTTTTGCATAGGATAATTCATGTAATTCGAAAGGTGTTTCCGACATTTCACTATGAATTCCTATAGGCATCCGACTCCCTTTATAAACACTTAGCGTACCATTATTGAAATGATACATTGGATTATGTGCGCCTGCAAACTGTAATTTTCTCGTAGCCGTATCAATCGTTACCAATGCAATATCCATACCATCTTTTGGACGTCCAATTTCATCGCTTTGATGCAATGCATCAATAACATTACGCCGTAAACTAAAAAGTATTTCATCTGGATTTACAATCCCTAACTTATTTACTATCTCATTCAAAAAAGCCACCCCCAACATACTCATAAATGCGCCAGGTACTCCATGCCCAGTGCAATCAGCTGCTGCAATTACAATTTTACTGCCATGTTTACCAATCCAATAAAAGTCGCCACTAACAATGTTTTTAGGTAAGTAAAAAATAAAATGCTCACCCAACAATTGCTGAATCATTTTTTCTTGTGGTAAAATGGCTGTTTGAATGCGTTGTGCATATCTAATGCTATCTGTAATTAGTTTGTTTTGGTTTGAAATCTGATCGTGCTGCAATTTAATATCATCGCGCTGAGCTTCAATTAGTTTGTTCTTCAAGCGAATTTCTTCATTTTGCAAAGCTAATTTTTCATTTGCAGCCTTTTTAACTTTAAAATTTCGATAAATAGAAAGAGCTAAAAGAAGTGTGAAGATAAAGAATCCTATAAAAAGCATTGTTAATAATTTCTGTCGTTGCAGTTTCGACTTTTGCATCTCTTCTTTCTGAATCTGCTCTAGCTCCATATTATGCTGGCGCCTATTAAATTCATATTGCATTTCACGCTGCAAAATATCGCGGTCGTTTAAGCTATCTTTTAATGCGCTAAATTGTATGTAATAATCTAAAGCCTTATTGTATTTACCTTGTAAACGACTTAAATCAGACAATCCCATATACACATCGCGAAGTTCGTCGCGCAAATTTTGCTTTTTTGCCATACGAATGGATGTGGTAAATGCTGTCTGTGATTGGGAATACGAACCTTGTTTTAAATAAATGTATCCTAAATAACGATGTATGGCAGCTAAGTCTAAGCTATCGCCCAGTAATGCTTTTTGCTTCATTGACTGCTGCATGTTTTTTATCGCATCCTCATAACGATTTTGAGAATAATATATACGACCTAAAATATATAATGATGATGCTATACCATGTTGATTGGCTGCAGCCGTATTGAGTTCAAGTACCTTCAATCCATATTCAAGTGCTTTATCAAAATTACCCATATCCTGATAGATGCTTCCTTTTTCTTTTAAACAAAGAGCCACGCCAGTTTTTATTCCTTTAACATCGGCAATCTTTTTATACATTTGATATGAATTATTCACATACTGCAATGCTTTTTCATAATCTGACATTTTCTTAAAAAGCCTGGCAATATTTAGGTACGACCATGCCATTCCCTCATCGTTTTTCATATCTTCATAAATACCCAGTGCTTGAAGCATATAATTAATAGCTTGTTTATAATCGCCATACAGCTGATATATACTCCCCATATTGGTTAATATTCTTGGCAATTCAGCATTATCGGGTAGGTTTTTAACAATAAAAAAACTTTGTTTATAGAGACTAAGTGCTTGTTCGTAATCCCCTTTTAGTTGCCATACATTTCCCATCCGATTTAAGCAAGAAGCAACACCGTCGGCATTTTCAAGTTTTAGCCAGAGAGTATGTGCTTTTTTCAAATACAATAATGATTTATCATATTCATTCATCAAATATGCGACATATCCTATCGAAAATAATGCCTTTGCTTGCAAATTCAAATCGCTTTGACGTACAGCAATTTCATAGGCATCGCCTGCAAATGTCGCTGCTCGTGCTGGTTCTCTCTCATAATAATATTCTGAAAGTTCCAACAAGAGCGATAATTTTTGTGGTGCATCGGCTTGCTTAAGTTGTGTTAACAAAGAATCTACGGACTTTTCGTTAATTGCACGTAAGGGTGTAATAGCAATAAAAATCAGTAGTAATTGAAAGGCTGTTCGTTTCATCTTGTTTAATTTGAAAGGCTTAGTAATATCGTTTAAATGTAATTCAATAAAATGATTGCACAAAATCAGATTATCAACAGGTTATTAATATCTTTGTATCATGAACTTACGCAAGATACTAACCGATGATGGCTCCTCATCTATATTCGTAGATGATCTTAATGAAACGTACCATTCTCAAAATGGAGCAATAACTGAATCCTTACATGTTTTTATTGATAAGGGATTGAATCATGTAAAAAAAGATACTACAGCAATTTTTGAAGTAGGATTCGGAACAGGACTTAATGCCTTACTCTCGGCTATTTGGGCTGCGCATAATAATCGTATAATAAAATATCACAGCATTGAGAATTTTCCTCTGTCTGGGGCGCTCATCGATACACTTAATTACGCTTCACTTTGTAATAACAGCGATTCGGCATTATTTTCAAAAATTCATGCAGCAACTTGGGATACAGAAACAGGCATTACATCACACTTTGCACTTAAAAAAATTAAAGCCGATTTACTAAATTTTCGGACCAATGAGCGCTACGATCTTATTTTTTTTGATGCTTTTGCACCAGATAAACAATCTGATTTATGGAATGTAGACGTTTTTGGTAACATGTTTAACATTCTTAATAATAATGGAATTTTAGTTACTTACTGTGCTAAAGGTGAAGTACGACGAATAATGCAACATTGTGGCTTTTTAGTTGAACGATTGCCTGGCCCCCCTGGTAAAAGAGAGATGCTGCGAGGGAGTAAAAAAGTTGAGCGTTGATACTAGGCGGCGGAGTTGAGAAGCTGGGTTTATGCTCTGACTTAGTGTAGTTGAGATGATTATGGCTTTATAATGTCGATGTTACTGCAGAATAATCTTTCTATGCTTGTTATTTTGTAATGTTTTGAAGTTATTGAGTTTTAAAGGCTATTCGTACTTTCTAATGCGGAAAAATCAATCTAAAATAGATCCCTCACAGTAAGCGAAATCAGCATTTTTCTTATCTTAGCATCTAAATCAACTATAAGGAGACTTATGGCTATGGATAATGAATATATCACTTCCTGTAAAAAAAAATAATTGAAATCAAGCTTAATAGGGTAGAGAGTGCTCAATGGAGAGAACTCGATTTTATTAATCTTTCAAAGAAGATAAATGAAATCACCCAGCTTAGCATAAGTACAAATACATTAAAGCGGTTTTTTGGTAAATTACCAACACCACCTGACTATCTTCCTCAGCAAGCAACCCTCGATGCCTTGGCTATGCTGTTATCTTTTAAAAGTTGGATTGATTTTCAGGATGCTTATCCTACTTTATTAAAAAAGGAGAAGGATTTAAATGAAATAAATGAAGAAAACGTAAAGCCTGTTTTAACCAAAAAAATAATTAGAATTAGTTATATAGTTGCAATAATTGTTTTACTCATCATTTTATTGCTTTATAAATTTAATACTCCAAAACAGAGTATAGTACCTATAAGTGTTACTGATAGTATTAGCTTTACGCCAACTGAGATATCAATTAATTATAATGCATCGAAGCTTAAAAGTGATTCTCTTTTTGTGTGCTTTAACGATATAAGATCACCGAATAAAAATCGTATCTATTTAAATAAAGATAAAATACAATATATTCATTCTTATGTGATACCAGGGTATTTTCCTATTCAATTTTTCTTGAAAAATAAAATATTTCAAACAAACTGTGTTTATGTTAAATCTGAAAAATGGATACGAACGTTTTTATTCCGACCAATAGGTAAAACTTTTTATGATATTATAATTGATCAAAATGATAATGATACATCAGGTGTATTATATACTAAAACATCCACTCCCTTATCATATGGTATTAGTATGTCTCAATACTATTGGACCGAATATCGATATTTTAATAATATAGATGCAAATGGCGATCAATGTCTTTTTGAAGCATCTCTGAGTAATAATTCCGCAACGGGCGGTATTGAAATTTTTGATGTAATCATTAATATTGTTTGTGAAAAAGATACTCTTCGGACGCATTTTATTAATCCGGGATGTACACATTGGTGTAAAGTTCAAATCAGTGATTTGATGTTAAGCGGATCGGAAACGAATCTCTCAGCATTCGGATTTGAATTTAAGGGATTTCACAAAACGAGCATTAGAATGGTTCGCTACCCGATTTTGTTACTAATTACACAGCTTATTATGATTTTGTAAAAGCACCAGTTTATGGATATTTTTTAGAAAAACAGGCATTGACCAGAAATTAAATAGTTTGGAATTAAGCTACTATTACGAACATCTTTCTAAACTCACAAATTATTGGTTTACCTATTGCGACTTAAATAAAAAATGGGTTACCCGAATACTTTCACGGCTTTAATTCGGGTTGGGATAATGCAAGCGCTTTTGATAATAGATTTACAGCCGAGTCGGCTGATTTTTTGGCTTTTCTTATTAAACAGTTAGATTACCTTGAATTACTAGCAAAAAAGTTAGTTAAAGAAGAAGAGGCGCAAGAATGGAGAACAAGATCAGACAGAATGCTAAATATTTTGATAACTGATTTTTGGAATGGAAAAAAAATCATTTCAAAAAACATTGTTAAAGAAAATGCATCTCTAGCCAATACTTGTTTGCTAAGCTATATCCCAATAATACTCGGAAATATATTACCAAAAGAGAAACAAACGAAAATGATTAAAAGTTTGAAAAGCGAAGGATTTATTACTGCTTACGGATTAGCTACCGAAAGCATAAAGAGCAAGAACTACGAAAGTGATGGATATTGGCGTGGTCCAATTTGGGCGCCAACAACATTTTTAGTAACCGATGTTTTTTTTCAAAGTGGAAAGAAAACATTAGCATTAGAACTATGCCAAAAATATATGGCTCTATGCCAAAAAAGTGGTTTTGCGGAGAACTATAATGCGCTAACGGGGGAGGCTCTTCGTGATCTGGCATACACATGCTCGTCGAGTGTATTTCTGTTGCTTGCAAAGCAGATTAAATCAGTGAAACCATAACGGCAATGCTCACCTACTTTTACAAGCCACTATAATTTGCATTTCGCTTCTAAAGTTTAAATGCGGTTTAAAATATAGCGCGCGATATAATTTGCACCATTTGTAAACACTGTAGGATAAGACCTCATGAGCTCTGCTGCGTGGATGTTTATCTTTTTTTATTTTCTATTGTAATTTTCTCCGATTTTTTCAAAATACAATGAATATTCCCATTTTCTATTATGCAAGCAGAAGGAATGTTCTTCATATTTATCGAAGCATTTAGAATCAGTTCGCCCCCTTTAAGTGATTCTATTGTGATAAATTCTATCTTTCTGTCTTTTATTGTGGCGCTAATTCGAAATGCACCCTCAGCACAAATATTTTTAAAACTAAAATTATTCCAATCGCGCGGAATACTAGGAAGTATATACAAAACAGAGTCGCGTTGCTGCAATATAATATTGTGAATGGCATCTAATACACCAAAACCAGCATCGAGTTGCATAATTTCTTTGCAGTCTTCTATTGAGGCAATATCATAATTTGAAGACTCTGCTGTTGATATACCTTTCATATCTGCATTATGCAATGTACCTCTGCCAGTATTAACAAAATTATTTTGCCAATAATGCAGTTTTGAAATTGCTGCATCCGATTGATTAAAACGTGCATGTATAGTGGCGGCCCAAGGTAGGCACCAACCTGTCCATGTTCCCATTCCCTGCAAGCTCCATTGATATATGGATGCGCTGACGATATTAAAATGTGTAGTATCAAATGGATTTATAGTGCAGAATGGATATATGGAGGCTAAATGTGAATGATGCCTATGGCTTTCGATCAGATCCATACCCTCCCAAAATGCAATTCGTTTTGTTTTAAATTCAGGGTATTCTTTAACGCGAGATCCCACAATGGTTGTATAAGCAGGCAAACGCTGAGAGACATCAACCCAACGTGGATCAACAGGTTTGCTAAGCACTCTAGCCGCTTTTATAAGATCATCAATATTCATGTGCAAAGCGGCTAACTGAAATGATGCATCGCGTCCCCATGCATCCATGCGTTTTCCTTTAAATTCAGGGCTAATAGAAATGGGTAAGCTAAATCGCTTTCCTCCTTTTCCATCAGATACTTCTTCTAGCATGGCGTAATAACCGTTGAACGACGCTTTGAGCAATGGCCAGGCAATATCTCTCAAAATAGAAGTATCCAAAGTATAGCGGTAATTCAACCAAGCAAGATGTGCCATCCAAGCAGAACAAGCCTGATCAATAATACCCGTCCAAAATATTCCCACAACATTCCCTCTATCATCAACAGCATGTGGCATTAGCAGAGCGCTATCTGTTTGATAAAACGTATTACCATTTAGTATCATTTGAGGATACCACTGCATAATCATTTTCCATAATGGCATAAAATGTGTAGCCCTATTTGTTGCCAGCGATGGCAAATAAATCATTTGCTCATTAATATTGAAATGATAATCGTTGCTCCATTTAGGTAATTGATATTCCTCCATGAATGGGCCTTGCAATGCACAGGCTGCAGCGTGGGGCGGATTACTGCATGCTTGCTTATACAATCCGTAATAATATGCTTCTTGCAACTTTGTATCTGGAATTTTTATTTCAGGTACAGAAAGCCAATAATCTTTCCACCACGTATTACGTGCCGTATTTTCTGCTTCTATATTCAGATTTTCAATACACTGAACCACTTGTTTTTTTGGATTTTTACCTAAGTCACTTGCAATTAAAAAATGATCATCAATAAAAGTGTATGCAATAGCTAGGCCATCATCGGCAGGTAATGATTGTGTGAAACCGTTAATGTTTTTATTATTCCAAACATGCGGAGGCTCTACCCCGTTTTTATCTAAAATAACTTTTACCTGTTTGTGATTATACGATGGTATTAAACGAATGTCGCCACCTTGAATTGTATTTGAAAAATGTATCCAAGCAATTTCATTTTTTACTGATTGTCGTATTATGATTTTTGCTTTTTTGCCATTTAAATTTTCACAAAATATAGTAATTTCAGCTTTGTGTAAATCAAGCTCAGCATGCCTTAGCATAAAACCATTTGGTAAACTATATTCCAAACGACCGCCTCCAATTTGGTGGCTGCGTGAAGGAAAACGATTTTCATCAGATACTTTAAATAAATTTTTTAGCCCTTCATCATCATTTGCATAAAGTAGTTTTTGCACCTGAGTAAAATGCATGGATGCATTAAAAATGCGACCTCCTCTGTGATCCCAAAAACCAGCATGAGCAATAGTAATGTTAAGCTGACTGTCGGCGCCCCAAATCATTAGGCCTTGAGTGCCATTACCTAAAAGTACACCTGTGTGGGTGCGTGGTAGCGGAAAGTCCCAGCTGAGTTTATTTGTATCAGTTTTTGGAGTACATGCTATGATAAAAGCAAAACATATAAAGATACTAAGAGATCTTTGGGGGGCTTGGCTAAGGAGCAGTTTTTTAGCCCTAAAACTCATTATAAGCCTAAATGTTTGCTCAACCACAAAACGGTCATAGAAGCACGATAATAGATTTTTAGCTAAACGGCTTTTATCGCCAATGGAATTATCTATTTGTTTTTTAAAACTGCCGTATTTATTGAGTTTATCTATCATTATCTTACTTGTTGTGCGTAACTTTTTTATAGTTGGGAAAAAATAGAATTCATTTTGGGGTCAGATTGTAGTACCTATTTTGCAATTTTTTGGTATGAACGAATGCTTGTGCAAATTGCCAATATGCTTAAATATGAGCAATAGCTATTTATAGAACACCTTTACGAAAATTCTTCTTATTTTTCCGTTCTGTTCAACGGCTCTTACAACAAGTTTAAGTAAATTATCCTTTTGCTTATAAAAGACTCTTGCCCAAAAATCGCAAATAAAAACGAGATTAGCAACTTTATTTTTTTTTGTAATTCCGGATAGCGTTTTTTGACTATATTTTGGTTAAAACGCAGTTTTATAATGACATCACCCCCTTTCCCCCATGAGAGATTAAAGTCATTTCCAATAAATCTTACGGTTAAATTTTCAAGATTTGATAATCCAGTGAAGAAAAAACTTGAAGTATTTTTTGACGTGCATGATTTATAAAAAATGTTGCCACAATGATGTAATGAAAACAAACAGCTTTTACACGCATGCTTGCTGTTATGTTTTGAGTTTTATTTTTCACCAAAATTATTTTTATCCAGTCAAATATAATCGAACTCATTGCCATCAGATACATGTATGCCGTATTGGTATCCA
>JBBRCQ010000096.1:0-9837 GCA_038204725.1 Bacteroidales bacterium | reverse complement strand
ATATAATATTGATTATAAAACAAGAAAAATAAAAAATCAAAGTCAGGAAGAAATATAAAAGGCCATAATTCAGTAATTCAGCAAATAATCTATTTCACCCTTTGGGGTCATGATTAAAAAGTTAATTCCCTACGGGAAATTCCGATGTCACGATCTGCTTATAAGCTATTGATATTGATCTCCTACGGAAAAGATTATTAATGTGAATGGGCTTGCATCGTTCGATGAAAATTAAATCAACATTCAACCACTTTGTGGTTGGAAAATCATTCTTTACTATATTACCCTGCATTTCATACAGGGCTATTCATATTGAATCTCTTCGGGATTAAAAAGTCATTAAATTGAATTATTTACTTATAATTGCCGAAAAAATCAAAAAGCCCGAAGGGCTGTAATGATTATAGCAAACGAAAGAAAATTATATCAAAACCCTGAAGGGGTGACACTAATAGGTGAAATGAAGAATAAAATCTCCTGACTTTGACAATGCGCCACCCATACGGGTGACGCAAAATTTATATAATATTAATACATTGACAGTTATAACCCAAGCAAAATAAAACTGTCAAAGTCAGGAGGAAAGGATGAAATTAATTTGAATGGGTTATATTTCAAATATAATGTTTTTATTTGTTGATGAATAGGTTACAATATGTAACTACGGAGCTGTATTTTACCAAATACAATAAAAGGGAAGTTGACATTTTTTCAAACGTCAGCTTCCCTCTTTAAAACGAATGCTGTAGTATACAGTATATCCATTTGAAAAATTTATGTTTCAAATCCCGAAATATTCTTCTCAGGCTTTTGCTAAACTTAACTTTTCAAAATTGATGAACGGATTACTCTACATCCCCTAATTTTATTTCTTCTTCAGTAGCTTCTCTTACCATCAGTACATTTCCTTTGAAATGCAACGTTTCTCCGGCAAGTGGATGATTAAAATCAAGTTTCACATTTTCATCGTCAATTTCAAGTACGATGGCTTCGGCATGAATGTCGTTTTCTTCGTCTTCCATTGGAATGATAGCGCCTTCATAAACCATTTCCTCATCAAATTCACCATCAATCATAAAGTTTTCTTTTGGCAAATCTACAAGTTTTTCATCATCGTAGTCACCATAAGAATCTTCTGGATTGAGAATAAATTCAAATTCGTCTCCGGCTTTGAGCTGTAATATTTTTTCTTCAAATTTCTCAAATAGATTTTCGTGTCCTATTAATACAACTTCAGGATCAATTTCGTCAATTTTCTCAATAATATCACCTTCTTCATTGTCGAATCTTAAGGTATACGTTAAGGAAGCGACTTTATTTTTTTCAATAAACATAGTATAAAATTTTATTTTTTTAAGGCTACGAAATTAAATATAATTTGTCAATATTTAAAACGTTTTTTTTAAAATTATCAATTTATTCTAACAATATAACTCCTGAGTCACCAGGTTCTTCGCTGATAGTGCTGTCTTTTTTGTGAAAATAGGTGTGACAGCTATAACTCTTTGTGATTTTAATTTTTGGTTTTTCGAATTTTTTCTTGTAAATCTTTGAATAGTTGGGATCTTTTAATAATTTTTCCATAAATAATCCATAAATAGGAAGTGCTGTTTTACAACCTTCTCCGAGTTCTGATGTTCTAAAATGTACACTTCTGTTATCAGCACCTACCCAGGAGGCGGATATTAAATTGGGTGTTACGCCCAAAAACCAACCGTCAGAATGATTGGAAGAGGTACCTGTTTTTCCTCCGAAATCGGTTTTGTTGTCTTTAAACAAATCGTATTCGAAGAGTGCTTGCGTAGTGCCACCTGGTTCATGTAAGCCACCTTGCAACATCTGCGACATCAAAAAGGCAGTTTCTTCTGAAATCACTCTTTCTTTTTTGGGTTGCATTTCATACAGAATCTTCCCATTTCTATCGGTTATTTTTGTTACCATTATCGGTTCAACTTTATAACCATCGTTGATCAGTGGGCAATAGGCATTGATTAATTCGAACAATGAAACATCACTTGAGCCTAAACAAACGGAAGGAACATCCGCTAATTTTGTTTTAATACCCAATTTATGTGCACATTCAATTACTTTTGGCCATCCCATTTTTTGAGTAAGTTGTACGGCAATTGAATTAATAGATTTTGCAAAAGCATATTTTAACGTTACACTTGAGCCCGTAAATTTCCAATCAGCATTGTTGGGTGACCATGTTTTAGCCTTGCCGTTTTCAGTGTAATTATAATTAACGCGCATATCTGTAAGTTTGTCGCAGGGTGCATAACCACTTTCGATGGCGGCCGTATATACAAATGCTTTAAATGTGGAACCCGGCTGACGTTTCGATTTAATTACATGATCGAATTTAAAGCTGTTAAAATCAATACCGCCAATATATGTCTTTACATAACCATTCATTGGATCCATGGTTATAAATCCGGCATGCAGCAATGAATTGTAATATTTTATAGAATCAATGGTACTTAATAGCGTATCTCTGTCGCCTTTGTAGGTAAATACACGCATACTGCGTACCTGGTTCAGATAAAAGTCCACCGAATCCTTTTGATTGGGAAATAATTGGATTAGATTTTTATAATGATTTGTTTTTTTTGTATTATTTTCAATAAAATCAGGTATTTCCTCACCATTTTCTTTCCTCCATGGATTTTCGCCTTCCCAATGCTGAAAGAAACGTTTTTGTAATCGTTTCATGTGCTCAGCCATAGCTTCTTCGGCATATTGTTGCATTCCCAAATCTAAAGTTGTATAAATCCTCAATCCGTCCTCGTATAAATTCAGGTCCTTTTCTTTTAACCAGGCTTTAAGTGAACTGCTCACGGCTTCTCTGAAATAAGGAGCTTTTCCATCGTAATTATTTTCAACACTATAATTTAAGATGATTGGAATCTTACTGATAGAATCAAAGTTGGTTTGTGAAATCATGTTGTATTTTAACAATTGCCCCAGTACAACATTGCGTCTTTCCAATGCCCTGTCAGCATGTGATACAGGACTATAATAGGTAGGTGCCTTCAGCATTCCTATTAGTAAAGCCGACTGTTCGATGTTGAGCTCAGAAGGTTTAATGTTAAAGAAAGTACGTGCAGCCGTTTTGATGCCATAAGCGTTGCTTCCAAAATCAACGGTATTGAAATACATGGTTAATATTTCATCTTTGGTATAAAACAATTCAATCTTGATGGCAGTAATCCATTCTTTGGCTTTATAGATGACTGTTTTAATGCCGGGGATATGTCCAAGTAATCCCCTGGAATAGTTGTTACGTGTTTTAAAGAGGTTTTTGACCAATTGTTGTGTAATGGTACTTCCACCTCTTTTTTCACCTTTTAGCATATACCAAAAGATAGAAAACGTTGCTTTCAGGTCAATGCCATGATGATCGTAAAAACGCACATCCTCTGTATTGATCAGCGTTTTAATCAGCACTGGAGATACTTCACTAAATTTGACAGGCATTCTGTTTTCATCGAAATATTTCCCTATCTTCTTCCCATCGGCAGCAAATAGTTCTGATGCCGTTTTTTGTTTTGGATCGTTGATTTGACTCAACTTGGGAGATTTTCCAAACATCCATAAAAAATTTACATCCAGCATGCCAAGAAAAATGATAATTACTAAAAAGAGTTGCAGGATACGCAGGATAAACTTTTTATAGAATGGCCATTTTTTGGGTACATAAAATGCGAATTTTAAGACAACAATAAATTTTGATAAAATTAATTTGATAATTTTAATAATTTTAGAGAAAAAAAACTTCATTGTAAGGTTATTTTTTAATTTGATTTAATGCGGCTAATCGTTGTAATAAGGTTGGATGCGAGTAATGAAAGAAAACATAAGCCGGATGTGGTTTCAAATTACTCAGGTTATTTACCGATAATTTTATCAAAGCTTGTTGTAAAGCTTCTGGCTGATAATTTTCTCCTGCATATCTGTCGGCCTGATATTCGTGTTTACGCGATAGTATATTCAAGGCTAAGCCTAATATCAGCGAAAGCGGACTGTATAACATGCCAAAAACTACGATGCCGATATGAAAACTTTGTTGAGCCCCTAAAGCTTCAGATAAATCTGGATTGCTGATAAACCATGAGAGGATAAACAACATCAGTCCGGATTCCAATAACGAAATGATGATGCCCTGCAATGTATGTTTCATTTTGTAATGTCCAATCTCGTGTGCCAAAACAGCTACTAATTCTTCAGTAGTATGGTCTTTGATCAGTGTATCATACAAAACAATCCGCTTTTTGGATCCCAATCCGGTAAAATATGCATTGGCTTTGCTGGATCTTTTGGAACCGTCAATCACGAAAATATTTTTGAGTTGAAAGCCTGTTTTTGTTGCAAATGCTTGAATAGCATCCCGCAATTCGCCATTTTCTAAAGGTGTTTGTTTGTTGAACAAAGGAACAATAAGTTGAGAATAAAACATGGTGAAAAATATCGTTATTCCGCTAAAGGTAATCCATGCAATCCACCAGAAATTTTTTCCTGTAACATTGTAAATAAATACAAAAAGTGCCAATAAACCTCCTCCTAATACAACTGCAAGCAACAATCCTTTTAATTTGTCGAGGATGAAAGTTTTAACGGTAGTGGTATTAAATCCAAATTTTTGTTCAATCACAAAAGTATCATAAATACTGAAAGGCATCGAAAGTATATCTGCTATAAACCCAATAATACCGAAAAACATCAATGCCATGAGTATAGGATTTACGGTGTATTGCCTTACAAATTCATCCACCATAACAAAACCACCTCCAATGATCATAAGTAGCATTGCTATAAACGATAAACTTGAAGTGATCAACGAAAACTTTTGATTTACTTTCTGATATTCCTGCGATTTTTTATATTTCTCTTTATCATAGATTCCTTGAAGTTCAATGGGCAATTCATTGCTCCAATAAGTGCTGTTAAGGTAATCCAGCAAGCGTTCCAACAGAAAATCGAAAACCAGGATTGCAATGATTATGATAAAAATAGTTTGTGCCATTGTTGGTTGTTAGTTATTGGTTATTGGTTATTGGTTATTGGTTATTGGTTACTGGTTACTGGTTACTGGTTACTGGTTACTGGTTACTGGTTACTGGTTACTGAGCTTTGGTTCTGTTCACTGTTCACTCTTCACTGTTAAACGTATCCCATTATTTTATATATTACAAAACCCACCCATTCATGGACCATTTCGTTCCAGTATTCAAAACTATTGAGATGTGGCAGGAAAAGATGATCAAAATTATAAAGTCTTTTCCCTGTAATTTTGCTTGTAGGGTAGGCTGTAACTTCAATTCCTGCTTTTTTAAATACTGCTAATGATCTTTTCATATGCATAGCAGATGTAATCAACAGGTATTTTCCATTATTAGGATACATTGTTTCGAGAATCTTTTTTGAAAAAATGGCATTTTGATAAGTATTATCAGAAACTGAATCGATTAAAATGTCATTTTCGGGAATCCCAAGTGTAAGAATAAAGTTTTTCATAAAAACAGCTTCGTACTGGTCACGGAATATCAAATGACCCGGACCGCCGGTTAATAAAATCTTGTTTATTTTTCCTTTTTTGTATAAATCGACGGATTGTAACAGCCTATCCGCTTGCTGTCTGAATATATATCTTCCTTTTTGGTAATCGTAGTTAACTATACTTCCTCCTAACACAATTCCAACATCATATTGAGCTGTGAAAGCAGAATTTTCAGGATAATCCGTTTCCCATGACCGAAGGAATTCATCACAAATAAAACGATTGGAAAACAAATAAAATACAATCAGCGAAATTAATAATAATTTGCGTCCCGTTGCTTTGTTCTTGATAAAATAAGCGAATATCAGCAAAGTGAAAATCCAGAACAGTGGATGAAGGAAATAGGATAATACTTTTGAGATAACAAAAAACATATTAATAGCCTCCGTTGCGTTTACGTAAAAACCATTCTGCTGAAAGCAATGCAATGAGAAGAATGAAAATCCAGTAAAGATTTACCAAATCATTGAAACGCATTTGAGTATATTGAACCACTTTGATATCATCCCTTTTTTGCAGTAAATCAGCTAATTTTTCGGTTTGTGAAGGATAAAGCATTTCTCCATCATTCTTTTTGGCTAAGTTATAAAGTAACTGATGATTGGCAATTGTATTGGTAAATTCCATTTCCATCGGCATTACTGTAAATTCTCCATTCTTTGTATGTGTTTTGTTTTTGAATTTGACAGTTGCCTGGTATTTGTAATCTCCTTGTGGGTAAATACCTGCATTTAAATGGTAAGCATTCGAGGTTTTATTGAACTGATAGGGGTATTTCTTTCCTGAACTATTGATAATCGTCAGGTTTACATCTGCTTCATTGATCAATTCGTAACTGTCGTTGTACAATTCTGCATCAAATTCTACGCTTTGATTTTCGTTAAATGCGTGATTGTTAATAACTCTGAACAATCCTTTTTCTATTTTTATAGAAAGATATTGAACAATTTTAGTAATAATTTCATCAAAAGCTTCTGAATTATTCTTTTGCGCATAGTTTGCAAGTTTCCATTTCCACAATCCTTCACCTGTAATCATGCCATTTTTACTACTAGGTGTTTGATTGAAAATAATTAAAGGTTGATTGCTTACTACATTACCGATCTTTTGCAATAGAAATGGTTCAGCCGAAGGTGCAGTTTTATAAGTTCCATAAATACAATTTAAAGGAGGAAAATTTGAAAGCATCCTACGGGTTTCGTCGCTGATTGTAAAATAGGAGAACTCAGGTGAAAGATAGGGGAGAGACTCATTAAAATTTTGAGTTTTTACAGTAATGTTCAATCCGGTGTTGTATGCATTAAATTTGGCAATATTGCTTTGAGCTCCTAATATATAAAGTAAAGGAATGTTAGCTTTTTGAATATCGGCAATGAGTTTGGTTTCAGCAGTGTTGTTTCCGGGTATTTGATGCAATATCACCAAATTATAATCAGCGACTGTTTTATTAAAATTATTCAACAATGCCACTTGAACATCATAATTGCGATTCCCCTCGAGTGTTTGTTTTATTGCCGAAATATCGGGATGGGGAACTGCTGCCAATAGTAATATTTTTTGACGAGCATCCAATACATCAATATAAATATTTTTATAATTGTTACTGAATGTAATTTCGTCTTTTATTGTAGAAATGCTGATGGTGTATCGTTGCAAACCACTTTCCTTTGCATCTGTAGTGATGTTAATCGTTTCACTATAATCGTTGCTTTTAAAATTAATAGTTTTGTTGAACACTTCTCTTTGGTCGTGAGTAACTCTGAGTTTAGCTGATAAACCATTGGCTTTTTTAGCATTTACTATAATTTCGATAGGGAAAGTGTTTCCTAAATAGGCAATACGATTGAAATTAACTTTTTGAATCAACAAATCTTTGCGTACAGTAGTATCGCCCAATGCAATGGTATATATGGGTGCATTTATTTTATCAGTAACATAAAGGGGATTGTTCCCTTTATTGTAAATGCCATCGCTGGCAAGAATAATAGCTCCTATATTCCGGTTGGTATACCTAGTAATTATTTCGTCAAACATGGCAGCCATATCAGTAAGTTTGCCATTGTAATCGAAATTATTTTGCTCCTTTACGATATCATCAAAACTAAAACTTTTGACTTCATAATTTTCCCCAAGTTTATAGAGTAATTTTTCTATATTTTGTTTGTATTCATTTTTGTAATAAGATGAATCTTTGTTTACAAGAATAGATTGAGAATTGTCCTGTGCAAAAATTATAACAGGTTTTTCGTTGGTATGCGTAATTGTTTTTAGAAGTGGTGATAACAATAAAAATGCAATCAAAAATATTGTCAGAAAACGGAAAAAAGCCATCACTTTGGAAAGTAATGGCGAGAAATCGTTGTGTTTGTTTTTGTAATATAAAATTGCTGAATAAGCTATTCCTGCAATGATACAAAAAACAATCATCCATGGTGGATATTCTGTTATAATATTCAATTTAAAATGAATTTGTAAATGAGTTTGTAAATGAGTTTGTAAAGTTTATAAAATGTGTTGGTTTTGTATAGTTAGTAAAGTGTTTACAGTTCGATTAGTTTTTAATATTCAACTTTTCCTTTTTCGAATAACAATTTCTAACTTTCCGAATAACAATTTCTAACTCATGCTTTGACTTCGCTCAGCAACAACTTCGTAAGAAATTGTAAATCGGGACTAAGCTGTCGCTTAGCGTCGATTTCGCTCAGTTAATTATGAAATTGTAGCTCGGGACTAAGCTAATAACCATTAACAATTAACTAAGTATTCATGGCTCCACAAACATTGATCACTTGCCCGCTAATGTAAGAGGAAAGATCGGAGCCCAGAAACAAGCAAAGATTAGCAACATCTTCCGGTTTACCGGTACGTCTTAAAGGAATATCTTTTATCCAGGTTTCTTTAACTTCAGCTGGCAATTGTGCTGTCATTTCGGTTTCAATAAAACCGGGAGCAACGGCATTGCAACGGATGTTACGTGAACCTAGTTCCTGAGCGATAGATTTGGTAAATCCAATAATACCGGCTTTGGAAGCTGAATAATTCGACTGACCAGGGTTACCGGATCTTCCAACTACAGAACTCATATTGATAATAGAACCAAAACGTTGTTTAAGCATTACTTTCTGTACAGCTTTGGTAAGGTTAAATACCGATTTAAGGTTAACATTCATCACCAAATCCCAGTCGTTTTCGCTCATGCGCATCAACAAACCGTCACGTGTAATACCGGCATTGTTAATCAGGATGTCAATCCGTTCAAAATCAGCAGTTACATCTGTGATTAGTTTTTCAGCAGCTTCAAAAGATGCCGCGTTAGAGGCATAGGCTTTAGCTTTAACACCAAATGCAGTAAGCTCTATTTCAAGTTTTTGTGCATTTTCATCATAAGCCAAATCAGAAAAGGCAACATTAGCTCCATTTGATGCAAAAACAAGTGCGATTGCTTTTCCAATCCCTCTTGAAGCTCCTGTAATTAAAGCTGTTTTTCCTTCTAATAACTTCATAGTATATTGTATTAAATTTAGGGCAAAGATAGTGCTTTTTGATATAATTACAACGATTTTTTGATGAGTTGTTGTGTTAATGCGAGAATTGGATTTTATAAATGGAGCAATAGTATTGTAGTTATTTGAAATTAAATAATTAAAAAAACCATCTTTTTAGGGATGGTTTTTAATGATAAGTGATATATTGATAAAAAAACGCTTCATTAATTTTTTTTCAGATTTTAAATCTGTTTCATTTCGAAACCCTATCAGGCATCAATCGTAAATCATTTTTTATATTTAGAACTAACTCTTTATTTCATTAACAAAAAGTTGGTTATTGATAATGTATCTATAACAGAATCAAATTTTTCTATTTGAATAGCTTCTTTTTGAAGATGCTTATGAAAAGAAAAAGGGTTCTCTGTTTTTAATTCCGGTGAACATTTGTTTAACCCAATCAATCCTGAAAAAATTAAAATAAGAAAAGGTGCTTTCATCTGGTATAATTTTTTTATTTATTTGTCAGATGGAACTTGTCATTATAAGCATCCTCTTTTGTGAGAATATATTCTCATGACTCGTTTCATTTGATTTAAATAATTTAACTTTTTAAAGTAGTATGACGTGTGTATTGATTAAAAAGTTACACTAATATCAATACTCCGTTAAATAATTAAATAAATTTCTGATATTCAGTAAAATAAGTTAAAATAAATTTGGTCATGTCGTTGATAATCACTACCTTAGTAGATTATTCAACAATTTTCTAAGAATGACTATCACGACAGACCA
>JBBRCQ010000095.1:0-10139 GCA_038204725.1 Bacteroidales bacterium | reverse complement strand
AGATATTTCACAATATGTTTGGGTGTGCCAAAAGGAGGCTCACAATGAACAACCCAGGGTTTGTTCCATGCTTGATTGATGAGCTGCTGGTATTGATTGTATAGGTTTTTGATGAAGAGTTCCTTTTTAATCATTTCAAGGTGATTATTCCGGTGAAAGTGAACACCCCATTCCGGTTCAAAGTGAACAGTTAAAATTCAGATGATTTCTGTGGTTAAAATTAGACAAATAAATTAATTTAAATTGATTATTTTTTCATTTTTTTTCTCATAGATTCTCCCTTCAATTCGAAGCGAAAAGCAGAGTGAATAATTCGATCTAAAATTGCATCTGCAATTGTTTTTTCTTCAATTAAATCATACCAATTTTTTACCGGGTATTGAGAGCAGAAGATTGTTGATTTTTTGTGATGCCTGTCTTCTATTAAATCCATTAATATAAGTTGTTTTTCATAGTTAATAGCTTGTAATCCAAAATCATCAATAATCAACAAGTCCTGATTTTCAACTTTGCTTAATTCTTTCATATATGAACCATCTGCTTTTGCCATGATTAGTTTATTAAAGAGTTTACCAAGATTGTAATAAAGCACCTTATATCCTTTCATACATGCTTGATGCCCCAGTGCTGATGCTAAATAGCTTTTGCCGGTACCGGTGCAACCGGTAACGATAATGTTTTCGTGGCGATCAACAAAAGAACTATCAGCGAGCCTGGTGAGCAGGTTGCGGTCTAGTTCCCGGTCGGGCGTATGACTGATTTCTTCAATAGATGCCTGATAATGAAAGTGTGCATTTTGCAATAAGCGCTCCGTCCGTTTATTATTACGCTGATTAATTTCGGATTCGATGAGCCATGCAATGAATTCATCATTGGTAAATGAATCCTGATTCCTTGTCTCGAAGGATGATTCGTAAGCCCGTTTCATTCCGTTTAGATGCATTTTTTGCATCTTTTCAATAGTTTCACTTGTGTTCATAATTTATTGATATTTAATGATTAATTGTAATATTTGGGACCTCTAATGTTTTCATGAATAACCTTTGTCATGCTTAGTAATGTTGAATCATCCTCTTGTTTATCAAGTCCTTTTTCTAAAATATTTTTAACTTGATTGTAGTTTATTGCACCAAAGATTAAGGCTCTTTTGCAAGCGTTATTCAATCTGTATTTCCCAACCTTAGAGGCAAAAGTTAAGATACCTACACAACTTTTGTAGTTTTGTTCTGGATAATTTTTTCTTTGAAGAAGTGCTTCAATCAGCTCTTTTACAGAAGCTCCAATTCCTTCGGCCCAGTTAATAAAGTATTCCGGACTCCAATCTTTATTATAGGTATGATTGGTGGGCATGTGTTCTTTTACTGTTACGTATATGTAGGGCTTTCTGCTGCGTGCATGCAGGGCGATACGGGTTTGTGCATAGTAGATTTCAACCACGTTTTGCGAAAGAATCATTTTAACTTTTTTCCCGATATAAGTGTGAGGTACACTATAGTAATTTTTGTCGGTGGAATAATAAACGTGGCAATTTTTTTGTGCTGTAGCTATCTTATATTCCTTAAGTTCGTATCTACATGTTGGTAAGGCTTTTAATGCATCCTTTTCCATTTCATGAAACAATTCGAAACGACTATGATTTTTCTTCTGAAAAGGGGCTTTATTATAAACGTCGAGCAGTTCAACAATTGCTATGTTGAGTGCTTCTAAACTGTAAAATACTCTGTTTCGCAATGCTGCATAAATGCGTGTATAGGTTATGTTTACAGCACCTTCAACTAAAGCTTTGTCTTTCGGTTTTAGTGGACGGGTGGGCATTATTGAAGTGCCGTAATGCGATGAAAAACCGGCAAATTGTTCGTTAATAAATGGCTCGTATTTGCTTGCTTTGGTTACTGCTGATTTGAGGTTGTCGGGAATAATACATGCAGGAACTCCTCCAATGTAATGAAGGCTATTTTGAACGCTATTAATAAAGTCTGGAATACGCTGTGTAAATGAGGCTTCAACGTAAGTATACTGGCTCGCACCAAGTGTTGCAACAAAGACCTCAACAGGTGTAATCTCTCCTGATTCCTGGTTGACAACGTGCAGCTTTTTCCCTGCATAATCAATAAACAATTTTTCCCCTGCTTTATATTCTGTAGGCATATAGCCTTCACTTTTCTTGTTCCACTTGCTGTAATGGTCGCAGAACTGGCTATACATAACACCTTCAGGATGTTTTTGTTTGTACTCTCCCCACAAAAGATGACGGCTAACGCCAACTCGTTTCAACTCTTTTTCCACATAAGGGAAAAATGCAAACAATTCATTATGTATCTCTTCTCTATTACTTTTACTGTCATTAAGCTCATTGCTTATCTCGAAAAGCTCATACAAATCCTGATAGCTTAAATCTAAAAGCTCTTTATAATTGAGCCCCGATGCTTCGACAGTGGTAATATACTTTACTATCGTTGTCCTTGATTTTCTGAGACTTTGGGATATTTGACTATTTGAAAGGCCAAGATCCTTCATTCTGATGATTTCTCGTATCATAACTGATCCAATTGTTTGGTTTGACATATTTATGTGTTTTAATCAACACATAATATAACCAAAATCATCTAATAAAAAACTGTTCAGTTTGCTCAGGAATCGGGTGTACAGTTTGCTCCGGAATGACCTGTACAGTTTGCTCCGGAATCGGGTGTACAGTTTGCTCCGGAATACCCATGAGTATTGTATGTTGAAGAAAGCAACTACAGAATGTTTTCCTTTTGATGACGTTACACTGGTTTTTAAAGTAGGGGGTAAAATGTTTGCATTAACCAATTTAGACGGTGATTTAAGTGTAAATTTAAAATGCGATCCCGAAAAAGCAATTGAGCTTCGTGAGCAATATCCTGCTGTGAAGCCGGGTTATCATATGCATAAAAGATACTGGAACACAATTGAAATGGATGGTTCAATAGCTGATCATTTAATAAAATCATGGATTGATGATTCTTATAACCTAGTAGTGCAATCGATGACCAAAAAACAGAGAGAAGAGATACTCCATTGATCAATTGTAGTGTTTGTTTTAACCTTTTCATGCTAATTTTTTCGTATTCACTCTTTTTTTTCGTTCCATTTTTGCTGGTGGAATAGCCTTTTGGATTAGTTTGACAAAGAAAAACGTTACAACATAAAAAACGGGAACCTTAAAATCGATTATTTTTAAGGATCCCGTTATAAAACTAAATATCTTAAGGAAATGCCAATTCTTAATTGGTTTGACTTTCTCCACTTAATTTTTATAATAATTTAAATTCAAATTTGATAGCTTTTGGTTTGCCTGGAACGATATCATTTTTATTGATAACAATTTTATTTAAACATTCTTTCACGTAATCACCTAGTTCAACATCCATGTAATTCATCGCATCGATTTCAATTTTACCTTCATTATTTACAGTAAACAGGACATAAACATCGCCTTCCAACGCACGTTCTTTTGCGAATAATGGATATTTTACTTCTTTTGTCAAAATACCATTTAATTCATTTTTTTTAACTGATTTGTTATCGCCTTTTGCAAAAGATGCAATGCCTGTCATCATTAAGATTACAACTGCAACGCTGATTATTTTTATTGTTTTCATGGCTTTTAATTTTTAATGGTTTATAGATTTAATATTGTTTGATGGTGCAATATTACTATCCAATTTTAGTGTATGCAAGTTTTTTAGATAACAAAGAAAATATTCTGCTTCAACTTATTTTTTTGAAGGATATATGAGAAAAAAGCTTTAAAAACAGCGAATCCACTCGATTCAACTTGTTTTTTAATGTGTTCGTCTTAATAAATTGTAATATCGACGTTATTTTAATACTTTTGATCCATTATTTAATCCTTTTTATTATGAGACCACTATCAAAAAAGATCACACAAAACATATTATTCCAACATCTCGTTTTTTGGGCTGTTTTAATTTTAAGTGTTTTTCTATTGTTCTTTGGTTTGGGTGGATTTTCATTTAATAGTTTTAGTGCAATCCGTATTTTCAGTACTTTTACTACTATATTTTACATTGCAGTTGCAGTTTATGCAAATTTATTATTTCTGATACCCAGGTTTTTAAAAAGGAAAAAATATTTTAGTTTTATATTGTTACAATTGTTAAATATAATAGTGTTTTTTTTCCTTAACTTTTTTACTTCGGTTTTACTTGAATATAATCTGAGTGGTTTACAAATTAAGTTAATTGTAATCGAATTTGTTTATGAATTTATTTTAATTAGCCTTTTTCTCAGCATTACTTCTTTTTTAAAGTTTTTAAGTGATTGGATCGATTACCAGGATGATTCCATCAACATTAAAGAAACTCAGCGTCAGAAACTGGAAGCAGAACTTAAATTGTTGAGAGGGCAGATTAATCCGCATTTCCTTTTCAATACATTGAATAATTTATATGCGTTGGCTTTGGATAATTCTAAAAAAACGCCTGCAATGATACTGCATCTTTCTGATTTAATGCGATATATGTTATACGAATGTAGAGACAACCATGTTTTGATTGATAAAGAAATTAATTTTATAAAAAATTACATTGAATTAGAAAAAATAAGAATTGGAGAAAATGCCAATATTGAACTGAAAATAATGGGAAGTACAGGTTTGCAACAAATATCTCCTTTGCTTTTTATTCCATTTGTTGAAAATGCATTCAAACATGGGGTAAATAAACTGTTAGATCATACTTTTGTCAGAATTATTTTTGACCTGGAAAAGGCAGGTGTAATTAAATTTATCATCGAAAATTCCAAAGATAAAAGAGAACAATATGTTGATGAAAAATACTCCGGAATTGGAATTGAGAATGTTAAAAAAAGATTATCTTTGCTTTATCCGGAAAAATATACTTTAAAAATAACCGATAATCAAAATATATTCAGAGTTGAACTAATTATTGAACCATGAGCCGTAAAATAAAATGTCTGATAGTTGATGATGAACCTCTTGCACAGCGTATTATCGAAAAATATGCTGAAGACATTCCTACTATTGAAATTTCAGCCAAGTGTGCCAACGCTTTTGAAGCCATTCAAGCGCTAAATGATATGGATATC
This sequence comes from Bacteroidales bacterium, assembly GCA_038204725.1. GTDB lineage: Bacteria > Bacteroidota > Bacteroidia > Bacteroidales > JACABE01 > JACABE01. The sequence goes on along the minus strand of JBBRCQ010000095.1, from coordinate 5,045 downwards.
GACCTTATTTTCTTGGATATCAATATGCCTAAATTGAGTGGCATTAATTTTTTAAAAACATTAAAAAATCCTCCTTTAACAATCATCACAACTGCTTATTCTGAATATGCACTGGAAGGTTACGAACTGGATGTACTGGATTATTTGAAAAAGCCGTTTTCTTTTGAACGATTTTTGAAAGCTGTGCAGAAAGCACAGGAAAGGATGAAGGAAAGTAGCAAAGATACTATTATTCATGAAGTAGTAACTTCTCATAATTTGGAAGAAAATTACATTTTCGTAAAATCAAATAAAAAAACATTCAAAGTCAATATTTCTGATGTTTTTTATATTGAAGCATTGGGCGATTATGTTAAGATTCATACTACAGATAAAGTAATTGTCACCTATCAGTCCATGAAAAAAATTGAAGCACTGTTGCCCGCAGATTCATTTAAAAGGATACATAAATCATTCATTGTTGCGATATCAAAAATAAAATCGATTGAAGGAAATATGGTAGAGATAAAAGATGAAAAATTACCAATAGGAAGCAATTACAAACAGGAATTTCAGAGCATTATCGACAAATCTTCGATTTCTTAATCTTTTTGGATGGTTTTTTTTAGTTTTTCAGGATTTAATCCTTTATCTTTAATCAACCGGATGATTGTATTGTAAACACTTTGGTCCATTACCCTGGTTCTTGAAAGTATCCATAAATATTTACGATTGGGATGTGAAACAACTGCCCAGGAATAATCATCTGCCAATCCAATAATCCAGTAATCTCCCTTGAAAGGCCAGAAAAATTGTACCCTTAGTTTGGTATTGTTGCTGTTTTTTACAATATATGCCTTCCCTTCAATAGATTTTGCAATGCCATTAACACTGTCTTTGTTGCAACGGTTGATTACTTTTACATAATCTTTGTCGGTTATCAGGTATTCTGCAGAAGTATTCGTACATCCTTTCTGAAAAACTGTAGGATAAGAAGCTATTTCATACCATTTCCCGGCATATTTATTCAAATCAACGGTTGACACTGTTTCCATTTTCTGATAATTTCTACATCCAAACATAATTGATAGTATTACAATGATAATTAAAACCCGCATATACTTTGTTTTTATAGGGTTAACAATAAAATACAAAGAACGTTCAATTTCACTTAAATTTTAAGTAATTTTATACCCAAATTACAATTTTATGCCCGATCAGAAAAAACTTTATTTATTGGATGCTATGGCATTGATTTACCGTGCTTTCTATGCATTGAATAAAAATCCACGTATCACTTCCCAAGGTCTCAATACTTCCGCAATATTAGGTTTTGCCAATGCATTGTACGATATAATTAAAAATGAAAAGCCGTCACACATTGGTGTAGCATTCGATACCCATGCTCCAACGGTACGTCATATTGATTTTGTTCAGTATAAAGCCCATCGTCAGGAAACACCTGAAGATTTGCTAAAATCGATTCCTTATATTATGCAATTGATTGAAGCCTTTGGGATTCCTGTATTGTTTTCGGATGGCTATGAAGCGGATGATGTGATAGGTACACTGGCCAAAAAAGCGGAAGAAAATGGGTTTATCACTTATATGGTAACACCCGATAAGGATTTTGGACAGCTGGTAAGCGAAAAAACACTTATTTACAAACCAGGCAGAATGGGCGAAAGAGCCGAAATAATGGGCATTGCTGAGGTGTGTAATAAATTCGGCGTCAAAAGAACTGCACAGGTGATTGATATGCTGGGGCTTTGGGGCGATGCCTCTGACAATATTCCGGGTATTCCAGGTGTTGGAGAAGTTACAGCACGTAAACTCTTGGAGGAATTCGACAACGTTGATAATTTAATTGCCAATGCCGATCAAATCAAAAATCCTAAACTCAAGGAAAAAGTAATTACTTATGCCGATCAGGCTATTGTTTCACGCAATTTGGCAACCATTATCCTGGATGTTCCCATTGAATTTAATGAAGAAAATTTAAAACTCGGGAAGCCTGATAAAGAAGCCCTCAAAAAATTGTTGGATGAACTTGAATTCAAAGCTTTTGCAAAAAGAGTATTTACAGATATTTCCTTAACAGAGTCGCCTGATGCTTATATATCTCCAAGATCTTCTGTTCCAGATCTTTTTTCGGTGCTGGATGAAATTCCAATGGATGAAATGAAATTGCCTGAATATCAGGAAGAAAAATTGCATGCAACCATAACAACTACCACACATCAGTATATTCTGGTGGATAGCTTCGAAAAACAAAATGCATTAAAAGATAAACTGTTACTTCAAAAAAGTATCTGTTTTGATACGGAGACTACAGGTCTGGATTCGAACAATAGCGAACTGGTAGGCATTTCATTTTGTTATAAGGCTGGAGAAGCCTATTATATACCAATTCCAGAAACTTATAGTGAAGCTTTGGAAATTGTAAACATTTTCAAACCTGTTTTTGAAAATGAAACCATTGAAAAAATCGGGCAAAACATAAAATTTGATATCGCAATTTTAAAATGGTATGATGTGGAAGTGAAAGGGAAATTGTTCGACACCATGATTGCTCATTATCTTTTGCAGCCTGATTTGCGCCATAATATGGATTTTCTGGCAGAAACCTATTTGAATTACTCACCTGTTTCTATCGAAACGTTGATTGGCAAAAAAGGGAAAAATCAATCCAATATGCGGGATGTTGAATTGGAAATTATTAAAGAATATGCTGCCGAAGATGCTGATATTACGTTTCAGTTAAAGCAATTATTTGAACCTATGTTGACGGAATTTAATGTAGTAACATTGTTTCATGATGTTGAAATTCCGTTGATTCCGGTATTGGCTGCTATGGAAGCAGAAGGTGTGAAAGTAGATGTGAATGTATTGAACAATTATTCTGCGGAACTTTTAACCGAAATTCAACAAACCGAAAAGGATATTTTTGAACTGTCGGGAACAACCTTTAATATAGCATCTCCCAAGCAATTGGGTGAAGTATTGTTTGAGCATTTAAAAATTATAGATAATCCAAAACATACAAAGACCAAACAATATTCAACAGGAGAGGATGTGCTTCAAAAATTACTCAACAAGCATCCTGTGATCCAAAAAATACTGGATTTCCGTTCGTTATCCAAATTAAAATCAACTTATGTTGACAGTTTGCCTACGATGTTCAATCCACGGACAGGCAGGATTCATACATCCTATAATCAGGCTGTGGCTGCCACCGGTAGATTGAGTTCCAATAATCCGAATCTTCAAAATATCCCCATCAGAACGGAAAAAGGTCGTGAAATTCGTAAAGCATTTGTTCCCCGCAATGAGGATTATGTGATACTTTCGGCAGATTATTCACAGGTAGAATTACGCATTATTGCCAGTTTGAGTGAAGATGAGAACATGATTGATGCATTTATCCACAATCTCGATATACATACTGCCACAGCTGCCAATGTTTATGGCGTAAAACTGGAAGATGTAACACCCGACATGCGGAGAAATGCCAAAACAGTTAACTTCGGAATTATTTATGGCATTTCTGCTTTTGGTTTGTCAGAGCGATTAAGTATTCCCCGAAAAGAAGCCGCAGAGATCATCACCCAATATTTTTTAAAATATCCCAAAGTAAAGGAATATATGGATAAAAGTATTGCCAATGCTAAACAATATGGATTTGTTGAAACCATTTTAGGCAGACGCAGATACATCAGAGATATTAACTCCAGCAATTTTACCCTCAGAGGTTTTGCCGAAAGGAATGCCATTAATGCTCCCATTCAAGGATCTTCGGCAGATATGATAAAAGTGGCCATGATTCGTATTTACAATGAACTCAACCGACTGCATCTGAAAACAAAAATGATAATGCAAGTGCATGATGAGTTGATTTTTGATGTGCACAAAAATGAAATTGAAATTGTGAAACCCATCATTTACAATGAAATGAAAAACGCCATGTTGCTAAAAGTTCCGGTGGAAATTGAAATGAATACAGGCGATAACTGGTTGGCAGCACATTAATGAAAGCAGTATCAGTGTATAGATCATATAACTGAACAATAGATTGTAGCTTGATATTGATGCAATACAATATTACACCCGCAATAATTGCAGAATCTACATTTATTCAGAAGCAACTTTTTGGTCTGCGTTGAATTTATACAGCGATGATTATTACAACTGCTATTAATGCCAGAATAGAAACGATGAGTACAATTGCTTTTGATTCCGATTTAAGCATTGCATTGCATTCAGCCAGTTTAGATTTTGCCAGTTCATTGTTGAAATTGCTTTCCAATGCACGGGTATACCATTCTTTTGCACTTCTGTAGATATGGATTTTCATAAAATCATCGCCATGTAGCATCAAATCATTAAATACCAGTTCTTCTTTACTGACATTAGATTTCAAATCAGGATTTTCCATCGTATGATTATTTGGTAGTACAAATATAATCAATTATTCTTCTATTTTTTTATTTTTAGATAGCAAATATAAGGATAAAGCACATCCGGGCTAATATCTCTTTTCTCCGTAGGAGATCAATATCAATAGTTTATAAACAGATTGTGACATTGGAATTTCCCGTAGGGAATTAACTTTTAATCTATTGGTTTAAAAAGATATCTTTCATCAAATTTTAAAAAACACAAACTGGTTAGCATGTTAATGTCCTACGGACAATAATATTATGATGATTCACTTACTTCTATTGACATTAAAGCCCTACAGGCTAAAAAGACGAATAAAAGACCATGGTAGTAAAGAAATATTTCCAACCACAAATTGGTTGAATGTTGATTTTGTATTCATCGAACGCTGCAAACCCATCCGGGCTAATATCTCTATTCTCCGTAAGAGATCAATATCAATAGTTTATAATCAGATTGTGACATTGGAATTTCCCGTAGGGAATTAACTTTTTAATCAATTGGTTTAAAAAGATATCTTTCATCAAATTTTAAACAACACAAACTGGTTAGCATGTTAATGTCCTACGGACAATAATATTATGATCATTCACTTACTTCTATTGACATTAATGCCTTACAGGCTA
>JBBRCQ010000094.1:0-10249 GCA_038204725.1 Bacteroidales bacterium | reverse complement strand
GGCTATACAATAAACACAATTGCAAGCCGCAGTGGATTTACCTGAGCTTGCCTGTGCAGTGTATCTTTGTTCTGCATGGGCATAATTGTATTTAATAATGCAAAAAAGATAAGGGAATACTTGAAATACCTTAGAATAAATTTTTAAGCAATGACATTACCCAAAAATGTGAAATTTAATTTATTAAAATCTAGTTATGAAAAAAATTATTATCATATCCATTTTTATTTTGCAATTTAGTTTTCTGTTTGCTCAAACCCAGCATTTTTCAAAATTTTGGGGTACTGCTTCCAGGTCAGAAACAGTAACTGATATTTTTGAAGTAAACAACAATGCATTTTTTATTGCTGCATTTAAGTATAATGAAAATCTTATAAGTGCAGAAAGTATTATTTTAAAACTGGATAGTAATTGTAATGTTATTGACAGTTTGCAATTAAAGAAATATCATGCCAACAGTACGAAAATTTATTCTCTATTTGATTTTAAACACATGAATAGTAAAATTATAGGTCATGGTTATATGATTGATACTGTCACTCACAAACTACGAATCTGGCTCTCTGAACTTGATGAAGATCTGAATATTATACGTGATACCGTATTAGGAAATGAAGATTCACTTGTAAATTTATATAGCAGTTTTCCTTTGATAACTTCACAAAATCAATTGTTGTTAACATTGGGTTTTTATATCCCTTTACATGATAGCACAAATATGCAGGTCTGGTTAGTCGATTCCAACTTTAACATCATTAAAGAAAATTCATTATCTACACACTATCAGGGATGTGGGTTCTCTGTGATGGAAATGGTATCCAATCAATCTTTCCATATTATTACGGAAAATGATATAACTAAGATAAAACAGAGCGATCTAAGCAAAGATACAGTAGTCTGGAACCTGAATGGTGTCAATTTTTATGGTGGTAGAGGAGCTTTAGCCATAAATGATTCAGTATATATTCACCCTGGTAGTAGTTCGTTTTATCAGTATCCATATAATTTTGTGAATTATATTGTTTTAAATAAAAGAGATAAAAATGGAAATTCTGTCGGTTCCATACTTTTAAAGGATTTTTATCAAACCTTTGAAAAACCACTATATAATATGGTAGATTTTATAACTACTGATTCTATTTTTGTTGCAGGTAGTAATTATGCATTGGGATTAGACTGGACAGATACTGAAGACAATAACGTTTTTATATGGAACATTTCCTTAAATGGCAACATTAACTGGCAGCAATATTATAATACCGGAAAAAAAATTACGGTGTTTGATATGACGAAAACCAGTGATGGAGGTTGCTTTCTCACAGGCCAGATTTGGGATTGGCATAATGTATCCAGCGTTTTTATTACAGATGTCTTTTTCCTGAAAGTAGACAGAAACGGAAATGTTGTAGGTTCATTGGGAATCAACGAAAAAATAAAACAAAGCGATATTTTAGTATATCCCAATCCTGTAAGGGAAAATATTACATTTAATACTGGGATGTACAGCAATTATCAGCTAAGCATATTCAATGCCTTAGGTCAAACTGTATTGCAACAGCATTGCAATTCCTCTCAAAACACCTTCAGTATTCAGGATTTTCAACAAGGAATGTATTACTACAGGCTGTTAACGGATCATGGAAAAGTAATCAGTGGGAAGTTTGTGAAAGAATAAGACACTGAACTGTAATAATATACAAATAAAAAAAGAGGGAATAAATAATTAGAAATATATTTCCTCTTTTTTTAATTCATAGAAGGATTTGCAGGGAAATTCACCCAATGGGCATAATCCTCACCCATTTCAGATACAATTTTATTCCAGATAGTAGTTGGGGATTCTTCTAGTAAAACATCTGCATTCACCTTGGTAACTACCCAGGAGTTAGCTTTCAGTTCTTGATCCAGTTGATTCGGACTCCATCCGGCATAACCTACAAAAAAACGGATATTATTTCTGTTGAATGTATCCTTTTCTATTAGATCTTTTATAATGTCAATGTCGCCACCCCAATACAACCCATCGTATATTTTAATACAATTTGTTATTTCGGGAAACTTATGGATGTAGAACAAACTATCTGTTTTTACAGGTCCACCAAGATATAAAGGTGCATCTATCTTAGGAAAATCTTTGATCAGTTCGTTCAGATTTATGTACAGTGGTTTATTGAAAACCATGCCAAAAGACCCCTCATCATTATGGTCGGCAAGCAAAACAACTGAACGTTTAAAATAATAGTCGTTTGTAAATGGTTCAGCAATAAGCACTTTGCCTTGTGAAGGTTTGATGTTGTTAGGCCTTATTTCTAATATTTTATTTATATTTGTCATTTTAATTTTTCTTAACCCAAAATTACTAATTTTGATGCTTAAAAGCGCAAATATTGCAACAAAAATTATACCATTAGATGAATATTACACCCAATGCTGATAAGTACTTGAAAATGAGGAATGGATTTCCTTTTTTTACCTACGAAAGTTACACCTACTCATTTGAAAATGATACTTTTTCTGCAACTTTTCATTTTAATTTAGCAGATAAATATTCTTTTCGGCCCACTTTAACCTTTCCTGCAAAAGATTTTTATCAATGGAAAAATCTGCCGGATATGTTAATCCAGAATATTGTTTTTCATATTGGAATGGTTGAGTTGATTAGCTACTGGAAAGCTGCCTGTCCACCGAAAATAATTATAAAACCTCATATATTAAATGAAAATCAGATAGCATTCTGGAAAAAGATTTATTTCAATGGATTAGGTGAATTTTATTATTTGAATAATATCCATCCAAGCATGGATGATTTTATGGAAATTGAGGCAAATACTGGCAGTGAATTAAAAAAAACTGACATTTTGGCAGATAATTCTGTCATCATTCCAATTGGTGGTGGAAAAGATTCTGTTATTAGTCTTGAATTTTTAAAAGATAAGGGTACTCATAATTTACCATTAATCATGAATCCCAGAGGAGCTAGTCTCAAAACTGCCGAAATAGGTGGTTATAAACGCGAAAACATTATAGAAATCAAAAGAACCATTCATCCTCAATTGTTAGCATTAAATGATAATGGCTTTTTGAATGGTCATACTCCATTTTCGGCATTGTTGGCTTTTGTTACCCTTTTGGCTGCTGCTTTTACCGGTAAGCGAAACATTGCATTATCCAATGAATCGAGCGCCAACGAAGCTACGGTTGAAAATACAAGTGTTAACCATCAGTATTCTAAATCTTATGAATTTGAAGATGATTTCAGAATTTATGTAGATACCTATATTTCATCAAGTTTCAATTATTTCAGTTTCTTGCGGCCCTTAAGTGAATTGCAGATAGCCAACCTGTTTGCTAAGTTGCCAAAATATTTTTCGGGGTTCAAAAGTTGCAATGCCGGCAGTAAATCAGATAGTTGGTGCTGCAATTGTCCTAAATGTTTGTTTACCTTTATTATTCTTTCTCCTTTTATTGAAAGAAAAACCATGATTTCAATTTTTGGTAAAGATTTGCTGGACGACGAAAATATGATGTTTTATTTTGAACAGCTAACCGGCATCGAAAAAGTTAAACCATTCGAATGCGTGGGTACCGTGGATGAAGTAAATATTGCAGTCAATATGATGATCCAACAAATTCAACAGGACGAAATGCCATTGTTGTTGAGATACTATCAAACGATACCTTATTACTCACATTACGAAAAATTGGATCTGCGTTCATTCTTGAAAACTTTTAATGTTGAACATTTTCTGGAAATCGAATTTGAAGATATTTTAAGGCTAAAGGTTAATGTAGAAAGAAATATTAGCGATGATCGATTAAAGTAAAAAGTAAAAAGTAAAAAGTAAAAAATATTTGCGATTAACGATTAACGATTTAAGAAATAAGATTTAAAAAGAAAAAAAGAAAAAAAAGAAGAAAGAAGAAAATAAGGAAAAAATAAGGGGCAAAACAAAAAAATATCAATTTTCCACAGCTCAATCACCTCCACTTTTAGGGGAGGTAAGGGAGGGGTGGCTTCGGGAAAGGAGCCCTCGTTTGTTGCACTTCTAAAATCTAAAATCGTTAATCGTTGTTCTCAGATCAAAAAATATTAGCGATGATCGATTAACGATTTAAGAAGTAAAATTAAAAAGGAAAAAAGAAAAAAGAAAGAATAAGAAAAGAAGGAAAAAATAAGGGCAAAACAAAAAAAATATCCATCTTCCACAGCTCAATCACCTCCACTTTTAGGGGAGGTAAGGGAGGGGTGGATTCGGGAAAGTAGAAAGAAATATTAGCGATGATCGATGATCGATTTAAGAAGTAAAATTAAAAAGGAAAAAAGAAAAAAGAAAGAATAAGAAAAGAAGTAAAAAATAAGGGCAAAACAAAAAATTATCAATCTTCCACAACTCAATCACCTCCCATTTTAGGGGAGGTAAGGGAGGGGTGCATTTGGGAAAGTTACGACAATATGAACGAAAACGCATTCAACAACTTAATAAATAACAAAAAAGTCCTTATTTTGGGTTTTGGGAAAGAAGGTCGCTCAACATATCAGTTTTTGAGAAAATATTTTCCATTGCAATTATTTTATATTGCAGACAAAGATACTCAACTTGCTCAGAAATACAATTTTCAATCCTCCGAAAACGTTCAACTGGTTTTAGGGGATACCTATATGGATACCCTTTCTGATTATGATTTAATTGTAAAAACACCGGGTATTTCGTTGAAAAATCTGGATGCTCAGCAATTGCAAAACCTAACGATAACTTCTCAAACTGATTTGTTTTTACATGTATTTTCGCATCAGGTAATTGGGATTACCGGAACTAAAGGCAAAAGCACTACCAGTAGTTTGATTTATCATATTCTGAAATCGTATACCGATAATGTAATTTTGGTTGGAAATATGGGTTTCCCTCCTTTCGATCAGGTTGTGAATGTAGACGATACAACATTTATTGTTTTCGAAATGTCGTCGCATCAATTGGAAAATTGCAGTATTTCTCCTCATTATGCTGTTTTGCTCAATCTTTTCCAGGAACATCTTGATCATTATCAGACGTATATGGATTATCAACTGGCAAAGTTTAACATTGCCAAATTCCAGCAAGCAGAGGATTTTTTTATTTGTAATGCTGACAATGAAGCAATCAATGCAATTTTATGCGAAATGCATTTACCTGGAAAGCGGTTGCATTTTTCGTTGTTTCAAAAAGTTGATGTTGGTTGTTTGGTAAAAGAAAAATTTATTTATTTCAATGATGGGAAGGTTTCAAAAGCATTTTATGATACCGGAAATCCAAGAAATCTGAAAGGTGAACACAATTTGCTGAATATAATGGCTGCTATCAATGTATGTAAGTTAATTGGTGTACCGGATGAAATGATTGTGGAAGGTATTGGGACTTTTAAAGGTCTGGAACACCGTATAGAGTATGTTGGAAATTTTTACGGAGTTGATTTTTACAACGATTCTATATCAACCATACCTGAAGCAACAATGGCTGCTGTTGCTGCCCTTGAAAATGTAAATACCCTTTTGCTGGGTGGCTTCGACAGAGGTATTGATTACAGTGAACTGGCTGAATTTCTCGTAAAATCGGAGGTTGCGAATTTAATATTTATAGGAGAAGCCGGGAAACGTATACTTGCTGAGATAAATAAATTTGAAAACATTGATAAGCAATGTTTTGAATCTGCAAGCTTTGAGCAAGCAGTTGAAATGGCAGTTGAAAATACTAAGAAAGGTACGATTTGCCTGTTGTCACCTGCTGCTGCCAGTTATGATATGTTCAGGAACTTCGAGGAAAGAGGGGAGCGGTTTAAGGAATTGGTAAGAAAGAGTTTGTAAAAGTTAATCTATCTAACACTTATTCGCAAATCACTAAATCGCTATATCAGCTTTTAGATTTCTTGTAAGCCATTGCATATCTTATGTCTGCATAAGAATACTCACTGCCTAATCGTTCCTTGATAGGACCTAAGTTTTCAGTTTCTACTGTTTTGGCCACTACTAAGATGTTATTTAGTTTTTCTTCAGAAATAAAAGTCAGTATATCTATTTCACCCGTTGAAACATAATAGGAAATATGACCTTCGATGGTAGTGACTGCCATACCCCGCAGACGGGCAATTTCATTGATATCATTTCCTTTGACGTACAGTAAATAAGACTCTTCTCGTGATTTGGGTTTGATTTCTGCACTTTCACTGCCGGAAGTGGAAGCTTTCTTTTTTCTTTCCTTTTTGGTGCGTTCTTTTGGCAGCGGTTTCTCGCTGGTAGACTTGTCGTTACCCGATAGCAATATATTTAAACGGTTTAAGCGGCTGTGATCCAATGGAATTTTCATTAAATCTTCTTTCGAGATAATTTTGTTGTATAATAAAGCGTCGGCAAAAATACCGGCTTTATACATTTTTTTGGTTTGTTCATACACCATCAATTCAAAATCGTAGAGTTCGTTCAAATAGGTTTTAACCCGTTTGGTTTCAGAAACGATTTTTATATGGTCGAAAATTAAATTAGAAACAGCTTGTAACATCGGCATAAAATAATCTCTTCCGGCAGCTACACGACTTGTGATCAGTTGGTTGGCGTCAGGTGAGTCTTGTCTGAAAATATTCGACAACTGTTGTCGGAATTTATCTGATACCGGCTGCATTTCATTGATTTTACCTACCAAATCCGATGCAAATTTTTGATATTTATATTTTACCGATTTTGCTTCCTCTTTGTTATAGGAATCAGCATGGTATTTGGCGCTTCTGTATAGATTTTCGTAATTAAAACATTGAGTGATGTACTTTTGAGTATACACCAATGCTTCGGATTCGGCCAATGCATGCAAATTGCCTTGTTGCTCTTTGGTGGTTGCATAAGCTGCAACTTTGGCATCCACATGCAACGATTTAAAGTTTACCCTGGATGCCAATACCAATCCCTGTAATGAGCGCAAACGCGACAGTGCAACATATACCTGCCCCGGTGCAAATGCTTCGCCAATATCAATGATAGCTTTTTCGAAAGTTAATCCCTGACTTTTATGAACGGTAATCGCCCAGGCCAGTTTAATCGGGTATTGTGTAAAAGTGCCGATTACTTCTTCTTCTATTTCGTTGGTCAGTTCATTGAGAATATAACGAACATTCTGCCATTCGTAACGTTCCACTGAAATGATATCAGTAGAATCGGCTAATTTAACACGGATGCCATTTGCATCAAAATCTTTTACAACACCCAATTTCCCATTGTAAAAAAGATGTTCACCCGTCGGGTCGTTTTTGATAAACATCACCTGAGCACCCATTTTAAGGACCAGATCTTTATCAACAGGATACATATATTCAGAGAAATCATCTTTGATCTCAGCTTCAAATGTATGTGTTTTCTCATTGAGTTGATGCAATGTATTGTCGTTTTGCTCGGCGGCTTTCCGGTTGTGGGTGGTTAAGGTAATATAATTGTCGGATGCAGCTGCCCTAAATTGTGGGTTGTAATACTGATTGAGCAATTCTTCATCCTCTTTGGTAACTGTATTGTTTCTTAGATTGTTCAATAAGTTTATGAAAATGGCATCATCCTGACGATAAATTTTATCCAGCTCGATATACAATGGCTTATTTTGTGACAATGCTCTGGCATCGAAAAAATTCATGCTATGGTAATATTTACTCAGCAATTCCCATTCATTGTCTTTGACAACAGGTGGTAATTGCAATAAATCACCAATAAACAGCACCTGAACACCGCCAAATGGCTGATAAGACGATCGTCTGATGTATCGCAATACAACATCCATCGCATCCAGCAAATCGGCACGAAGCATACTTACTTCGTCAATAATCAGCAATTCCATTTCACGGATCAGCTTGCGTTTGTTGTCGCGCATTTGCAGATTCTTAATGAGGGATTGTGCATCGTTCACTTTAAAATACAATGGTGTGCCGGCACCCAGACTTACAGGAATAAAGTTGCCGAAAGGTAATTGAAAAAATGAATGAATGGTGACGCCTCCCGCATTGATGGCCGCAATCCCGGTAGGTGCCACAACTATGGCTTTTTTGTGGGTTTGTGCAATGATGTGTTTTAAAAAGGTGGTTTTCCCGGTTCCGGCTTTGCCTGTTAAAAATACGTGGCGGTCGGTTTGATTCACAAACTTTGCGGCCAGTTCAGCCTGATGTAGGATATTGTTTTCCACGATGCTTAATTTAAAAAAGGATGTTTTGATTACAAAAGTAGGTCTTTTTTTTCTTTTTTTTTATGATTGTCAAATAAAAAAAAGAAATAATTAATTTCAACTGATAGCCTAAATGATGTCCTTAAAACAATATCATTATGCTGAAATGTAATGATGGAAGAAATAAATTAGACAAAGAAGATGCTTTTTAAATGTTGATTGCATGTAGTTCGTTTTTAAATTATCAGATAATTAAATCGAACTAGACAGAGATTACACTTTATTAAAAAATAGGGTAAAATAAAGATAGCTTTTGTGATAAATAATATAAAATTGAGAATATTTCTCATTATTTTAAAAAATACAAAACATTTTATTACTTTTGACGTTTAATGATGAGAAAATATCTCAAAATGCAATTATTATGTTAATAGAATTCACTGTAGGAAATTATCTTTCGTTTAAAGATATAAAAACACTTAGTCTTGAAGCAACTGCTATTAAAGATAATCCTGAAAATGTGATAAAAAAAGGGAAATATAATCTTTTAAGAAGTGCAGTGATTTATGGTGCTAATTCAAGTGGAAAAAGTAATTTAATTAAGGCATTTGAAAAAATGCGTGAAATTATTATTAACTCCGGAAAACATAGCTCAACAGATGAGTTGGTAATTATACCATTTTTGTTAAGTGACGAAACTGAAAATCAACCTTCGTATTTTGAAATTTTATTTTTAATGGATGGGATTCGTTATCGTTATGGATTTGAAGCTGATAAAATAATGGTGCATGCTGAATGGCTATATGAAAATAAAGGTAATAAAGAAAATAATTTATTTATTCGCGAACGAGATAAAATTGATGTGACAAAAGATTTTGAGGAGGGAAAAGGGCTTGAAGAAAAAACCCGTGATAATGGATTATTCCTGTCAGTTGCTGACCAATTTAATGGTAAAAAGGCTAAACAAATAATGAAATGGTTTAATGATCAGAATGTGTTTTCTGGTATACAACATGAAAAATTACGCCATTTAACATCAATAATTTTAGAGGATGACAATTTAACTTCTTACATTATGGATTTACTAAATCCACTAAGTCTGGGATTTTTTGATATTAAATTAATTAAATTTGATAAAGGAGAAAAAGATCAAGTGCTTACATCTCATAATAAATATGATAGATCTGGAAATGTAATAGGGAAACATGAATTTAAATTAATTGAACAGGAATCTTCCGGTACAAATAAATTATACGATATGGCTGGATATTTGGTAGCAGGTTTAAAAACAGGTAGACTTACAATTATAGATGAACTTGATGCCAAATTACATCCATTATTAACGTTAGCAATAATAAACCTTTTTAACTCACCAGTACACAACAAATTTAATGCGCAGTTAATTTTTGCTACACATGATACCAACCTTTTAAATAACGGATGTTTTAGAAGAGATCAGATTTATTTTATTGAGAAAAATAATTTAGAAGCATCAGATTTATATTCATTGGTAGAATATCGTGAAGCAGATGGAAAAAAAGTGCGAAATGATCGCTCTTTTGAAAAAGATTACATAGCTGGTCGTTATGGAGCTATACCTTTTATTGGTGATTTTTCTAATTTATTTAACCATGGCAAGAGTAGCAAAGATTGATAATGCTTTTAAAAAGCGTTTTGAAAGACAAGATAAAAAAACGGTTAATTAATATACGTGATTTAAGATTGTATTATCTGATTGTATGTGAAGGTGCAAAAACAGAACCCAACTATTTCGAATCTATTAAAAAGGAATTACCTGTTGGTTTGTTAGAAATTAAAATTGAAGGTACAGGTCGTAATACATTAGGATTAGTAAAACACGCAAAAATACTTGGTGAAAAATCAACAAGAAAGTTTGATAAAATTTGGGTTGTATTTGACAGAGATAGTTTTCCTGAAAGAAATTTTAACCCATTTTGCAGCCTATTCGTAAAAAAACAGTTAAAAATGGATCAAATTGAGTGATTTTAGTACTGTTTTTGTCTGTAACTCATTAAAAGTCAAGAATAGCATTTTTGAGAATGGCTTGTAGTGCCATGTAGTAT
>JBBRCQ010000093.1:0-10736 GCA_038204725.1 Bacteroidales bacterium | reverse complement strand
TTAATCATGACCCCAAAGGGTGAAATAGATTATTTGCTGAATTACTGAATTATGGCCTTTTATATTTCTTCCTGACTTTGATTTTTTATTTTTCTTGTTTTATAATCAATATTATATAAATTTTGCGTCGCCAATATGGGTGGCGCATTGTCAAAGTCAGGAAAATATTGCAACCTATTCATCTATAAATAAAAACATTGTATTTGAACTTTAACCCATTCAAATTAATTTCATCCTTTCCTTAGTGTTTTTTAGCTCATTTTTCTTAATTTTGCTAAAAATAAAATACAATATAATTTATGGAATTAACAGGACAAATAACCGTTGTAAATCCTATCGTTAGCGGTGAAAGCAAAAATGGAACCTGGAAAAAACAGGATTTCGTTATTCTTACAGATGCACAATATCCCAAGAATGTTTGTTTTAGTTTATGGGGCGACAAAATAAGTAAGCTGGAATCGGTTGCCGGAGATAAGGTAATTGTTTCGTTTGATCTGGAAAGCAGAGAAAGCAATGGCAGATGGTTTACAGAAGCCAAAGCATGGATGGTTAAAAAAGCACAAACCGGCAAACAAGAAACCGAAGAACTGACTCCATTTGTAGATGGAATGACGTTTACCGATGATGGAAAAGAAGATGATCTGCCCTTTTAATTTATTTAAATCCTAACAGAAACGATGGTGACATTCACCCGTCCATAGTTTTCTATTGAACTTCTCTCCTACCGAAAAAGCCTGTAACTAATTAAAAGTTACAGGCTTTTTCTTTGAAACATATTCACAAGTATGAAGTGCATTTGTAACAAATTCGCTAAAATTATAAACCAGTAGGCATAAAAAAAGCCTGTAATCATTTTTCAGGTTACAGGCCATTATTAATTGAAATTAAATAATTATAATTCTCTTTCGAAAATTACAATACAAAATTACGTTCAGATTTTCCAATAAATCATTATTTAACTCCACTTTTAGAATTTTAAAACATGAATAACACTCAATTTTTCATTCTATGCTTCAATCTGATTCAACCTTAATAAATTGGCAAATCTTTTTCAGGATTCCATTTAAATTTCAACAAAACCTTTCCGATTCATTTTAACGTTTCCGATACAATTGCAATGCTAACTTATGTATTCGACATATTTTAAACAATATACACTTACAAAAATAACTTTTTTACAATTTATTTATTTCGTGGCATTTTTGTGACATTTTTTTTGATTCATTTAACTCGCTTAAATTCAATTAATTTACTAACACATTTTTTCAAATTTCACTTTAATGTCACTAAATGATGGATTCGTTTTGATTTTATTTATCAATAATTTATTTTTGTATAATTAAAAACTTCTGTAATATTGAGCTGAAGTTTACTCCATTTTAAATTTATAATCATGATCACAAAAGAATTGTCAATCGCAGATTTAAAAGCAGCTTTTGATTTTGCATTAATTGAATTAGATAATTTACTAAAAAAAGCAAAAGATGAAAATATAAGTCCGGATAGAATACCGGCATTTAATGAAATAAAAAAAGTTGAGTTACTCTTACGCAATGAACTTTCAAACAGAACACGTTCCATAGTATAACGATTCATAATTATAATTCAATTAAAATGACTATACCACTTGCATATCTTAGCTTTGATAGTAATCATAACATTATCGAGAAATCTCATTTTACTACGAAAGCTATTCAATCAAAGGCACCTTTCGACATTGCAAACTGCACAACGAATAGCCGAATCCATAAAAAGAATTGGGAAAAATTAGTTGAAGAAAAAATTAAAAAATGTAATCTTTTAATTGTTCTTGTAGGAGAAAACATGCATACATCCACACAAACTGCCAAAGAAATTGAAATTGCTAAAATCAACAATGTTCCGGTATTTGGAATTTACGTGGGTTTTGCAAATACTACGAGTGCACTTCCTAATGGATTACAAAGGAAAAGAACCATATTTAACGACTTAAAAAAACTAGGTTTTGCCATTGAACAAGTGATGAAAGAAGGTAAGAATAAAAATACATATTCTTATCAATAAACATATTTGAAAACAATACACATTATCCGATTTTAATGTTGATAATTATTTACGAATGGCTTCTTATTCAATAATTACAAGCAATTCAATAAGATCCTCATCGTACAATCTTTATTTTGTGTTAACTTATTGTAAGAATTATATAAAATCATCTCATCGCATCGATCTACAATTTAAAAAATAAAATTAGAAATTAATCAAATTTATTGACTTTATGCATGATCTGGAAAAAATTAATTGGATAGAATTTTTATCAATTGGTAATAATGGTATCAATAAGGATCATAAGGTTTTAATAGATATCTGTAACGAGTTGATCGATTTAATACTTTTAGGTAATAATCGTGAAGAGTTTGCAATTATTCTATCAAAATTGTCAGATTATACATTGATACACCTCAAAAAGGAAGAGCATCTTATGCAAAAGCATGCTTATCCTCAGGTTTCATCGCACATCAGCGAACACATCAACCTTATGTATAAGGTAGCAAAGTTTAATTTTGATTTTTACAGCAACAACCCACCCAAACCCAAAGAAATCATAAGATTAATAAAAACCTGGCTGAATGAACATGTAATGAAATGCGATGCAGAATATGAGATTTTTAAGAATAATTTGTAAACAGTTGCAACTGCTAATTTTACATCGTATTTAATTTATATTTTTTCTTTTCTTTTGTATTTTCTCTATAAATAGCTGTAAATAAATTATATGAATTAATTTGTATTATCAGTACAAATTATTTAATTTAATCAAAATTAATTATATTTTTCTGTTCTTTTGTCCTTTCTCTCCCCCTATCCAAACCTTTTCTTTGCTGAATGGATAAAACGGAGCATGCTGACCATCTGAATCCGGTTAAAAAAAACCATATTTTCGGATTATTTTTTCATAAAATAAACTGACAATACGGCAGATAATGACCACTTTTTCAAGAAAAGAATATTAAATATTGCATTCTTATGATTGAAAAGAGTTTTTATTGTTTGGCGGCCTTCGTATTTCGGAGCATGTTGACCACTTTTCTTTTCATAACTTAATTTTGCACTAGTGTTTTAAAAAAGGATTTTTGAGAATCCGGAGCATGTTGACCATTTATATTTGAACCGGAATGGGGTGTTCACTTTCACCGGAATTATCCCACCCTCAATAAAAAAATCCGAAAAGTTATTTAAACAGCGGTACCATTCCGCTGAGGTTAAACAACCTTTAAGATAGGATGCAAAGATAATACATCATAAAAAAAAGTACTCAACTACTTTCTTTTATTTTTAGTTTAATCGGAAGACAAAAGAAAATCCTGTAATCTCACAACTACAGGATTGGATATTCCGGATCAAACTTCACCCCATTCCGGATAAACTGCACACCGTTTTTGTTTTTCTTTATTGAATATGCGGTTTTTGTTTTTTTTTTCAAATCCTTTTTACAATCTATGTTTGCTAAAAATAATTGTTACGGCTACTGTTGCAACGAAAACAAAACGTGTAGATATGCTTAGGGAGTATGATGTTAAGGAGACTCCAATTGGTAAACAATATATTTTTAAATAGAATGACTATTCATCAGATGATTTGAGGTCATCTGATGTGTGTTAACAAAAGTCTTCCAACTCATCGTTGTTGCTAAAAAACAGCGCATAAAAAAAGCCGGCTTGAAAAACAAACCGACTCTTTTTTGGGGTAGATGATGGGATTCGAACCCACGACTTTCAGAACCACAAACTGATGCTCTAACCAACTGAACTACATCTACCGTATATGGCTGCAAAAGTAAGGTATTTTTTTTACTTTACAAAAAATAAATGCGTTTTTGTATACTTTTGTCGTTGAATTGTAAACAATGTAATTCAATATAAGGAATTATCGCATGATTTGCAAACTGCTTTTAAATTCTACGTCTTTTAAAATACCTTTTGCCTTAATGATTACATAATACACACCATCGGGTAGACCAGCCCCATTAAAATCATTTTTATAATTGTTTGCTTCAAATACTTTTTTGCCCCAGCGATTGTACACAATAAGCTGTGTTTCGGTGTAGGCACCTCCTTTTATCAAAGCTCCAATCTCAAATTTATCGTTGACACCATCTCCATTGGGAGTGATAATGTTAGGTAATATCAATACATCGTCAACAATTTTCACGTATGAATAGCTGATCGTATCGAAACAACCCAGATTACTGGTAGCAATCAACGTTACAGTGTAGTTTTTTTCTTCAGGTATACTTGGATACAGATGAGATGGGTTCATGACCACATCCGTGGAAGCGTCACCAAAATCCCACAACCACGAAAAGGAAGGATCAACAGGAGTGGTTAGGTTTACGAAATTGATGAGTGGGTTGGTTCTTGTTCCAATGGGTGGATTCCATGTAAAATCTGCAATTGGTTGCGAAAATATAGTTACAGCATCTGGTTGTAAAAATTCGCCTTTACATCCACCTGTTGTTTCAACGTATAGTTTGAATGAATAAACACCGGGAGTATTGTACACATGAACCGGATTGATTGCATTGCTTGTGCTTCCGTCACCAAAATCAAAGATTCTGAATGTAGCTACAGGAGAGGATTGATCTTCAAAACTTATAGACAAAGGGGAACAACCTTTGGCAGGCAAAGATGGTGTTGAAATAAAAGTTACATCCGGTAACTGATTTGCTATAACAGTTACTGATGCAGTGCTCGACGGACATCCGGTAGCATCTTTAACGGTTACAGTATAAGTAGTTGAACCAATTAATACAGGTGTTGTCATTGGATTGGAAATAGTATCTGAATTTAATCCGGTGGCAGGATACCACAGATAAGATAAGTTACCGGCACCTCCGGTAGCAGTTACACTAATTGGAGTACTAATTGAAAAATTTAAATTCTGACAAATCGAAGTATCGTTGCATGGAGTCAGCACAATGGAATCGCGGCTTAAAATTTCGATCAGTGTAGAATCTCCTAACAAAGCACAACTGGTAGTATCATCCACTTTGATATAAATTGTTTCAATAGGTTCTAAAATACCATCGACAATAGGAATAATGGTTAGCGTTGTGGATGTTTGTCCCGGCAGTATATGAATCATATTGGGTAATTGTTGATAATCCACTCCATTGGTAGCTGTACCGGAAATCAATAAAGGGAGAAAAACGGTATCTGTTTTTACTACCGGAATTTTAAATTTGATGATTGCATTGTTACATCCTTCTATTGCCATAGGAGTCGCACCAACTGAAGAATAATTGGTAGTGATGGTAACTGCATTGGTCGAAAAACTATTGGCTTCCAGAAAAACACCGGAATCATAAGACATGTCGTATCTATCTCCTACAGCCATTTTAATATGATAAGGAGTACATGGAACAACTACTGCAATAGCAGTTAAAACTACTGTAAATCCATCAAATTGGATATATAATCCATTTGTGTTGGATACATAATATTGAGCGTTAGAATTGGCATTAACATTATCAATGGTAATTGGGAGTGTTGTATTGGGTATAAGGGCAATATTTTTGTTCAAATAAGCTGGACCATTGGGGTTTTGACCGGTAATAAAAAAACCGAAAACATCATTATAATTTGTATTTACATATTCCATATATTCTTCCGATCCAAAAACAAATTTAAATTTCAGTGTATCTGACAAAGGAAGAAAATCGAACTCAAGTACTGAAGCTTCGTTAATTACAGCACCAGGAACCAATGCTGCCAATTGAGGATCGCTGATACCTGTTCCTGTTATAATAGTAGTTGAACTTCCTGTATTATTCGCACCTGCCATGCCAGTAACTCCTCCTGATGAAAGAACCAATCCACTAGAAAGCCCTAAGTTTGTGGGGGAAGCACCCGTAGTAAATGAACCGATCTGATTGGAAGTAATAGCTCCCATTGAGCCATTGAAAGTGACATTACTAACCGTTACACCAGAACCGAGTAATACATTCTGAACCAATTGTTGGGGTGTGGTACCAGCAGGTGCCGTAACAATAGTGAGTTGTGCAAATGCTGATGGATTGCAAAATAGAAATACAAAAATTATTATCAGAGAAAAATAATAGTAATTACTTTTAATTGTTTTCATATCAAATGGGTTTTTATTGTTATTGATAAACGTTAAAATCTGTATTCTAAAATGAAACCTGAAAAAAAAAATACGTTGAATTATTCATTCAACGTATATTTTTTAAAAAAGAACTTTATTCGCAAATGTAATCATAAATTGCAATAAGGTTGTAATTTATTACCGCAATATTTGTAAGCTGCTTTTATATTCTACATCTTTTATAAGACCTTTTGCTTTAATGGTTACAAAGTAAACGCCATCAGGCAGACCTTCTCCGTCAAAATCATTTTTATAATTGTTACTTTCGTAAACTTTTTTACCCCAGCGATTAAAAATAATAACTTGTGTTTCGGTATAACCACCACCTTTGATTAAGGCACCAATGTCAAATTTATCATTTACACCATCACCATTGGGCGTCATAATATTGGGGAAAATCAATACTTCATTGATAATTTTCAGCGTATATGATACGGTATCGTTACAATCATTTGCGTTTGTAGCAATCAATGTAACCATATACTCTTTTTCATCCAATGAGGAATTGGGGAATAAGAAAGATGGACTTATTGCATTACTGGTTCCAAGTATTGTATTACCAGGTAAAGGACCGGCAAACAACCAACTCCACAAAAACGAACTGTCAAAAGGTGTAGTTATATTTGTAAATTGCAACAATGGATTTAATATTGTACCAATGGGTGGAGTCCATGTAAAATCTGCAATAGGTTGTGGATAAACTTTGATAAGATTAGGAACAACTGCAACATCTTTACATCCATTTGATGAAATGGCAGTTATTGTAACACTAAATTCACCGGCATGATAGGTATGTGTTGGACTTGTAGTGGTAGAAGTTGAGTTATCACCAAAATCCCAAACATAAGTAGAATTTAAGGGTTCCGTTTGATTTAAAAAATGAGTTTGAATCGGTTCACAACCGGTAGTTATATCCGTTTCAAAATTAATCCTTGGAAGTGGATCTATTGAGACTATTGCAAAACTTGAATCAACACAACCTAGTGAACTGGTAGCAATTACTTGAAAAGTTGTATCAAATGTAACTAAATTAGGAGCAATAACAGGGTGAACGTATTGTGAGGCATTGGTATTTCCGTTACTCCAAAGATAGGTATTGGCACCGGAAACAGATATCAGTGCTGAATCGCCAAAACAAACAGAATCGCCAACAGTAACAATGGTTGGATTAGGATAAACAGTAACATCTATTGATACCGTATCAGGGCAACCACTCAATAGTGAATCTATCAGCATAACAGAATAGGTACCGGGTGTGTTATAGGTATGAGTCGGGCTTGCTATAAAATTTAATTGATTTCCGAGAGATCCGGGATCCCCGAAATTCCAAATCCAGTTATAAATAGGTGTATTCGATGTGGTAGTTCTATTAAAATTAACAGGAACACCTACACATTCATTGTTGAAAGTGAAATCAGAATGAATAATATTTGGTACCAAAAGCGCACTCAAGGTATCGGTACATACTGAATTGTTTAATGAACTGATTACAACCTGGTATATTGTGCTGTCAACAGGACCCACCACTGAAATAGATTGAGTAGTATCATTGGAAGGTAACCATTTATATCTAAATCCGGCAGGTGCTGACAAAACAGCTGTTGTACTACCCGGGCAATAATTAATATCAATATGTCGGGGCAGACAATATCCATAAAAATAGGCATATCCAAAATGACCACTTTGTCCACAATCTGCAGCTATAAATTGAAGTTTTATAGTTTGACCATGATAGGGTTTTAAACTCAATCCAACTGTTTGCCAATCAAACCATTTTACTGAAGAATGTCCGGGTACATTGGCAGTATGTATAATATTACCCGGAGGATTAGTACCGGCAATATATGTAAAACTACCACAAGTATTATTAATAGCGTTACCATTTGCATCGTTAATACGAATTTGAAAATAAGGCTGGTCATGACAGTCATGTCCAGTAGGAAATTCTAATACAGCTGCATAACTATATACAAATAAACCGGAAACATTCGTATCCACTGTCATAGTATAAGACAATTGTGATGATTGATATCCTGTTTTCCAACTATTCAGACGACATACCTGACCAACACCAGCTGGAATTTTTCTCAAACCATAAGCTGTGAGCGAATCATAAAGACCTGTAAGTGACGGACTACTCCCATTATAATAAGAGGTATTCGCGTTTGTTAATATAGTGTGTAATGATGGTTGAGCTAAAGTTGATGTTGTATGAAACCCTATATTTCCACAATTAATTGGTGTTGGGGGTGAATTATATATACAATTACTAAGTACTCCTGTGGCAATTGCAGTATAACAAGTAGAACCACTTAAACAATAACAACCCGTCCAATTTGTAAAATCCAGTGAAGAAAAATCAGTATTAGGACATTGTGATTGAATCACAACCTGCGCATTGGATTTTATACCTATCAATAGATATATTGCTACAAATAAAATATTTATAAACTTTTTCATTTTTTTTAATTATTGATGATTTTTAATATACTGAACTTATACTTTACTAATAAGTAAAAATTTCATTCATTAATTAACCGGATTAACATTGATATTTTGCAATTCAAATTTAGTCAAAAGATATTTGTTTTCCATGTTTAAAAACTTTGAAAACACGAGCAGTTCTCTTGATATATTTCGATTTTCGCAACTTCCTTTTTTGGTTTCGCCTGCATTTAACTGGATTGCAAAATGATGTTCGCTCTCATTTTTATCACAATTGATACATTCGCCATTGTACCATATTTTCAAATCCCATGCAATAGCAAGTTTTTGGTCGGTAGTATTTACAAATTTCAATACAGCATTTTCCTGATGAATATCATTTACATTATCATCACAATTTTCGTAAACAGAATAGACTTGTATTCCATTTTTTTCTGCTACTAATTTCCATTCCTTTTTAGCTTGTTGTTGGTCTGATTTTTTTACTGACTGTTGTCCGATACTGAAACTATTCAGGAAGGCCACCATAACAAATAATAAGATGTAGTTTTTCATGATTTTTGTTTTATTAATTTATTTAAATTTTTCTTGTTTTTTCATAGTATTCCCAAAAGACAATATAATTTTTCATTTGGTTGTATTGCTTTTCATTTTTTTATTTACAAAGTACAACTTTCATATTTATTTATTTTTAAATATCTTTTCCTCAATAGATTGCATTTTCTTAAGCATTCTATTATCTTGATTTTTACGAATATCAAATTTTAAGGATGCCGATATTCTATTGCAGTCTTTGTCCAGGGTTTCGTATGCACCTTTAACAATAGCCATTGCTTCCTCTAACGTTTCGGTTTCAATTATGGTTCCCATTGAAGTTAGTTGATAATGAACACCAGATTGATCAATAAAAGCAATAATACGGCTCACATAATCGCTGACACTTTCCCCTTTATCTGTGGGAAACATTGCAAATTCTAGTAATACTGACATAATAATGAATATTAAATGTTTTTGAATAACTGCAAATTTATGAATTCTTTACCCTTTTTAATCCTAAATATTTGTTAAATACGCTTTTATGTGAAAAAGCATTCAATAATAGTTTACTTTGTATTCCAGATATCCCATGCTGCTTCTGCTTGAAAAATCAGCATTTCTAAACCATTTTGTGTTGTAGCTCCCTGTAATTTACCTTTTTTTAAAAAAAGGGTTTCTTCGGGATTGTAGATGAGATCATACAACAAATGGGTGGATGATAACAATGTGTAAGGAAAATCAGGACATGCATCGATATCAGGATACATACCAACGGGTGTAGTATTGATAACAATCTGATGATTTTCAATTATATCTGGAGTTAATTGTTGATAATTCAAAAAATCAGCATGAATACTACGGCTGACGATTTTATAAGGGATGTGAAGTTTTTCCAACACATACACTACAGCTTTGGAAGCGCCACCTGAACCAAGCACCAATGCCTGCAGATGATGACTTTTCAATAATGGACGCAATGTTTTTTCAAATCCAATTACATCCGTATTGTATCCTTTTAAATATTTACGATTGTTCTTAAGGCTTATATCAATGGTATTCACAGCTCCTACTTTTATAACCACTTCATCTAATGCATCAAGATAAGGAATAATTTTTTCTTTGTAGGGAATAGTAACACTCAGCCCTTTTAAGAAAGGCTCGCTTTCCAGTAATGATTGAATTTCCTGAATGTTATGAATGGGGAACAACTGGTATTGGGCATCTGTGATATTTTCTTTTTTAAACTTTTCAGTAAAATAAGAGGCAGAAAAAGAATGAGATAGTGGATAACCAATGAGTCCGAATTGATTCATAAAGGAATATTTATAAGTAATGTGAAAGAAGAATTGTCGTATTTTATTTATTCGATATTTATTTATTTTTTACTTTTTGCTTTTATCTAAGTAATTCGAAAATTATTGCATTTCAGCTAAATACAGCATCTGTTTTTTAAGGTCAATTATCTTTTTATCCAGATTATTTATGTGTCTGATGTAGAGCTTTTGAGCATTAATCAAAAAGAAGGTTTTCTGTGCTTGGAACAATGCAAAGTTACTTAGTTTAGTTTTATTCTTTATAATTATTATAGTGAATACTTGATCAAAAAGTAA
>JBBRCQ010000092.1:0-10978 GCA_038204725.1 Bacteroidales bacterium | reverse complement strand
TTCAATCAATGCCTGCGCCAGATGGGCAATCGTTGACGCGGGTGATTTTTGAATAAACATATCCCCGTTTTGGCCGTGCTGGAAAGCATAAATAACCAGATCAACGGCATCTTCCAATGTCATCATAAAACGGGTCATGTTCGGATCGGTAATGGTGAGGTCTTTACCTGCTTTTATTTGTTCAACAAACAATGGGATTACTGAACCGCGTGATGCCATTACATTGCCGTATCGGGTACCACAATAAACAGTGCTGGTATCTTCTCCCATTGAACGGGCTTTGGCCTGCATTACCTTTTCCATCATAGCTTTTGAGATACCCATAGCATTGATTGGGTAAACAGCCTTATCGGTACTCAATACGATCATCCGCTTTACACCATGTTCAAAGGCCGAATCCAATACATTTTGAGTTCCCAGCACATTGGTGTTAACTGCCTCAATTGGGAAAAACTCACAGGATGGAACCTGCTTTAATGCTGCAGCATGAAAAATATAATCTACACCTCGCATGGCATAATCCACACTGCGTTTGTCACGAACGTTTCCAATGTAGAATTTTACCTTGGGATTATTTAACCGGTGACGCATATCGTCTTGTTTTTTCTCATCCCTGGAGAATATTCGGATTTCTTTAATATCCGTATCCAAAAAACGGTTTAAAACGGCGTTTCCGAAAGAGCCGGTGCCGCCGGTAATTAAAAGGATTTTGTCTTTAAACATGATTTGCAAATTCGTTTCTAAATTTTTCTCTAATAACATTACAATCAAAATTTAATTTTGCATATTGAAAAGCTCTTTCTGCAAGAACCTTTCTGAGTGCAGTATTTTTAATAAGTTCAATAATGGCTGCTTTTAATAATAAATCGTTATCTTCTCCTACTAAAAATGCCCATTTATTTTCTTTTGCATGTTTATATATTGCGCTTGTATAATCACTGAAAACCAATATTGGCACTTTTGATATCATGTATTCACTAGCCTTTGTAGGTATTGAATACTTTAAAAAATTCTTTCCTTTTTTGTCAAAATCATTACATAAAACTAAAATGTCGGCATCCTTTATAATGGCAGGAATATCTTTATATGCAGCAGGGGGATTAATCTTAACACAACTATATTTTAAAATTTTATTTTTAAATTGAATGTCAATATTTGATGATTGAATGTATAAATACGCAGGGATGTTTGAATCGTTAAGCTCTTGTAGTATTCTCGCGATTTTTAATAAGCTATTTGTTATTCCGTTCCCAATTCTTCCTGCATGTAAAAAATTAAACATTTTGTTAGTTTTATGCAATTTATTTATGGGATTATCCCAAATATTTAAATCCAAAGGATTATGAAAAGGGATAAAAGACTTTCCATATCGAATAAGATATTCTTCACTCATATATTCTGATATAGAAAGGAAAATTGATGATTTTTCAAGTAACCCTATAAATTCTTTATTAATTTTTCTCTTCAAATAATTTTTGAACAAACCTTTAGAACAAATAGTAGATGGCCAATCATCCATTATATGGATCGCGATAGGAATATTGGTAATGTCATGTAATTCTGTGATTAATTTTATAGATTCTCTTGAACTTAGTTGAGTGTAAATAAAATCTGGGTTAAATGCATTTATCCAATCCAAAAAGTTATTTTCAATTTTATAATGGAAAATGAGATACTCCAATCCAGTATATCCTAATAATTTGTTTATAGTTTTTTTTAAAAAATATTTAAGAAATGATTTAAAACTTATTTTATTATTATTCTCGCTTGAAATTGAAGTGCTTCTATAACTTTGAAAGTGTTTGGTACTTAATACTTTGAAAATCATTTTGCTCTCGAATAGTTCGTAAACCTTAATATTGGCAAAATCTTTATTCATTCTAAGATCTCTGAAGTCAACTGCATTTGCTAACATTTCAATTGGCCAACCTTTGAATAGATTAGATAGAGTAATACCTCCTCCAGAATTCAAGTGAAATGTTTCACCGATTATTAAAACTTTAGGATACGTATTTCTCATATTTTATTCGGCTTATATGAATAGCGCAAAATTAAAACTAGTATAAAATGACACTATTAAATTGTAATATATTATAGGATAGTCACTTGCATTGTGTGACAAGTGTTGATAATTATTTCAGAATATTTGTTGTGCTTTAATGGAAACGTTATTTTTTATTGTTGCAATTTAATGTTGGGGATTCATTCATAGCGGATTTCTAATAACTATGCAAATTCAGAACCCTGATTACTTGAGTTATATTACTTAACTTATTTTGTCAAATTTGGGATATTCATAGTTGTGAAAATTTTTTAGATAAGCAAAAGATTCTCATGATTTTTTATCTTCTAAGCTAAGTTTTGAAAGAAATTCTTTTAAGTTTTTGCTTTGACTTTTATAATCAAAATTTTCTAATACGTATTTTTTTGCATTTTCAGCAACGTATAATGCCTCCGTATAGTTATTAATAATATAATCCAATTTTTGAGAATAAGCTACAGGGTTGCATGCTTTAGCCAGCCAAACATTAACTCCATCTGTGACAAAGTTACTAATTTCCCCAACATCTGTAATTAATGTAGGGACACCCGAAGCCATATACTCACCTAGTTTTGTTGGAAAACCACCTTCTGCCCTCTTTGATATTGGTTGGGATGAAACCAAAATGAAACTTTCATGTAGAATTTTAGGTACCTCACTATTCGCAACCTTTCCCTTAAATATAACCCTGTCTGCTAGATTCAATTTTGAAATAATTTCTGTTATAATTTGTAAATCATTAGAGGAAGGGGCACCATATAAATGTAATTCTAAGTTTGAATATCTGTTTGCAATTAACCCAAATGCTTCAATAATATTATCAACGTTATCCTTTGATAATTCCATATTACCCATGTAACAAATATATCTAACTGAATCATTACTTCTCATTATGGAAAGATTCGAAAAGCGAGATAAATCGGTAATGCTTGGAAGAATAAAACTGGGTTTTTCAACAATATTATTATAGTAGGCCATTAGGTTATTTGTCATGAAGATCATTCCATCGACATGATTTAAAATAAATCGATATAATATTATTTTCCATTTAGGAATGGATTCCTGTAGATAAACTCTTATTGGAACCGGATATTCATCAGCAATAAAAATTGGTTTAGATTTAATAAATCTAATAATAGGAATAAAAAGGTATAGAATTCTAAGCCAGTCTATACTTACGATGACAAAGTCAAATTTACCTTTTCTATGTTCTTTAATTAATTTTAAGGCTGCAATAAAGCCATAGTATAAATGACTAAGTTTTCTTAAAATGATAATTTTCGGATATGTTCGTGTACCGGGATAGTGATAATTGATTCCGTATATCATCCCATTTACTGGGAAAGAATTTTGTACACTTTCTGTAGGGAAGAAAATGAAAATATCCACCTTTGTGTCATCTTCTACTAATCCTTTTGAATATGCCAAAATACGTGTTGTGGGAGCCATACCGTCAGGGAAGGAATAACCACAAATTATTGCTATTCTTCTTATCTTATTAGTCATTTTATAGAAAATTAACTATTTCGAGGTTAATATTTTTTTTGAACTATCTTCCATTTGAATAGGGACGAATAATCCCCATATAATCATGAAAAAATAAAAGGGTCTAACAGTAATATCCTGGGAAAATGCCAAGAGTAATAGTAAAATAAAAAAGCAATAACCCAAGTATGCTCGTTTTTGATGCAGATAATAATTAATAATCTTGAGAGAAGATTTTAATAATAATATATAGTATAATAATCCAAATGGAATACCATACTTAACAAAAACCATAGTTATTCCATTAGCTGTAGACCGTGCATCTGTATAATTTGCAATGTAGTTGGATACTCCATCACCAACTCCAAAAAGTGGAAAATCACTTATTAATCTTAAATGTACAAGCAATGCCCCAAAACGGCTCGATCCGCTTTTATTCGCAACTTCTATCTGTTCTACAATTTTATTTTGCATGAAATCTAATTTTGCAATATAGAACGAGAGAAATAATAAAGTCAAAATATAGATTAATTTAAACTTTGAAGTTGAAATAAATAGAAGAAATACAATTAAAAGGAAGAACAATCCTATATAGCCTGCAGTAGAGAATGTTGTTAAAATTGTCAGGATAAAAATAAAATTCTTAACTGAAAAAAGCTTATTTGTTTTTATAATATTAAAAAAAAGTGCGATGTTTAGAAAAACAGAAAACATACCTGGTTCCCAAAATGGACCTGAATTCCTATTATAAGCAAAGTAGTAATTCATGAAATTATATATGAGTATATTTCTGCTGATTTCATTTAATTCTGGAGTTTCAGTATTGTAACTTAAAGGTGTAAAATAGATTGAAACTTTCTCAGAAATAAAATTTAAGAATGGAGTATAAAAAGTTAAAAGAAAAAAGGGCAAACTGATTAATGAAATAATGAAAACAACATTTATTAATGCATCAATAAAACTGGGACCTATAATTTTTGAAATAAGATAATATCCAGAAATTGAAATTGCAAGCATAATAAATGTAAAAATACTCCGGTTATATCCTAACGCAGTTTGAACGAGAGTAAGTATGCTGAGGGCAATAATTATAGTTACTATGCCTTTGTCTATAGGTTTTTTCTTAGGCAGAAAGAGAGCAATTGCACACAATGTGATTGGGATAATTAAATATCCTGCTCTATAAAAATATTCCAACCCAGTTATGGCAATTATCGAAAAAACAAAAAAATAGTCTTGGCTTGAAATTTGACTTTTTAAATTTACGTTTTCGAAAGAATCTCCTGTCATATTGATTATATTAAAATACTGGATATCATTTCCAAATAATATTGAATTATAAGTTTCTGTTGAAGATTCTATTCTTGTAATAAATTTGTAAACCTTAATTCCAAAGGAATATATATATTATTCCTAAAGTAGAGATTTGATTTGTTTATCAATATAGTCATTTGTTGAATAGTTTTAGAATTTTAGTATTGAATATATGTTGAATATCTAAATAAGGAGAAAATTTCCAATACTTTACAGCAACCCAATACAATATACCCCCAACACTAAATCCGATTAGTAATTGTACAAAGTCAGAAGTTCCCAAAAGAGATAGATTAAGAAAATGTATAATAATACCTAAACCAATACTCAACAAAAAAATAGGTAAAATATCTTTTATCTGTTCTATGATTGGATATTGAATAAAACGACCTGAATAATAGCTGTTTATTAGATACATGAAGATCGAACTCGTAGCTTGAAATATAATTAAAGCCATAATACCGAATGGAATAGCTACAATTATTCCTATTGTAATTATAACTTTTTTCAGTATTTCTAACTTTAGAAAAAGATCACTGCGTCCTTTTACATTTAGGATATTTAAATTGAAATTATTTAAAGGAGTGAATATACCTACGATACAAAGCCATTGAAAATAGGGGACTGCTGGTAGCCATTTTTCTGTAAATATTAAGCGAAACAATGGTTCTGCTAATACACCAGCCAAAATGAATATCGGGCATACCCAAAAAAATGCTTGTTGAATAATTTTTTTAAAGCCTGCTTTCAACCTACGGTCATCGTTCTGAATTGAAGAAAAAACGGGAAATGCCACAAGATTTAATGCTCCACTTAAAGTATAGCTTGGTGTATTTACTAAATTACTTGCATTTTGGTAATAACCCACACTGCTTAATGGATAAAACTTTCCGATTATTACCAGGTATATGTTCTGATATATAATATGTATTACCTCTGAAAACATCAATTTACTTCCAAAAGAAAGCAATTTTTTTACTTTAATAAAATTAAAAACAAACTGTGGTTTCCATTTAGAAAATAACCAGATTTGAATTACATAAACAAAACGGCTAACCAGTTGCATTGCAATAATACTCCATACTCCAAAGCCCATGAAAGCCATACTAATACTAACTACTCCACCTAAAACTAGGGAGGGGATATTTATGATAGACAATGTTTTAAAACGCATTTCTTTACTCAGGCGTGTTTCCTGAACAAATGAGAAAGAGTTGATAACAAAAACCAGTGACAATACCTGTGTGAGTTTGGTTAAAATTGGTTGATTATAAAACTCGGCAATCAATGGCGCTGTAAAAAACAAGATGATATATAATATAATGCTGATAGTTAAATTAATCCAAAAAACTGAGGAGTAATCTTCCTCATCAGTATTTTTTTTCTGTATTAGGGCTTGATTAAAACCTGCTGCAATTAGGGATTGACTAAGTTGGATAAAAATCATTAGTACGCCTATCAAACCAAAACTCTCTGGAGTTAACAGACGTGCTAAAATAATCATAACCACAAATGAAATGCTTCTGCCACCGATGCTTTGCAGAAGCGACCAGAATACTCCGGAAATGGTTTTATCTAATAATGAAATCATTAAAATGGCTTAAGTAAGAATAACAGTTTTCATCTTGGCATGGAATCAATTAAATTGTCGTATAAGAAAATTTGAAGACCTCCTTCTCAGAAGTTGGATTCTATTTAATTGGTTCATCTCTTCTCTAATCATCGACACCTTAAGGTTGGAAACAGTCGATCAATACTTACAAATTGTAATTTATTTTTTAAAAACCCCATTATCATTATAAAATGCAAATTCATAGTTTGCATAATTATTAAAGAAAAAGATCAATTGACCGCAAGATAAATAATTATCTTGCAGTTAATTGAACAAAAAATTACATGTACTTTTGAGTAATTAAATTAGTGAAATAAATTTTCCACTCAAACAAAAATGCAATAAGTTAATATAGATTGTGAAATACAACCTATTGTATGTAAAATGATTGAAGTTAGTTTTCACTATTAAATATTCTTGCGCAAATTAAATTTAATTTATTCAATTTGGCCTATGATTATAATTAGAATTGTAATTCAGGTAATTAATGTACTAAGACCACCTTATAAAATAAGGTTTTCCAAGTATCCAAATCAAGAAATAATATATTTTTTTGATTGTCAATTCCAATCGGATACCATTGTGAACCCAAATTCTTAGCCGTTATAGCCATTAATTCGTATGCAATTGGTTCATTATTCTCAATTATAATTCCGTAATTTCGAAAATTATTGTCGTAAATAGCTCCTTCATTATTCGAACTCATCACATACATTTTGGTTAATCCATCTGCTAAATAGATTGTTTCTGAACACCAATGAGCGCTATTTATTAAAGGGAATCGTGATATTTTTATTTCACTTATATTTTCATGCAGGTCACTTTTTTTTACCCTAAATATACATTGAGGATTTGTTGAATCCATATTCCAAAAAATATAATCTTCATTAAAAAACATGGTTAAAGATCTCCAATTTTGATTTCCTCCTCCAATTTTAATAAATGATATGCCTTGATCCTTTGAATAGTAAATAGCCGATTCAGGACTATCGTCACCAGTGCCTAAAAAAATCAAATCTGTGTATGGATCCTGAACAAGGAAATGAATATGGCGTGCTTTGGGAGATAATCCTTGCTTTTGAAAATCTTCGGGGGTATAAAAAACCATTCTTACTGCTGATTCCTTAGTTATTAAATTATAGCTTCTAAGATAATTCCTTACATAAGTTGGCCCACCAGTATATTCGGAAAATAGTAGTTCATAACCGTTTTTATTATTAACAATAACCATTGATTCCTTAATCCCCCTTTTATCATCATAAATTAAATCCCATTTTTTTAAATTAGAGCTTACATATATTTTGCCACCAGTTCGCATTGCATAAAATCCATATTTACAGACCATTTGATTATAAAAGTTAGTATTGGGATTTACAAGCGGTAGATTTGCACAAAAGACTTTAGGTCCCAAATTTTTTACTGAATAATATAATTTGTCATTTTCAATACTAAAAGTGGTATCCTTATAAGTATAAATGAATTGGGGTATTTCATTTGTAATAACAGGGTAAACAGCGTATTTATCTTTAATCCAGCAACGAATTTTAATTTTTAGTGGATACTGGATATTCGTATTTAGATTGAGTAAGGTATTGTTATAATTAACTTTTGTTAATTTGTAAGGATTTTTGAGAAATAGTTTATCGTCTTTTATACTAAAATCAGTATCAGTACATGTGTATTTACCAGCTACATACGAAGGTATAACTTTTGATAAAGTAATGCTATCTTTATAATACATGTAGGTAACATCAGGAATAGTATCCGTGTTTAAATCAGGAGAAGCATAAATAAATGTTTCTTCCGCAAAATAAGGGCAATTGCCGTTTTCAATTTTTGCCCGAAAGAATCCTGATTCGGAAACTTTTTGAATGAGTTTTTCTGAATTTGCATTGTTTACGTTTATCCAATTTTGCTTGTCTTTAGAAAATTGCCACTGTATTTTGCCCTCTTTGTAACCATCCAAAGCAACTTCGATGGTGTCACCAACTTTTTGTGTATTCTGAGCCATACTTATTTGTAAGGAACAAATACAAATGAAGATTAAACAGCTAAAAATTTTCATTGTTTTCATACTTTAAAGTCTTCCGTCGGTTAATGCTTGTTTCAGAATTCCTTTAACATCATAAATGATACATCCCATCTCTTTGTGTTTCTGCAAGTCGATCTTCATAAAGGCATTATGGGCTACCGCTAAAATAATGGCTTTATAAAAGCCTCCCCCTTCCCCTCCACGAGAGGGGTGATCAGGATACTGCTTGGTTGATGTAATTCCGTATTCGTGTTGTACCTCGGCTGGGTCAGCCCAAGGATCATACACATCAATATCAACACCGTATTCTAATAATTCCTGGTAAATATCAATTGCTTTGGTATTACGAATATCAGGACTCTCCTTCGCAAAAGCTACGGTGGGCAGGCAGTTTTTCAAAAAATAAAAATGTTTAAAGATTTGCTATTGTATTTGCCGGAATTATACGATATATGTAAACGAATGGACCAAATACGCCAAAAATTATTGCCATCTGTTTATAGTTTATCCGTTTTGTGTTTTGTCCGTATTTTAATAATTGAGGTCGTGTATAATAAGGTAAAGTATCTGCTATAACTGATAATCGTTTAATTTCATTTTGTAATCCATTTAAATAACGTACTGCTGTCAATGGTGCCTTGTATTCATACATGATTACATCTGATAAATTTTGTAGATCATCTACAGCATCTTTTGAATAAACGACTTCGAATTTTTTCATCGCAGTTTACGTACATCTACGCCGTAATGATTACTAAGCTTATCCCATACTTTATCCCATACTTCATTATGTGTTAGAGCAGTACAGTTTTGTAATTCTTCCGGCAAGGGATATTGAATTTCAGCAACTTTCTTGTGTTTCTCAATTTCGAGTACCAATTTTCGTCCGGTTGGGCTATCTATGTTTATGCGAGCTATCACTTCCATAATTTGGCATTTTAAATTATATACAAAAATAAGAATTTCACGAATTAATTTACAACCGTCCGTCAGTTAAATTAATATCCAGGATGCCTTTCACGTCGTAGATGATGATTCCCTGATTTTTGTGCTGCTGAAGGTTGATGTCCATGAATTCGTTATGGGCGACGGCTAAAATGATAGCGCCGTAAAAGCCTCCCCCTTCCCCTCCACGAGAGGGGTGATCAGGATACTGTTTGTTTGATGTAATTCCGTATTCGTGTTGTACCTCGGCTGGGTCAGCCCAAGGATCATACACATCAATATCAACACCGTATTCTAATAATTCCTGGTAAATGTCAATGGCTTTGGTGTTACGAATATCAGGGCAATTCTCCTTAAATGTTATACCTAACATCAGAATTTTAGCACCTTTGACTTGTATGCCTTTTTTTATCATTAGTTTTATAACTTCGGTGGCCACGTATTTGCCCATACTGTCGTTCAGTCTGCGTCCGGCAAGGATAATCTCGGGGTGGTAACCGTATTCCTGTGCTTTTTGTGCCAGGTAAAAAGGATCAACACCTATACAATGGCCTCCAACCAATCCGGGTTTAAAAGGTAAAAAATTCCATTTGGTACCTGCTGCTTCCAATACAGCATGCGTGTCAATTTTCATCAGGTTAAATATTTTGGCTAGTTCGTTTACAAAAGCAATGTTAATATCGCGCTGCGAGTTCTCAATCACTTTGGCGGCTTCGGCCACTTTAATGGTGGGAGCCAAATGGGTTCCGGCTGTAATAACAGAACGATAAACAGCGTCCACCTTTTCTCCGATTTCAGGAGTGGAACCGGAAGTTACTTTTTTAATTTTTTCGACGGTATGTTCTTTATCGCCGGGATTAATGCGCTCGGGGGAATAACCGGCAAAAAAATCAACATTGAACTTTAGACCTGACACACGTTCAACCACGGGAATACAATCTTCTTCAGTTGCACCAGGATAAACAGTAGATTCATACACTACAATATCTCCTTTTGAAATCACCTTACCAACAGTTTCACTGGCCTTAACCAAGGGTGTAAGGTCGGGTCGGTTGTTACGGTCAACAGGAGTGGGAACGGTGATGATGTAGAAGTTGCAATTCTTTATCTTTTCAAGATCGGTTGTACATACAAATCCTTTTGCAATCGCTTCCTTCAATAGTTCTTTGCTTACTTCAAGTGTATCGTCAATACCGGCCATCAGTGCATCCACTCTTTTTAGATTGATATCGAACCCAATTGTTTCATATTTGGTTGAGAAAAGTCGGGCGAGGGGTAAGCCTACGTAGCCGAGGCCGATAACGGCAATTTTAATGTTGTTCATTGTAACTACTTATTTTAAATTATTCCAATACCATTCTACTGCAACTCGTAATCCTTCTCTCAATGTGAATTCAGGATTATATGCCAATAGACGTTGGGCTTTATCTATACTTGCCAGCGAATGAGGGATATCCCCAATTCTATTTTGACCATATAAAATCTCAATATTTCCAATTTCAGGATCAAACACACTTAAGAATTCCTTTAAATAACTGACTAATTGATT
>JBBRCQ010000091.1:0-11957 GCA_038204725.1 Bacteroidales bacterium | reverse complement strand
TTAAAACTTTCGTTTTCATTTCATCCAAAACACTTTTTTGTTTCATAAACTTGCTTTTCCAGTCATCCCTGCTAATAGTCAATTCTTTGATCCTTTTTTTGAGTTCTTTATTCTCAATTCTGCGATCTTTGGCACGTGTTTTCCAATCAGTATTTTCCATAATATTTCGTTCTTTAATATTTAGTACAAATATACTATAATAAATACATAAAAACTATAAATGGAACGAATTTATTTTTGTAAAATATTAGATTTAATTCACCCCACCTGACAGGGTTTTAAACCCTGTCAGGGTTAGGTTATTCAATATTATTCCTTCACAAATTTACTTTGCAGGCATTCCTTATACAGCATAAATGCCTTTGGCAAATTGTGAAATATTAAGTTCTGTTTTTGTATTTTCTAAATTGATAAGGTAAAAATAATTAAAATTGTGATACAATCTTAAACAAAAGGTATATGCAATGTTAATTTGTAGGGATTCTAAATAATATTTTGGCACATCGTCTTCGACAAGCTCAGTGACCGCACATCGTCACTTCGACAAGCTCAGTGACCGCACATCGTCTTCGACAAGCTCAGTGACCGCCTTTAGAATACATCACCAAATCGCCAACTCTAAACTTCGATAATCTTATTCTTTACTGCATACAAAACCATCTCAGCCGTATTTTTTAGCTTGAGTTTCTGCATGATATTGTTTTTATGACTGTCTACAGTTTTGGTGCTGATAAACAGTTTGTCGGCAATTTCCTTGTTGCTTAAGCCTACTACGGCCAGTTTGAGGATTTCAATTTCGCGTTGTGTCAGGCATTTGTTTTCGGTAAGGTTTTGACCGGCTTTAAGCTTCTTTATATAGCTTTTCATGAAATTATCGGAGATCAATGTGCTGTAACACTCTCCGCCGGCCTGAATGATCTGGATGGCATCCAGCAAATCTTCCTTGGACGTATCTTTGGAAAGGTAACCTTTGGCACCCGCCTTAAT
This sequence comes from Bacteroidales bacterium, assembly GCA_038204725.1. Classification (GTDB taxonomy): domain Bacteria; phylum Bacteroidota; class Bacteroidia; order Bacteroidales; family JACABE01; genus JACABE01. The sequence goes on along the minus strand of JBBRCQ010000091.1, from coordinate 10,970 downwards.
GGCATTAAAAACAAACTCCTCATTGGTATGCATCGACAAAATTATTATTTTAATTTCGGGATACAATGCTGTAATCTTTTTGGAAGCTTCAATGCCCGATAGTCCTTTCATGCTGATATCCATCATGACCAAATCAGGTTTCAGTGTGGTTAATAATTCCAACACTTCATGGCCACCCGAAGCTTCACCAATAATATCAATACATTCAACTTCTGATAAAAGCGATTTGATGCCATCGAGAAACAAACGATGATCGTCCACCAATACTATTTTAATTTTATTCATGTTATTTATTTACAGGTATTTTAATATCTATTTGCGTACCTTTTACCTCAGAAGTATGAAACGTACATTCACCTTTCAGTAATTTTACTCTTTCCTTTATATTCAGTATTCCATTGCTTTTAACATCAATGGTATTCAAATCAAACCCCTTGCCATTATCACTAATATTCAGCATAATAGCATCAGATGAATAAACAATGTTGAAACTTACTTGTGTGGCCGCTGAATGTTTGCTGATATTATTGATGGCTTCCTGAGCAATACGATACAAATAAATCTGGATTCTTTCATCTATGGTTTCAGGAATATTTCCGCTGATAAAATCAATGGGGATGCCTGTATTGGCTGCTGTATGTTTGCAAAGGGTTTTCAATCCCTGTTCTAGTCCAAAAGCTTCTAGTACCGGAGGCATCAAATCGTTGGAGATGTTTTTAATTTCATTAATCGTATTGCTTAATAGCTCCTGGGTTTCGATAATGAGTTGCTGACTCTTTTCAAATCCTGAATTTTTGGCATGTTCCAGCTTGATCTTTACAGCCAGTAATGATTGTCCCATACTATCGTGCATATCTCGCGACAATCGCTGCCTTTCCATTTCCTGGCCATCAATCAGCGAACTTACCCGTTTCGTTTTTTCTTCTTCCAGTTCCAGGTTTTGCTTTTTTAATCGTGATGTCATTGTATTAAATGCTGCTGTAAGCATGCCGATTTCATCACTGGTAGTCACATTTAAATGGATGTCGTAATTACCTGTGCCTATTTCTTCACTTGCCTTTTGTAATTTTTTTAAAGGTAAAGTGATCCTTTTTGAAATAATGTAAGCAAATAAAAAAACACTGCTGGCAATAATGATACTGAGCAATAATATACTGTTTCTAATAGCATAAACGGATATCATTGCTTCCTGTTCGTTGATTTCGGCTAATATTACCCAGTTGAGTCCATCAATTTCAACTTTGCTGTAAGAACTCAGGCAGGAAATATTTCTGTAATCCTTTACAATTTCATAAGCTGTTTGTCCACTAAAAGCATTTTTTACAGCTTCAGATGTTACTTTTATTGTGGAAACAGCATTTTCTTTAAACCTGGAATTACTTCGCATCAGATAATCGTCACCTACCAGATAGGTTTCGCCGGATTTACCCAATCCGTTATTTTCAGTGTACCCGAACATAATTTTATTGATAGCCGTAACAGGAATTTCAAGTACAACAAAACCCTGTATTGTATTTGCTTCATTTATTAATGGTGTTCCAATATATATTCGACTGTTTGATTTGTTGATATCCTGAATGATTGTTTTATGCATCAAAGCAATTTTCTCACAAAACTTACTAAGGTTTTGATTGGAAGTGGCATTTTCATCCGAAAAACTAGATACTTCAGACTGAGGTGAATTGATAGTAAATACAGAATTGTTACGATTGACAATATGTAATTGATGGTAATAGCCGTAAGAACTAATGAATTTGCTTAAATTGGAATGATGCTTTAGTTGATTCATCTTATCTGATGATAATCCTTCAGTGTTTAAAATAGCAATAATTTTACTGCATTCTTCTGATTTTGAAATGATATTGATATCACGGTCGCGGTCGACAAAAAACTGTTCAATCCTGTTTTTCTTTTCCAGTCGTAACGAAATCAGCTGGTCGAAGGTACGGCTCAGCAAGGCTTGTTTGGCAAAATAATAAGTGTAGCAACCTATAATCATAATCACTACAATACCCATACAGACAAAATATAAGATCAATTTTTCGGTAATGGAAATATGTTTCATGCTAAAAATATTCGGATTGCAAATATAGCTTTTTAAGTTTGCAATTGATAGTTCTTTAGCATTCTAATCGAAAATTATTTGTAAAATAATTTTTTTCTATCCCATTTAGAAGTTTTTATATATTTGTTTAAAAAAATCCGTTGTTCATCCAGTTTATTCATAGCTTCATCTGTTGATTTTTTCAATGGACGCATGTTGGTTTTGGTTTCTTTGTCATTATTTATTACTTCTTCCAGGTAATTGCGGGCTTCTTTTAATAAATGTTCTGTTTTGTCCAGTATTTCTTTTATTTCATGATCCGGAATCTCAGGCGTGAATTGTTGGTTTCTGTATTCGATAAACCGGTTTAATTCAATGATTCCATTATTGTAAGCATTTACTGCAAGATTATATTTTCCAACCATTTGATTGTGATTATAATTTTCGATTTCAAGCGTATTGTGCTTGAGCATGTCAGCAATCATTGAATTTTTCACCCCATTCATTTTAATTCTTGCAGAGGAAGAAATCAGTTTTTCAATAGGTGATTGTGCTTCATACATTGCTAAGGTATCATTGTAATTAAAAAAGGGTTTATTGTTATTGAGCTGGAATTGGCTTTCATAGAATTCCTGGTTGGTAACCGGATAATTCAGAAACTGCCATAAGGGATCGAAAGGCATGTGTGTTTTTATCAATTCATCTGGCATTGCTTTATAAAAAGAATTGTTGATTTGTCGTACAAATTTCGATTTTTGAATAAATCCGGAACCCCATGTTGGATCAAATAACATCCAGACAGAATCTATTTTTGCGGCACACCATGCATGAGAAATATAATCAACTTTCCCGTTTTGCTTCGTATATCCGGCTATCATGTATGATTTTATTCCTGTTTTTGTTGATAAATCAACAAAAAGTGCGGCATATCCCATACAGATACCTTTGCGGGTTTTTAATACTTTATCAATGATTTCATTGGTGCTTTCATAAAAATTAACAGCATACATATTTTTGACATCGTATTTTATATTTCCTGAAATCCAGGCAAAGATTGCACGCAATTTATCGCTGTCATTTAAAAAATTTAAATTGATATAATCTGCTATGGTTTGTGCGGATTGCGTGGATGCATCCGGGATTTGAAGTGCAAGCTTGTCAATCTTTGAATAGTCGGTGTTAGGCTGTGCAAATATACTTGTTGTAAGGCTAAAGAAAAGAATCCAAAGAATACTGGTTTTCATATTGTAAACATATTTTATTTTTTTATTCTTGAAGCATTATAGCGGTTGTAATTTAGATTTTAATAGTTGTACTGAATAATGTTCTTTATCGTAATAAATTGACTGAGAAAACAGCTAATTGTTATGAACCTTCAATATTTACAACGGTTAATGTATCTTAAAAGTATCAGAAAGTAAAATATGCAAAAAAAACGTTTGAAATTTCAAAAAAAGCAGTACTTTTGCAGTGGGTAAGTCTTATACGACCAGCTCCTACTGAACTCCCCCAGGATTGGAAGATAGCAAGGGTAAGTGGTTGAGCGGTGCGATATAAGGGGCTTACCCATTTTTTGTGCCTTTTAGTCAAGTTATTGCTTTTTCCTTTCTTCTTACTATTACTCATTTAAAGCCTTTCTTACTTATTTTTTTCGATCATAACTGCAATAGATTTAATACAAAAAGTATGAATCCAATTTTAAACGAACTTAATGAATAAAAATGCAATAAAAAAAGCCTGTTATCATAAGATAAACAGGCTTTTTATTCGTTGAATAATTTAATTATTCATATCTCCGTCAGGAAAAATATACAATTAAAGAATTGACTTTAATTGAAATAAAACTTCATATATTTTACTTTTTGTTGAATTAATTTAATGATTATTAAATTTATAAATAAAAAAATTGTTTTATTAAAAACTTGTAATCTCCCGATTATAGTTTTTATCAGTTGACTTTATTTAGAACTACAAATATACATCAAAATATAACCAATGCTGTTTTTTTAACAAAATACTTTTTGATTCATTATTTTATTTAAATGCATTTATATGGAAATAAATATAATATCATGAATTAAACGTGGTTTTTTTTATTTAAAATAAATACGTTTGTTAAAAATTCAATGATCCACTAAATTTTCTCCGCGGATAATAATTTAATTATTTGATAACGCCTCTGATTTTATCAGCAATATCACAATCACATTCTTCAAAGCTTTTGTTGTATTGCAACATCGCTTGCTGGCTCATCCCCATGCTCGAAAATCCGCCATCGTGAAACAAGTTTTGCATGGTTACTTTTTTGGTTAAATCAGAAAACAGTGTAATACAATAGCCCGCACATTCATCAGCAGTACCATTGCCTAGTGGCGACATACGTTCGGTAAAGTCCATCAATCCATCAATTCCTTTTACGCCACTTCCGGCTGTAGTAAGGGTAGGGGATTGAGACACCGTATTTACTCTTACATTTTTTTCGCGACCGTAAATGTATCCAAAGCTTCTGGCAATGGATTCTAAAGCAGCTTTGGCATCTGCCATATCGTTGTATTCAAAGAGTGTGCGTTGAGCAGCAATATAGGATAAGGCAACCACAGAACCCCATTCGTTGATGGCATCCATTTTCTTGGCTACCTGCATCACTTTATGAAAGGAAATAGCTGAGATATCCATTGTTTTATGGAAATAATCATAATCGATATCATCATAAGGATGTTTCTTACGGACATTGGGCGACATCCCGATTGAATGCAACACAAAATCCACTTTACCGCCCAAAACTTCCATGGCTTGTTTGAATAAATTCTCAATATCAGTCACACTGGTAGCATCAGCAGGAATAACGATGGTATTACATTTGCTTGCCAATTCGTCCACTTCACCTAATCGTATCGAAACAGGAGTATTGGTCAATACAAATTGAGCTCCTTCTTCAAATGCATGTTCTGCTACTTTCCATGCGATGGATTTGTTGTTTAATGCTCCGAAAATAATTCCCTTTTTCCCCTTTAATAAATTGTACATATTTGTGATTTTAATTATAATTCATTTTTATCGAAAAGTACATAATGTTTTTAAATATCTTCTTTTATTTAATTATTAGTAATTTAAGTACTTATAACTTCTTTTTTATCTCATTAATTCTTTTGCGTTTTCCAATGCGGATACTGTAACGTTTTCGTTGCTTAGCATCTTGGCAATTTCTTCAATCTTTTCGCTTTCGTTTAATTGTTTGATAAATGATCGAGTGATTTTATCGTCTGATTGTTTCGATACAAAATAATGGATATCCGCTTTAGCAGCAATTTGCGGTAAATGCGAAATGGCAATCAATTGCATATCAACCGACATTTTTTTCATGATAAGTCCCACTTTCCCGGCAATATCACCTGATACTCCATTGTCGATTTCGTCAAAAATAACAGTTGGTAATATATTTTGTTTTGAAATAATTGATTTTATAGCCAGCATCAATCGCGAAAGTTCACCTCCTGAAATAACTTTGGAGAGTTCTCTTAATTCACCTCCTTTGTTGGCATTAAACAAAAATACTATTTCATTGCTTCCGGTAGTATTGAAATTTTCAGTTTTTGTTAAATCAATTTTTAAAATTGCAGTGTTCATGCCCAGATTTGAAAGTATTTCTTTTACCTCTTTTTCAATCAATGGGATCGTAGTTTCTCTTTTTAGCGATAAGTCTGCGGCAAGATTTTGTAACTTTTCAAATTGTGCGGTTAATTCTTTTTCAATGATTATAATTTTATCGTCAAATGAAGCGATGAGAAATAATTCATCGGATATATTCTGATAAGCATCCAAAAGTTCGGTTACTGTTGAAACATTGTGCTTTTTCTCAAGGCGAAACAGTAAATCCAGCCGTTGAGTGAGCTGTTCTATCAAAGCAGCATCAAAATGCACTTTTTCTTCGAGCGTTTCTGCTTCGTCGGAAATATCTTTTAACTCGATGATGCAGCTTTGTAATCTTTCTTTAATTTCTTTGATCTGAGGATGGTATATCGCTAATTTTGACAAATGAACGCTTAATTCATTCAGCTGAGTGATAACATTCATCTCAGATTGCGATAGTGTTCCTATTGTTTGAAAAAGACCGGTTTTAATTTCTTCGGCATTGTTTTGAATTTCAAGTTCTATCGTAATTTCTTCTTGTTCTTTTTCTTTCAGGTTTGCATTTTCAAGTTCGTCGAACAAAAATTGAAGATAATCGCGATTGGTATTGGCTTCTTTTTCTTTTGATCTTAGATCAAGTAGCTGACTGTTGAGTTGTTGATAAAGCTTAAATTCAATCAGATATTGTCTGATTAATTCCTGATTTCCGGCAACATTGTCCAATACAGCCATTTGAAAATCAGAATTATTCAAAGTAAGTGTGTTGTGTTGGGAATGAATATCTACCAAGCGTTCGCCCAATTCCTTGAGCTGGTTTAAATTTACCGGTGTATCGTTGATAAAGGCTCTTGATTTGCCGTTTGGAGCTATTTCCCTGCGAAGTAAGCAAGGATTTCCATCATCTAATTCGTTGATAGCGAAAAAATCTGTTAAGTTCAGTTGAGTAATATCAAAACTTCCTTCCACCACACATTTAGCTGATTTGTTCAGCAGTACGCCAGTATCGGAACGTTGACCCAGAATAAGAGATATAGCTCCGATGATGATGGATTTTCCAGCACCAGTTTCTCCGGTAATGACCGAAAATCCTGAAGAAAAATCAATATTTAATTTCTCTATTAAAGCGTAATTCTCAATGTATAAGTGTGAAAGCATATAGGAAAATAAATAGGTTCATATAGTACAAAGATAAAAAAAAGAAAGTGAAAGTGTGGGAATTATTTTTGAGGATTTTAAATAACACATAAGTAAGAATACCTCCTTACTTTAATTTTACTTTAAAAGTTTGAATTGATTACCACACACAACAAATATGAATCTAATGCAATAGGTATTTATCAAAAAAAGTAAAGACAAAAATTAGTTTAATTTTTATTTAAAATACCCTGATATTTACTGGCATTGGCGGGATCTATTTCTATCAGGCCATTGATAACTTTGGCTTTATCCTGAGGAGAAGCTTTGGAAAAAATATTAACGATTTCGTCTGACTTTGCATCCATGAATATTTGGATACTAAATAAACCTGGTTTTTCGCGATATGCTTTTCTGAGTAATTCAATGCTTTCTGCTATAGCAGTTCTTCCTGTCTCAATATTATCGTACATTGCGTCCAATCCCAACCGGTGGTATTTATAGCTTGCTTGGCGTACAGAGCTATATGCACTGTTCATCATATTTTCAACCAACCAATATCTGTTTTTTTGACTTTCAAATGATTTCCAGCCTTTTTCAGGTGCATTTTGAGCAAGGTTTACAATGTTTTGTGCTTTTTCAAAGTAAGGTGTACCTCCGTTGGGAGAAAATGTATCGAAATCCATTCCTAAGTATACATAACAATAATAGGCAATTACAGAAGTGAGGTTTGATGTAAAAGAATTATCAACATATTCCAGATTTTGAAATTCAACATATTTAAATTGAAAATCTTTATCCACATAATTTAATAAAACAGAATTGTAAGAAGTGCGGTAAATAGGACGACGTAATTGTAAATTTAGCGTACCTTTAAATTCGTCCTGAGCAATCCTTTCGCTAATTGTGATTAATATGCTGCATTCTATGCGTTCTTCGGGTTTGTATGTATAATTGGTCCAGGTTTTTGTATTCACAAATTCGTAAATGGCCGTTCTTAAATTATCATATACACTGCGGTCGGTTCCTTGAACCTGAGGTGCTGAAACCTGTACATTACAAATGAATTCCTGTGCAATGCCCAAAAAAGGTAAAAAAGCAAAAAGTAAATAGAGGGATATTTTTTTCATCTGTTTATATTTTATAATTGAATGTTAAGCACATAGCTTACAATATCTTTGGCAATTTCTTTTTTGTGTTTCAGTTCAAAATGTTTTCCATTACCTGAACGATCAAAAACAGTAACTTGATTGGTATCGTATCCGAAACCGGCTCCTGCATCGTTTAACGAATTTAAAACGATGAAATCAAGGTTTTTATTATTCAGTTTGATGAGCGCATTCTCTTTTTCTTTATCAGTTTCAAGTGCAAAACCTATCAAAAGTTGCTTTTTGGTTTTTCGTTTACCTAATTCAGCAAGAATATCAATGGTTGGGGTCAGAATAATCTGTGGAATTTCTTTTGTTTTTTTTATTTTATTTGAAGCAGGATTTAAAATTGTAAAATCGGCAACAGCAGCTGCCATGATGGTATAATCAGATGTTGAAAACAGTTCAATGCATTTGTCGTACATTTCACCGGCTGAAACAACATTGATGCGTTCGATGAGCGGGTGGTTGATCTCCAAATGAACGGGGCCTGTTACCAGAGTGACCTTTGCTCCTAAATTGGCAAGGACTATTGCAAATTCAAATCCCATTCTGCCTGATGAATGATTACCAATATATCTCACAGGATCAATGGCTTCATAGGTAGGACCTGCAGTAATGAGCACTTTTTTTCCTTTTAAAACTGCTTTGGTTTCAAAATATTTATGAATGAATTGCATGATATTTTCGGGTTCTTCCATGCGACCTTTGCCTTCGTAGCCGCAGGCAAGATCACCAGCAGGTGCTTCAATAAATTGAATTCCTTTGGATTGCAGATAAGCAATGTTTTTTTGAACAGCAAAATGATCGTACATTTTGCAATTCATTGCCGGTGCAATAAAAATATCTTTATTAAATGCTAAAAAGGTTGTAGATAAGGCATCATCGGCAATGCCATTGGCAAATTTTCCAATAATATTGGCTGTAGCTGGAGCCACTACAAAAAAATCGGCCCAGTCGGTAATAGCGATATGTTCAGTTGAATAATCGTTGTTTTCAGCAAACATATCTTCGTAAACTTTATTTTTTGATAAGGTTTCGAGTGTGATTTTACTGACAAACTGAAGTGCGTTCGGAGAAACTACTACTTTTATTTCAGCACCGGCTTTCACAAACATACGAATCAGAAAAACAGATTTATAAGCTGCAATTCCGCCACTGATTCCAAGTAGTATTTTTTTGCCATTCAGCATAATGCACTTTTTTATAAATAAAAAAAGGTATAAATTTCCCTTAAAAAGTTCATTTATACCTTTATCTGTTTGATGATCAATTAGAATTGATTGCCAGAAGCTTCTTTAACAGGATTTCTGTAATAAATTTTATCGTTTAAGAACTCATGGATAGACAATAAAGTAGATTTAGGTAAATGTTCGTAATATTTAGCTACTTCTATTTGTTCTCTGTTTTCGAAAATTTCTTCTAGATTATCATTTGGAGTTGCAAATTCCTGAAGTTTACTGTGAAGTTCTTCTTTTATTTCTGTAGAAATTTGATTGGCCCTTTTTGATAATATCGATAAATTTTCGTACACGTTATTTGTATTCCTGTAAAAATCGGATGTATTTCGTGTAACAGCGGTTGTTTCTGTTTTAACTTTTTTAAAATCCATTTTATATAATTATGATTTAATTGTTTACGTAATTTTGCATTGCATTATTGTTCAATACAGCAGCATCTTTTTTGTATTTTGTTTCAGGATAAGTATCCAGTAATGCTGCATAAGCATCTATAACAGTTTTATATCTTTCTTGTTTTTTTGTATTAATACTATTTTTGGCATAATAATAATTTGATTTTATGATATAAAACATAATTTCTTCGCGATAAGCTGTTTCAGGAAAATCTTTTAAAATATTAGTAAAAGCAATCTGAGCAGCATTGTAAGATTCTGTTTTGTAATATAATTTTGCGATTTCGAATGCTTTTTCTATCAATTTTAACCGTAAACCGTCGATGAGTTTATTTGCTTCAGCTACTCTTTCACTTTTTGGGTAAAAGTTAATAAACAGTTGTAATTCTTTAATGGCTTCTTGTGTACTGGTTTGATCCAGCGAGTAAGAGGGAGAGTCTAAGTACTTACAATAAGCACTCATGTATAAACATTCTTCGGTATATTTGCTGTTAGGGAAAATTTTAGAAAAATTCTTAAAATGATAACTAGCCACTAAGTAATCAGATTGTCCGTAATAGCAATATGCGTAGTAATAGTGTATTTTTTCAGCCTCTACTTTGCCTCTGTAAATAGCAATTACATTGTCAAACATTTGTAAAGCACGATAATAATCGTTTTTTTCATAGTATTTGATTCCCATTTCCAGTTTCTTGGCATAATCATTGCCTTTGAGCAACTTTTGATATTTGCTGCAAGAACTAAGTTGAAAGAGACCAACTATAAATAGTAAGTATATCAGTTTCTTAATCATTTTGCAAAATTAATTTTTTTTACTGATATATGAAACGATTTTTATAAAGATTTATTATAAATTGTTAAAAGGGTTGTCGTTATTAAGTTATAAACTGATAGAGTTATTAAGATGTTCAACTCATTGAGTGGTGTAAAGTGTTAACTGTTAGAGTTGTAAAATATAGTGCATTTATTTTTAATAAGCATTTGAAAAAAGAAAATTTCGGGGAATTAATATTTTGTAATAGCCTTTCCGGAATAATAATTTAAAAATCGTACAAGCTGTCGCTCTGTCTCACAATTAAATCAATATTATTGTAATTAATAAAATAAATATTGTTATTTTATTAACAGTATGTTCGTTTTATTTGTATATTTACCGAAAATATTTTTAAAATGACCGAAATAAGTTGTTTTTTAAGGTTTCATATTAATATGAGTGCATTCAGGTACGAGTGTTATAACCCTATATTATCGCTTATCGCTTATCGCTTATCGCTTATCGCTTATCGCTTATCGCTTATCGCTTATCGCTTATCGCTTATCGCTTATCGCTTATCGCTTATCGCTTATCGCTTATCGCTTATCGCTTATCGCTTATCGCTTA
>JBBRCQ010000090.1:0-12155 GCA_038204725.1 Bacteroidales bacterium | reverse complement strand
CCAGCTATTCAAACAAGTGTGCAACTGTAGAAACAAATGAACCCTATCCTCCATCTTCAGGATGTTTGACAAACAAAAGCTGGTGTCCCGATTTTAAACCTACCAAAAGCTTAGTGGATAATTCCATCTGGTTTACATTCTTTGCACCTGCAAATGGCACGATTACCATTAATACCACTGGTTTTGACAACCAGATTGCAGTTTATGAGGCTTCGGACGATCGGGCAATTATGTCGGGCGATAAACGACAATATAGCTTGATTGCTGCCAACGACAACCGATCGAACAGTGATAAAACTGCACTTTTGGAAGATATCACGCTCATTCCCCGTAAGCAATATTGGTTACAAGTTGATGGTAATAATGCCGCTTTTGGCAATGTTTTCATAGATATTCTGAGCAATTCGCTTGAAGCCGAAATATTTCCAAATCCTTCCAACGGCATCTTTAATTTAAGTCTTTTCCATCCTGACCCCGGAATTGCAGATGTATCAATTATTGATTTGAACGGTAAAATAATGTTTACAAAACAATATAAGGTCAATGTATATTCCACCCAATTCAAATTCGATTTAGCCGGATATCCTAAAGGAATATACCTACTCAAGGTGCAGTTAAACGGCTCGGGACTTAGTAAAAAGTTAATATATTTTTAAAAATATTTATTGAAGCCTAAATTCCTACATTTGTGGAGAGACGTATCCGTGCCAAAAAGGAATCAACAGCAATAATAGTTATGGTAATTGGAATCAGTGAAAAATTAAGGAACCTGTGCCCCAAGCTTCGGCTCGGTTGTATTGAGTCTGATGTAATTGTTGCAGAATCAGTTGAGGAACTTACTTCTGAAATTAATTTCCAAATCACGCAAATCAAACAATCATTGGTTGTTGAAGAAATCAGCCAACTTCCTGCAATCGAAGCATCTCGCAAAGCATACAGGGCTTGTGGAAAAGATCCCGCGCGTTATCGTTTATCGTCCGAAGCTTTGCTGCGCAGGATTGTTTCAGGGAAAGGATTGTACCAAATCAATAACGTGGTCGATCAACTGAATTTGGTTTCGGTTGCAACTGGATTTTCAATTGGCGGATACGACGCTGATAAAATTCAGGGTGACATTTGCTTTGGAATTGGCCGTGACAATGAACCCTATTCCGGAATAGGCAAAGGAGAGTTGAATATTGAAAATTTACCGGTTTTCCGTGATATACTTGGCGCTTTTGGTACACCAACCAGCGATTCTCAACGTACCGAAGTAACTGACAAAACCAGTCGGTTTCTGATGCTACTGATTGATTTTGGAGGTAATGATCAACTTGAAATTGCCAGACAGCTGGCCATTCGTTTATTGAAAGAATATTGTCATTCAACAAATACCATTGAATTTAACATTGAATAATATGTGGCGATCAATCTGTACACTTATACTGAAACTGTTCGGATGGAAACCTAAAAATGGAGTGATTCCGTTTAAAAAGGCCATCATTATTGGAGTTCCTCATACCAGTATTTGGGATTTTGTACTTTCGTACCTGTTTTATACCTCGGTTGGAGGAGTGGCGCATACCCTGATTAAGAAAGAGTTTTTCTTTTGGCCAATGGGTCCAATCCTGAAAAAAATAGGTGGAATACCGATTGACCGGACGAAAGGCGCTTCCATTACCAAGCAAATTATTAATGAAATGAACAGCCGCGATACGATGCATTTGGCCATTACTCCTGAAGGTACACGGAGTTTAACCAAAAAGTGGAAATCCGGATTTCATACCATCGCAAAAGCCACCGGTGCAACTGTTTGTCTGGGGGTTTTTGACTTTGGACGGAAGGAGATCGGTTGGGTAAAACCTTTTGAATTGACTGACAGTGCAGAAGCTGATATCCGTCGTATGAAAGATTTTTACCGCGAATATGGTATCGTAGCCCGCCATCCTGAGAAATTTACGACTGAAGATTAATTGGAACCTGAAACCTGGAACCTGGAATTTGGAACTTGAAACATTATTTTAAAATTATCTTATGCCTCAGGAAACCTTAAATATAGTCCTTTTTCAACTCGGCCTGGTATGGGAAAATCCCGTTGCCAATCGCGCGAAGGTTGACCAATTGCTTCAAAAGGTGAATGAAAATACAGATGTTGTTTTCCTGCCTGAAATGTTTGCCACCGGTTTTTCGATGAATGTTTTGAAGTTGGCAGAACCGAAGGATGGCGAAACCGTGCAATGGATGAAGCAGCGCTGTTATGAAAATCATATTGCACTCTGCGGAAGTTTAATCATTCGGGAGAACGGTCATTATTTCAACCGATTGCTATTTGTTGAACCTTCAGGAGAAATACATTATTACAATAAGCGCCATCTGTTTACAATGGGCAACGAAAAAAGCCATTTTCAGAAAGGCACAGAACGGTTGATTGTTCAGTACAAAGGCTGGCGTATTTGCCCTTTGATTTGTTACGATTTGCGTTTCCCGGTATGGAGCCGCAACCGAAACGAATACGATTTGCTGGTCTATTCGGCCAACTGGCCTGAAAACAGAAAAGATGTCTGGAATACTTTGCTGAAGGCAAGAGCAATTGAAAACCAGTGTTATGTAGTTGGTGTTAACCGTGTCGGAATTGATGGAGAAGGAATTGAATATTCAGGCGACTCACAGGTTATTGATCCAAAAGGAAAGCATTTGGCAAAATCGTTATCCGATCAGGAGGAAATTTTATCTATGTCACTTTCTTATCAGGAAATGAACGATTTTCGCTTGAAATTTCCTGTACTTAGCGATGCAGATGAATTTTATTTAAATTAATAGTATGAAAGATTTATCAACCTTGTTACCGAGTTCAGAACGAATGGTAGAAATGGCCATGACTTATGGAGGACAACTATTATTGGCGCTGATTACTTTGTTTGTTGGCTTATGGCTAATCGGTAAGCTTATAAAAGTTTTGAAACGCTTATTTGAATTGCGCTCATTTGAGCAAACACTTCAGTCATTTTTGATTTCTCTGATTACCATCACGCTCAAGATTCTTCTTGTAATCAGTGTTGTTACCATGGTTGGTGTTCAAATGACCTCCTTTATCGCTATCCTTGGCGCTGCAGGTTTGGCTTTTGGATTGGCGCTTTCAGGTACTTTGCAGAACTTTGCAGGTGGTGTTATGCTACTCATATACAAACCATTTAAAGTAGGCGATTATATTGAAGCTCAAGGCTCTGCCGGCTCTGTATCTGAAATTCAGATCTTTCATACCATATTAAAAACTCCTGATAACAAGACCATTATTATTCCAAACGGAGGATTAAGTAACAGTACGCTGACCAATTATTCAGCCGAACCTGTCAGGCGTGTTGACTGGACTTTTGGCATAAGTTATACTGATAACATTGACAGAGCAAGGGAAATTATTCTTGATGTTTTGAATGCCGATGAACGGATTCACAAGGATCCTGTTCTATTTGTCGGTCTTATTTCGTTGGGAGAAAGTTCGGTAAATCTGGTCGCACGTGTTTGGCTTGATACACCAAATTATTGGGATGTCTTTTTTTCAATCAATGAAGCTGTAAAAAAAGAGTTTGATAAAAAAGGTATTAGCATTCCTTTCCCACAGCGCGATATACATCTTTTTCAGACCAAAATAAATTAGAAATCAAGTGATTAATATAAACTTACTAAAAATGAAAATCAGCTTATTAATTCTATTCATGGCATTGGGCATCAGTTCTTTTGCCAAAGACTATTCAGTCAGTTCGCCTAACGGAAAAATTGAGGTGAAAATTTCGGTCGATACCCAAATTAAATGGTCGGCAACAGTTGACAACAAGGCAATTTTCACCGACAATACCATGAGTCTCGATTTGGGGACTTCGGTGTTGGGTGTAAATCCAAAAGTGGTTTCGGCCAAAACCACCACTGTTAACGAAACCGTAAAAACAGTAGTTGCTGTAAAATCAAAGACAATCAGCAATAACTATAACCAACTCAGCCTGAAATTTAAGCCTGATTTTGTGGTTAGTTTCAGAGTGTTTGACAATGGGTTGGCATACCGGTTTGAAACCACAATGAAAGATCAGATTACCGTTAAGAACGAAGAGGTCGGCCTGAATTTCAGCGGCGATTATGCGGCTTTATTTCCTGAAGAAGAAACAGTTTATTCGCATTACGAACGGCTTTACCTCGATCAGAAAATCAGTTCTTTCAGTGCCGGTCGGTTCGCTTCTTTGCCAACACTTGTGAAAGCGGATAACAATATCAAGATTGGAATTACAGAAGCCGATTTGTTCGATTACCCGTGTTTGTTTATGGAAGCTACGGGAAAGGCGGCTTTCAAAAGCAAATACCCAAAAGTTATCCTGAAATCAGATCCAAAAGGCGATCGCGAAATTCAAAATATTCAGGAAGCCGATTACATTGCCAAAACTTCAGGAACGCGCAATTTCCCATGGAGAGTTTTCATGATCAGCACCGAAGATGCCCGTTTGGTTGAAAATCAAATGGTTTATCTGCTTTCGCGTGATTGTAAACTGACCGAAACCAATTGGATTAAACCCGGTTTGGTTGCCTGGGACTGGTGGAACGAAAACAACATCTACGGCGTTGATTTTAAATCGGGTCTCGATACCAAAACCTATAAGTATTACATCGACTTTGCAGCGAAAAACAATATTCCTTACATTATTCTTGATGAAGGTTGGACAAAAGCTACGACCAATATCAAAGAAGCCAATCCAACATTGGATATTCAGGAATTAATGGCTTACGGAAAATCAAAAAATGTTGGAATTATTCTTTGGTGTCTATGGAATCCGCTGGATGCCGATATGGATGCCATTTTGGATATTTTTGCCAAATGGGGAGCCAAAGGGATCAAGGTTGATTTTATGGCCCGTTCGGAACAATACATGGTCAATTTTTATGAACGTGCTGCCAAAGCATGTGCCGACCGGAAAATGATGATTGACTTCCACGGAGCTTTTAAACCTTCAGGAATGGCAAGGGCTTATCCCAATATTATTAATCATGAAGGTGTTAAAGGAATGGAGAATTGCAAATGGAGCAAGGATATTACTCCTGAACACGATGTGACCCTTTGTTTTACGCGTATGCTGGCCGGATCAATGGATTACACTCCGGGAGCCATGACTAACAAAAATGAAAAGGATTATTCAATCAGTTTTTCTCATCCGATGAGTCTCGGAACACGTTGTCACCAGCTGGCCATGTACGTGTGTTATGACGCACCGCTTCAAATGCTGAATGATAGTCCGTCGAATTATTACAAGGAAACCGAGAGTACTACATTCATAAGCAAAATGCCGACTGTTTGGGACGATACCAAGGTGCTGGATGCCAAAGTAGCTGATTATATTCTGATGGCACGCCAAAAGAATAACAACTGGTATTTGGGAGCTATGACCGACTGGACTGCCCGCTCGCTAACTGTTGATTTATCTTTCCTTGGTGAAGGAACTTACGAAATTGAAATCATGCAGGATGGGCTGAACGCTGAAATCAGTTGCAACGACTACAAACGCATTGTGAAACAGGTAACCAAAGCCGATAAATTGAAAATAGACCTTGCAAAAGGCGGCGGCTGGGCTGCAATCTGTAAAAAGATGTAATTTTAATATTTTTCGGATTTTAAAATGGTCGCCAGATGAAATTCGGGCGGCCATTTTTATTTAAGGTGTTCCAACACTGAGTACAGGAAAAGAATCTAAGGTCTCCCAAAATTATACTGTATGTATATAATTTTATAGGGAGGACCGGTAGAACGATCAGGGAATGGATAGCTGGAATATGAAAAAACTTTGTCAGTAAGCATTACCAGGCCATAATCTGTCAGGGTAAAATCTGATTTACCTTTAAAAAAGGTTTTTCCTTTCAAAGACCAATTACCATTTTCCAGAACTCCACCTTGTTCATTAAGTATCTTATATTTACCATCTAAACAGAAATAATATTTCTGAGTCAAATATTCCGTTGACTCGTATGTTGAAAGTAAAATACCAGATCTTTCATAGTATTGGTAGCTCATAAAATACCAATAACCTTTCGTAAGCAAAATAACATTATCAGATATAAACTCAACTTCGATAGTCATGTCGGAACTTACATTCGTAAATTGAAATTTATCTGAAACAGGTTGATCGATACCATCAACTATAACTGATAAAATGCTATACCCGGAATCAGGAACAATGGAAAAGGTTTTTGATTCGCCTGATTTCAGAAAGAAGACCCCCATCGGATCGATAGTTCCATTTTCACCGGCAGTGGCTGTAATTTTGCAGGGTGAAGGATTTGATTCCCTCTCACAGCGAAAGAATATGACACCCAAAAACACAAACAAAGCATTACGAATCATCATCATATCTGTTGAAGTTCAAAAGCTGTTATTGTTTATTCGGACAATCAAAATTACAAATAAAAAAGTAATTCAAACCCAATTTTCTGATGATCATTAGAGCGATTGTTGGACTTAGTAACTCAGATAATGAAGAATGGGAAATCCGTCAGCGGGAAAATATTGGTCAAAGGATTTGCCTTTTTTCGGACAGAATGGAAAAAGCCTTTTTATTGATTATTTTGAATGATTCTAAATTACCAACCCGGTTATTGTGTGAATATCAATCAGCACAAAGCTTACAGCATTTGGTATGAAAATACGCTGTAATTTATCCTGAAAATTTTATAGGTTAATTCAAATTTATATGGCTGAAATTCTGTAAATTAGTTGGAGTAAAATTCCTATCTAAATAATCAATCATTTAAAAAACACAAATCACATGGCACAACTACTTTATGACCGTCACTCTACCAGGGTGCATTTGAACATTGCGAAACGGCACATCCGGCTTGCACGAAAATTTAAAGGAGCCGAAGAATTGGTATCAGCAATTGAACCTGTGTGCACTGAACTACAAACCAAGGCAGCCATTACCGAAAGGGCTACCGAAGAAACAGAATGTAAACGCGATTTGCTGGCATTCGAAGACGTGTCGCTCGACGACAAGGTGCGCGACACCTACGAAGCCTGCAAAAAATACGATCGCGACCATCCCGGACTTTCAGTTACCAACCTGTTATTTCCTGATGGGATTTCGTCCATTATTTATGCATCCGTTGAATCAGAACCAACGCTGGTTGAAAAACTGATTGTTGGTATTCAGAGTTTGGGTGCAGAACATCCACTTGCAGCGCACAATGAACCCCTGCAGGCTGCCATTGTCAATAGCAAAACAGCTATCAACGAATTACAAGCCGCCATTACCGCCGAAAAAATGGCTGAAGCCGTTGAAGCAATTGCCAAAGTGAATTTAACCAGGCAATATGAACAAAACATCTACGCTGCCAGCTCCAAATTCGGAAAAGCATTTGCCAACCGGTTATTTCCTGCGATATTCACTTCTACCAAAGGTGGAACTGACGATGAACCAACAAAAATGGTTCACTAGTTTTTGTCAGTGCAAAAAAACTGTCCAAATGGGTTCAACAAATTTGTAAATCCATTTTGGACAGTTTTATAGCAGTCAAAAAAAATTGTATCCTTCTTAAAAACCGGATAATATGCTTCAACAAATTTTGTAACCTCATTTTTTACAGATTTCTATACCAAATAAAAATTTTTATTGCATTGAAAACCGCGCATGATAAAGATTAAAATTTGTTGAGGCCGAAAAAACGGATAAAATGGGAATACAAGAATTCACAAGCTCTTTTAACTTATTTTAGATGGCAAATGCTTGATTAATTTCCAAATGAGCGGTTTTTGTAAGTATTTGATAATAATTTTAAAAGTGTGTGCTTTTCTTATGCAAACTATTTATATTTATCAAAAATTATTTCTTTCGAAAATTGTGTATATACTTCCAATTTGAGAAATATACACAAGCGAGAAGGTGGATAATTACGAAATATCCACAAGTTTGGGGATATACAGGTGTTAGCCACAATGTTAAGAGTGCCTGCGAAATTAAATATGACATATTGTAAACATAAACATTAAACTTAAAGAAAAATGAAAAGAATAATTTTTATTGCACTAGCATTAGTAACTATTGGATTGACAATTTATTATTATCGGATAGACGATAATAAAGAATATAATGTTAATATAGGAGTTCTTCCAACTCTTGTGTCATCTCTGCCTCATTGGGTTGCAGTAGATAAAGGATTTTACAAAGACGAAAAAATAAAGGTGTTTGAAAAAAATAACAATAGTAGTAAATTCTTAGTTGAAGCCTTGCAAAGAAATGATCTTGATTTTCTTGTCGGTGTATCAACAACTGATGTGTTAAACGCATTTGCAGAAACAAATAATCCACTTGACGCAAAAATTATTTCCCATGCCCAAATCAAAGGCAATGAACCTTTTGAAGGATTATTAGTCGCTAGGGGTAGCACGATAATAAACTTAAAAAACTTAGAAAACAAAAAAATAGCCGTATATCCGGGTGGCACAGCTGAGGCAACACTTAAAGTTTTTCTTTCTAAAAAAGGAATAGACATTAAAACAATAACATTTAAAGAAGTTGCACCTCCGTTACATCTAGATGTTTTACGTTCAGGTGATGTCGATTGTTCTTTCACCTATGAACCAATGCGTACTTTCTCTTTAGAGAACGGAAAAACAAATGAAATTTACAGCAGTATATATGCATCATTTTGTGACCCCGTGGCGATAGGAGTTACAGTATTATCAAATAAAATTATACAAGAGAAACCTGAGATTAAAACAAAAATCATAAATATTTGGGATAAGTCTATTGACTTTATTAATAACAATCCTAAAGAAGCCAAAATAATTTTAATGAAATACTTAAATCTAAATGAACACACTGCTCAAAATGCCTCTTGGACATATTTGACTAAGACTTCTGAAATGAATGAGAGGGTTTTAGAAAACACGATTAACGCCTACAAAGAAATAAATGTTATTAACCAAGCATTTAAATACGATAAATCAATTCTATTAAAAAATGATTAAACTCAACGATGCTTCCTTTAGTTTTAATAAATACAATAAGGAAATTATTATTGTTAAAAATTTTAACTTTATAAGTAATAAAACTGAAAGGTTATATATTAAAGGAGATAATGGCTCTGGCAAAACCACATTGTTAAAAATACTTGCTGGATTTTATAAATTAAATTCAGGAAATTATGAATGTGATTCTAAAATAGGATTTATACCTACAAAGTTAGATAACTTCCTAATGCCATGGTATTCCGTGAAGCAAAATTTAAATTTCTTCAAATTTAAAGCTGTTGATATTAACAGGGACGCAAGTAATACTGAATATCTCAATTTTATAAAATACTTCTTCCCTAACGAAGATACTTCATTCTTGCATAGAAAGGTTTACGAATTATCAAGTGGACAAAAAGCTGTCATATCTTTTATTTGTTCACGGTTACTAACCTCTGAAATTTACTTCTTTGACGAGCTTTTGGCTAATGTATCTATGTCAATATCTGAAAAGATAATAAATTATATTGTAGCGGAAGACATGAATATAATATTCACAGTTCATTGTGAAGAAATCGGAAAACAGTTATGCACAAAAACATTGCAAATAGAAGATTTTCAATAAGGTTTATTTCCATTCTTATTGTATTTATCTTGTGGTATTTAATATCATTGATGAAAATTGCGAATAATACAATACCCAATCCTATCAATGTCCTTAAAGTACTCCTTTCAGTCGAATTATTTGAAATTATGAAAAGGCTACTTATTACTTTAGGTATCGTAGTGAGCATTCTAATTTTCTCATCAATACTTGGTTACTTAATAGGATTAGCCTGTGGTATAAATAAATTTATGCATTCTCTTTTATACCCGATTCTTAATAGTATAAAGAGCATTCCAATTACAGTTTTGCTTCCGGTTTTTGTTGCAATATTTCATCTAAAGTATTTTTTATATCCCTTAATCGCTTTACCTCTGATTGCAAATCTTAGTGTCAATATTTCACAAGCTGTTAAGAATATAAATGAAAATAGGTTGAATATAGTTAGTCTCTGGGGAATAAATAAAATTGATATAATTAAGCATATTTATTTTTGGGAAACAGTAGAACCATTTATGTCAACGATGAGAATATTAGTCACATATGCTCTTACAATAGAAATCGCATTAGATTATTTTTTATCAACTAGCGAAGGTATTGGCAGTTATATTTTTAAACAGTATAATTCATATGCAGACAATAAATATTCTTTTATGTTCGCTGGGATATTGATTGTTTCTATGGCAGGAATATTTAGTATTAAAATTGTAGACGAAATTTCATCAAAGCTAGTAAAATGGAAAGAGAAAGTATAGAATTAAAAAGATTCGAGAAAAAAGCCAATGGTTATGCTAAGGCATTATCACTTGCACCAAATGCTAGGATATTCGAAATTATTGCAATTCTTAATGTTATAAATGATTTTGTATTAAAAAGTGATACAAAAAAATCTAAGATTAGAATTGTTGAATTAATGGCTGGTTCTGGGTATTTGACCAATTTTTTAATACAGAACGGTTTTAAAAACATTGATGTTTTTGAAATTAGCATTAATATGTCAAAAAACATAAAGAGCGATGGGGTTAGATTTCATCCAATTTCTACGTTATTAGATATTGATGATCATCTAAAAAAAATCAAACCTCATATTGTGGTTTCATTAGCAGGTTATCACCATTTAATGTCCTATAATGCAAATGAAGAAATTGACTATGACCAAAGTTATGAATATCAAAAAAGAATAACAGAACTTTCTCTGAAATATGCTGCAAACAATCATTTAATAATAATTGCTGACATTTTTGAAAATGAACTTTTAAACGAGGTACAGAATGAACCTATTTACTGGGATAATAAAGCAACGAAACTACTTCCTAAGGATTTGATTAAAAATGAATTTATTAATAATATAAGAAAGTCTAAAGACATTAGAAACTATTCCAATATTTTGAAAGATTATTATTCAAACACTTTATCGCAAGAAAATTCAACACTTTCTTGGTTTAGAGAAGTTGTTGAAGAATATTCAGTCCCTGGTCACAAGGATGTAGCTATTTCAAAATCTTTTATTGAAAAGTTAAGTGCAAAATATTCTGTAAATTATTCAACATACATCACTCCATGGATTTTTAAAGATAAAAAACAATTAATAGATTTTGTAAAATCATTCTGGTTTACTGAATTGAAAAGCAACAAAACCTTTAAAGACATTGAGAATTATATAGACAATAATCATTTAATAAGGTCTTTGGATAATGGTGTATACTCATTTAATTGGCAACTAGCAATAATAACAGTTCAAAAAAAAGATTGCCTAAAGGTTGATAATTATTTTCTGAAAGGGATAGTTTATTTATCCGCATTAGTTCTTATTTTATTAGTATCCATTTATTTAAAGGAGAAAACTCTTTACTTTAAGGCAAATGATGTTTTTGAAAAAATAATTTGGATGGCAAATGCCATTATATTTAGAGACCTGATCTTCGAAAAATTTAAAACACTGTGGCTAACAAAAAATATATGACAATTGCCGTTTCCGTGCAGATTTGGAAGTTTCCAGCCCGCAACAACAGCGGTGGGGTTCGACAGGAAAGCACTCCGCAATCGGCAACTGCATATATTTCCGTCCGTTATAAGCTATTTAATTTTGCGACATACCTTTTTTTAATGAAAACCATAATTAACCAAACAAGAAAAAAATGTCTATAAATCATTCATCTTTAAGAGACGCGACATTAAAGGAAATAGGAAATTTCTTATTCGAAGAAAAGTTCCAAACAAATACCATTGCAAGACAAGGCATATTAGATCTAATTAATCAAATTTCAGATTATTACGAAGAAGGTATGCATCTATATCCAGAGGTTTTAATTATGAACAAAATTGAACTACTGAAAACTATACCGAGTAGGGAGATTATAATGTTCGAGGGAGTTCTTGATCTTTTAGAATTCAAACAGGCGATTAAACTTTGTGCCCCGTTGGCCATAAATAGTTGGATAATATTTATTGTAATTATATACAACGCAATTAATAAACTGACATATTAATAAAATATTATCTTTGTTTGAAAAAACAGAGGTAATATGAAAACAAGGGGAAAGCCAGTTGATATATCAGCAATCAACGTTCGCGAACTTGAATGCTGGATTC
>JBBRCQ010000089.1:0-12270 GCA_038204725.1 Bacteroidales bacterium | reverse complement strand
AAGATAATTGACCTTAAAAAACAGATGCTGTATGTAGCTGAAATGCAATAATTTTCGAATTACTTAGATAAAAGCAAAAAGTAACAAATAAATAAAAAAGCGAATCATTAAAATACGACATTTTATCTTTCACATTACTTAGCATTTATTACAATTGTATTTTCAATGGTGAGTCCTGTTTTCATATTTTGTTTATCAGTTATTTATTGTTATTATAATCAATTAGATTTTATTTGCTATTACAATGTTAAATGACAACAGATTATGTTATGTCAATGTTCAAAGAAATAAAATTCTTATTTATTATAATCTAAAGTAAAATGATGCAGATTATTTTCAAAGTCATACTTAACAATAAAACCGTAGAAATCACAAATGTTTTTTACAATTGCTAAACCTAATCCCAACGATTCGGCTGATGAAGATTGTTTGTGAAATCTTTCGAAAAGTAATGTCTTATCAATTGTAAGCTCATTTCCTGAATTGGAAACCTTTATGCTCGTATCGGAAGTAGTAATGATTAATTCGCCACCTTTTATGTTGTGTCGTATGGCATTTTTGATGAGGTTCGCAAATAAGATTTCTGCAAGATAAGGATTCATCATCAATATAGTGTCTTCATCAAAATGTCTGATGATTTTTATTTGCTTGGCTTCAATCAAATCTTCCAGGCTTTCCAGCTGATGATTGAGAATAGATATCGGACTTACAGATTTTGATTCAGGAAATTGGCGGTTTTCGATTTTGGCAAGTAGTAACAAAGTCTTGTTCAGTTTCGAAAGTCGGTTGGAGGCTTCATAGGCATCTACCACTGCTTTAAGTTGTTTATCGTCCAGATTTTGCGATTGTAGCAGCAATTCCATTTTAAGATTAATAATGGCTAGAGGAGTTTGAAGTTCGTGAGAAGCATTCTCGGTATATTCCTTCATGTTGGAATAATCTTTTTTGATTCGATTGGTCATTGCTATCAAAACACGGTTTAAATCGTCGAATTCTTTTACTTCAGAATCTTTTAGCAAAAATTCATGGTTGGAGTTAATATCGTAAGTATTGATTTTTTTAATGGTATCGTAAAATACATCCCATGCTTTAAGTGAGGTATGTCTAACCATTATGAGTAAAGTAATAATTATCAATATCACCAGAATTATCATGGTGATAGATATCCTGACAATAAGATTATCAGTTTCCTCCATCGATTTGAATATCTGAATGTAGTAGTCTGTATTGTTAAAACTAGCTACAAAACCCAGTTGCCGAAAAGGAATGTATTTACGGTATGCGTTTTCATAAAATATAGTATCATAAAAACTTAACTGTGGTGAACGTATTTCTTTCAGTGGCGTAATGATTACCTTTTCGTTCTGATTCTGAGGCGTATATACGGAGGCATGTGCCGAAAGCAATTGGTTGACGATGCTGCTTTTCCGTTTTTCCAATTCGATATTTATGTTTTGATTCACTTGATGCCTGAGCATAAAGTAAAATGCAATGGTAGCAAACATAAAAACAAATAGTGTAACCGACAAATAGTTAAGACTTGTTTTTGTTAAGAGTTTCATTCGTTTTATATTAATCCTTGCGTTGTGTGATTTAAAAGTTTTGAGTACTTAAAGAAAGTCTAACAATTTTCATGAACATTTTAGACACTATTGATTTATAATTTAAATACATATATCTATTTTAACTTTAAGTAATCAAGGCACTCTGAGCACTTAATTTCTAAGTTAAATCAAATTTATATCCCACACCATACACTGTTTTGATATAATCAGCACATCCTTCTTTCAGAAGTTTGCTTCTGAGATTTTTGATATGAGTATAGATAAAATCAAAAGAATCTGCTGTATCCATATAATCACCCCATAAATGTTCAGCCAGGCTTGATTTGGTGATTACTTTGTTTTTATTGGAAATAAAAAAAACAAGCAATTCAAATTCCTTTTTGGTTAACTTAACTTCCTGTTCATTAACTAATACAATATGTTCGTTGGGCAGTAATTTAATTTCATTCACAATAATCTGTTCGTTACCGTTAAAATTGATTCTACGGTTGATGGATTTCAAATGTGCATTGAGTTCAGCCAGATGAAATGGTTTGGTCAAATAATTATCTGCTCCGATTTCAAGTCCTTCAATTCTGTTTTCCAATGAATTTCTGGCTGATATAATGATGATGCCCATGGTTTTAGAACTTTTTTTAACACGCCTGATCACATCCAAACCATTGCCATCTGGTAAATTAATATCCACTACAATACAGTCGTAATCATATAATTCTATCTTTTCTATAGCATCATTATAAGTATATACAGCTTCACAAATGTGTCCGTCTTCATGTAAATATTCAACAACAGATTCATTCAAAGATTTCTCATCTTCAATAATCAAAAGTTTCATTGATTCAAATTTTAACTATTTAAATAAAAGACTTTTTTATGATCTTTATAACTTGTATCCCAATATGAATCGGGTATAATTTATAAAAGTTCAATTGCAAATTTAGTAAATTATTATTAACTACTTCGAAAAAGGGATAGTTTCCTCAATTATGCATAGATTTATCATATAAACATACTATATTAATCATTAAAATAAGTGATATTTGTTAACTTTAGGCTTGAATTTAAATATATTTTTTAAATTTGTAGATTATTAAAAATCAACTTTTAACAAAGATTTATGAAATCATTGAGTCATCCAGATTTATATAGATGCATGCATGATCAATAATACTTCATAAGATAAAGATGAACCATAAAATTATTTCACTGCTATGAGAAAAACGTTGCTAAGCTTTTTTTGTTTTATTATTATAATGATAGTTTCTATTCTTCCAACGAAGTCTCAGGAGATCAATTGTCTGGATTGTCATGAAAATCTGGTTGCAAAAACAGTGCATGATAAAGTTATAAAATGTAGTGATTGTCACAATGATATTTTAACGGAAGAACATGCTGCCGGATCTGCCAAAAAAGTTGATTGTAAACAATGTCACGCGGCATTAAATGCACAAATGAAAAATGATGTGCATCGTAAATTAATGCATATTCCTGAAGAAAAAGCACCTAATTGTAAATCGTGCCACGGAACACATAAGATTGTGGCGCCTGACAAAGTTACCGATAAAGAGAAAGCTTATTGTGGAAAGTGTCATAAACCTGGAGTAATGATAGTACCCTATCATACAGTAATTAAAACCAGTGAAAATTGTGCCATTTGTCATACCAAAAAGAATCACAAACAGGAATTATCAACATCTATTCATAAAAATCTTTCGTGTTCTAATTGTCACAGCTATGTTGTGAATAATCTGAATAATCACCAAAAAGGGCCTAAAGATGGTGTTTTAGCAGATTGTTATTTGTGTCATAGTGCGATTGCCAAAGAACATAAAGAAAGTATACATGGTTTATCTTTAACAGAAGGTATCAATGAAGCGGCACAATGTTGGGATTGTCATGGTTCGCATAGTATTGATGCTGTAAAAAATAAAAAAAGTAAAGTATATCCTACAAATCTGATTTCAACTTGTGGTAAATGCCACGATAATAAAGCATTTATCGAAAAATATGGATTTTCTGCAAACCAACCCGGAAAGATGTATGGCAAGAGTGTTCATGGTAAACTGGTTATGTCGGGAAGTAAAAATTCTGCAACTTGTATAACCTGCCATGGTAAACATGATATCAAAAACAGAGTTCAGTTGGGATCAAAAATTTCGGCGATTGGTTTACCCAATACCTGCGAACAATGTCACAAAGAAATTACAGAAGATTATAAAAAATCAATCCACTGGATTGCAGTTAAAAAAGGAATCAGAAGCGCTCCTTCTTGTAATGATTGTCATAGCGAACACAACATTCAGGAGATTAATACTGTAAATAAAAGAGAAAAGATGAAAAAAATTCAGGATAATACCTGTTTGCAATGTCATCAGAATTTATTGCTCTCTCAGCGTTATGGACTGGAGAATATGAATGTTAAGAGTTATATGGACAGCTACCATGGATTAGCTTCATCGCGTGGAAATTTAAATTCCGCAATGTGTGTGGATTGTCATAATGTACACAAAATATTACCAAAATCTCATGCTGAATCTTCAATAAATGATCAGAATATATTGGCTACCTGCAAAAAATGCCATACCAATGCATCCTTAACATTTGCCAACAGTTATACACATACCACTCCTAAAGGATCAGCAGCTGATATAGAATCCATTGTAAGGAAAGTGTATTTCTGGTTAATTATTATTGTTGTTGGCTGGATGATACTTCATAATTTGATGATTTTTATTCATGAATTACGTGCCAGATACATTAGATCAAAAACCCAGATTCGCATCCCTCGTTTTACAAAAAATGAACTGATTCAACATACTTTGCTGTTGACTTCATTTATTGTTTTGGCACTTACAGGTTTTCTTCTGAAATTTCCAGATAGTGTGATGGGAGAATTAATGTATAAGCTGGGCTTTAACGAAATTATCCGCCAATGGGTTCATAGGATCTCTGCAGTTGTAATGATTCTTTTATCAGTTTATCATGTGATTTATTTATTGATTACTGCCAGAGGACGCGATGTTTTGTTTGGATTGTTCCCCAACTTAAGCGATCTCACACAAATGAAAGATACCATGTTGTATTATCTGCATCTCAAAAAGAAACATCCCGAATATGATAATTACAATTATATGGAAAAGTTGGAGTATTGGGCTTTGATATGGGGAACTTTGGTAATGGGTTTAACAGGACTTGTATTATGGTTTCCAACTATTGGCGGAAACTGGGCTCCGGTTTGGTTTATTAAAGTAAGTGAAATTGTACATTTTTATGAAGCTATTCTGGCTACCCTTGCAATTATTATTTGGCATTGGTTCTTTGTGATTTTCCATCCCAAAGAATATCCATTGAGTTTTACCGCTATCAATGGAGAAATGACAGTTGTTCATTATAAAGGCGAACACCGTTTAAGATACAATAAATTGATTCTTGAATACATTGAAACAAGAGATGGTAAACGCGATGCCAAAAAATTGAGCAATTTCACCAAACTGTTTGTAAACGCAATTGAAAAAAACGGTTTGAATATGGACGAATTTGTTAGCAACGAATTGGAAAACGATTCCGAATTGAGAAACTATGTTCAAAAACATGAAATCAAATAGAGGATTCTGTTGAAATAAAAAAGAGACTGCATCTTATTTGATACAGTCTCTTTTTTTGTATAAATTATCCTTCAGCTAGCTTTGCTGAAGGAATCATTTGGGATTCATATAGATTATTTATACAATACCTAATTTTATCATGTTGGTGCTTCCTTTTTCGCTCAAAGGAGTGCTGCCAACACTAACAATTATATTGTCTTTGTTTACCAAATTGTTTTTTTGCAACAATTGACGGGCATATTTAATGGCTTCATCCATATTGTTGAAATCATCACAGTAAAAAGCACGAACACCCCATACCAACGCCATTTTCCTTAATAAAATTTTGTTATTGGTAAAGGCAAAAATATCGGCTTCGGGTCTATGGCTCGAAATCTTATAAGCTGTATAACCCGAATGGGTAAAAGTAACTATAGCATTGGCATTGGTTTGATGAGCCGTCTTGCAAGCCTGATAACAAATAGATTCGGCCATGAAACGTTTTGTATTCTCTTGCGGAGCATGTTCTTTATTGTAAGGAAAACCATTGTTTTCGGTCCAGTCGATAATTTGTTGCATGCTGCGGATGGTAATAGCAGGGAATTTACCCACAGAAGTTTCGGCACTGAGCATTAAAGCATCTGCACCATCCAGTACTGCATTGGCAACATCATTGGCTTCGGCACGGGTAGGACGAAAGTTGGTAATCATGCTCTCCATCATTTGAGTGGCTATAATTACAGGTTTGGCTTTACTGATACATCTGTTAACAATTTTCTTCTGTATCAATGGAACTCTGTCGAAGGGAACTTCAACGCCTAAATCGCCACGGGCAACCATAATGGCATCAGCAGTATCAATAATATTGTCCAAATCCTCCAGTGCATCAGGCTTTTCAATTTTAGCAATTACACTTGCAGTACCGTTTTTGCTTTTGATCAATTCTTTCAATCCATTGACATCTTCTGCATTTCTGACGAAAGAAAGTGCAATCCAGTCAACATTATTTTCGATGGCAAACAGTGCATTGGAAATGTCTTCAGCTGTCATACTCGGCAACGAAATTTTGGTATTGGGCAAATTTACTCCTTTGCGCGATGAAAGGATACCTCCATAAATAACCCGTGCTTTAACCATATCTTTGCGATTGGTTGCGGTTACTTCCAGTTGAATTTTCCCGTCGTCAATCAGTATGCTATCACCAATATTAACATCTATAGGAAATTCAGCATAACTCATATACAATTGATCTTTGTTTCCAAGACATTTGGTGGTTACAAAACTAATGGAATCACCGTCTTTGATTTCCACATAATTGTTTTCTACTTCACCGATTCTGAGCTTAGGACCTTGTAAATCGGCCAAAATAGCAACGTTGATGTTATACTCAACATTCAACTCATTGATAATATTGATTATTTTTTGATGTTCAGTTTTGTCGGAATGAGAAAAATTGAGACGAAAAACGTCCACACCTTCTTCTATCATTTGCAATAAAACTTCTTTGCTTGAACAAGCAGGACCAACGGTCGCTATTACTTTTGTCTGAGATCTTACCTTACGCATACAATAATATTTTGGTTGGATGCAAAGATAGTCTCAAAATTGCAATATTCAAAATTAAGATATCGTTAAATCTTATTTGATTTCAATGGTTAAAGGTGTTATTGATCCGGAACTTTTATTCCATTTCGTGATCCGATAATTTGTTTTTGGAACGTAGTACTTTGATTTTGGAAGTGTATTTTTTAGTAACCAGTCTTCTTTTTACAGATGCAAAAGTGGGTTTACCTGCTTTACGAACGGTATGTTTTTTAAGTGCCTTAAAGAGTATTTCGTAAAAGTGTTCTTCGGCCAATTGTTTGTTGGTAAGCTGGCTGCGGCTTTCCTGCACAATAATCTGTAAATATCCATCTGCATTGATTCTTTGTTTCAGACGGTATTTAATCAGTTCTTTTTCTTCATCGCTCAACAAAGCAGAATTATCAACATTGAAACGCAATTCTACCTTGGTTTCTGTTTTGTTTACGTTTTGTCCGCCTGGTCCGCTGCTGCGGGAAGTCTGGAAAAAATATTCCTGTTCAAAATGCCGGTACATTAGGTGTTTGATGGCTTCGTTGTGATACGAGGTTTTTATATTCATAATTTTCAATACTAAGCCATCAAATCAATTTTCCGTTTAAGATCACGGTTTCCACTTTATTGTTACCATAAGAATAGGGCATGTATTCGTAGGAAGGAATGGGTTGGGTGATGAATACATTGGCAATTTTCCCAACAGTAATACTGCCCAGTTCTTCGCTTACACCCATTGCATATGCACTGTTGAGGGTAACTGCATTGATGGCTTCTTCGGGAAGCATTCGGTATTTGATACATCCCAGCGAAAGTATCAGTTGCATATTGCCCGAAGGGGAGGAGCCTGGATTAAAATCGCTCGCCATTGCTACCGGTAAGCCTGAATCAATCATTTTGCGAACCGGAGCATAAGGCATTCCAAGGAAAAAAGCTGCACCCGGCAATAAAGTAGGCATGGTTTCTGAATCCTGTAAACATGCAATTTCCCTGGCTGCTGTATATTCTAAATGATCTACAGAGAGTGCGTTATATTTTACACCTACCTGAATACCATTGGAATAATCCAGTTCATTGGCGTGAATTTTTGCACGGAGTCCATATTTCATGCCTGCCATCAACATTTTTTCAGTTTCATCTTCTGTAAAAAAACCTTTATCGCAAAACACATCAATGTAATCAGCCAATTCTTCGGCAGCCACCATTGGTATCATTTCGTTGATAATTAAATCAACATATTCGCCTTGTTTGCCTTTGTATGCTGCTGGAACTGCATGGGCTCCTAGGAAAGTAGCTTTTATCGTTAAAGGACTGATTTCTTTTAATTTTTTGATGACTCTGAGCATCTTTAATTCGTCTTCGGTCGACAAGCCATAACCACTTTTTATCTCAACAGCACCTGTTCCATAAGCGATGATTTCATTCAATCTTTGCATGGCGCTTTCTACCAGTTCATCCTCGCTAGTATTGTGCAATCGGGCTGATGAATTTAAAATACCACCGCCTCGTTTT
The DNA here is from genome assembly GCA_038204725.1 of Bacteroidales bacterium. Classification (GTDB taxonomy): domain Bacteria; phylum Bacteroidota; class Bacteroidia; order Bacteroidales; family JACABE01; genus JACABE01. The sequence continues at coordinate 4,034 of JBBRCQ010000089.1, read as the reverse complement.
GCAATTTCTTCATACGAAAGTCCTTTTATTTTATCGATGTATTCTATTTCGCGGCTGCCGGCATACACCAGATGAGTATGCGAATCGCAAAAGCTGGGGAAAACCATTTTGCCACTTGCATCAATAATCTTTAACTTATTTTTTTGCTTGATTTCTGTTAAGGCTGCAGTGTCAGACATTTCTCCAAAAGCAGCAATTTTGTCTTTTTCAATATAAAGCCATGCATTATCAATACATTGCAGTTGAGCCATCTCTTTGCCCTTGAGCAATAATTTAGTATTTGATTGAATGCCTGCTAAGGATTTGATATTTTGGATTAAAATAGACATGGTGATTGGATGATTTGGTTAACGTTAAGAATGCAAAGTTACACAAAGTTTTTTTAAGTATATGCAAAGAAAAATACTTATAAATGATGGTTAACTTAATGAAGGATTCTTTATTTATCTAAGATTATTATTATTTGCAATCCAAATAAAAGCACATTCTTTAAAAGAGAATGTAGCTTCTACTAATATGGAAAAAGGATCTCTAGAATTATTATCTCTGAATAATTAACGTATGTCTTTCTGAGGCACTATTTAATTTAATTTCAACTAAATAGACTCCAATCCTTAAATCTTCAATCTGAATTTTTTGTTGATTTTTCTCCAATATGATTGATTTTACCAATTTGCCTAATATTGTGTAAATGTTCAGCGTTAAAGATGATTCGTTTGAATTGTTAAAAGTCAATGTAATCATATCATTTGCTGGATTCGGATAAAGATTATAATGAAGCGTATTGATAGCTGTAATGCCTAAATTTTTTGTAAAGGATTCGATTCTGAAATCGTCAAAATAGTTGGTGACATTTAATGCAGAATAATAACTGCTTAAACTTACTTTATTGCCGGTTAACGCCCCATTTGTTGTATTTAAAGTTATCGTATCTGTTTGACCAACTTCTACATATTTAAAACTTAAATGATCACGCAAGAGGGTAAACTGCAAAAAATAGGTTTTGCTGGTACTAAAAAAGGCTTTTGCACCTGAAAGTTTATTACTATTTCCCACATAGTCTCTGCTGTATATTCCGATTGTATCTGTGTTTGCCATTATTCCTGCACTGTATGTGTTAATCCCATTATCTCTGGCATTTATGCTAAAGCCAAAATTTGTATTATTTGCCCTGAATTTACAACTCACCCTTATGCTGTCAAAGTTGATGTCATTCAGATATTCAACAATCCAGTAAGCTGGCGTTAAAAATGCATTTGTAACTTTTACTTCATTATTGAAAATACCTGATTGTGAGATGTGTTCGGCACTTGTATTGTAATTATTTCCCAACATTGTGTCGGTTCTGTTAAAATTGTCAAAAAATACAGTTTGCCATGATTGAGCCTGAATAGGACTAAAATTATACAAGAAAATTAAAATAAAAATACTTTTTAAAAGTATTTTTGAAAAGTTAAAAGATGTAATCATGGTATTTGTGGCAGTGATTTAAGTGCTGCCTCCGCACTTTTGATTTAATATTTTAATATTTAAATCCTTACTTTCATCTGTTCAAAAGTTTAAATTTGTTTACTTTTCAGAATGAGTTAAATTGTTCTTTTGTTGACAATAAAGATACTGTAAATAAAAGTTTAAAATTAAAATATGTTGAATGTATAAATGTTTTTTATTTTTTTGTGCATATATTCTAAAATAATTACGAATTTTACAGCTTAATTATCAAACCAAATTTAAAATGAAAAAGACAGCCCTTTATTTGCTCTGTATGCTTATTATAGCTACTACAGCTTGTAAAAAAAATGGAGAACAATCCAAAAACAATCTCATCGGCAAGCCCGAAATTACAGTTAAAGACGGAATTATGACTCCCGAAGCCTTATGGTCATTCGGACGCATCGGAGATGTGTCGGTTTCACCCGATAAATCAACCGTTACTTTTACTGTGAAATATTACAGTATTAAAGAAAACAAAGGAAATGCCGAAATCTATTCGATGAAAACAGATGGCAGCGATTTGAAACAACTTACCAAAACACCAGGTAGTGAGTACAACGTGGTTTGGCGTCCCGATGGTAAAAAAATTGGCTATTTATCTGCAGAAAGCGGTAGTTCTCAACTTTGGGAAATGAATGCAGATGGCAGTGGTAACAAACAGGTTTCCAAAGAAGAAGGTGATCTTGAAGGCTTTAAATATGCCACTGATGGTAAAAATATTTTGTTTGTAAAACAAGTAAAAACAGATTCCACCACCAAAGATATGTATCCGGATCTGGACAAAGCCAGTGGAAAAGTTATCACCGACCTGATGTACAAACACTGGGATACTTGGATTGAAAGCTATCCCCATTTGTTTGTGGCTAACTATTCTGAAGGTAGTGTTAGCAATTCATTAGATATAATGAAAGGTGAGTCTTTTGAAACACCCAACCGTCCTTTTGGCGGCATGGAGCAAATCAACTGGAGCAACGATGGCAAAACTATTGCTTATACTTGCCGGAAATTGAATGGAGTTGCGTATAGTATTTCTACCAATTCTGATATTTATCTTTACAACCTCGAAAGTAAACAAACGATAAATATATCCGAAGGTATGAAAGGCTATGATATGTCACCGGTATTTTCTCCCGATAACAGCAAAATTGCATGGGAAAGTATGGAACGCGACGGTTACGAAGCCGACAAAGTCCGTTTGATGATTTTCGATACCAAAACCAAAGAAATCAAAGATTACACCAAAACTTTCGATCAGAATGTTGCCGGTTTGGCTTGGTCGGAAGATGGAAGTAAAATATATTTCACCAGCGATTATCATGCAAAAGATGATATTTACGAATTGGCAATAGCCAATGGTACCATCCGCAAAATCACCGAAGGCATACATGATATTACTGCTGTTATTCCAGCCGGAAAAGTGTTGGTTGCCACCAGAATGTCGATGTCGCATCCTGTTGATATTGTTACTGTGAATCCAGCTGACGGAAAAATTACCAAAATCAGTACTATCAATGACGAATTACTGGCTCAACTTAAAATGGGTGAAATTAAAGAACGCTGGATTAAAACAACCAGCAATGAAGATATGCACGAATGGATCATTTATCCTCCTAACTTCGACAGTACCAAAACATATCCTACCTTATTGTATTGCGAAGGCGGACCACAAAGCACTGTAAGCCAGTTTTGGAGTTTTAGATGGAACTTTCAGATGATGGCAGCTAATGGTTATATTATCGTTGCTCCCAATCGTCACGGTTTACCTGGTTTCGGACAGAAATGGAATGAACAGATCAGCGGTGATTACGGTGGACAGAATATGAAAGATTATCTGACAGCTATCGACGAAGCCTGCAAACTTCCTTATGTAAACAAAGATAAACTGGGTTGCGTAGGTGCAAGTTATGGCGGTTTTTCAGTCTATTGGCTTGCCGGAAATCACAATAAACGTTTCAAAGCGTTTATATCTCATGATGGCATGTTTAATCTGGAAGCACAATACCTTGAAACCGAAGAAATGTGGTTTGTCAACTGGGATTTGGGTGGTCCATTCTGGGATAAGAACAATAAAATTGCTCAAAAAAGCTATGCCAACTCTCCTCACCGTTTTGTAGATAAATGGGATACACCCATTCTTTGTATCCATGGCGAATTGGATTACCGTATTTTGGCTTCTCAAGGTATGCAGGCATTCAATGCTGCTAAATTGAGAGGCATACCTGCTGAATTGCTCATTTTCCCTGACGAAAACCATTGGGTACTAAAACCTCAGAATGGTATTCTGTGGCAACGTACTTTTTATAAATGGTTAGATAAATGGCTGAAATAGTCATTTGATTATTTTGTATTTAATTGAAAAGCCCTTTGGATTAATATTCCGAAGGGCTTTACTTTTTTAGTATTAAGGGGAGTTCTATAAATTAAATCATTGTAATTCAAATAAATAAGTGTATATTTGCATATAAATAACTGCAAAAAAATGGCAACATTACAAGATTATAAAAAGCAAGGTAAAAAAGGATTATTTGATGAACAATTTA
>JBBRCQ010000088.1:0-12412 GCA_038204725.1 Bacteroidales bacterium | reverse complement strand
CTTTAGTCTTAAACTTTTTCACATATCGGTCTGACTGACAGATTTGGGCTGCTTTTGAAATAATATTTGTATCAATTAAAGAAATCAGCTGTCCGAAAACCGATTGTCCAAAAAAATGTGTAGTTTTGCTCATTGTAGTATATATTTTTAGCGAAACAAAACTACAAATAAAAAAGGAGAAAGGAAGTTTATAACTTCCTTCTCTTTATTTTTTATCGGACAACAGTGATTAAAAAATATGGAAAAGTTTTGTTTGTTTTAATTAAAAAACAGGATTATGAAAAGAATAACTCTATATATTATTTTAATATTGCAATTAAGTTTTTTAGCTGCTCAAAACCAACATTTTTCGAAGAGTTGGGGTTCTTCATTAAGTGAAAATCCAACCGATATTTTTGAAGTAAATAAAAATGCTTATTTTGTTCCAGTCAGACAGTGGAATGAGAATCAGAATGCATATAAGGTGATTATTTTAAAATTGGATAGCAATTGCAATGTAATTGACAGTTTACAATTAAGAAAACATAATTATAACAGTTCTAAGATTTATATTTTGAATGATTTTTTTTACTTTAATAATCATATCATTGGAAGGGGATTTGAAAAAGATACTATAACAGATAAAAAACGAATATGGTTAGTAGATATAGATGAAGATTTAAATATTATACGTGATACAATATTAGGGAATGAAGATACATTCCAATTTTTATATACAGCATATCCATTGATAACTTCTCAAAATCAACTAATCCTAACCTTTGTTTTAATTAATCCTATTGATAGTATAAATATGGTCATTTGGATGTTAGATTCCAACTTTAATATTATCAAAGAAAATTCTTATTCTACATTATATGAATATGGAATCATTTCTGTCATTGAAATGGCATCTAATCAATCGTTTCATATTATTACAGAAAATGAAATTATAAAAATTAAACAAAATGATTTAAATGTCGATTCTGTAGTTTGGAAGCGTGCTAATGCTGATTATATATGGGGAGGACCAGGAGCTATTGCTTTAAATGATTCTGTATACATACATCCTGTTAATACTTCGTTTTATCAGCCGCCATATTGGGTGAATTTTGTCATTTTATATATTCGAGACAAAAATGGGAACTTAATTGGTTCTAAAGTGATAAAAGATTTTAACAATGAAATTGAATTATCCTTAATAGATTGTATTGCTTTTTCAACTAATGATTCCATTTTTGTAACAGGTACTACTTATTCGCTTGGTTCAGACTTTACGGTTCCTCAAGATAATACTATTTTTTTATGGAATTTTTCAATAAATGGTACTGTTAACTGGCAGAAATATTATAGCATGGATAAACTAGTAACAGTTTCCAATATAACAAAAACCACTGATGGAGGTTGTTTTATAACTGGCACTGTATGGGATTGGCATAATTCAACTGATTTTTCTGCAACAGATATTTTTTTCCTGAAAGTAGACATAAACGGAAATGTAACAGGTTCATTGGGTATCAACGAAAAAATAAAGCAAAGCGAAATTTTAGTATATCCCAATCCTGCCCAAGCATCCATTACTTTTAATACCGGGATGTACAGCAATTATCAGCTAAGCATATTCAATGCCTTAGGTCAAACCGTATTGCAACAGCATTGCTCTTCCGCTCAAAACACCTTCAGTATTCAGGATTTTCAGCAAGGAATGTATTATTACAGGCTGTTAACGGATCATGGAAAAGTTATCAATGGGAAGTTTGTGAAGGAATAAAAATCAGTGTAAAAGCTGCCTGAATTTCAGACAGCTTTTTTTTATAAGTAAAGGTGTTTTAATTAGGCACCTAATATGAGTCTTTTGAAAGCGGTAACTTTTAGGTCGGCATCAATTTCTTTGATATGTTGTTCAACGCTTTTTTTGCCTTCTTTGATGAAATCCTGGTTTAACAGTATTGATTAATGTAAAGTTGAATTAATATTGATAGGGATAAGCCGATTACAAAAAACATAAAACCGTTTTTTACGACAGTGTGCATCATCAAAAACGTTTTTTACGATAGTGTGCATCGTCACAGCACCATCAAAAACGTTTTTTATGTTAGTGTGCATCGTCACAGCACCGTAAATATCCTTTCATATCGATAAACTATCTTTGATGTAAAATTATAAATTGAAAACAAAATAATAATACAAACCATACAATAGAATTTTTGATTATATTGATACGTATAAGTTTTAACAATACCAGCTATATAAGATTATTGATAGTTTTTTGAAAATTATTAAATAATAAAATAAAAATAATTAAATTAATTTTAACAAGTTAAAGTAATTTTATTATATTTGCAACGAGAAATACTTGAAAAATTGAACATTTTCATACATTTAGTCCGTAAGTACATACATAGCATATTCCGTATGCTTATTTTCAATTTCCTGATATATATATATATATATATATATATATATACTGTAACAGCCTATTCCCGTTTTCCGTTTTTAAACATATATTTCAAGGCTATACAATAAACACAATTGCAAGCCGCGCAGAACAAAGATACACTTCAGCTCAAATATTTTCATAGCAGGCTGATGCATTTTATGAGTTAGAAAATGTTTTTCGCAAAGGAAAGCATCCCTAAAAGATGTCCCGAAAATCGAAATGTGATTTTTGGGACATCTTTTTTATAACCAGATAATCAGATAGCTATAAAAATGTTTTTAAAGATGTCATACAGATGTCATATTTATAGCTAAGTGTTTGCGTTGTTAATAATATGCAAATACATTTGCCTCATTATTCATCAATCAAATAAAAAAATAATGAGAAAAACAAATGTAATTTTAGGATTGGTATGCGTTATGGGAATATTAACCGCATCCTGTGTTAAAGAAAAAGAAGGGATTCATTCAATTCAAAAATCAGTAAACAATGCCACTGGTCATAATATGGGTAATCTGAAATCTTTACCCGGCTACTCAGGAAACTATGCATTATCGTCTAAAGTAGGGCATAACTCTTCGGAATGTAGTGGTTGTGTGATGATTGGAGGTGCGAGAAAACATGTTGATTGTCAGGCCTGGGGTAACAAATGTGGTTCAAACGCGAGTGTAGCAATAAGTAAAGTAGAGCCCGACAATCAGGAAAATCAAGAATATGCTGCAACCGGTCTGAATGATTACGAACCAACAGATGAAGCCTTTTACTATATGCCTGCCCGTTCATTCTATATCGAAAACAGTGAATTTGAAAATGGCTACATCTGGATCAACATTCCCGAACAAATGCTGGAAAGAGATGACGAAAGTAACCAATTTAAGTATGTTAATATTACATTTACCAATGAAGCTATGTTTGAGAATTTATAACAGATTCCGTAAGTGATCGGGCGACATTGAGTCACTCGATCACCTATATTATTTATTTTTTCAAATTGGGATTCTTTAGATTATTGCAATATTCAACATAAGTAATAAAAACAATATAATGTCGTATTTTGAAAGTTTCTTTTTCTCTTAATTGAGAACTTATAATGTTGAAAGTTTTGATAAAATAGTTTTCTTGAAATTAAATTTTAGTCTTTTAAATTATACAATTAGCTTTACTACGAAGAAGGACCGACATTATAGAATTTACGCTACAAAACAAGCATTTAAAATAGCGGTGGGACTAGCAAGCAATACAGTATAGCGAAGTTAATTAATAAAATCATGGGCAAAATGCTTATTTCGCTATAACTTGTATTGCGCAGGGATTTTATCCCGAAACTTCGGGATTGTTACTTTTTTATCAAGAAAAAAGTAAAAAATAAATAAAAAAGCGAATAATTAAAATACGACATTTTATCTTTCACATTACTTATATTGTGAAAATTGTTTGCTTTTTTTTACTTTTGTAAAAAAGTACTCACCCAATGAAAAAGAAAACAATAGTTGAAATTCTACTCCATCTGGTCTTTTGGATCATTACATTTTACTATTTTGTAAACAATTCTTTTTTGCGTTTACCTCCAATGGATAGTAAAGTAGAATATTTTTCTTTACTTCTCATCATTGGTATTATTTATCTCAATTATTTCTGGATGATTCCCCGTTTTTTTTCTAAACAAAAATTTTTCAACTACTTTTTAATTTTAATCCCATTGTTATTTTTGAATACCGTTGTAGAATTTTTAATGCTTAAAGATGATATCGTTCTTTACGCCAAAAATGTAGAACCTCAATATCACACGGGTATATTTCGCTGGAACCTTTTTGGGATATTTTTCAGGAATGCATTGTTCGTTGGTTTCTTTACCATGTTTAGGATCTATCGGGATGCCATCCGTGCTAATAAATTTATGGATAAAATTAACAGTTTGGAAAAACAAAAAATGCGTACCGAGATCAATATGGTAAAATCCAAGGTCAATTCACATTTCTTTTTTAATACATTAAATAGCATCTATGCCCTTGCAATGGTTCGGTCGGAAAAAACAGCAGATTTGGTTATGAATTTATCCGACTTAATGCGATATGTGGTATCTGATAGCGAAAACGAATGGGTAGCGCTGGACCATGAAATTGAATTTTTAAAAAATTATAGCGAACTGGAAAAGAAAAGACATCAGCATATTGAGTTTTCATTTTCTGTTCAGGGAGAAACTAATGGAATAAAAGTACCCCCAATGATTTTTGAAGCCTATGTTAACAATGCTTTTAAATATACCGACAACGAAGGAAGGGGCTATATTCATATACATCTGGAATGTCTGCCCGATGACAGTCTCGTTTTTAGTTGCGAAAACAATACACGATCCACCATGGATACATCTATCTCTTCCACCAATAAAGGATTAAGAAATACAAGTGACAGGTTGAAGTTGTTTTACGACAACAAACATCAGTTGGAGACATCTCTGGAGAATGGGATTTATAAAGTGCGACTGGTGCTGGAAACAGCTGTGCTCGGTAACTAAGAAATAGTTATTTGCTAATAATGCGAATCAAGGGTTGAAATTTAAATAAGTAAGTGATGCAATTTGCCAAACACATTAACAATGAGACTTTATAGAATAAAAGGATTCCTCATTCCGCTTCGCTCCTATTAGAATGATAGTTAATAGTGGTTTGTATGGGGATTCCTCATTCTGCTTCGCTCCTGTTAGAATGATAGTTAATAGTGGTTTGTATGGGGATTCCTCATTCCGCTTCGCTCCATTCGGAATGACAGCCATCTGTAGTTTTAATAATGAAAAATGGACTGCTTCGCCGTCCATTTTTCTTCACTTTTAAAAGATAAAACTGTCATTCCGAGTCTTAACAATTAAAAAAATGCTTGAAGGTAAATGACAAATGATTAATTTTATCCATTTAATTTAATAAACTTTACAGCGAAAGAATTAAAAGCAGAATTAGTATCTCAATGAAAATATGATATTTATAAAAACTTGTAATTAGTAACGAAGTGAGGAATCTAAAGCTGTATAAAATGATAGTTTCTAAACCTTGATTCCCATTAATAGTTAATAGAAAAATAGTTAATGGTTATTAGTAAAAAAGAAAAGAGAAAATAAATAATAGAAAAATAGTTAATGGTAAAGTCTTAATTACCAGTAATAATTAATAATTAACCTTTCTGCATTTTCCCCTGTTTCTTAAGATAACCAGGACTTACTTTTATCACAATTTTGTCATTTATAACTACGTTTTTTTCTTCTATACTTTTGACATTCTTTTTCGAAATAATAACGCTTTGATTGGCATAAGAAAAGTCTTCTTCCGGCAAAATCCTAATAATCGTTTTTAATGAATTCATGTATTGTAAAACTTCCCCATTACATGAATGAATGTCAAGGTAATTTCCATTTTTCTGAATATATAAAATCTCATCGAGAAAAATTTTTTTAACCTTATTTTTAATATCAGTTCCAAAAACATAAACTCGTTTATCATTCTCGGAATCAGAGTTTTCTTCGTTTCTGATTTCATTGAATGAAGTAAAAGATTCAAATACTCTGGTCATTGTTTTATAAAGTCTTTCGGCTTTGATGGGTTTTAGCAAAAAATCAACTACCCCAAATTCATATCCCTGTATAGCATAATCGGAATGACCAGTTGTGATTATAACTTTAATGGGTTGATTAATGTTTTTTAATAATTCCATGCCATTCATGTCGGGCATATCCATATCCAAAAAAATTAAATCAGGCTTGTTTTCCTTTATAAAAGCAAGCGCCTTAAATGCATTATAGCAATTACCTATACATTGCATCTGTTCGTAATTTTTGAGTAAAATTCTAAGTGCTTGATGTGGTAAAGGTTCGTCATCCACTATGAGATACTTTATTGTTTCCATATTTTTTTGTTTAAAACATTGTACACAACAACTGTCAAAATATACTATCATTTAAAAATATAGCATTTAACGGTTTTGCAAATATATAAAATATTTAACTGAATTTGCTACTAAAAATTTTAGAAAAAAAATACTTTATAAATAATTCATTTTTACATTCCATTTTTTTTGCTATTGAAAATCAAGATGTTGAAAAATGTTTTTACAACATGTCATAATAATGTCACAAACATAAATATTTGCATTGCAAAACCTTGATTTGTATTTATGTTTGCGCGAGAAACCAATAAAAGGAGGAGGTAAAAAAATCAAAATGGTAAAGTTTAAATAGAATATTTATTTTAAAAAACTTTCTGTACTATGAACCAATTTAAAATTTAATTTTTAAACTCTAATTTTACAAAAATGAAGAAAATTTATGAAAAAAAAAGTAAACAGTGCTATACATGTATAGTACTATTGTTAATTGTGTTAATAAGTTTATCCGGGTTTGAAGCGAAAGCACAGGCTCTGTACATTTCTGAAAACAACGGTTATGGAATGTGTTGTGTTGGAGAAACAAAAACATATACGCTTTTAAATGCAGTGAGTGGAGTAAACTACACCTGGAATATCACTCCTGCCGGTCAAAACACAATAATGACTTTGCCAAATAACCAGGTTCAGATTCAATGGATGAATGCTAGTGGTTTTCAAATTATTGTAACCGGAAACAACAACACTTCAGCTTCTAGCTGGGAGGATGTATACGAAGCACTTAATCCATTTATTACAACTACTTCTGAAGTCGGATGTCAGCTGCCGGCACGCAAAGAATCAGGTAATATTATTTTAGATAATGAAAATGGATGTGTAAATGTTTGTGAAAACTCCACTGTATTGTACCATGCAAATTCGATATTACCTACCTGGTATATACCAAGTCGATTTGAATGGGCAGTTACCGGTGGGGTATTTTATCCATCCAATACAACTACATTAACTAATAGTTCTTTTTATTCAAATCAACTTACTGATGTAACCGTTAAATGGGGACCTGCAGGTACAGGGAATATCACAGTAACCGAATTTTGCGAAATAGATTGTACGCCAAAAACAAAAACAATTTGTATTTCAAAGATAGAAACACCCATTGCTGATTTTAATGTAGATAACACATCTATTAATTTAGAAGCAGGAGAAATTTACGAAATCTGTTTAAACCATGAAGTAAATTTTACTGACTTATCAACAGCAAGTCCAAATTCTCTTATTTTATTTTGGGAATGGGATTTTGGAGATGGTTCAACCACATCTGCCCTGCAACATCCATCACATATTTATGCTACTCCAGGAGATTATACTGTAACATTAAAAGTAACCAACGAATGTGGATGTGTTAGTTATGATTACTGTATGATAAGGGTTTTAGAAACTTCCAGTCCTAAAATTTATTGTACTGCTGTAGAATGCGAAAACAATATTGCAATTTACAATACTGATGCACCATGTGGTGAATATGTTTGGATAATTACAGGAGGAAATCAAATATCAAATCAAAATGAACCTGAAGTAACCGTAAAATGGGATAATATAGGCCCTGATGGCTTTGGATATGTTTCATTATGGAATGAACCCTGCGAAGGTGGTTGTCCGAATAATGCAACACTCAGAGTTCCTGTTGTAAAAATTGTTGGCACCATAGATGGACTCACTACAGTTTGTGCAAACTCATACTATAAATACAAATTACCTGCATGGCCTGCTACGGATTATACATGGGATATTATTAACAATAATACCGGAGCCATTATGCAATCCTTTTCCGAAAACAGTCATGAAATTGAAATTAATGCAGGAAATACTACAGGTACTTTTCAAATAATATGCAACTACGTTAACACTGTTACTGAATGTGCCGGAACAGCTATAATTGATGTTTATACAAGATTGCAACCTGTTATCACAGCACCAAAAGAAAGCTGTATAAATAGTTCAATTACTTGTTCTGTTTCCAATCCACCTTCAGGATCAGGCATAACGGATTGGAAAGTGATTAAACCAAATGGAAGTTTCTTTACTCAATACTCAGCAAACAATGCCAGTAGTATTACTCTCTTATCAACCATATTTAACACAATAGGCACTTATACTATATATGCTATCAATCAGGCAAATTTTTGTGACCCTGAACCCGTAACAGTAAAAGTAGTGAACCCACCTGCTAAGCCTACTGCCATTATTGGTGATGCTACTGTTTGCCTCAATTATCCTTATACCTATACAGTGGATGCATTACCCAATACTATTGTAAACTGGACAATTACAGGCGGTGTTGTATCAGGCACTTCAGCTACCACTGCTACAGGAAACCCTGTTTCTATAAACTGGAATACCACCGGTACAAAAATGCTAACGGCTACCCGTAGCTGGGATCATTTACCAGGCTGTACATCAGAAGGTCGTATCATGCCCATTACTCATATAGTAGTAAGTGGTACTATTACAAAATCTCCAGATCCTACCCCTACTGTTTGCGAAGATGCCACCGAAAGCTTTAATTTAACCCTGACAAATGGCCTTATAGGTGAATTTTACGAATGGAGCGTTTACCCTGCCCAAATGGGTAGCATTAGTTTAGGACAAGGTACTACTTCTGTAAATGTTACTTTTAATCACATTGGTACTTCTTCCAGTTGTGAAGTCAGATGCCAGGTTACTAAATGTGGTCAAAATACACTTATTTATTTACCTGTTACCATTCAGGCAGCTACTTCCATTACTTCGCTTACACCGGCAAATACAAGTATATGGAGCGGTATGCCTGTTACATATACAGCTACAACAGCAGGAGCAAACCCGGCATCATTTATATGGGATTTTGGAAATGGAAATACAGTCACAACTACTTCCAATTCTGTTACTCCCAATCCAAACTATACTAATTTTAACAATGGAGATAATATTTATACTGTAAGTGTTAAAGTTGTGAGTAGCTGCAACAGTGCTGTTTCTGCTGCATCCTTTACCACGATAACAATAAAACCCCAACCCAATGCTTCAATTTCTCCCGGAGGATTAACCGTGATATGTCCTCCTACTGATCCGTTCAGTTTGCCTACAACCATTTCCAATACTTCTACCGGAACCTATACTTATAAGTGGTATTTTCTGGAAGAAGGCACATCACTTCCTGCTAAAGTAATAGCAGGTACAACATTCCCAACGTATACGATTACAAACAATCTACCGAATGTAACGCCTGCTGCCAATTCAAGTTTTGGAACATACTGGGTAGTTGTTACCAATACTGCTACGGGTTGTACTACCAAAACAAATATCAAAACTGTATTGTCCGCTAACAATTGCAATCCTTCTTCCTGCAATGCTCAGGGACCTGCCGGTATCACCAACTTTACAACTACTTTATTAAACTGTGGTGAGGTTCATGCTAATTGCACTACATTAGGGACTGTTGGTGGAAATATTGTGAGTTTTCAATGGCTTTTAAACGGTGTAAATTATCAACTCAATGGTACAAAAAACATTTCTCCTGTTTATACTATCAGTCAACCGGGGATATACCAGATACAACTTATTGTAACCTATAAAAATGCAACTCTGGGAGGACCTGATTGCAGCACCTCAAAATTTGGCAACATTTTAGTACCTATCATTGCCGATTTTAATTGGGGAATGGCATGTAACGGAACTCAGAATGGCTATAACCTAACACTTACCGATAATTCTCCGGTTTTTGGAAATATGTCTGTTACATCCAGGGTTTGGAAAATAAACAACACTGTTGTTGGAGGAGGTAGTCCTTCTTTTGTTCATTCATTAACTCCAGGCACAACCATTACAGTGGAATTAACTGTTGATAATGGCAGCGGACATCCTTGTGTAAAAACACAGACCATCGTGGTGCCTGCATTACCTCTAGCCGCCTTTAGCACTCTTACTAAAAATGATACATATCCCTATACCAAATCCTGCGAAGGCAGAGAGGTTAAATTTACCAATAACAGCAGCCCGTCTGGCAGTATTGCTACTAACGTATGGGATTTTGGGGATAATACAAGTTTACATGCACAACATGCTAACAGAGTGTATGGTATTAGTTATCCTTTAAATGATTTTGAATTAAAAAACGTAACCCTTACCGTTACTGATAACTTCGGTTGCTCTAAAACGGCAACTACTTCGCTGAACATAGAGAGAAATAATTTAAGTGCAAACACTCCAAGCTATATTCTTGACCCATTAACACCACCATGTTCTTTAACTCCGGTTAAAATTACTGTAAATGTAAATGGAGGTTCTCCTACTGCTTATCAATGGTATAAAGAAACCAATCAAATACAGCTTACTACCATAAGTAAAATCAGTGTAATTAACCCGGGTGCATATTGGGTACAGCTCAGAGATGCAAGGTATTGTTATAAAAACATCAATCCTTCACCTGTAGCAGTCAGCTTTAAGTATCCTGTTCAGGCAGTAATTACAGGTGTACAGGATGTATGTGATTACGAACAGTTTACACTCAAAGGACCGGGTGGTAACGGACTTACCTATTTATGGAAACGCAATCCAGGCAATATAACATGCGGAACCGGGCAATCTATAACTACAAACCTGCCGGCGGGTAATTATACTTTTACCTTAACCGTTTCGCAAACAGGCGGATGTACTTCTGTTTCGTCTCCTTATCAGGTAACAGTGCATTATATGCCACAACCACCCACAACCAGTTTTAGTGTTATCGATTGTAATACTTACACAATTCAGCTAAATGCCTCACCCGGCAATAACTTTACATGGAGCGATGGGCAAAGTGGTGCTGCAATACAGGTAACCCACGGTGGTCCTTATCGGGTATGGTTAACTGACCAATATGGCTGTAAAAGCCATGCCGATTTAAATGTTCCTCTGGCACCCAGTACACATTTCTGGCGTTTCCCTGTAGGTTGTTATTCTTATTGTATTGACGAACTTCCCAAATGGGTAAATGCACCTTCGCATGAAACCTTCAACTACTGGGAATGGTTGATAACTACAAACGGCAATACTAACATCGCCAATCCCAACAACGGTTTAGGCGGTTCAGGCAGTCAGTTGTGTGCACCACTCTGGCTCGACAATTATACAGGTGGAGAGTCAGGAGGATCCGGATCAGGCGATTACCAATGGGGTCTTGATAATGGATTGTGCTATCAGCAAAGTGGCATTATGAGTGTTGAGATGAAAGAAGAATGTTGCTTTGTTGAAATGCAGAATGTTAATGTATATTGCAATGGTATTGGATACTCTATGAATTTGAATTTCTACAACACAGCAAATTGCAACGTTTCGTATTACAACATTTTCATATTGGATCCCATTACAAAACTACCGATTGTTAATACCTATCAGCAAAATCCTGCACAATTATCGCAAGGGTTTAATCAGATTTATGCTGAATTTCCTAATTCAGATATTTTTATAAACAATCCGCATATTTTAATTAAAATCGAAACTTTTTGCAACAATGGTGAACATTGTATCGGTTATATTGAATCTGATGCTGAACCATGCGGCTATAAAAGCAGTGAACCTATTCCTTTTGCACCTAAAGCTGAGGCTACAGACTATATCACTCAACTGAACATAGTCCCCAATCCGGCCAGTACCGAAGTAAATATAAGCTATAGGTTTGCCAATGATAATCTTGCAAACAACAGAAGCATTCAGGTATATGACGCAACCGGCAGACCCGTAACTGAAATTAAAATCGGGAATGCATCAGGAGTGTATAAACTAAATGTAAGCAACTATGCGCAGGGTATCTACTTTGTTGAAATCCGCGAAAACAATCAACATGTACTTGTAAAACAAATTATTATTAATCATTAACATCAAAAAAATGTGTATGCATACTACCTCTTTCTAACAGAAAGCGTGGTGTGCATACAACTTTTTGTATTAAATGAGTGTCTTATGTTTCAATACTCCGTTAAATAATTAAATAAATTTCTGATATTCAGTAAAATAAGTTAAAATAAATTTGGTCATGTCGTTGATAATCACTACCTTAGTAGATTATTCAACAATTTTCTAAGAATGACTATCACGACAGACCAA
>JBBRCQ010000087.1:0-12420 GCA_038204725.1 Bacteroidales bacterium | reverse complement strand
TAAAATGAAAAAAACTTGATTTATTTGAATATAAATTAAAAAATAGTTGTAATATTGTTCTGATTTTTTAACACAGATTTAAATGGGTTCTAATCTGTGTCTATGAAAAGTTGAAAAATGAATTTTTAGAACCCACCTTAATCTAAATACAATTTATTATGAAAAAAAGTACTGTTTTTTTGTTAATGATGAGCGTATTTTCATTTTACACTCAGTCTCAGGTTTTACTAAATCAACCTCAAGCCAATTTTGAGAATATTCAAACTGCAAATATTGCAAATCAGAATGTTCAGCTATTAACCAAAAATTCATCAGGTAATACCAAAGCAATTATCTGGAGTTCAAACATGAGCAATGCAAGTCAATGGCTTGTGGCAAATGATCCTTCTGCTACATTAACTACAGAATGGCAATGGAAATCCGATACCTCTCAGGTATCACCAAATTGGCAAAATTATGTTGGTCCATATATGGGATCAGCTACACCTATGAATGGAATTTTTTATTTTGACGGTATAACTAATTTAATCAATTCTAATTATGGAGTAGAAAATGCTACTTTAAAAAATGCAACTCCATTTAGTACAATTGGGCATCCCTATGTAAAAATTAAATTTTACCAATTGTATAAGTCTTATAACGAAGATTCAACTTTTATAGAAATAAGCAGCGATAATATTAATTGGTATAAGATAGATGTAAATAAGAATGTTGCAGTAAATCAATTTTCATATGGTTGGAAGGAATATATGATTTCTCAATGGGCAGGAAATAAACCAAACGTCTGGATCAGGTTCCGTTTTTTTGGTCCGTATTCAACCAATAGCGGACCTCAATATGGTGGAGGTTATGGCTGGATGATTGATGATGTTTCTATTGAAGATATTCCATATAATTCAACAATGATCAACCAGCTTAGAATCTATGATGCCTATTCTCAGGTTCCTCTTGGTCAGAATTTTCCTTTTAAATTTGAGACTGAAATTTTTAATAATGGTGTGTTGACTCAAAATAATATCAAACTTCATACTACAGAATTAACATCAAATACTACTTTTGTTTCAACAATTCCTCAAAGTGTTTTATCAGGATTTATCGATACTATCAGTATTGATTCAATATATTTACCAAATGCAGCAGGAGATTATTATTTAACCTCATGGATAAGCAGTGATTCATTGTCTCAGATCATGTACAATGATACAGTTAAAGTTACAGTGAATAATAACAATTTATTTGCAAGAGATAATAATACATACACCGGCTCGCGATGGGCAGGGACATATTCGGGATTAAGTGATCCCTATATTGCTGCAAATGAATACAAAGTAAAGCAACTATCCTACGCCACCGGAGTTAATTTTGTAGTTTCTTCTGGTTCTAAAGTCGGTTCTAAAGTGAAGGTTGTTTTATATAAATTATTTGCTCAATCTGGAATGAGAGTGACTGTTGCTCAATCAAATAATTACTATCTCACTGCAGCAGATATTCCCACAACTACAGGTGTTAATCCTGTTTCTGTTACTTTAAACTTTACAGCACCTCTTATATTAGATCCTGATTCAATATATTATGCAGGTGTTCAGGTTTATGGCGGAACAGATACAGTTAAAATCGCAATGGACAATACCAGTAATCCTCAATGGGAACAGACATCACTTTTTTTTGATCTAATGGATAATAGTTGGTATATCTGGCAATCTGGAATTGTTCCTGCTGTGATGATTCGTTTAAATGCATTAACGCTTTCTGCATCAAACCCTTATTTTTATATTACACCATCAACCCAAAACGTTGGCTCAATGAGTAATAGTTCAGCCACTTTTTCGGTTTTAGCCAATCTTACCACCTGGAGTGCTAGTACAACTACACCATGGTTAAATATTACAACCAATACAACTACCGGAATTATTACTGCAACAGCAAACAGCGCAAATACAACTTTAGCACCCCGTACAGCTACCATTACGGTAAATGCTTCTGGCTTTCCTTCGCAAACGCTTACTGTTATCCAGCAATACGATCCTCCTTTTTTAAATGTGTATCCGCAGAATATTACTCTTTCTCAAGCAAGTGGTATTTCTCAGGTTTGTAATGTTTATTCTAATATTAACTGGACTGCATCTACTACATCTTCATGGTTAAATACATCCTATAATGTTACATCAGGCACAATAACTATTTCAACAACTAGTAGCAACAATGGAACAGTACCAAGATCAGCAACTGTAGAAGTCACAGGACCAGGTATTACAGCTCGTATAATTACGGTAACTCAAATTTGTACAGCTCCGTTTTTTTCAGTAACCCCTTCTCAGCAGACCGTAGCTTATTATGCTTATGAATACACAAATTTTAATATAATAACCAATGTAACTAATTGGTCTGCAACTACAAATGCTACATGGTTGAATGTATACTTTTATACTTCCTCAAATTACATTGGCGTTAATACAGTTGAAGATAACTTAAGCATAAATCCACGAAGTGCAACTATAATAATAATAATTCCAGGATTACCTCAACAAACGGTAACAGTGGTACAAGACGGTTCGCCTACTAATTTTATTGTTTCTCCTTTAGCCTTAACTATTGCAGATACATCCGGTAGTAATGGACTTTTTAATGTAACTACACTACTAACGGGATGGAATGCTTATTCAAATGATGCATGGTTAAATGTTGCAGTTGACTTTTTAAACAATACAATAGAAGCTACCGCTATCACTGCAAATACAACTACTTCTTTAAAATATGGATCGATTGCTATTACTTATAATGGTACATTAATTCAAACCCTTGTTGTAGTTCAGGCACCTCCGTCACCTTTTATTTTTGTATATCCCACTAATCAGTATTTACCAATGGGGAGTGGTATTTCAACTACTTTTAATGTAAATGCAAATACACAATACAGTATAAATTCAAGTGAGAGCTGGTTGGATGTAGTAAGTACTAAATCTGATGGAACTATTACTGCTACTACAAACTCTCCAAATTTATCATCCTCACCCAGAACAGCTGAAATTTATGTTAAAGGAGGATCAACCTTAGAAGTACTCACTGTTACACAAAATAATGCATTATCAGTGAACGAAATATCAAATTCTTTCATTTTGCTTTATCCAAATCCAGCTGATCATATATTAAATATTGATTGTGGTGAATGGACAGAAAAATCATCTACTATTTCTGTTTTTTCAATTACAGGCCAGGAAGTATTAAAATTTAAAAATTTGACATTAGAAAATAATTCCTTACAGATAAATGTTGCTTCTTTATCAAAAGGGATGTATTTTGTACAAATTAATAATTCAAAGCAAACTATTATTAAGAAATTTATCAAAGAATAAATTTCTAATTATTTGTTTTAAATCAAGCCCTTATCTTCAATATGATGATAAGGGCTTTCTATTTCGCTTAATTTTCCGTATTTTTGCATTTTTAATCTTATATCAGATTATGTTAGAATCAAAACTAAGCCAATGTGTGAAGGAAGCTGTACAATCATTATACGACCTTCTATTAAGTGAAAAAGATATTACATTACAGAAAACCCGCAAAGAATTTACAGGTGATTTTACAATAGCCGTTTTCCCTTTTGTGCGTGCTTCTAAAAAATCACCCGAAACTACAGCTTCAGAAATAGGTGAATATATAAAGAACCATTTAAAAGAAGTTACTGACTTTAATGTGATCAAAGGCTTTTTAAACCTGGAAATCAGTAAGTCCTATTGGTTGAATTTTTTGAATAACCATCAACAGGATGTTAGTTTTGGTTTTACAAAAACAGAAGAAAAAGAAGTAGTGATGATAGAGTATTCATCACCAAACACTAACAAACCTTTACATTTAGGACATATCCGCAACAACCTCTTAGGTTGGTCGGTTGCACAGATATTAAAAGCCAATGGAAAAAATGTAGTAAAAGTGAATCTTGTCAACGATAGAGGAATTCATATCTGCAAGTCGATGTTGGCTTGGCAAAAATGGGGAAATGGAGAAACTCCAACGACTTCAGGCTTAAAAGGTGATCACCTGGCTGGAAAATACTATGTGTTGTTCAATCAGCATTATCTTGAAGAAATAGCTGAAATGATGACCAACGGAATGGAAAAGGAAGTGGCCGAAAAGCAGTCTGCATTGATGCTGGAAGCTCAGGAAATGTTACGGAAATGGGAAGCTAAGGACGAAACAATTCTTCATTTATGGGAAACCATGAATGCATGGGTTTATGAAGGCTTCGACCAGACGTATCGTCGCATGGGTATTGATTTTGACAAAACTTATTACGAATCTGCCACCTATTTATCGGGTAAATCTATTGTAGAAAAGGGCGTTTCGGAGGGTAAACTAATACGCAAAGCCGATCAATCGGTTTGGGCTGATTTAACAGCAGAAGGTCTGGATCAGAAATTATTACTGCGTTCAGACGGTACTTCTGTATATATGACACAAGACCTTGGTACAGCACATCTCCGTAATGAGGAATATCAACCTCAACAAATGATTTATGTGGTTGGAAACGAACAGAATTACCATTTCGATGTATTGAAATTGATTTTACTAAAGTTAGGGTACAACTGGGCCGATAGTATTCATCATTTATCTTATGGCATGGTGGAATTACCTGCCGGCAAAATGAAATCAAGAGAAGGAACCGTTGTAGATGCTGATGATCTGATGGATGAAATGGAAAAAACGGCTTATGATAAAGCATTGGAATTGGGCAAAATTGATGATTTTGAAAGCGAAGAAGCCAGACAATTGTATGCTGTAATTGCCATGGGTGCTTTAAAATATTTTATTCTAAAAGTAGATCCTCAAAAAAATATGCTTTTCAACCCAACAGAATCTATTGATTTCAACGGACATACCGGCCCGTTTATTCAATATACCCATGCCCGTATTAAATCGTTGATCAAAAAAGCTTCCGATGATATAAGTCCGATAGTAGCTAATATTGATGTGTTGACGAAGGAAAAAGACATCATCCGATTGCTGCATGAATATCCTGCAATCATTAAAGTTGCCGGAGAAAACAGAAGCCCTGCTTTGATTGCCAATTATGCATTTGAACTAGCAAAAGAGTACAATGGCTTTTACCAGGAAATTACAATACTAAAAGAAGAAAATGATGATTTACGCAACTTCCGTTTAGTATTGTCTGCTTTTACTGCCAATACCATAAAATCTGCAATGGGTTTGTTGGGAATTGAAGTACCGGAGAGAATGTAGAAAACAAGTAACAAGTAAACTGAGCTTATATTCATTCCGAGCTACAATTTCTCAACGCTAAGCAACAGCTTGGGAGATGTTTTTTTTTCTTCCGACTTCCGTCTTCCGACTTCCGACTTTCGACTAAATAACTAAATAACCATTAACCAAAAACCAATGATAGACATCCACTCACATGTAAAACTTCCCATTAACGGTAAAAAGATTTTTAACGTCTTAACCATTAATGATTTTCCTAAAGCAGAAAGTCTGTTTTTCTCAGTTGGTTTACATCCCTGGTATGTACATCCGCAATTATGGAACAACGATTTCAATGCATATGAAGAGCATCTTACGGATGAAAATGTAATTGCCATTGGAGAATGTGGTCTCGACTGGTTATCATCAACTAAACCGGATTTACAAAAGGTAGTCTTCAGCAAGCATTTGCATTGGGCTGAAAAATACAATAAACCTTTAATTATCCATTGTGTAAAGGCTTATAACGAAATCATGGCCATGTGCAAGAAAGCCAATCTCAAACAAGCCTGTATTATTCATGGTTATAACAATAATCTGAAAATAGCAGAACAATTGATAAAGGCCGGTTTTTATATTTCTTTTGGTGAAGCTTTGCTGGAGAACAATTCCAATGCAGCTCAAGCCATTAAAATTACACCTGTCGAAAAAATATTCCTCGAAACTGATGATAAAGATGTAAAAATAGAAGTTATATACAAAAGAGCAGGGGAGTTGCTCAATATGAATCTTGAAGACCTCAAACAACAAATTGAAGCTAATTTTGAAGTGGTTTTTAAGACGGAGTAGGAAAAGCATTGCAATTGCTGATCAACCCATCGGATGATACGCAATTGGGTTTGGATTAAATTTTATAAAGTCCAACTAAAGTTGTCTGAATCTTTTGGATGTTGATACATAATCAGCCTACTTTTTCCCCTAAAGCGATCAGCCTCCATATCGGTTTCGCTGAAAACCGTAAAGACCAAATTCCATTTGAGGTAATACCTAATGGGATTTTTTATGAATGGAATTTCGGCTATACGACTGAATGTTATGCCCAGTGCTGTTGTCTTTCGTGTCAGTCGATAATTATTAATTTGTCTGCTGTTATTATTTTATTGTCCTGTGTCAACAGAACGAAAAACAGTCAGCTTGGAAGATTGTTCCGAGAGAGAACAACTGTTTGTCCCGAAATATTTTTTATTTGTTTTTGCTATTGAACAATTTTAAGAGCTCCTTATATGTCCACTCATTTCCTTTTTCAAAAAAAGTATATGCTTTGTCCCAATGTCTGCCTTGTCCCCAACCCACCATTGTTGAAATAATCTTGGTTTTTCCTTTTCCAATATCAATAAATTGGATTATTTCTTGAAGGTTTTTATCTTCATTTTTTGCTTCTTGTGGAAAATTGTCGTTGAGATTTACTTTTAAGGTTAACATTTCATTTTCCAAATAATTAATAATGTCCAATTGAATAGTTGTTGTGTCATCTGTTGTTTTGGTTTTGTCGTAGTTTGTTCTAATCCAACCGCCAATTTTCATATTTGTTCTTACAACAGGTGCAATCCATTTTTCTAGTCCTTTATCTGTTGTAAACAGTTTCCATACTTCAACTCTGTTAGTCGGCAGTATTATAGAAAATTGTAAGGCTTTCTCTCCAAATTTTGTAACATAAGATGAGTTGATTACTTGTGCTTGTATTCCCAAAAAAGAAATAGCAGACACGATGAATAATAATAAGGCTATCTTAATTTTCATATTTTTAATTTATTTAATTACAATTTCTAAAATAGTTACATTCTTTCCAAGAGTTTTAAACCGAACTCCGTTATCTTGTAAAACGATAATTGTAATATGCCCGTTTTACTGGCGTTAATATCTCTGACTGTACCTGATTTGCAGATATGAGTTCCGCCAATTACTTTGCATTTGTCGTCATATTTTAAATTTGCATCATAGGTCGATTTCAAATTTCTATTTTAAATGTTAGTCGTGTTTGAGAGTGTCTCTTTACAATGACCGCTATCGTTTAGCAGGTCGAGTAGTCAAGGAAATTTCAGCTCAAGCCTCTCACAGAAACATACTCGATAGTCTCCATTAAACAGCCTGCCCTGTTTTTTCGGGGACTTGTAATACAAATCTTTGTACAAAATTAGTAAAATTTTAGTTGTCATTGGTAAAATAAACTCGGTAATTGAATCCGTAGTCGTCCTAATCATATATAAGTTCTATTTATAAAGGTTTTGTATCGTTTATACCTTTTTCTTACATTGTACCAGCTTACTTACGTCTTAACAGTTGAAAAAACAGGTTGTTCCTATTGTGCATTTCTCTTTATATCATCATGCTGTTTATTCACATTTTTTTTAATTAATTTATGTTGTTCATGATTACTTGCGCAATTACCAAGCGGCAAGACTTCGGCCTAAGCTCAGTCAAACGCTGGTTATCGGCGACGATAGGAGTGAAAAAGCCAGACTGCAAAATCCGGTATGAAAGGATAACGAAGTTCAATACAGGAATTTATCCCGATTTTTTGGGAGTGGTGGGAGAGGTGCTTATCGAGCAAAGTCGAAATATTCTACGTGGCAACTAATTACTGGCAGGGTGGGCTACTCGATTGGTGGCTGGAGTTCAGTCTTTTTTATCCAATAATTAAGTTAATCCTTTTTCCTAATCCAAACTCGAAAATTCTATAAAGCGTTGATAGTTGAATGTCGCAATGTCCGTTTTCAAGTCTTGAAATATAACTTTTTTTAGTCCCAACTTTTACGGCTAATTGTTCTTGTGTCATTTTAGCTTCTTTTCTAGCATCTTTCAACATTTCACTAATCACAAAATACTGAGCTTTTTCTTCAAATTCGTCACGTTTTTCAGCTCCAATTTTTCCATATTTAAGGTCTAATAACTCGTCAAAGTTTTTAGCTGTTCTAATTTTATTGGTGTCCATTATGTATCTTTTTTGAGTTAAAATATTCATTTTTTAATTTCAGAGCCAAGTCCATTTCGTTTTTAGGTGTTTTTTGAGTTTTTTTTTGGAAACCATTAAACAACACAACTAAATTTCCTTTGTCGAAACAGCAAAATATACGAAAAATATTGCTTTCAAATTCAACCCTTATTTCATAAAGACCGTCATTTCCAGTCAAATGTTCCAGGAATTTTTTAGGGACATTTTGAACTGTTTGAATAATTTTAAAAGCATATTCGATTTTCTCCTGCACTTTTTCAGTTTGCTCCAAATAGAAGTCTTGAAAATAGTGTTCATGAAATATGATTTTTCTCTGAATTTTCATTTTGCAAAGTTAACTTAAAAGTTATCAATCTGCAAGTTTTATTCAAATTTCGTTGAAAATGCAGATTTCATTTTACATTTGCCATCAACGGTCGAGTGTATGTGCCATAAGTAATTGTGGAGCAGTAAAAAGGTTGGTGTTTTATTTCAGAGGGTGTAAATCTCTTCTATACGGGAGTAACGTCCCGTAGTAGTAACAAGCGGCAAGACTTCGGCGTGAGCTCAATCGAACGTTGGTTATCGGCGACAATAGGAGTGAAGGAAGCCAGACTGCAAAATCCGGTATGAAAGGATAATGAATTTTCGTATGAGAATATATCCCGTTTTTAGGGAGTGGGTGAGAGGAGGTTATTGAGCAAAATCGGAATATTCTTCCTGGAAGTTAATTACTGGCAGGGCGGGCTACTCGATTATGCGTTCGGCATTTATTCAAATCCTATAACAAGATTGTCGTTTTTTAGTTCTATATTAAAGTTTATTTTTGCATTTAAAGCTCTGAATATCTTTAAAATAGTTTCAAACCTTGCATCTGTCAAACTGTTTTCAATCTTTGAAATTTGCGATTTTTTCACGCCAACAAGTTCACCTAATTGTTCTTGTGTTAAATGCCTTTCTTTACGTATTTGCTTAATGGTTGCAGCTAAAATCTCAAGTTGAAGCTCATTTTCAAAAGCATCTCTTTTAAGTGTTCCGATTTTGCCGATGTGTTTATCAGTTACTTCATCTAAACTATATGTTTTCATTTCTTTCCTTTCTTTTTGTCAAAATAATTTGTCATTATGAATTCCGCTCTTTTTATTTCACTTCTTGGAGTTTTGTCTGTTTTCTTCACAATTCCGTGTGTTGCAACAACAATTGTATTCTCTTTTGCTGTTTTATCCCAAAATGCAAACAATCGATAATAGGTTCGATTGTGTAAAGTTCTAAATTCCCAAATTTCATCTTCTAATTTTTTAAAAAGCTCTTTATCAGTTACGACCTTTGATTTCCATATATTGTAAATAATTTTGTCTCTGGCTTTTTCTTCTAAATTGTCCAGAAAAACATTCGCTTCTTCTTAAAATACAACATTAAATCTATTTTCCATTTAATATTTTTTACAAAGATACATGTTTCCTGAAAAGGAAACAAATAATTTTACTATTTCAAATTGTTTTTCTGTTTCTGCTTTTCTATGCTGACGTATAACCCCTACATAAGCAGACCACACCCTTCCGAAGATCTATAATATTTCAAAAATACAATTTTATTCTTATATAGCATGAAGTTGGGTGCCTTTTTTTTCCCAGAGTGTGTAAATCCCTTCCTTCGACAGGCTCAGGATAGGCTCAGGACAGGCTCAGGACAGGTATCTGCGGGAAGTAACGTCCAGAAGCAATAGCAAGCGGCAAGACTTCGACGTGAGCTCAGTCGAACGCTGATTATCGACGACGATAGGAGTGAAGGAAGCCAGACTGCAAAATCCGGTACTGACGAGGAAGAAACCTGAACGAAAAAGGGAAAACCTGATTCTACCAGGGATTGACCATGAAATATTCTCCCTGTCAGCTAATTACTGGCAGGGCAGCCTTCTCGATTATCGCCAGTGGTTATTCTAATTTAAAGTCTACTATTTCATAATTTGCATTTCGTCCACCTTCGTCAGTTTGTTGCAAGATGCCTTTCACTACCAAGTCTTTTATATCCCGTAGGGCAGTGTCAGTAGAGGTTTTTGCAATTTTAGCCCATTTTGAGGTTTGCAGTTTTCCTTCAAAATCGTCAAAGAGTTTGTTAAGCATGAGTCGTTGCCGTTCGTTGATGGGCGTATGTTCGTATAGTTTCCAAAATTCAGCTTTGCGCAATATTTTTTGTGTGGTATTTTCGGTGGCAAGCATCGCATTTTTGAGGCAATGTAAAAACCAGTCGAGCCATTCAGTAATATCACCTGAGCTGTGTTGCACTTTTTGCAATATTTCGTAATAGCGTTTGCGTTCGGCCAATATTTGGCTCGACATACTGTAAAATCGTTCACCACTACCTTCAGCACGGGCAAGCAACATATCGGTTATAGCTCTTCCAATTCTACCGTTGCCGTCATCAAAAGGGTGGATGATGATAAACCAAAAGTGTGCTATGGCAGCTTTCAACACAAGGTCAAGAGTTTGGTCGTTGTTGAACCAATCTAAAAACTTGTCCATTTCCGCTTTTACGAGTTTTGGATTTACGGCTTCGTAATGCACTTTTTCTTTGCCCATTGCACCCGAAATTACTTGCATTTCACCTGTTCGGTATTGCCCCACTTCTATTTCATAAGGCCCATTGTATCCTGTGGGGAAAAGTGCTGCATGCCAACCAAACAAACGTTTTTCGGTTAAAGGCAAGGTGTGGCGTTGTATGGCATCGAGCATCATTTCTACTACGCCTTCTATAGGACGGCTGCTCGGCACAAGTCCTGCGGTGTTAATGCCCAATCGCCTTGCTATGGAGGAACGCACTTGGTCGTAGTTGAGCATTTCACCTTCTATTTCAGATGATTTTACTACATCTAAGGTTAATGTGGTAAGAGTGGCTTCTTCTTTGGCAGAAAAGCCCAAGGTGTTCATTTGTCCAATGATTTTGCCTTGCAACATTCGAACTTCGCCAAATACGGAATTAATGGTTTTGTCTTGCCAGGTAAAAGCTGTCCAGTTTTTATGCTCGTAGATATATTTTGCCATTACTCGAAATTATTATGCGGCAAATATACAAATTATTCACCGCAAATATGCGGTATTTATTTTATCTTTTCACCGCAACAAAAAAAATTATTGTCATTTTCTGCAGTGGGAATTGTCGGTAAATCTTGTCACTTGCGAGCAGCACGGACGCCCTACCATTGTGCTGGCGTTCCTTCGGTCTTGGTTCGTCTGTCCATTTTACCTATTTCCTTTTGAAGCTGGTAATCTGCGACGATAGGAGTGAAGGAAGCCAGACTGCAAAATCCGGAATGATAAGATAATGAAGTTCAGTACGGGAATTTATCCCGATTTTTCAGGAGTGGTATGAGAGGCAGTTATTGAGCAAAGTCGAAATATTCTCCCTGCCAGCTAATTACTGGCACGGCAGCCTACTCGATTATATGCGGTTTTTATTTTTTCAGTCAATGCATTATAGCTTAATTGACAGCTCTAAATGTCCCCCAAATCCAAGCTCAATAATTTTTTGAAGTGTCGATATACGAGCTTCTTTTATATTATTCTCAATTTTGGAAATATAGGATTTTGTAGTTCCAACTTTTTCTGCAAGTTCTTCCTGTGTCATACCTTTTTTAAGTCTGGCATCGTGAATTAATGCACCAATTTTAAAATTTTCATATCCAGCTTCAAGTTGGTCCCTTTTTGCAGTTCCAATTTTGCCGTAATTTTTGTCCTTGAACTGGTCAAGTGTTATAATGTTACTATTTTTCGTTTTCATATTCTTCTTTAATTCTAATTGCTTTTTCAATTTCTTGTTTTGGTGTTTTTTGCGTTTTCTTTTGAAATCCATTTGCTAGAACCACCAGTTTGCCTTGATCGAAAAAACAGAAAATTCTATAAATGTCACTGCCTTGTTGTACTCAAATTTCAAAAAGACCGGCTGTATTCTCAATATGTTTGAGATAAGTTTCCGGAACTATTTTTAATTCTTCTATTAAGTCAAATGTCCAGATAATTTTCTCTTTAACTTTGTCTCGTTGTTCTTCAAAGAAATCTTGAAAATAGTCCTTATAAAAAATAATTGTTCGATTTTTGATTATTCCGGTGAAAGTGAACACCCCATTCCGGTTCAAAGTGAACAGTTAAAATTCAGATGATTTCTGTGGTTAAAATTAGACAAATAAATTAATTTAAATTGATTATTTTTTCATTTTTTTTCTCATAGATTCTCCC
>JBBRCQ010000086.1:0-12454 GCA_038204725.1 Bacteroidales bacterium | reverse complement strand
TAATTGTACGGTAAATGATTTAAAAAAATGGAAAAAAGAGAACTTGTGTAATTCTCTTTTAGCAAAAAGAAAAACAACATTTAAAAATAAAGAGGGGGAATTTTTAAAAAAAAGATCGGTTATTTAATTCACCCCACCCGTAGGGCTTTAATATCAATAGAAATAAGTAAAATGTTTTGTATTTTTTGTCCGTAGGACATTAACATGATAGCCAGAACAATTGTCTAAGGATAAAATGTCTCCTGAATCCATCTCTCGTTATCCTTAAAAGTGAAACTGCTGACAATATTTATTCAAAATAACAGTTAAACCATTGATATCAATAAATGTTATTAATTTCTCATCATTTTATATTTAGAAATTTTGCAAAACTGACAGTATGAATGCTTTCTTTAAATTCGTATTATTCCTTTTTATCCTATTGCAATCTACACATTTGCAGGCACAATATATAAAGGGAAATCTTATACAGAAAGCAGAAGATGAAATTGTAAAAAGCAATTATTCAGAAGCAATTTTGATATTAAACAAAGAAATTGAGAAAAATCCTGCCAATCATCTATCCTATTTTCTAAGAGGATTGGCAAAAAAAGAATTGGGTGATGAAAAGGGTTCTTTTGATGATTTTTCTACTACCATCCATTTCCATCCCGGTTTTAGCAAAGCTTATTATTACCGCTGTATTCAGCAAATAGATCTGAAGGATTTTTACAATGCATTGAAAGATATTGATAAAGCCATTGATTACAATGTTACCAATTCTGATTATTACGTAGCCCGGGGATATATTTATAATGTGCTGAAGGATACTACCAAAGCACTGTACGATTTTAAAACAGCAATCTTTTTAAATGGAGAAAACAGCAATGCCTATTTAAACAAAAGTCTCCTTGAATTAGAAATGAAACAACCCGACAAAGCACTTAAAAGCATTAATCAATCCATCTCTATTTCACCGTTAAACTTGTATGCTTTTATACTCAGGGCTTACATTAAAATAAACAACAATGATTCATTAGGTGCCAAAGAAGATTATGAATTTGTGCTATCGAAAGATTCAACACATGTTTTGGCCTGGTACAACCTTGCATTGTTTTATCACAAGCAACAAAATTACGAAAAAGCAATGTTCAGTTATAATAAAGTAATAGCATTAAATCCGTATCATTCGGAATGTTATTATAACAGAGCTGCATTGTTTGCCGAAAAGGAGAAATACGCGGAAGCCATCAGCGATTATGATAAAGTAATAAAGATCAATCCGGTTAATATATATGCATATTATAACCGTGCTGTTGTTAAACAGTATTTGTCGGATTATGTAGGTGCCATCAACGATTTTACAAAAGTAATTGAATTGTATCCAAAATATCAAAAGGCCTATGTTTTACGATCGAATTTAAATATGCAACTTAAAAATTATAAAGCTGCCGAAAACGATCGGAAAATCGCCGCTTATCTCCACAAAATGAACAACGATACATTGATTTCCTATTCCGAAGACTCATTGTATTTATTACCATTGCTCGATTTTCGTTCCGAATCACAAGCAATGGATAGTAGTTTTGGACATGTTCAATTCAAATCTTTTAAGATCATGCAAAAAAATATTTATTCATTGACCCCTGACAATGAAATGTATACCTCAAAAAATTACAATGAACAAATAGAGAATTTGAATCAGAACATAAATGTCAACTTGAAACTGAGAATTGATGATAACGGTACTCAGCTGACCTACGAAAACATTGCAGAAAGCAAAACATTGCTCGATACCTTAACTTCCGGGCATAATAAAACAAACGAATCAGATGCATTGTGGAGTGCCATCTTGTCAGTATTGTTGAAAAACTATAGTGAAGCATTACAAGCTGTAAATCAGATTGCTGATACTTCAAGCTATAACTATCTGACTTCTTTTTTAAAAGGTAATATCTATGTACTATCTGGCGAACAGGAGGAGAACATTGATTTCAATCACCCTTTTATTGAAAAAAAGCTTGCAAGTGGCATCAATAAAAACTTTCAACTTGCTATTGATGAATTTTCGAAATCTATTTTCAAACAAAATAAATTTCCGTATGCTTATTTTAACCGGGCTTATACCAAAGCATTAGTAAATGATATCAGCGGAGCCATCACGGATTACAGCAGTTGTATTTATTTTGATCAAACCAACGGAAATGCATTTTACAACAGAGGGATGTTGTATTTATTAATTGAAGACAAAGAAAATGCCTGTTCCGATTTTAGCAAAGCAGGTGAATTGGGCGTAAAAGAAGCCTATAGTTTGTTGTTTAAGTATTGCAAGTGACCGCTTATCGTTTGTAATCTTTATTTATTAATTTTAATTTTCCCCCAAAGTCTGTAAAGCCATACAATGGCAATGGCCATCATTACCCGTGGAACTGTAATCCAGAAAGCAGAAACGCCAATGGTCATAAAAAGTAAGGTATCTTCAAGCAATGAATGAGAAACAGCGACATGATGGTTGAGTAAATCGTTTTCTTCACGGCTGATTTTCCCTTTTTCCAGTTCATCCATCATAATGGCTGAACCATAAGCCAGTCCTAAAACATTGGCAATTATCCAAAGAAAAGAAGTTCTCACCGGTAAGCCCATTGCTTTGATCAGTGGAGCCAAAACTTTAGAAATAAGTTGAATGATTCCCGACCTTTCGAGTATCTTTTGCAATATCATTAAACCGGAAACAAACACTATCACTTTGATAGACAGGAAGAAAATTTTAATACCCCAGTCTTCGATCACCAGCCATAAAGTGTCAGGTTGGGCTTGCGTCATCTGTTGAGTAATAGCCTGGATGCTATCGGCCGGAAGCAGGTAATTGAGCAGCATCGCACCGATAATACTTGAAAACAATCGGATGAAAACCATTTTGATGCCAGATGAACCTGTTTTGTTTTGAATGATGGTTTCAATGATCATATTGTGTGAAATCAGACACATCAATGCAACGATGGTTATCTCGCGCATCGAAAGCGAAAGACTCGCAATTACAGCTATGGCTGAATAAATGTTCAGGAAAATGCTCGTAAGGAAAACAAAAGCACATTGTCCTGACAATCCTAAATAATGAAACAAAGGATTCAGCAAATTAGCCGCCCAGCTAATAATGCCATAGTATTGCAGCAAGGTAACCAATAACGAAATCGGAATCATCAGGCTGAGAAGCCATAAGGTCGTTTTAAAGGCAGCAGGCAAAGCAGTTTTAAGTATTTCCTTTAACGGAATTAAGATATGTCGGGTCATGGGGTTGCGTAAATGAAATGCAAAAGTAATTATTTTATGGAAGTTTAATGATAACTAATCCGGGCTATTTCTTCTTTACGAAGATTGATGCTAAGAAAATAATCTAAATTGAAATTTTGATAATTTGAAAATGCAACCTAATTAATTTAATTATAAGTGTTATGATGTGTGTTTCAGCCAATTTTTAAACGACCCCATCCCTATCCTCCCGAAAATCGGGACAGGCTTTCCCCTGAAAGGAGAAGGGAAGGTCTTCGAAGTTATTCTAACCTATCTTAAATTGAGTTGAATTGGAGAGCGGTTGCAAAATTCCTTAAATTGCTGCATGGTGAAGTGAAGTGAAGTGAAGTTAAATTAAATTTAAGAGGGTGGGGAATGTATAAATTCCTCAATAGTAATTATTCTTTTATACCTTCTTCACTATAATTTTCTTCTTTAATTAAATCTCCTTTTTCATTATAATATGAATATTTACCAATTTTAATAGATTTTGGATAAGATTTTGAAATCTTCAATGAGTCTGTCATTTTTAAAAACACCAATTTCTTATCTAATTCGGTAACTATCTTTATTATAAATTGTATCTGTGTGGATTTCTATGGATTGAGAATAGAGTTTTGAAGTGCCCAATAATAAAATTAAAAATAAAAGCTTTTGAATATATTTTTCTCTTATAAGTGTAAAGTGTTTTTTAGGAATCATAATTCAATCAGGATTTTAATATTATCATTTTGCTTTTGTTGGAATGAAAAATGTTTTTTTTAATTATCCCTTTGAAATTTCATGCTATATAATATTGAAATCAGAATCTTCAAAATAAAACGCGTAATTCGTAATTTGTAATTTTTAATTAAACTCCTACCCAAACCGTAAAGCCTTCACCACCGTAATTTTTGAAATAATATACGAAGGTATCATTAATGCCAGTATACAGACTGCAAGTGTGCCTGCATTGATCAGGAGGATATGGGTTAAGTTGAGGTTGATAGGAACCGTTTTTACATAATACGAAGCCTGGTCGAGTTTGAGTATGCCCAATTGATTCTGCAACAAACCCAGCGTGATGGCAATAAAATTTCCCCAAAACATCCCTTGCATAGTAATATATAGTGCATTGTAAATAAATATCTTGCGGATACTTAGGTTTTTAGCGCCCATGGCTTTTAAGGTGCCGATAAGGTTGGTTTTTTCAAGTATCAATATCAGCAAAGTCGAAATCATAGTGACAGAAGAAATCAATGCAATAATTACGATGATCACAATTACGTTCATATTCGTAAGTCCAAGCCAATCGAATATTTCGGGGTGAAGTTCTTTGATGGACTTTGCATTCAGGTTGTAACCAACGGTTTGATACACTTCGCTGCTGATAAGATCGAGCTGGTTAATATCTTTTATAAGAACTTCATAACCATCTACTTTGTTGGCATCCCATTGGTTGAGTTTTTGGATGTGGGCAATGTCGGCGAAAACAAATTTTTTGTCAAACTCCTCTAATCCTGTTTCATAAATGCCTTTGACAACAAAAGGCCTGCCTTTTAAGCCTTCATCTCCGATAAAATAGGTTTTCAGTTTATCATTTAGTTTGAGTTTCAGTTTGTCTGCCATGAATTTCGAAACAATTACATCGTTGGTTTTCAGGCTGTCGCTCACCTTGAAAATGCTCCCTTGTAGCATGTTTTTTTTCATAAAAGACCAGTCGAAATCACTGCCCACCCCTTTCAGTATAAAACCCTGAATTTGTTCATCGGTTTTAATCATACCGGCTTTGTTGGCATATACCTGAACATGTGTAACTCCATTGATTTTTTGCAAATCACTTTCCATCTGTTTGTTTTTCTCCACAGGAAGTGATTCATAAGAATTGTTCAGATCGAAATTGCCGATTTGGATATGTCCGCCAAAACCAATTACCTTTTCTGTAATTTTTTGTTGAAAGCCGGTAACAATTGCAACAGCAATAATCATTACAGCCACACCCAGGGCAATACCGGCAATGGCTACACGAATAATCGGTTGTGAGATATTTTGCTTATTTTTGCTTAAAAATCGCCTGGCGATGAATAATTCTAAGTTCAATGGAATTTTTTTTTAATTTTACAAATCTACATATTTTTTCTTGAATGGAACGACAGTCAATGGTAGAAAAATTGTATCCTTTGAAAATGAATGAAATCCAGATCATTTTAAAAGATTATTACCGCAAAGGCAACTAATCACTGAGAATGATTGTCTGTGGAATGCAAACTAAATTAGAATCAAATGACGATTGTAAACAAAAAAACGATTATTGTATTATTTTTATTTTCTTTTTTTATGGTTCGGGCACAAGATAATACTGCAGCCAATAAGTTGAAAAGAAATACAGTTATACAAACTGCTGCAGAGCAAACCTTAAAGTATTTACCGCTTTTAAAAAACAAAAACATTGCCATTGTGGCCAATCCTACTTCAATGATTGGAACTACCCATTTGGTCGATAGTTTATTAAGCCTGGGGATAAAAGTTAAAAAGGTTTTTTGTCCCGAACATGGATTTCGAGGCGACCGTGAAGCCGGTGAAACAGTGCTGAATCTCACAGATAGCAAGACTAATTTACCCGTAATATCTTTGTACGGCAATAATAAAAAGCCAAAAGCAGCAGATTTATTGGGAATCGATTTAGTAATTTTTGATATACAGGATGTGGGAGCAAGGTTTTATACTTATATTTCCACTTTGCATTATGTAATGGAAGCCTGTGCAGAAAACAATGTAGAAGTTCTGGTATTGGATCGCCCAAATCCAAACGGTTATTATGTAGACGGACCGGTGCTGGATATGAAATTTACATCTTTTGTGGGCATGCACCCCGTTCCACTTGTGCATGGTATGACCATTGCCGAATATGCTTTAATGATCAACGGCGAAAAGTGGCTCAAGAATGGCATTCAATGCAAATTGCAAACCATTACAGTGAGCAATTACAATCATCATGATTACTATACATTGCCTGTTAAGCCCTCTCCTAATTTGCAAAACATGAGTGCTATTTATCTCTATCCTTCATTGTGTTTGTTTGAGGGAACAGTTGTAAGTGTTGGAAGAGGAACCCAGAAACCCTTTCAAATACTGGGTCATCCAAAACTGGACAGTACCTATTTTTCTTTTACGCCTGTATCCATCAATGGTATGAGTGCAGAACCTCCTTTTAAAAATATAAAATGTTTTGGTTACGATTTAAGTGATTATTCAATAAACATTCTTAAGTATGAGAAGAAAATCAATTTGTTCTGGTTACTTGATTTGTACCATCGGCTTTCTCCGAAAGGAGAATTCTTTATCCCGTTTTTTGATAAATTAGCAGGCAGCGATATTTTAAGAAAGCAAATCATAGCTGGCAATACTGAAGAACAAATCAGACAAAGCTGGCAAACAGATTTGATGAAATTTAAGAAAATCCGCAAAAAGTATTTATTGTATGCTGATTTCGAATAAAGGGGAAACAATTTCTAAACGGATGTTTGTCGGTATGTATAATTAATCCGGTTGAAATTCTTTCCTTAAGATTAGATGCTGGTGAAACTTATAATCCCAGCAAAAAGTCCATCACATCCACTCCGTCTGCATAATCCATCAAAGTAGGCGACTGTGCATTGCCAAAAGGAATGCTGCCTTTAACGGCTATATTGTTTGATACAACACATTGAATCTGATCATTGTTTGCTGTTAAAAATTGGTTGACAGTTCCAATGTTTTCGTAAAACTCATAATAAACCACCGAAATAGGGGAGGCTATCAGGTTTTCTTCTTTCAGAATCGTAGAACCATTGTCATAAAAAGGCAACAAATTGATGAGATAGATCGATTTGAAATATTCGTAATTATTGTAATATTTTGTTGTATCAAGGATATGATTGTGTGAGGCCAATGTATACAATAATTCATTGAAATTGTAATCTTTAGGTACAAATAGTTTGGATACATTTCTGCATCCCATGCCAAAATATCTTGTTATGTCATTGCTCAGTGCATTTATTTCATCAGGCGTTTCATTTCCTGTAAGTACAGCAATTCCGTTTCTGTTTTGTCGGATAATGTGAGGATATTTCCCGAAATAATATTCAAAATAGCGGGCAGTATTGTTGCTTCCGGTAGCAATAACGGCATCAAAGTTTTTAAGCTTATCTTCAGTAAAAGTAATGCAATCGGCAAATGCCGGCTCAAAAGCGATCAACTGTTCTGCTATTGCCGGTAATAAATACTTGTCGTCTGATGAGAGTTTTGCAATAATATGGTTTCCCGACATCAGTACATAAAAAAAATCATGAAATCCTACCAGCGGTAGATTTCCTGCCATCACCACGCCAATTTTTTTGGGCTGATCATTTATTGGCTGACAGTTGTATTTCCCTAACCAGTTTTCGATGGATTGTTTTTGTATGCTTTGGGCGATGGAAGAAATAGAGAACAGTATATTTTCAGTTGTAAACCAGCGATTGTGCAGTGAAGATAGTTCTATTGCATTTTTTAGATTGTCATTAATGGATGTATTATCAAGCTGAAAATTAATTAAGTAATCGGAAAGTCTGCCAAATGCTTCTGTCCTTTTTTTTAGATTCATGATGCTGAAAATTGTTTAATAGTGGTGTTTTCTTACCTTTGTAAAATCTTTGCTAAAATAAATATAAAATTTCAACGTTTTAGAATTTAATGCAATAAAAAACAAAATATATTGAAAAAGAGCATTTTAATTACCCTGATTTTATTTGCTTTGCTGATAAAATTTACTTTTTCACAAGATAGAGAACCTTTTGGAGCATACGAAGATTCTTTGTCGGTATGGGGTAAAATTATGCGCAATGGTGAAAACGACAGGCTGAAATTTGAGGCCAACGAAAAATTCATCAGTTTGCTGGAAGAAGCACTGTATATTAAGAAATCATTCGATTATCCTTTTGATTCTATTCAAACCATCGCCAAATTGGTTTCGCCAGATAACAAGATTAAGCTTTACAACTGGGTGATTGCTAAAGCCGATGGCACTTTTGATTACTATGCATTTTTGCAATCGTACAACGAAAAGAAAAAAAAATACGACGTTTTTAAGTTGATCGATAAATCGGTTGATATTATTGCTCCCGAATTTCAGATACTCGATGCCAATAATTGGTATGGAGCATTGTATTATAAAATCATTCAAACACAAAACGGTGATGCTGATTATTATACATTGTTGGGATGGAATGGGAATAATGGATTGTCATTTCAGAAACTGATTGAAGTGTTGAGTTTCCGATCCGGAAACAGACCCGTTTTTGGTGCTTCCATTTTCAGAAAAGGGAAAGACAAACCCAAGCGGATTATTTTTGAATACTCAGCAAAAGCGGTGATGAATTTAAAATACGATAACCAGGAATACCAGGAACAGGTCAGGTTAAAGAAACCTAAGAAAGGCAAAAGATTTGAAGTGAACAATATAAAAAGTCCGATGATACTGTTCGACAGATTGGTGCCACTGAGTCCGTCATTAGAAGGACAAAAGCAGTTTTATGTTCCTGAAACCAATATTTACGATGCTTTTGTCTTTGGGAAAGGGAAATGGATTTTTATCGAAGATATCAATGCACGCAATCCAAAGCAAAAATCCAATCCCAATCAACCTAAAAGAGAGGCTGAGCGCCAACTGTATACGCCGAAATGAAGAAAAAGTCCGAAGACCGAAGTCGGGAGTCGGAAGTAAAAAGTAAAAAGGGAAAAGTAAAAAGTAAAAAGTAAAAAGTAAAAAGTAAAAAGGGAAAAGGGAAAACAAAAACTAAACAGCTGAATTTCAGGAATAAAAATATTTGCGATTAACGATTTTAGAAGTAAAAGAAAAAAGTCGGAAGTTGAGCGAAGCGAAATCCCGAAAGCGAAGCGATTCGGGATCGGAAGTCGGAAGTCTGGTGTAGTGTGAATATTTTGTGCTGTACTTCTAAAATCTAAAATCTAAAATCGTTATTCGTTGTTTGCAGATCAAAATAATAACATAAGCTGATTACAGAATTTAAATAAAAAAACAATTCTGTCCATCAACCACTAAGGCAAAAGTCTCCCCTTCGGGGAGATTTAGAGGGGCTAATTATCAATCCGGCTGTTCTTCTAAAATTTTATATCGTTAATCGTTATTCACAGATCAAAAAAATACTTTAGATTAAAAAATCGCAATGCCGATTTAAAAACCTTTCTACAAAGCAAAAACTTATCCATCTTCCACAACTCAATCACCTCCCATTTTAGGGGAGGTAAGGGAGGGGCGGATTGTCTTGTTTTTTCTTCGGACTTCGGACTTCGGACTTCATACTATCGAATTCTGATTTTTGCCCCAGCTCTGATTATCGATGAAGTTTTTAAGCGATTCAGTTTGCGTAAAGCTTTAACAGAAGTGTTGTATTTGCGGGCAATCGTACCCAATGATTCTCCACTTTTAATATTGTGGAAGCGTGCTTCTTTAAGCTTTGAAATTTCTTTCTGATACCTGAAATGATGTGCCGTCAGATATAGTTTGTCTGAAATGAGTTCCTTTTTCTCAAAGTTAATGATATCTTCAGGATTGATGGGAGCACCCAGGTATCGTATTTCAAAATGCAGATGACTGCCACGCGAATGACCTGTGTTGCCTCCTAACCCTATTATATCGCCGGCTTTAAGATATTGCCCGTTTGATACATTGATTTGTGATAAATGGGCATATAATGTTTCCAATCCATTCATGTGACGTACTACCACCACATATCCATAAGAAGTACTAAGTTTTGTAATTCTTACCATGCCATCAAATGCACTTACGACTTTATCACCGGTCTCAAGATTGATATCTGTTCCATAATGATAGCGGTGATGACGCAGTCCAAACTGTGAAGTTACTACTCCTTCGTTTGGAGTTATATAAAAACTGTTTTTGGAAATATCTATCAGTTTGATAATGGTGGTATCGGTTTTTTTAGAAAAATCAACTTTGGGATAATGAATGATTTCATTGTCAAAAGAATCATAAAGCGTATCATCTTCAAAAAATACGGCCAATGAATCGTAGAAAGAATAAAAATTTGAAGCAATATCCATACTGTCATTGGTAGTCTCGAAAATGTAGACCGGTTCCAGTTTTTTATATACATCTTCCTGGGCATGCAAAAAAATACTATAGGTTAGTAAAAATGAAATGAATAGAATTTTTTTGTAGAGAAATCTCATAGGATAATGCTGCTTATAAATTTGATAAAGTCAATAATTTAATACAAAGGACGAATTTTATTTTTAAAATCTGCAATTTTTAACTAATTTTAACGCTGAAAACAAAGTAAATATTAATTTTTTCTAGACCAAAGAAATTTATTTATAATTTAGCAAAAAAGTTTTAAAGCAACTAAAAACAATAATTATGTTTAAGTTCAACCCATTCAGGTTAATTCTTATCTTCTCACTGTTTGCAATGTTTACTGTGATGATGTCATGCGGAGCTCCTAAAAGTGGTAAATACAGAAATCACCAGCCTGTAGGTAGTTCATCTCAATATAGAAGCAGTTCGTCCAAACAGATGAAAGCAAGACAAAATGTTATTCCCATCTCTAAAAATTATAAGATTAGGAATAAAAAATCAAATAGTAATTAATAGCTTACTGCATTAAGTATTATAAACCATAATTTGTATTGATCACTTCAATTAAAAAGATGATTTGTACTTTGATACGATATGTAAAAACTAAAATTTAAAAATATATAATTAATTATCAAAAATAGTTAAAATGGCCATTGAAATTAAAGAGGTTATTACCGATTCCGATTTAAAGAAATTTATCAGATTTCCATATACTTTATATAAAAACAATCCTTATTGGGTACCCTGTTTAGATATGGACGAAAAAATGACGCTTTCCAAAGTTAAAAATCCTGCTTTTGAATTTTGTGATGCCCGATATTGGTTGGCATATCAGGACGGTGAAATTGTCGGACGAATTGGAGGTATTCTCAATCGCAGGGCCAACGAATGTTGGAACGAAAACAGAATGCGATTCGGATGGATTGATTATATCAACAATGAAGATGTTGCAAAAGCATTGTTGGATACAGTTGCTCAATGGGGCAAGGAAAAAGGATGTGAAGAAATTCATGGTCCTTTGGGTTTTACCGATATGGATCGCGAAGGTATGCTGGTATACGGATTTGATGAGTTAGGCACGTATGCAACCATTTACAATCACGAATATTATCCTGCCATCATCGAAAAATTAGGTTTTGAAAAAGATACCGATTGGCTTCAGTTTGAATACAAAGTACCAAAGGAAGAACCTGAAAAACTGAGAAAAATTGCCGAAATGGTTGCCAAAAGATATAAAGTACATACCTTGAAAACCAAATCTACCAAAGAATTAACCAAGTTAGCTCCTCAAATTTTTGATGTGCTGAACCAGAGTTTTATGCCATTGTATGGATTTGCCCCTTTGTCGCAAAAACAGATTGATTTATTAACCAAACAATATATTTCGTTTATCAATCCCAAATATGTTTCTTTTGTAATGAGCGACGAAACCAACGAAATGTTGGGATTGGGTATCACATTGCCATCACTTTCTACAGCTGTACAAAAGTCAAAAGGTCGTATTTTCCCATTTGGATGGTGGCACTTATTTAGAGCATTAAAAACATGTACTGTTATTGATATGAACCTGATTGCCATTCGTCCCGATTGGCAGAACAAAGGCCTGAATGCCCTGATGTTTGATGAACTGATGAGTAATTATATCAAAAACGGTGTGCAGAAAACAATTCAAAATCCTGTTTTGGAATCCAATAACAAAAATATTGATATCTGGAAAGATTACAGTCCCCGCCAGCATATTCGCCGAAGATGCTATATTAAGAAAATTGATTAAGGGAGTCGGAAGTTGAGCGAAGCGAAATCCCAAAAGCGAAACGAATCGGAACCGGAAGTTGGAAGTCCTGTGTAGTGTTTATGTTTTGTCACCCGAGTGAGCGAGAGACCGATTTTAAATCCTTTCCACAAAGCAAAAAGCTTTCCATCTTTCACAACTCAATCACCTCCCATTTTAGGGGAGGTAAGGGAGGGGTGGATGATGAGCAGTACAAAAGTTACAAATTAGATTCCATCTATTTTAAACAATAATCCCATTTTATTTTAAGAATGTCACAAAAAGGCACCTTAAAA
>JBBRCQ010000085.1:0-12587 GCA_038204725.1 Bacteroidales bacterium | reverse complement strand
TCACAGGAGGCATGTCTTTGAATCGACCTAAATAAGAAAAATCGCCACCAAATACGGATTTGTAAAAGTTAAATACTTCTTCGCAATTACCTTTAAAGGTAAGATAAATGTTAACGGTTGTCATGGTTTTAAGAATTTGTTATTTATGAATAATTAATTGAAACAAAGTTTTTACCTTAAACAAAAAAAAATGGAAGAGGTTTTATGTTTTGTAAAATAATTCACACATTACATTAATTTACAAATAACAATTCTCTGTATTTAGGCATTGGCCAGCGTTCGTCATCCACCATTAATTCTAATTTATCAATATGCAACCTGATCTCATCCATTAATGGCAATACTTTTTCACAATATGACTTTGCCTTTTTGTAATTATCATCTATTTTATTGGCTTTTTTTCTAAATAAAATCATTTTATTTACCAACAAATAAATTTGTTTAATATGTACCGAAATATCGCTAATATTGAGTAACTGAATTTTCGTATTGTTTTCTAATTGATTTTCCGGCATAATCATTTGCAGCCCTTTTACATTTTCAATTAAAACATTCTGATAGCCAATAGCTACAGGCAATATATGATTGATGGCAAGATCTCCTATTGTTCGTGATTCGATCTGTATTTTTTTTGTATAATTCTCCAGCTTAATATCCATGCGTGCAGCCAGTTCACGACGTGATAATACGTTGGCATCCTCAAACATCTTAACAACATCGGCCTCTAAAAACACTTTCAAGGCTTCAGGTGTGGATGAAATATCGGAAAGGCCCCTTTCTGCTGCTTGCTTTAGCCATTCCCTGCTATAATTATTACCGTCGAATCTTATTTTTTTGGAACTGATAATATATTTCTTCAACACAGTAAATAAGGCATCCTCTTTTGTTATTTTGCGATCGATTAATTCATCTACTTCTTTTTTGAAAGCTGTTAATTGGCTGCCAATCATCGTCAGCAAGGCAATCATAGGGGCTGCTGAATTGATGGAAGAGCCTACAGCTCTAAATTCGAATTTATTTCCTGTAAAAGCAAATGGAGAAGTTCGGTTTCGATCGGTATTATCGAGTAAGATCTCAGGAATTTGAGAAATGGCAAGATTTAACAGGTTTTTGCCTTTCCCGGGTTCAGATCCCGGTATTGGGAAGTTGTCATTTTCAATTTGATCGAGCAATACAGTAAGCTGTTGACCAATAAAAACAGACATAATAGCAGGAGGTGCTTCGTTGCCTCCCAATCGTAAATCGTTTCCGGCAGAGGCGATAGATGCTCTGAGCAAATCGTTTTTCGAATTCACTGCTTCAATAATGTTTAAAAAGAAAGTAAGAAATTTCATATTAGAAGCAGGCGTCTTTCCGGGAGATAGCAAATTTTCACCCTTATCTGTCATCATCGAAAAATTATTGTGTTTACCGGAACCATTGATTCCTGCGAAGGGTTTTTCGTGCATCAATACCCTGAAGTGATGTTTGCGTGCAGTTTTGCGCATGATATCCATGAGCAACACGTTATGATCGATGGCAATGTTTATTTCTTCGTACAAAGGCGCACATTCAAACTGATTGGGTGCCACTTCGTTGTGGCGTGTACGAATGGGGATTCCCAGCAAATAAGCCTGGTATTCAAAATCTTTCATATAATTGACCACTCTTTCAGGTATGCTGCCAAAATAATTGTCTTCCAGCTGTTGGTCTTTGGCCGATGCATGTCCGAACAAAGTACGACCGGTTAAGGCTAAATCGGGACGGGCATTGTACAATGCTTCATCTACAAGGAAATATTCCTGTTCGATACCCAGTGTAGCTTTCACCCGCTTAACGTCTGCATCTAATAAGCGGACTACTTCTGTAGCTGCTTTATCCATAAATTGAATGGCTTTTAACAAAGGAGCTTTAAAGTCGAGGGCTTCGCTGGTATAGGAAACAAAAATGGTAGGAATACATAGGGTTTTATCCATTACAAAAGCAGGAGATGCAGGATCCCAGGCAGTATAACCACGTGCTTCGAAAGTATTACGCATTCCTCCGTGGGGAAAACTTGAAGCATCCGGTTCCTGCTGTATCAAACTGCTGCCGTCAAAAAACTCGACAGCTTTTCCATTTTCATCCAACGTAAAAAAGGAATCGTGTTTTTCGGCTGAACTGCCGGTTAAAGGCTGAAACCAATGCGTATAATGTGTAGCACCCAATGATATGGCCCAGGATTTCATGGCCATCGCTATTTCGTCAGCCGTTACCATATCCATTTTCTCATTGTTTTCGGTCAATGACAATACTTTTTTATAGGTTTCAGCGCTCAAAAATTGCTGCATATTTTCGTTGTTGAAAGTCATTTCTCCGAAAATTGCTGATATTTTAGTATTGATAGCTTTAAATACAGTATCATTATTTCTGTTCCCTGCAATTGCCAAAGCGTTGAAGCGTGTATTGCTCATTTTTTTTATGTTTAGATGAATGATGGATACTTTTAAGCTACACCATTACTTTAGCAAACTGTAGCTTTCTCTTTTAAAATCTCAAGAATAAAATCTAAGTGTTTTAACAACAAATCTTTAATTAAGTTTTTAAAAGTTTTTTTAAATTTATAAAGTTCAGCTTTGCTTCGTAGAGGGAGGTTCGATTCGGAATCCATAAAATATCTGATAGTAATAGTTTCACTTCCAGTGAAGCTATTACTCATTACCTGATAAAGATTGTAAAATGATGATCATTTCATTTTTACACAATCAGAACATGAGCATAGATCATGCAAATCATCACTATAATAAGAATAATGATATAGATTCTTTTCATTTTTATTTTAATTATTTTATGTCATCTGATCATCATGGAATTTAAAAAACTCCACGATGACCGCATGACAAATTGCAAGTTTAATCCATTTAGAAAGATTGGCTAAAAGTAAATAAATATCCAAAATAAATAGATACGATAGCCCATAAAAGTGACATTTAAATGACATCGCATTTTTTGAAAAAATTAGAGCATTCAAAACAAGCAAATTAGCCCTTAATTTGAAGGTGTCTTTTTGTGACATTTTAAAAATAGAATTGGATTATTGTTTTTTAGAATACCATTCCTTCAAGATTTTCCTGTTAAAAAACCGGAAAATGCAATGAAAAAGGAGACAATTAAATTGTGAAAGATGGATAGATTTTTACTTTTTAATTCAAATAGTTCAATGAAAGTATTTTGTTGAAATGCGAACAACGATTAACGATTTAAGATTTTAGAAGTAAAGATGTCATTTTACTATTTTTCTTTTCCCCTTCCTACTTCAATTCCCAGCTTTCCACATCCATTTCTCTGCCATGGATGATATTCAAATAGTTATGGTAACGGGTTTCGCTGATGCTGCCTTCTTCAACGGCTTTTTTGATGGCACAATGTGGTTCGTGCTCATGGGTGCAATTGTCGAAATGACATTGGTTGGCCAGTAATTTCATTTCGGGGAAAAAATAGGTTACTTCTTCTTTGGTAAAATCCACCATGCCAAACTCTTTAATACCGGGCGTATCAATGATAAAACCACCAAAAGGAAGACGGAACATTTCGG
The DNA here is from genome assembly GCA_038204725.1 of Bacteroidales bacterium. Taxonomy (GTDB): domain Bacteria; phylum Bacteroidota; class Bacteroidia; order Bacteroidales; family JACABE01; genus JACABE01. The sequence continues at coordinate 9,034 of JBBRCQ010000085.1, read as the reverse complement.
CAAAAGTTGTGGTATGTTTGCCCTTTTGATGCGCACCGGAAATATCACCGGTTCTCAGACTAAAACCGGGAACTATTTTGTTGATCAATGCAGATTTGCCCACACCTGAGTGTCCGGAAAAAAGGTTTATTTTATCTTTCATCAATGCAATGACTTCATCCATATTGTCGCCTCTTAAAGCAGAAACCTCTAAGCAAAAGTATCCTGCATTTCTGTAGATTGATTTAACCTGATGATGGTATTGCATGATTTCCTCATTGTAAAGATCAATTTTGTTGAACAACAATATAGCAGGAATGTGATAGGCTTCGGCAGTTACCAGAAAGCGATCGATAAAACCTGTTGAAGTACGAGGCGAAGCGACTGTTACAATTAAAACTGCCTGATCGATATTGGCAGCCAGTAAATGCTTTTGTTTGGAAAGATTGGTTGATTTACGAACAATGCAATTGTGCCTTTCTTTTATTTCGCTGATGACACCAATGTTTTCGTTGTCCATCATATAAAAAACAACATGATCGCCCACAGCACAAGGATTGGTGGTTTTCATCCCCCTTATTCTGAAATTTCCTTTAATTTTACAATCCGTAGTAATACTTTCCGAATGCAATACAGTAAACCAACTTCCTGTAGATTTTATAACGATACCTTCCAAATTTATTTTTTTTTACAAAATTAGTTTAATTTTTTCTATTTCATAAAACTAACATTCGATTAATAGTAGTGCGAATCAAGAGTTGAATCATCTTTATTGTTTTTTTTGCCCGTTAGGGCATAAATATCAATAGAAAAATAGTATAAAATGTTCCTTTTGTCCTTAGGACATTAACAATAGATTTAAAATGCCGGGTATATTTTCTACGGGAAAAAAGTTCAAGCTCGTTGCCATATTCTATTGACATTGACCTCCTACGAAGAAATAATACATTAATTGATTATCATAAAATTAGCTTAAAATTTTTAAAACGAATCTGTTTGAAAACTTAAAGGTCATGCATAATCATCATTAATATTAATTGTTTTAATAATCCTAAATTCAAACCCAATGCACAAGCTAGTCAAGTTTTAATAGCGAAACACAAAAAACAAGCAGTAAGTCAAAATAATTTGATACAAAAAATGGTGTTAAACAAAAAGAGGAACGTTAAGTTCCTCTTTTTTTATTTATTGTTGTGGCTGCTGCTCGCTTGGAGGTGCATTTTTCATGTACATTTGATAATACATTTCAAAATATTTAGCAACGTTATCACTCAGCTGTTTTTGATTTTCTCTTTCAGCAATATCTTTTATCCTGCTTAAGATGCCCAAACCCTGGCGTTTTTCGTAATCGAGTGTGCGAGCTTTGCGTCCGGTGAAACGAAAATAATAATCCATTTCTTTTTGATTGACTTCAAACAAACGTGATAGTATTTTAGTCGCTTTTGTCTTTTCTCCTGCTTTGTAATAAGCTTCAGCCAATGGCATTACAAACATGTTGTATGTGAACTTACTATCAGGCATAATCTCGAAGCAACGATCCAGCACTTTGAGGGCAGAATCTTTCTTTCCTTCATCCAACAATGCATTCGCGAGACGAGCAAAAATATTACGAAAATTCATGGTCATCCGCATATTGGTTTCATCCATGTATACATTCGGGTCTGTCATATTGCCCCATTTGTATTTATTCATCAGATTGTCGTACATCAAAGCTGTATTTACTGTTCCATATTGACCATCCGTATTGTGTGCATTCATGGGTACCAATCGAAATGCCAAACCTTCGAGCTGAAAATAATTCTGTAGACCAATATAAGCATCATCGCCTGTGGTAATGGCAAAGTAAACCGGACGTTTCCAGTTGAAATTCGCCAGCAGATCCAACTGCATCAGCTGCGCCTTCTGAACCCCATAACCATCCATGGTCCAGTTAACTGCATCTAAAACAGAATCCCTTAAAGAAGCAGGTACAACCCCATTTTTAATAACAGCATCTTTATCTACCGGAATACTGAACATATTGGTAGGGAAATAGCTCATCATTTTATTATTCGACATCATTCTGGTGTTGTTATCATCTTTAATAAAATTGATAGCATCCGTTACATTCACAAAAATACCTTGTGTGTTGGCAGATTTATCAAAGAGAACGAAATCGCGGGTTCCCTGAATATATTTTTCTTTGGTAAGCGAAAAAGGAACAGGATCCGAATTGTAAGCTTTACGTTTTGCCTGATCGATATACCAATCTGTATTCAGCAGACTGAGGTTAACCACTCTGATATCGGTTCTAATACCTTCCACTTCCTGTGCATACCAAAGCGGGAAAGTATCATTATCGCCGTTGGTAAACAAAATAGCATTGGGAGCGCATGAATTGAGGTAATTTTCGGCTGCAGACAAGGCTGTATATCTGTTGGAACGATCATGATCGTCCCAGCCCTCTTTGGCCATAATAGTGGGAACCAATAAGGCACATAGCGTAGTTGCAACGATTGCAGCAACTTTTGGTTCAATTTTTTTGCTCAGAAAATCAAAAATAGCATATACGCCCAGCCCAATCCATATCGCAAAAGCGTAAAATGAGGCTGCAAATGCATAATCCCTTTCTCGCGGCTGGTATGCATATTGGTTTAAGTAAATAACAATGGCGATTCCGGTGAGAAAAAACAACAAAGCAACCACCCAACCACTGTAAATGTCTTTTTTCATATGAAAAAACAATCCAATCAATCCCAAAAAAAGCGGCAATAGATAGAACTTATTGGTTCCATGATTTTTAAGGGTTTCAGGAATATTATCCTGTGGTCCTACCATCCAGTTGTCAAGAAATGGAATCCCACTGATCCAGTTACCGTTTAGTACATCACCTCTACCCTGCAGGTCGTTTTGCCTGCCGGCAAAATTCCACATAAAATAGCGGAAGTACATATAATTAAGCTGATACGTAAAGAAATAACGCAAATTTTCACCAAAAGTAGGCTTGATAAGGGTTTCAGCTTCGCCATTCCTACCCTGAACAGTATACGCGATACCTTTTACTCTTCCCCAGTCTTTGTAAGCACTCATGTGTTGTGGATCAGAATTACTCCACATACGGGGAAACAAGGTTGTAAACCGGGGATCATAGACTGGTTTGTCGTCTTTTTTATCATCCGTAATTACGTATTTCCCTTTGATTTTTATGTCGGGAATATTGCTGTTTTTGGCAATATATTGTTTGGCGGAAAATTCACTAAAAAAGGTAGCCAATTGTTGTTTGCCTGACATCACGAGATAGGCTTTGGTATATACAGGCTTTCCGTCTTTGTAATCAATAACCGGAGCGTTGTAATATTGACCATAAAACAAAGGATTGGAACCATATTGTTCGCGTTCGAGATATGAAACCAGGGCTGTTGCATTATCAGGGTTGTTTTCGTCAATCGGTGGATTGGCATTGGAACGAATCACCAGAATGATAAAAGATGAATAACCAATGAGCAGAAAAACCAATGATAAAATCATTGTATTCAGAATCACTTTATGGTGTTTTTTGGAATAATACAATCCCCATAAAATAGCTGCAATTAAAATGGCAAAATAAACGAAAGTTCCTGAGCCAAAGGGAAGACCAAAAGCATTCACTACCATTCTTTCGAAAAAGCCGGATAGACTAACAATTTCGGGAATGATAACATATAACACACTAACCAACAAAACCAGTGACAAAATCAAGGATAGTATAACACCTTTGCGGGTAGGTTGAAATTTTCGGAAATAATACACAAAAACAATGGCAGGAATGGCAAGCAGGTTCAGCAAATGGACACCAATGGATAGTCCAATCAGGTATGCTATAAGGATTAGCCAACGGAAACTGTGTTTTTCATCAGCATTTTCGTCCCACTTGAGGATGGCCCAAAAAGTAATGGCGGTATAAAAAGAAGAAGAGGCGTAAACCTCACCTTCAACAGCCGAAAACCAAAATGAATCGGAGAAAGTATACGCCAAAGCACCAACAATGGCACTTCCAAAAATGGCCATTATTTTTCCATCGGTTAATTCACCGTTGCGTTTTACTAATTTTTTACCCAACAATGTAATGGTCCAGAACAGAAACAATATGGTAAGCCCGCTCACAATGGCCGACATCATATTCACCATATGTGCAACTTGGCTGACATCACCAAAAGCAAACATTGAAAAGAAACGTCCAATCAATTGAAAAAAAGGTGCTCCCGGCGGATGACCTACTTGTAATTTAAATGAAGTGGCAATGTATTCGCCACAATCCCAAAAACTTGCTGTAGGCTCGGAAGTCATAATATAAACTGCCGCAGCCACCATAAATACAAGCCATCCGAGGATGTTGTTCCACTTTTTGTATTGTGTTAGCATATCAGATTTTTAATAAAAGTTCAGACTGCGAATGTATAAAAAAAACGGGAAAGTTAGATGTGAAAAATTGGCAGATCTGGTTATTTGGTTATTTGATTACTGAACTTTTGCTCAATCCCGAGCTGCAATTTCTTACGAAGTTGGTTGTAGAGCGAAATCGACGCTAAGTGACAGCTGATAAAAATTGTTATTCGGGATGGTTAATGAACTTATGAAAAATTCTAAGCTACTATTTCTTACATTGCTTAATTTATAAATAGTTACAAATTTTTAGTATTGAAAGATATAAAATTATTCAATGGGTTTCAACGGCAGTTGATCTAAGTTTTTTTTATACCTTTTTTTATCAAATGGTTTCTTGTTTTTAATTGCATCAAATAATTCAATGATAACACATTGTCCGATCAGTTTTTTTGAATCAAATTCATTAAACCCCAAATGCATCAGTCTAAAGTAGGTCATTTTCGTTTCCACAGGATTATTATCATTTAACTGATTCGTTATAATTTCAAAAATTTGTTCTTTTAAATTTTCATTGGTTTCCATGTTTATTTTTTTTGAATTTAAAAATATTTACTATTATCATGATAACTCTGTTATTGTAAAGCTGATCATTAAAAATCATTACCAACCCCAACTCTTCCAAACATAAGATCAATGATTTTCATATATATCAACGTTATAACTGAGAATGTTGATTTTTTATTTAAAAATGAAACCATAAAATTAATACAAAAATTAAAAAAATAAAAACCATTTCTAAAATAAACCAATCAAATACAACAATTTTACTATTTTTGCTAACCTATTAAACCCCTTTATTATGAAAAAGCTTCTTTTCATTATCAGTGTATGCCTTCCATTTATTGGTTTTTCACAAATGGATACCCTTCAGTTAAATTCAAAGGTAAATGATGTAACGGTCTTTTACAAAGGTGCTCAGGTAGCCAGAACTACCACACTTAATCTTAACAAAGGACAACACTTGATTGTACTGAAAAAACTACCCTTTGAACTATCGGAACAAAGTATTCAGGTAAAAAATATTTTGAATGCTGAAATCTTATCGGTAAAGACACAATCCTCGAGCTTAAGCAGCAGAGAAAAACAACCCATCAAAGAGGTACAAAAGAATATTGAAGACAAAGAACAAAAAATCCGCGCTTTGTTTGCCAAACAGCAGGTGTATGAAAAGGAAAATCAGATACTCTGGGACAACCGCCTTTTGGGAAAAGAGGATAAAGGTATCTCGGTTTTGCAATTGAAAGAAGCTGCTGATTTCTACCGCAGCCGATTGAATGAGATTGCAGTCGATAATCTCCGCATTCAGAAAGACATCAAAACTGAGCAGGAAAGCATACAGGAATTGAACAAGAAAATCAATGAATTAAAAGCAGAAATCGAAAAGCAATATACCGAAATACTGGTGATGGTTGAATGTGACAAAGCTATAGCAAGTAATCTAAGTTTCAGTTATTTCGTAGCTTCCGCCGGATGGGTGCCATATTACGATTTTAGGGTGGATGAAATAGCTGATCCATTGGCAATTGTCTACAATGCCAATGTTTTTCAAAGCACAGGAGAAGACTGGATGAATGTAAAACTCAAATTATCGGGCAACGACCCATTATTAAAAACCTCCAAACCGGAACTGTACAGATGGTATCTGGAACAAAACCGTAAACAAACCATTGTCCGTGAAACCTATAGTTTAAGCGGAAGTGCTCTCAAAGGAAAAGTAATAGACCAATCTAACAGAGAACCTATTCCATTTGCCAATATTGTTTTGATGCAGGATGGCAGACAAATGAGCGGAAGCACCACCGATATGGATGGAAATTATCTGATCAAGCCGGTACAACCCGGTTATTATACAATCAGATGCAATTATATTGGTTACATCCCCTTTGAAATCAAAAACGTTCAGATCAACAAAGATAAAATTGCTTATGTAGATCTGACATTGAATGAAAACATGCAAACGTTGCAGGAAGTCTCAGTTGTTGCTTATAAAGATCCATTGATAGACAAAAATCAATCATTTAGCGGAACAACAATTAGAAGTTCAGAAATCAAGAGAATGCCAGGCAGAGATAACAGTTATTCAAGCTTTGAAAATGAATCAAAATATAAAGCAGAAGCACCACAAATTACCACCAATTTTATTTCGAATGATTTACAAAGAAACATCAGCAATCTTGAGTATGTAATTGAGAATCCTTACACCATTTTATCGGATGGAAAAGATTATGCCATTCGTATCAAGGAAACCAGAATGGCTGTTGATTACCATTATCTGGCTGTACCCAAGGTAGATGCAGATCCTTTTCTGATGTGCAATCTGATGAATTGGCAAAACCTCAACCTGTTAGATGCCAAATACAACATATTTTTCAATGGAACTTTTGTGGGAGAATCGGTGTTGAATACCAACGAAGCCAGCGATACGCTTAAAATCTCATTAGGAAGAGACAAGAATCTATATATCAGCCGGACGGGCATCAAGGAAATCAACGATAAGAAAGTAAATGGTAATACGATCAAAGAAACTGTGGGCTGGAATATAACTGTAAAAAATACAAAACCTTATCCTATTCATATTACCATTGAAGATCAATACCCCATCACCGAGAGAAAATCAATTGACATTAGCCTGAATGAAGCCAGTGAAGCAAAAGTGGAAGCATTAACTGGAAAGCTAAGCTGGGATATCATTTTACAAGCGAACGAAAAAAAGGAATTGAAATTCAATTATACAGTGAAATACCCAAAGTTTATTGGAATTAATGCGGATTAAAAAGCGAATCTAAAGTAATTAAAAGATAAAGTGATTTAAACTTTCTCATTACTTATGCTTACATTAGATACACTTTATCAAACAGTTAAGTATTTATGTTCTCGCTTTAATATTTTATCAGCTTCTGCATACTTACAATACCATCTGCGTATATTTTAACAAAATACAGTCCGTTTGACAATTCGTCGATGTAATACATATTCAACGGATCTGCATTAGCATAGGTTTTTAGCAACACTCCATTCATATTCAGAATATCCACCTGATATACAATCGGATTAAATTTGATGCTAAAAAAAAGATGGCTTGGATTGGGTATCAGCGCATCTTTTGCAAACAATTCAGATTTGTCAATAGACAATGCCCTTTTTGATGGGAGTGAAATACAACCTTCACTGTTTTCTATAGTAACAGTATAATATGCAACTTGCATAGGAACACAATAATATTGATTTGCATTCATTATCAGCGAATCATTTACATACCATTGGTACCTATAATTCAGATTATTTTCAGTATAAAGTGTATCTTCAAGTTTAGTAATGTTGGGTGTAGGAGGTATTTCAATCACATGAATTAAATCTACACCTGTCCATGAAGCATGACAACCTTTGTTGTTATTACTTTCAATTGTAAAGTCATAATATCCGGGAATCAGATAGGTATGTGAAGGGGATACCGAATCAGAAGAAGTCCCATCTCCGAAATGCCAGGTATACTTTGTCTGGAGATTAGGCGGAGCATAAGAATCATTTAAAACGCTTATATTGAGAGGAGAACATCCTTCTCCATAGTTATTTTGAAATTCAAATTCCAACTCTGTATTGCCATAAATAACTATTTGCTGAGTAGTCAATGGTGATGCACACGCGGTCTGTTTATTAATGACGAGTTGGATGGTATGAATGACAGAATCCTGAAAAACATTGTACCAGAGTACTTTATAGGGACCTGCACCACTTCCACTCAAAATAGTGCAATAATCGCCGAAATCCCAGTTAAAATTTGCAGCTGATGGAGCATTCCCTGTATAGGTAATAAGAATAGTATCTCCGGAACATACATGCGAGGCAACTGAAAATGAAGAAGTAGGAATACTGCTATATACTACAACGAAAACAGTATCTTTAAAAATCATAACCGGATTTTGGGAAAAATCAATCACAATAACACTATAAAAAGTATCAGAAACCGGATAAACAGGGGGCGGATTTATAAGCTGCGATCCATTCGACCACAATACAGTAACCATAGGGCAATTTATAATTTCGATATTATCAATCCCCCAATGATCGGAAGCAGGGCCGGAAAATACAGGTTGAGTCCAACGCACCATCGTATTTGATGTTTTGGCTAATGTAGGAATGATTGAAACATAATGATTCCACTTGTAATAAGGTCCTGTGGAAAAATTTCCGGGAACAGGCATCCAGTAACCGCCACTACCGTTTGTATAATTTGCATTCCCAAAAACACCTGAAGGAGACTGATCAACACCGGGAAATTGTACCCAGTTAACACCACTATCAACCGAATATTCCAAATAAACACCTTCTGAAGGTCCGTCGGGCGGTTCGCAATTGGGAGCAGATAAGTGGTCGCCGTATTTCATATCCCATCCTATTGTTGTAGCATTCGTTAAATTAAGTGATTTGGTTTTTATTTCCCTTGGAAAAGTGCCGTTTCCAATCCATGCAACTAAACCGGAAGCTGGTAAAATCGCAGTATCACAAGGATTGTTGAACAATAAACTGTTATTTTGCACAAAAATGGCTGTATCCAGTTTTCCGTTATTGAAATTATCTGAAATTACAGGACAATTGGTTTGATGTAGCATTAAATCTAACGAATTACCGGCACATATAAAAGCTGTGTCAT
>JBBRCQ010000084.1:0-13226 GCA_038204725.1 Bacteroidales bacterium | reverse complement strand
GAAAATTGAAAAGATATTTATTAGAAAAATGCTTCCATTCAATTCAAATTTTAGTCTTGTAAATTATTAAGCTCGTTTGGCTACGAAGAAGGACCGACATTATAGAATTTACGCTACAAAACAAGCATTTAAAATAGCGGTGGGACTGGTAAGCAATACAGTATAGCGAAGTTTATTAATGAATTCAATGGAATAGTGCTTATTTCGCTATAACTTGTATTGCGCAGGGATTTAAAATGCGTAGTTTTGAAGTAAATTATATTAAGTCTTGATTTTTTGTTACTTTTTCATCAAGGAAAAAGTAAAAAATAAATAAAAAAGCGAATAATTAAAATACGACATTTTATCTTTCACATTTCTTACTAACAGTTTGAATACAAAACAAGTAACATTGTAATTAAAATAACGGCTGAACTCTTTTTTTTTGACCGCAACTTATATTTCAATTGACACTTATCATAACACTTTGATTTGTATAAAACTATCTAACTTTAACAACCAGGCTTTTCTATTGTTCAGTTTCAAATCAAAAAAGTTAAATGCTTTTGGATTGATGGTTTCAAGGAAATAATTTGTTCATTAACGCTGAACAAGCCCGATGTCTGAACTTTTACTGAATATTGCATTTGTATGTTGATACCAGAATGAGCCACTGTTAAGTCTGGTTTTTTTATACAATTCTTAATCCGTATTGAAAGTGATAAATTGATTGTATTGCAGAGTATTCAGCAGACCATGAGCATCAGTTTAAATCGACTGATTCTTTCACAATGATTTGCAATCTGAAGTTTGTATTATGAAAAGAATGAGGCAAAAGCAACGATCTGTCAATGTATAGAAATTCCAACATACTACATTTTCTTATAGACTCGGGAATAGTAACCATAGGACCACAAAAAGCCACATTTAATTCTACCAGATTATATAAGTTCCCAATTTCGTCAGGCAAAACGGTAAGGTTGTTTTTGCCAATGACAAGAAATCTTAATTTTGACAAATTACCAATCTCACCAGGTATGGATTTTATTTGATTATCATTGAAATTGACAAATTCAAGCTTCTTAAGGTTACCGATACTAGAGGGAATAGCTTCGATGGAGTTATGATCAACGTATAATTCTTTCAGGTTATACAGATTGCCTATTTCATCCGGAAGAAGTTTTATTTTATTATGCTTGAGCGATATTTTTTTTAATTTTGTCAGTTGGCAGATGGATGCAGGGAGTGTTACAATACGGTTGCTACTTATAATAAGTGTTTCCAGATTTTTAAGATTACCAATCTCTTCAGGAATAAACTTCAAATTGTTTTTATACAAATGAAGCGTCCTTAAATTTGTCAGTGTCCCTATCTCTTTAGGCAAACTATCGAGTTGGCTGTAAGTGATTTTTAATTCAGTAACAGATTCAGGATCCGACAGCGCTTTGTTCAGTTTTTTGTTACCCGAACAATTTGTAAAAAAAATCAGAATAAAAATAATGATGGCTGAACATAGGAGATGTCGCATATGGATATTTTTTATTGAATATTTTATAAGGATTTGACCTGGATTTATCCAGCTAAATTACTGCAAAAATATTCAAAAACCATAGTTTTAATTTCAAAAAAGTATTCCTTTTTTAATTCACAACCTAACTTTCAAAATGGGATATCTGAAAAAATATTTATTTTTGGAATGACATTATAATAACAAATCAGTCCAATGATATTTTTTATCCAATAAATTTCTTTTACTTTTTTTAGAAACACCTCCTTTAAGGTTATTTAGTTGAATATTTTCAATCGTATACATTTGAAATTTTATAACCAATTTACCATCGAATTTATAACAATAACTTGATTTTATTTTATTATAATAGATCGGACACCCTACTTCTTTTAATTTATTAATGATTCTATAGATCGTTCTTTCAGTAGTATTAAATTTAGCAGCCAATACGGAAGGATTACCCGTAGCCTCCAACCGGATCAACTGATCTAATCTTTCGAATTCATCTTTTTTTAATAAGAAATCCATGATTTTATAATTATGTTAATATGAATAAGATGTAGTGATTATTAATATTTTTCAAGTTTTTCTTTTACATTTGTCAAACTATAATTCCTTAAACGATTTTTATGACAAATATAGTAACAGAATTTTCAATTTGTTATTAATATTTTAATTATTTTACATTTTTTTTATTTTCTTTAATTTCTTTACTTAAATTTTCTAAAATGTCATTAACATTGTTAGTATTTTTATATAAGATAGGCTATATAAATTGACTTTAAAATTATTCAATTGCTTTAAATATGAATATTTTTTTTATTTATGAAGCAAAACAGTTAAAAAACTGTTTATACTGTTGGTATCGCATTACAAAAACACTGACAAATCTTTTTTAATACTATAAAAAACAATCTTCAACCTGTTGGTATTTAAGGATTCATTTTTACCGGATATGCATTCAGTATAGGAGAAAATAAATATAATGTAAATCCAATAAACTAACCAATTTGATACAGAAAATCAACTCAATGTTAGGCAGATACAACAATCTGATTGTAATAAATAAAAAAAACAATTCATTAATTTACCAAACTAAAAACAGAACCCATGAATCCAATTCTTAGAAACTTTTTAGCAGTAATAGCAGGTATTGTTTTCGGCAGTATTGTAAATATGACGATTGTAATGATCAGCGGCAGCATTATACCTCCACCTGAAGGTGCTGTAATTACAACCACAGAGGGATTAAAATCATCTTTGCATTTATTCGGGCCACAGCATTTTCTCATGCCATTTTTAGCGCATGCAATAGGGACTTTAGTTGGAGCTTTGCTGGCAGCAATAATAGCTGCTACTCACAAAATGAAATTCGCAATGGCAATCGGTTTCTTTTTCTTGCTGGGTGGTATTGCCAATATATATATGTTGCCTTCTCCCATTTGGTTCTCTTTAATAGATCTTGTTGCAGCATATATACCCATGGCTTACCTTGGTGGTAAACTTGGATTAAAATTCAATAAGTAAACCAAAAGAACAAAAGTATATATTGTCATTTTATATCAAAAGTATACCGTCAGGTTTTTAAAATTCATGATTGTATTGTTGTTTAAAAAACCGATATATGAAAAAAACAAAAACTAAACGAGTAATTATGATTTTAATATCTCTTATCGTATTATTGAGCATTGCGGGTTATGTCTTTATGCAACATCCTTCATTTGGAAAAAACCCATCAGGAGATAGGTTAAGCAAAATTGAGAAGTCACCAAATTACAAAAACGGTAAATTCCAAAACATTCGCCCTACGCCGGTAATGATTAAAGGTGTAAGCATTTACAAATTAATAAATGACTATCTTTTTTCAAAGAAAAAGCCTAAATATGCACTTCCAACCAAAAAATCAGATTTACTGAATATGGAAAGCAATAAAAATGTTTTGGTTTGGTTTGGCCATTCATCTTATTATATTCAATTGGACGGTAAAAAAATATTGGTGGATCCTGTTTTAAACGGTCATGCCTCTCCCCTTTCGTTTATAACCCAATCCTTTAAAGGAACAAATATTTATACAGCAGCGGATATACCTGAAATAGATTATCTTTTTATTACCCACGATCATTGGGATCACCTTGATTACAAAACCATGCTGCAATTAAAGCCTAAGATAAAAAAGATAATTTGTCCGTTAGGAGTCGCTTCACATATGGAACACTGGGGTTATAACCCTGCAATCTTTTCCGAAATGGATTGGAACGAGAAGATTATACCAGATAGTGGCTTTTCTGTTTATGCAATACCTACGCGTCATTTTTCGGGAAGAACTCTATTACAAAATAAGACATTGTGGTGTGCATTTGTTTTACAAACACCTTCCCAACTTATTTATATGGGTGGCGACGGAGGTTATGACCCTCAATTTGCAGAAACCGGAAAAAAGTTTGGAGCATTCGATCTTGTAATATTAGAAAACGGACAATACAATAACAATTGGAAATACATACATATAAAACCGGAAGAAGTTTTACAGGCTGCAATAGATTTAAACGCTAGAAAAATATTGCCGGTACACTCCTGTAAATTTGCTTTGTCCATTCACACCTGGGATGAACCTTTAAAAAGGATTACAACTATTAACCAAAACCATCACCTCAACTTAATTACACCCCTTATTGGAGAAACTGTGCTTCTGAATGACAGCATTCAACAATTTACGCAATGGTGGACGAATATTCAATAAAGTAAGACTTTTATCTAATTTATAATTGAAACTTTACAAATTGAACAATCCAGATGGAAGTGCTCCCTTTGCGGAAAGATAATCTGTGTACATACAGGATATTGCTATACTTGCAAAACTTTAAAAGCACATGTTTAATTTATATTTCAATAACAAGATTAACTCCTGGTCTGCAATGTAATTCACGCTGAATTACAAACATCTCATTCAATATAGAATTTCCTGAATAAAAGCAATATACAATCGAATATGTTGAATATATCAACATATGTAAAGAATCTATACACACTACTCAATCAACTACAAATATGAAGGTTAAACAACAAAAAAAATCAGAGTGTTGAATAATTAAACAGTTACATTGCAAATGTTTTCAACAACTAAGTTTATATACATCTTATATTCTGTTAGTTATGATGTATTTTTTTGAATGGCATGATAATTGAATACGTTGTTTTACAAACAAATATTTAATAAATTAAAATCATGATAATCTTAATTGTAATAGCATTTATTGTAGCATGTCTCACTGTAGATGCGTTGGTTAGGTACAGCAGAACAAAGAAATTTATTTCACCTGCAATAGCATCCGTATCATCAATTGTATTTAACGAAACAAATGTTATGATACCAAAGGGTATTTATTATGACAAGTCTCACACCTGGGCTTTCATGGAAAAAAACGGAGCAGTAAAAATCGGTATAGATGATTTCCTGCTTCATGCTACCGGTCCTTTGAGTCGGGTAAAAATGAAAAATCCGGGTGAGAAAATATTGAAAGGTGAATCATTGATGTCAATTATTCAAAACGGCAAACAGCTGACTATTAATGCACCGATATCAGGTACCATTAAATCTCACAACAATCAATTATCACAGGATTCTTCAGCTTTAAACACCTCCCCCTTTCATGAAGGATGGGTTTATACAGTGGAACCCAGCAACTGGATGAGAGAAGCACAATTTCTTTTAATGGCAGAACAATACAAAGAATGGCTAAAAAATGAATTCTCACGCCTTAAGGATTTTTTGGCTGGAACCAGACAGACAAAAGATTTTATCCCGATTATGCTACAGGACGGAGGAGAGCTCAAAGACAACGTATTGGAAGAATTCGGGCCGGAAGTGTGGGAAGAATTCCAGATAAAATTTATCAATACCTCTAAATAAAAAGCACAATCATGCTGACTCAATTTTTTATCAATATTTAATATTTTAAATGATGAGTTTAAACAGAAGAGATTTTTTAAAAACAATGGGAGTTGTGGGTGTTTCGCTCACAGTAGGCAATAGTTTTGGAAATGAGAACAGCAAAGATGCAGCTGTAGAATTTCGTGGAATGTTGTATGACTCTACTCGTTGTGTTGGCTGTCAATCCTGCGAAATCGCATGTGCCGAATCACATGGATTACCTGCACCCATAGGTGCACCCAAGCCGGGTGAGCTTCGAAAAACAGATGAAAAGCACAATACAATTGTAAATAGTTACAAAACCTCCAAAGGCGAAGTTTTCATCAAGACACAATGTATGCATTGTAACGAACCTGCATGTGCAGCTGCATGCCTGACTCAGGCAATGTATAAAACTAAGGAAGGACCCGTCATCTGGCGAGGTGACAAATGCATGGGATGTCGTTACTGCATGGTATCCTGTCCATTTGATATCCCTAAATTTGAATACCACAGCTCGAATCCAAAAATCCAGAAATGCACCATGTGTTTTGAAAAGATTAAAAAAGGTGGCATGCCTGTGTGTGCAGAAAATTGTCCTGCCGAAGCCATTAAATTTGGAACACGAAGGGAATTGCTGAAAGAAGCACGTAAAAGAATTATTGAAAACCCAGGTACTTATGTAGATGAAATTTATGGGGAACAAACAGCAGGTGGAACTGGATTTTTGTATCTATCACCAGTACCATTCAAAGAATTAGGAATGAAAACCGATCTTCAAAACAAATCCTATCCTGAGTTATCCAAAGGATTTTTATATACGGTTCCCAGCGTATTTGTGCTGTTACCACCAATTTTATTAGGTATTTATGAAGCTACTAAAAAAAACCAACTCCATGAAAGCGATGAAAACATATAATCCGGATTTTCCGATTCCGATAGTAAATGAGGGAAAATCAACCATTCAATTTATAATCAGCGAACTCAAGCCTAAAGGTAAATGGTTGACACCTTTTAACATTATTTCTATACCAATTATCTTTTTAGGACTCGTATTGATTGTCATCCGTTTTATCAATGGTATTGGTTCCGTAACCAATCTAACACAAGAAGTCCCTTGGGGCTTATGGATTGGATTTGATGTTGTAACCGGAGTTGCATTTGCAGGAGGAGCTTATGTGCTTACATTTATGGTTTACATACTGAACTTGAAAAAATATCATTCCATTGTCAGGGTAACCGTATTGAACGGCTTTTTAGCTTACGTTTTTTATGCAGGTGCATTACTTTTAGATTTAGGCCGTCCCTGGAATGTTATCAACCCCATTATTGGGAATAGTTTTGGAACGAGTTCTGTTCTTTTTTTAGTGGCTTGGCATTTCTTACTATACATGATTGCCGAATTGATTGAGTTTTCACCTGCTATTGCAGAATGGCTCGGCGCCAAACGTGCCCGGAAATTCCTTTCAGGAATGACAATAGCAGCTGTTATTTTCGGAATTACTTTGTCAACATTGCATCAATCAGGATTAGGAGCTTTGTATCTGATGGCTAAAGACAAAATACATCCATTGTGGTATTCTGAATTTATTCCTGTATTATTTTTAGTTTCCAGTGTATTTGCAGGGCTTTCAATGGTGATCTTCGAAGGGTCTATCAGTCATAAAGTCTTTTTTAATCAAATCAGCGAAAAAAATCACCGAGCACAAAACGGGATCATTCTGGGTTTGGCTAAAATTTGTGCAGCAACCATGTTTGCCTATTTGTTCATGCAATTGCTGGTCTTTATACATGGAAATCGATGGGATTTATTAACCACACCTATGGGATATTGGTTTTTACTTGAAATTTTCGGTTTTGTAGTCATACCAATGCTTCTTTTTGTTTACGCTTACAAGAAAAACAATATTTTTACAGTAAAACTTGCTGCTATTTTAACGATGCTTGGCATTATTTTAAACCGGTTAAATGTTACTGTTATCGGATTCCGTTGGGATTCCGCTATCCGATATATACCCACATGGATGGAACTGGTGGTTACATTGGCAGTTATTTTCACAGAAATCTGGATTTTCAGATGGGTTGTCAACCGCATGCCGGTGCTGCGTGATTCACCGGAATGGGTCAATGAAGAAAAATAAAAAGAAGTTTAATCAGCTTTCAGCTTTACAGGCTAAAAAGCATAAATCAAATAAAAATGAACGGGTTTAATTATATTGACATATTCGAAACCAAAGGTATCGAATACATTGCCATCATTGCATTTTTTATATTGTTAATTCCTTTTTGGATCATATTAAACAAACGCAATGTAATCAGACAAAAAATTCAAAAAGCTTTCAACATGTTGTCATTCGATATTTTAAAGATTCCACAGGGGGTTTTTTACAGTAAAAATCACACCTGGACTTATTTAGAAAAAACGGGGACAGCAGCTGTAGGAGTGGATGATTTTCTACTACATACGACTGGAGTCGTTCAGTTGATAAATCTTAAAAATACAGGTGAAACGATACAAAAAGGAGATTTGTTGACAGAAATGGTGAAAGATAATAAAAATTTGAAAATTTTTTCGCCGATTTCCGGAGAAATTATAACAACAAACACACAACTGAATGAAAATCCAGAAGTTTTGAACAATGATCCTTATGGCAAAGGGTGGATCTATAAAATAAAACCTTCAAAATGGATAGATGAAACCCAACGATTATACCTAGCTGAAGACGCAATTAATTGGTCAAAAACAGAATTGCAACGTTTTAAAGACTTTCTGGTTCTCACCAACAAGAAGTACACGACAGAATCAGCATTAGCGATACTTCAGGATGGTGGCGAACTGGTTGATCATACACTTTCAGGATTGTCAAACGATGTATGGCTGGATTTCCAGACAGACTTTCTAAATAAACAGGATTAAGAGAACCTATTCTGAATATTCAGGAATCAATGTCGTTTAGTTAAATCAAAAAGGTTTGAATATGAATAACATTTGGTGTAATCGGAGGGATTAACATTATTCATTTGAATTCGATATAAAAGGATGCAATCCATTCGGGATACAACTTTTGAGAAGTACAGTTTATTTATACAAAATTCATGAATATTTTCACGGTTTATTACAAATCCTCTTTTTTGCACTAAATTAAGTATGCCATTCCTTTTAACTAAACGACATTGATTTATGAGTATTGAAAAGTAATGAGGCGATTTAATGTTTAAACCTTTGCATTGATAAGATTCAAATTAAACTTCTATTTTACCTTCCTAAAAACACAATTGCTAATACAAATCATTGGCTGAAATCTATAAAAGATAAAAATTTAGGCTCTATTCTATCGACCCTCTCTTACAATACACAAAGAAAGTCGGAAGACAAAATGGAAACAAGAAAATTTCAACTTTTGCTTCGCATTACTTATTAACGCCCTATCTTCCATATCTTCCAACTTCCTTTTACAAATGGAATTTACAAAATGAATCAGAAAATTCAAAATAAAAAGTCTGAATTCATCTTAATTAATCATCAGACTTACAAACAATTGCAAAAATCACAATAAATGATGATTTTTTCAACACATTCAAAATAAATTCATTAAATTTGTGGTTCAATTCAAAGACTTATACAGAATGGCATTAAAATTAAATTCTATACTTGAAAGTCCAATCCTGAAAAAATACTTAAAAATAAGATCATCCATTTATGGACGGGTTATTTCTATTATTATAATATTATCAGTTTTTCTTTTTCTTTCATTTGGAATCATATTCAGATCGGTTAACGAAGGATACATGAAGAGCATTATTCATCAACGCGGCACCAATGCTGCATTGCTCGTAAAAAGTGCGTTGTATCAATCTATGCTTGAGAACAACAGAAGTTCCTTACAAAGTACATTGGATGTTATAAACCGGATGTCAGGCATTGACGAAATAAATTTATATGACAGTAAAGAAAAACTCGCTTATTCTTCATTTCCTGTTAATATGGCTGGCCATAGCAATCCCAATTGCTTAGAATGTCATACGAGTATAAAATCTATGTTTACTGAAAAAAATAATTTCTTAAAAGTTATTGAAATAAAAAGTGAATGCCTGATGAACCAAAATGACGATGCACACCGGCATTTATTAACCAATTCACCGGTTCTGAACGAAAAATCGTGTTATACCAGTTCATGCCATGCACATTCGCCCAGTGAAAAAGTACTTGGTTCACTGGTTATAAAAATCCCCTTACATGATCTTGACCTGACGTTAGAAAAGTCTTCAAGAGATTTTTACGTATTAGCAACACTCACCACAATTTTATTGCTGTGGTTTCTAATATTTTTTACAAGAAGAAAAATAAAAAATCCATTAAACGATTTAATAATAGCAAGTTATTCCGTATCAAAAGGCGATAGAAACACAAGACTGGAAATAAAACCAAATCAGCTGGACGATATGCGAATGGTTTCAGTTGCATTCAATCATATGCTGGATAATTTAGAGGCAGCCAACAACGAATTGCAT
The DNA here is from genome assembly GCA_038204725.1 of Bacteroidales bacterium. GTDB lineage: Bacteria > Bacteroidota > Bacteroidia > Bacteroidales > JACABE01 > JACABE01. The sequence goes on along the minus strand of JBBRCQ010000084.1, from coordinate 3,315 downwards.
AATTGGTCGCAACAGCTCGAATATAAGGTAAGGATAAAATCTGAAGAATTAGGACAAGCTCAAAACGAACTCATCAATATTGAAAAAATCGCATCTCTCGGAAAACTGTCGCTTTCTGTTGCACACGAAATCAACAATCCACTTTCAGGAATCCTTATTTACACGAAACTGGTTCATAAACAACTTCTTAATCAGCACCTAGACCCTGAAAAAAAGGATTTAATATTGAAACATTTGAGAATGATTGAAAATGAAACAAAAAGATGTGGTGATATTGTGAAAGGCTTGTTGGATTTTTCGAGAAAAGATCAAAATTTTTTCGAAGACAAGCATATCCATGAGGTGTTAAAAGAAACCGGCGATTTAATGAATCATTCCATGAAAATAGACAAAATTAGCTTTATTAAAGATTTTTCAGCTACGACAGATTATGTATATTGCAGTCCAAATCAAATCAAACAAGCTTGTATAGCTGTTCTGGTGAATGCATCTGAAGCTGTACCTGAAAACGGCGAAATTTTGTTTAAAACGTACAATTCGGATGAAGACCATATTAACATCGAAATCATTGATAACGGTTCCGGAATTGCTGCAGATGATATTCCTCACATTTTCGAACCCTTCTTTTCCACAAAATACAATACAAGAGGTACCGGCTTGGGCTTGTCAATAGTTCATGGTATCGTGCAAAGCCATAATGGAAAGATAGAGGTTAAATCATCGCCAGGAAAAGGAACCACCATTTCAATCGTATTACCCATCAAAAGAAATTAAAAGGATACACAATGAGTAAAAAGATTTCAATATTAATAGTTGATGATGAAGAATCTGTAAGGGACTCTCTTTACAACTGGTTTATGGAGGACGGTTATTATGTTGAATGCGCTGCAAATGCTAAAGTGGCTCTGTTAAAGCTGGAGTCGGATAATTTTGATATTATTCTGGCCGACATAAAAATGCCGGGCATGGATGGACTGGAAATGCTCAGAAAAATCAAAACATTAAAAAACGAATCCATCGTAATAGTAATGACAGCTTTTGCTACCGTAGATACGGCTGTACAGGCATTAAAAGACGGTGCTTTTGATTATATTACAAAACCATTTGATCCTGACGATTTATCGCATCTTATCCGAAATGCAACCAAACAGATATCATTACGACAAGAGAATGAATCGCTCAAAGAAAGAGTAGTTACATTGGAAAATGTAGAAGATCTGATAGGAAATAGTGAAGCCATGCAAATAGTATTGAAAGAAGTCGAAAGTGTTTCTCAATCTAATTCTTCGGTTATTATTACCGGCGAAAGCGGTACAGGCAAAGAACTTATTGCCAGAGCTATTCATTCTAATTCTTCACGGAAATTCTTTCCATTGGTAAGTGTTCATTGCGGTGCGCTTACTGAAAGTCTGTTGGAAAGCGAATTATTCGGACACGAAAAAGGAGCATTTACCGGTGCGATGTACAACAGAAAAGGGCGGTTTGAAATGGCTGATAATGGCACCATTTTTTTGGATGAAATTGCTACCATTTCTTCGAAAATGCAAGTTGAATTGTTACGGGTTATCGAAACAAAATCTTTCATCAGAGTAGGTGGAAATAAAGAAATCTATTCCGATTTCCGGGTAATTTGTGCCACCAATAGAAATTTAAAGCAAATGGTGGATGCAGGCAGTTTCCGTGAAGATTTATTTTACCGTCTGAATGTTGTAAATATTCACGTTCCGCCTTTAAGGGACAGAAAAGATGACATTCCATTGCTTACTGCCTATTTTATTAAAAAATATTGCATTTCGATGAACAAGCCTCCGATTCCAATTGATCCATCTGCATTAAAGCGATTAGAAGCCTTTGATTTTCCTGGAAATATACGGGAACTTGAGAATATGATCGAACGTGCCATCGTTATCGGAAATGGTAAGAAAATAACACTCAAAGATCTTCCTTTGGAAAAAAACAGCATCAATGCAACTGCAGAAAGCCTTGACGAACAGGAAAAACATCATATCTCTCAAATTTTAAACAAATACGATTGGAACATATCACGGACAGCAAAAGCATTACAAGTTGACAGAGTCACGCTTTACAACAAAATTAAGAAATACAGCTTAAAATCTACCCAAAAATAATTTCGTTCCAACAATAAAACACAATGTAACCGTTCATAAAAATAATTCATTATAACTCATTGAATGCATCTGCAAACCATCACATTACTATCTTTCGGTTACTTCGATCAGGATTTTCTTCGAAAGATCGCAGCGCAAATTCATCACGAATTTTTTATTACGGTTCAACTCAAAGAAGGCCATCTCGATATCAGTGATTTCTATAACCCATCCCGCCGTCAATATGATGCCAATAAATTATTGCATCAAATAGAAAATCTATATGCAACAAATGATACAAAAACTATTGGATTATTCAATGTTGACCTTTTTATCCCCATTTTTACCTATATTTTCGGACAAGCATTTTTGGGTGGGCGAACCGGAATTGCTTCAATTTTCCGTTTAAGCAATGAACGTTACGGTATAAAACCTGATCAAAACCTGCTACTGGAACGCATTAGCAAAGAAATGATCCACGAGCTCGGACATACGATGGGACTCATACATTGCAATGTTCCCGATTGTGTGATGAGATCAGTTACTTATGTTGAAGATATCGATCAAAAAAATGCAGGATTTTGCCCAAAATGTCGGAATGAGCTTTCAATATAAAACACTTTTGCGTTAGGTTTCTTATTTTTTAGATTAATCTCTGGAATCATTGAAGTTTTTTTATTTATTTTTTGCTTGTTGATTGTTCAAAAGTAACAATCCCGAAATTTAGGGATAAAAACCCTGTACATTACAAGTTATAGCGAAATAAGCATTCTATTATTGATTTCATTAATAAACTTCTCTATTTTTGTGTTTAGTTAATTTTATTATTCCCAGGTACACAAAGAATATCCATGATCTATTTCTCTTCGAAGTTTGATAACACTTGGATATTTCAGTAATGCCTGCCAGTCCCACTACTATTTTAGACGCTTGTTTTGTAGCGTAAATTCTATAATATCAGTCCTATTTTATACCGATACTAGCTTTATCATTTAAAAGACTAAAATATAATTGAATGGATAAGTTTATCAAATTATTACTTTAAAATTTAATTTTATGAATCTTATAAGTAATATAAACAATATAATGTCGTATTTTGAAATTTTCTTTTTCTCTTAATTGAGACCTTATAATGTGAAAGTTTTGATAAGATAGTTTTCTTGAAATTAAATTTTTAAACTAATATTTTAATTTAATTCAAATTTTA
>JBBRCQ010000083.1:0-13379 GCA_038204725.1 Bacteroidales bacterium | reverse complement strand
TAGTAATACACTCATCACAGCAGAACCTATTAATCAAACTATATGTGATGGAAGTTCAGTGAGTTTTACTGTAACAGCAACAGGTTCGGCACTTACTTATCAATGGAGAAAAGGAACGGTTAATTTAATAAACGGTGGCAGAATTTCAGGCGCAACCTCAGCTATGCTTACAATTAACCCAGTAAATGTCATTGATGCAGCAGCCAACTATAACGTTATTATAACTGGTGTTTGTGCAAATGATACTTCTGTAAATGTATCTTTAGTTGTAAATACAGCTCCTGTCATTATCACAGAACCTATAAATATTACATCCTGCGTTGGAAGTTCAGTAAGTTTTTCAGTAACTGCAACAGGTTCTAATCTTACTTATCAATGGCGTAAAGGAACCGTCAACCTGGTTAATGGTGGAACCATTTCAGGAGCAACTTCTGCTATACTTATCATTAATCCGGTAAGTTTTATAGATGCTGCTGCCAACTATAATGTTATTGTTACAGGAGGCTGTTTACCCAATGATACCTCCAACAATGTATCACTGGTTGTAAATGCAATAACACTCATTACTTCAGAACCTGTCAGTCAAACTGTATGTGAAGGAAGTTCAGTTAGTTTTTCAGTAACTGCAACAGGTACAGCGCTGACTTATCAATGGAGAAAAGGGAATGTAAACTTAATAAACGGAGCAAGTGTATCAGGTGTAACGTCATCTGTACTTACAATTAACCCTGCAAATACAATTGATAATGCAAACAATTATAATGTAATTGTAACCGGTGCATGTGCAAAGGATACTTCTGTAAATGTATCTTTAGTTGTAAATACGGTTCCTGTCATTATCACAGAACCAATCAATATTATAGCATGTGCTGGAAGTTCAGTTAGTTTTACAGTAGTTGCAACCGGAACAGCAATCACCTATCAATGGAGAAAAGGATCTGTAAACCTGACCAATGGTGGAAATATATCTGGTGTAAATACAGCTGTTCTTACAATTAATCCTGTAAGTAGCGCTGATACTGCAACCAATTATAATGTTTTGATTTCAGGAAGTTGTGTCCCCACAGCAAATTCATTATTTGTTTCACTTTCAGTAAATCCGCTTCCTGTTGCTACTATCAATAGTAACTCACCGGTTTGTCTGAATTCATCTGTAATTTTGTCAGCTCATGCTGTAACAGCAGGAACTTATCTATGGACAGGTCCAAATGGATTTACATCTACAGATCAAAATCCTGTTATTTTAGCCGCTACAATGTCAAATGCCGGAACTTATTCTTTTACAGTTTCAGCCTATGGATGTTCTTCTAATGCTTCATTAACTGTTGTTGTAAATGATTGTCAAGCTGATTTAAGTGTTGTTAAAACAGTAAATAATGTTCATCCTAATATTGGATATGACGTAGTATTTACAATAGTAGCAACCAATAATGGAACTTATGATGCAACAGGTGTTACCGTAAATGATATTTTACAGAACGGATATACTTATATTTCATCAACTACAACTACTGGTATCTATGATCCTATAACAGGCGATTGGTCAATTGGAAATATGAACAATGGTGCATCTGAAACCTTAACGGTAACGGCAACTGTAAATACTACAGGAAGCTATGTTAATACTGCAACGATATCCGGTATTGAAACAGATCCTGATATGACCAATAATGTTTCTACAATTGAAACGGATCCAACTGAGTTTCATATCCCTGAAGGATTTTCTCCAAACGGAGATGGAATCAATGATTTATTTGTAATCAGAGGGATTGATAATTATCCAAACAATACATTTATGATCTTTAATCGTTGGGGAAATAAAGTGTTCGAATCAAGTCCTTATCAAAACACCTGGGATGGCAGTTCAACAGATGGTGTAACTGTCGGTGGAAGTGCATTACCAACAGGTACATACTTTTATATCCTTGATTTAAAAGATGGCTCTGATGTATACAAAGGAAGTATTTATCTGAACAGGTAACAAATATAAATATAATTATAAAAAGAATATTTCAATAAAATGAGCCATGATTGATAGATCATGAATCAAAGATGAACTTTCACATCATGGCGCATTTTATTTGATAATTGAATTTTAAAAAAAAGAACAAATGAAAACACTCAACAAAATATTAGTAATTTTGGTTTTAACCATTGCGGGCTTAAGCGTTAATGCGCAGCAGAATCCAATGTATACACATTATATGTTTAATACATTAATGGTGAATCCGGCCTATGCAGGAAGCAGGGATGCTTTAACCATTACAGCACTTCATCGTTCACAATGGACAGGATTTAAAGGTGCGCCTTTAACTCAAACTTTAACACTTCATTCTCCTTTAAGGAATGAGCACATTGGATTAGGTTTGTCCGTTTCCAATGATAAAATCGGACCCACAAATAATACTGCTGCTTTTGCTGATTTTGCATTCATCATGCAACTCTCAAAAAAATCGAAATTGTCATTGGGTGTAAGTGCGGGTGCAAATATATTTCAGGCAACTTTAAATTCACTTGATTTGGATCAACAAGGTGATCCAATGTTTCAATCCAATATCGAAAATCATGTTACACCTAATTTTGGTTTTGGTATCTATTATGCTAGAGAGCGATTTTATGCTGGACTTTCAGTTCCTTCATTGTTAGAAAATAACTATGCAGAAGTAAATCAATTAAATGGCAATACATTGATAGCGAATGAACAGAGACATTACTTCTTTATTATGGGTACATTGTTTCAGATTTCAGATAATTTAGCTTTTAAACCTACTGCATTGCTTAAAGTAACAGCTGCAGCACCAGTTCAGTTAGATTTTACAGCTTCATTTATCATCATGCAAAAATTAACCTTAGGTGCTATGTATCGTTCAGGCGATGCAGTTGGTGCATTGGTAGGATTGGATATAACAGAACAACTCCATTTAGGCTACTCATACGATTGGTCTTATGGTTTAAGCACAGCTAAATATAATGGTGGAAGTCATGAAATTGTTTTAAGATTCGATTTTCTAAATAAAATTCAGAAACAAATACATTCTCCCAGAAACTTTTAATTCCCTTAAATACATAAAGACATGAAAAAAATAGTTATACCAATTTTTGCATTTATCATTTTTTGCTTAAATGTAACGGCACAGGAAAAATCGAAAAAAGAAATTAGAGGAGATAAGTACACTTTTAGTTATTCTTATGACAAAGCCATTAAGGTTTATACTCAGGCAACAGACCTGACAGTTGATGGTCAACGCAATTTGGCTAAATGTTACCAGAAAATAGGTAAATACGTTGAAGCTGAAGCTGCTTATGCTACTTTAACATCATTGCCGGGTGGTAATATGCCTGAAGATTTTTACAACTATGCAATGGTTTTAAAAATCAATGGGAAATATGAAGCGTCTGCTCAATGGATGGATAAATTCCAACAACTGAAACCGGAAGATTTGCGTGCAAAGGATTATGTAACCAATGGTCCAACTTTAGCCAATTTGTTAAAAGATAACGGGAAATATAAAATAAACAATCAAAACATAAATACGAATGCGAAAGATTTTGGACCTTCCTATTATCAAAACAAAATTGCTTTTGCTTCAACAAGGAGTTCTAAGTTGTTTCCTAAAAAATACAAATGGACAGGAAAACCTTTCTCTAATTTGTATATTTCAGAAGTAGAAGATGGCCAATTGAAAGCACCAAAAAGCTTTGACAGTAAAATAAATGGGAAATTGCATGATGGTCCTGCCAGTTTTAGCAACGATGGAAATTTTATTGCTTTCACCAGGAATAATTATGATGATAAAACCAAAGATAACGTAGTTGAACTTCAGATATGGTTTAGTAATTATATTGATGGGAAATGGTCAAAACCGGAGCCTTTTGTTTTGAATAACAAAGACTACTCAGTTGGACAGCCAAGTTTGACACCTGATGGAAAAACAATGTATTTCACGAGTGATATGAAAGGTGGTTATGGTGGAGCCGATATCTACAGAGTTACAAAATCAGGAAACGGAACTTGGGGAAATCTTGAAAATTTGGGCAATACTATAAATACAGAGGGTGATGAAATGTTTCCCTTTATTGAAGCAAAAAACGGCGTATTCACTTTTTCTTCCAATGGACGTTTTGGTTTAGGAGGATTAGATATCTTTATTTGTGAAATGAATGGAAATCAAATAGGCCGTGTTTATAATGCAGGTTATCCATTAAATACGCAATACGATGATTTTGCCGCTATTGTTGATAATACGATGAGTAAAGGCTATTTTACATCTAACAGAACCGGTGGAAGCGGAGATGATGATATTTACGCTTTCGATTTGTTAAAAGCCAAAGAGTTTGTACCTAATGTTTCTGAAGTTCAGTTTTCGGTAAATGCTCCTAAAAACATTCCTTCAGAACGCAGAATAAGGGAAACTTTTCCACTTCGTAACTATGTATTTTTTAATCAGGAATCAACAGAAATTCCCAATAGATATGTATTGCTTAATAAAGGTCAGGTAAAAGATTTCAAAGAAGATCAACTGGAAGTATTTACACCTAAAGAAACAGCAGGTCGTTCAAAACGCCAAATGGTTGTTTATTATAATGTATTGAATATTCTTGGTGATCGTTTGGGAAAAAATCCATCATCCACCATTAAATTGGTAGGATCGTCAGAAAAAGGTCCGGAAGATGCTAAATTAATGGCAGAATCTGTTAAGAATTACCTTGTAAGTGTTTTTAGTATTGATGCGAAAAGAATCACTGTTGAAGGCAGAACGAAACCTAAAATCCCATCCGAACAACCCGGTGGTACAATTGACTTGGAACTATTACGTGAAGGAGACCGCAGAGTATCTGTAGAAAGTAATTCACCTGCATTGTTGATGGAATTCCAGAGTGGACCGGAAGCTCCTCTTAAACCTGTTGAATTGGTTGGTGTACAGGAAGCTCCTGTTGAAAGTTATGTTGCTTTTCATGTAAAGGACAGTAGCCTTACATTTGAATCATGGTCATTGGAGATTATGGATAAAAACGGTAAAGTACAAAATTTTGGACCTTATACTCAGGAAAATGTTAGCATACCCGGAAAAACTATTTTAGGAACACAGAATGAAGGTGACTACAAGGTAACGATGGTAGGTAAAACGAAAAACGGTGATATTGTAAATATAGATACTACTGTAAATATGGTGCTTTGGACTCCGGTCAATAATCAAGAATTGACCAGATTCAGTATTATTTATGAATTCAATGATTCAAAATCTATTAGAATATACGATAAATACCTGACAGAAATTGTAACACCAAAGATTCCTAAAGGAGGAAAAGTTATAATTCATGGATATACAGATATTATCGGAGACGAAGCCTACAACCAAAAATTATCTTTGGCAAGAGCAAATGATGTCAAAGAAATTATTGAAAAAGCGTTGACTAAAACCGGTAGAAAAGATGTAAAAATTGAAGTAAGTGGATATGGTGAAGATGAAAAATTATCACCTTTCGAAAACAAATATCCTGAAGAACGATTTTATAACCGTACCGTTATCATCGATATAATACCTGCTGAATAAGTTTATAATCATTTTTTATTACTTATTTTGAGAAGGCTGTCTGAAATATTCAGGCAGCCTTTTTTAATGGATTTTACCAGTACGATTTATTCATCTGTATATAAGTAGAATGTGTGAATGATGTAATATTTTTTTAAAATTATATAAAACAATTAAATTCAATATCATTATCTTTGAATATTAAAATAATTTTTAATTTAATTATTAAACATTTTCTTGTGGGAAATTCCATTTGATCTAAACATCTATGACAAACATGAATACATACACTGAAAAATTTAAAATATGGTTAGGGCTTTTTGTTTTAGTAGGGTTGGCCATTTTTGTGATTGCCATTTTTTTAATTGGGAAACAAAAAAATTTGTTTAATCCTGTTTTTAAACTTACCACTACTTTTTATAATGTAAGTGGATTACAAGTTGGTAATAATGTTCGATTTTCAGGTATCAATATTGGCTCAGTTGACAATATAATAATTATTAATGATACGACAGTAAGAGTAGATCTGATGATAAAAACAGATGTTTGGAAGTTTATAAAATCGGACTGTAAAGTTTCATTGGGATCAGATGGGATTATAGGGGATAAACTTATTATGATCAACCCAGGAAGTTCTGACGCTCCCTTGGCAAAAGAAGGCCAACGTCTTGAATCAATACAATCAATTGAAAAAAGTGCCCTTATGGCACGATTGGATGCAACTACAGCAAATGTACAGGATATATCGAAACAAATATCCGATATTGCTGGTAATATCAATAGTGGAAATGGTACTCTAAACAGCTTAATCCGGGATTCTATCCTTGCCATAAATTTTAATCAAACCATAGCAAATCTGAATAAGTTTTCCAAAGGATTAACCGGGTCGGACGTAGTGATGGCAAGTTTGAAAATAACAGCATTTAATGCTGAAGATATCTCGCACCAACTAGCAATGATTATAAATAAAATAAACAAGGGAGAAGGAACAATGGGTCGGCTGATTCAGGATTCAACGATAGTTGAAAATTTAAATCAAACCATATTGAATTTTAAAAAGAGTTCAGAAGGTTTAACCGGTACAGATTCCATTATAGCCAAATTAAATGCTACTGCCGGTAATGCAGAAATAATCTCGGAACAACTTACAAAAATGATGCATGATATTAACCAAGGAAATGGAACACTCGGACGCTTAATTAGAGATTCAACTTTTGCAGAAAATTTAAATCAAACCATGATAAACCTAAAAAAAAGTTCTAAAGGATTAGATGAAAACATGAATGCTATTAAACATAATTTTCTTTTCAGAGGATATTTTAAGAAGAAAGCAAAAGAATCTCAAAAAATCAAAGAAGCTGAAGAGGAAAAAAGAAAGTAATAATAAGAGAAAAAAAAGGAAAAGTATTCTTGTTAAAATAAATCCCTTTAAATGAAATATCTTTTCTGAAAAAAAGTTTGCAAAGCGAAATCTAAGAGTCAGTTGCCAATACTTATAAAAAATGAATCTAAACATAGCATAACCTTACAAAAAAGGCAATAAAAAAGTAATCGGTAAAAATTAACATTGTTATGTAAGTCGTTTAAATTAGAATATTTAAAATTTGTATTGAATAAGAATGTTTAATTTCTTCTTTCTTTTCACATCGTTTAATGTGTGAAATATGTAATTTTTTTTCAAAATTGTGTAAAACATTGAGGCTCCAATTGGCTTACCTTTGAAAAATTTTATGATGCTAAAATATTAATATTTAATTGTATTTTGTTTTATGAATCCTTTGTGTGTAATTAACTCATAACCATACGCTTTTTGAAAAGCAGTCAGTTTAACTTATCCAATAAAAAATCCGATAAATTTCATCAGTATCAATATGGAAATAAATAATTATCAAAGTTATATTATTGTTGAGAACTATTAAGAAAATAACATATTGAATTACAAATAAATTAATAACGAGATAAAATGAACGAATTGCCAAGTAACCCGCAATTAAATTTAACTGATGCAAACGGTTCGGTTTTAATTCCATCCGATTTCAGATTAGGTAATTATGTACAATCAAAAGAATGGGGAGAAATGGCTCAAGTCCAAAGTATTGAAAAAATTGATAATAGAATAGACATTAGAGTTAAAGGACATATCCATTCCATTGTTAAAGGTAAATACTTTGACTTAATCCCTGTCGAATTAACAGAAGATAAGCTTTTGAGTTTTGGATTTAAAAAATTCATTCACGAATTAGGATTTGAAGAAGATAAATGTGTTGAATTTGAAAATGGAATTATTTCAATAGTCGATTGGGGAAACGGGTTCATTTTAAGCAATTCATTTAGTTTTAAATTGAGAGTAAAAATAAAATATGTACATCAACTTCAAAACATAGTCTACTGTCTAACAGGTCAGGAAATTATATTAAGTGACAAATAAATAAAATAAATAAAATAAAAGCCCAAATACCGACAATGATTCCTAAATATTCGAGATGGGAATTCTTCCGAAGATTCTAAAATGAGATTCCATCGGTCTGGTTTATAAAAAAAATATTTTCATATGAAAACAAAAATTGCATTTTGTTCACTTTTTTTGATGTTCTATCTTGGGAGTATGTTATTGCCTCAAAAATCAGTAGCACAGGTATCTGTTAGCTTTCAGGTTTTTTATGATGAATTGAGTCCTTATGGAATGTGGGTTGAAAATCCTTCATATGGTTATGTATGGATTCCCAATGAAGGTCCGGGGTTTACACCCTATGCCACAAATGGATACTGGGCCTTAACGGATTATGGATGGACCTGGGTTTCTGACTATCCTTGGGGATGGGCACCTTTTCATTATGGTCGCTGGTATACCGATCCATATTATGGACCCATGTGGATTCCGGGTAATGAGTGGGGACCGGGATGGGTTACCTGGCGTAGCTCTTCGGATTATTACGGATGGGCACCTATGGGGCCTGGTGTTAGTATTAACGTTGCTTATGGAAATAATTACAATGAACGGTACAATCAATATACATTCGTAAGAGGCTCGCATTTTGGAAGAAGAGATATGCATAATTATTATATCAATTCCTCAAACAATACTACTATTATCAACAATACAACCGTAATTAATAATTCAAGGGTAAATAAAAGCCGGAATGTAACCTATAATGCAGGTCCCGAAAGAGGTGAAGTTGAAAAACGAGGAGGTAAAAGAATTACTCCTTTTACTGTTAAGGAAAGTAACAGGCCCGGTACTAAAATGAACAAAAATCAGCTTGAAATATACAGACCTCATGTGCAAAAAAATACCGCAGAAGGGAAAAAAATTGCTCCTGCAAGAGTAAATAGTTTAAAAGATGTCAAAGTAAGAGAACAAAGATCGAAAGAAACTCAGATTCAAAAATCTAATCAACCGATTAAGCAACAGCAACGAAATGTTCAGACTGATAAGCAGCAGCAACGAAATGTTCAGCCTGCAAAACAACAACAGCAGCAACAACAGCGAAATGTACAGCCTGCAAAACAACAACAGCAGCAACAACAGCGAAATGTACAGCCTGCAAAACAACAACAGCAGCAACAGCAACGGAATGTACAGCCTGCAAAACAACAACAGCAGCAACAACAACGGAATGTACAGCCTGCAAAACAACAACAGCAGCAACAACAGCGAAAAGTACAGCCTGCAAAACAACAACAGCAACAACAACAACAACAACAACAGCGGAATGTACAGCCTGCAAAACAACAACAGCAACAACAACAACAACAACAGCGGAATGTACAGCCTGCCAAACAACAACAACAACAACAACAACAAAGGAATATACAACCTGCTAAACAGCAACAAAATAATAATAAAGATAAACGCAACTAAAATATAATTTTCATTTTATTTGCTGAGCAATTGTTATTACTAATTGAATAGTTAACAGTAATGTGTGAATAATGTAAGTATTATTTCAAATTGTGTAACGAAATATCAACTTTATGAATTAACTTTGTGTTTTATTTTGGATAGAATAAAATACAAAATGAATACCCTAAACCGGGGCAAAACAGATTGAAACATTTAAAATCAATTTATATGCGGAACCAATCAAACCTTGTATATGGAAAAAAATAAAACTAATATAAAAGTTATCCCAAAACTTCGGGATGCAACAAAGCATTCAATTACAAAACTCAGCGATAAAACAATTGCTAAAACTGAAGTTGCAAATAATTTTCTAAGTAATTTTGCAGATGTGGTATTGTTTATTTTCCGTGTAATAAAAGAAACATTTTCGCGTAATTTTGAATTTAGAGAATTTTTGCGTCAGTGTTTTCATATTGGAAATAAAACTTTACCACTTGTATCGATCACTGGATTTATTATTGGATTAGTGCTTACGATTCAATCACGTCCTGTTCTTGTTGATTTTGGTGCAGTAACCATGCTTCCCGGAATGGTGGCTGAATCTCTTATCAGAGAAATGGGGCCTGTTATTACGGCATTAATATGCGCCGGAAAAATAGGCTCGGGTATGGGTGCTGAATTAGGCTCCATGAAAGTGACCGAACAAATTGAAGCAATGGAAGTATCTTCCACTAATCCTATGCGTTTTTTGGTAGTAACAAGAGTATGGGCAGCTACCATTATGATTCCTTTATTGATTTTATATGCAGATGGACTGGGTATTATGGGTGGTTGGGCAGGTGCTAATATAAAAGGTGATGTTTCCTTTGTATTGTATTTCTCTCAGGCATTTTCCAATATTTCATTTATGGATTTTCTACCAGCTGTTATAAAATCATTCTTTTTCGGAGGCGTTATTGGAATGGTTGGCTGTTATAAAGGTTACAATGCCGGTCGCGGTACTGAAAGTGTAGGGATTGCTGCTAATTCAGCTGTAGTCCTTGCTTCTCTGCTGGTGATCATAGTAGATTTAATCGCAGTGCAAATTACTGATATGTTAACATCATGAAAATGAAACAAACAGATAAAATAAACGAAGATTCATTCAAAACTAAGAATGGAGATGCGGTTATTGAAATAAATGGCCTTAAAAAATCATTTGGTGATCAACAAGTATTAACCAATGTCTCTTTAAATCTTTTGAATGGCGAAAACCTGGTGGTACTTGGTAAATCAGGCAGTGGTAAATCTGTACTGATAAAATGTATTGTTGGTTTATTAAATTCTGATGGAGGAACTATAAACGTTTTTGATAAAAATGTGAATCATTTAAGCAGTAAAGGACTAAGTGAAATTCGTCAGAAAATCGGCTTTCTTTTTCAGAGTGGTGCTTTGTATGATTCCATGACAGTACAACAAAATATGGAATTTCCTTTGAGAAGATTAAAAAAACATTTGTCTGAAAAAGAAATTGATGAAAAAGTAATTGAAGTATTGGATAATGTGGGTCTGGCCGATGCGCTGTACAAAATGCCATCACAACTTTCGGGTGGCATGCGGAAACGGATAAGTTTAGCACGCACCATTATTGTAGATCCACTCATAATGTTATATGACGAACCTACAACCGGACTCGATCCCGTTACTTCAGATGAAATTAGCTTACTTATCAATGAAGTACAAAAAAAATACAATACTTCTTCCATCATCATCACTCATGATATTGAATGTGTTCGAAACACTGCAGACCGCGTTATTATGTTAAAGGACGGTGAAGTATATATGGAGGGAGATCTAGAAAAGTTCGAAAAATCAACAGATGCTTTAATCAAATCATTTTTTAAATAATATTATTTAGCTTTAAGTTAATACCATAAAAATATGAATACACATTCAGAAAAATTTAAAATACGTTTAGGGCTTTTTGTAGCTGGAGGATTGGCACTTTTTGTACTTGCTATCTTCATTATCGGGAAACAAAAGAATTTATTTGATCCTGTTTTTAAGCTAACTACAACTTTTTACAATGTAAGTGGTTTACAGGTAGGGAATAACATCCTTTTCTCAGGAATCAATGTGGGTACAGTTGATAATATTTCAATTATAAATGATTCAACCGTGAGGGTTGATATGTTGATTCAAAAAGATGTTCAGAAATTTATCAAATCAGATTGTGAAGCAGGTATTGGATCTTCGGGAATTATCGGCGATCGTGTTTTAATTGTTACTCAAGGAAGCTCTAATGCAGCTGTGGTAAAAGACGGACAGCACATTTATTCAAATGAGCCGGTTGAAACAGATGCCATCATGAACAGTCTGAAAGTAACTGCCGATAATGCTGCTGTAATTTCAGATCAGCTGGCAGAAATTATGATCAAATTAAATAGCGGAAAAGGTACTCTTGGTAGATTAATTCAAGATTCGGCCATCGCTGAAAATATTAATCAAACCATTGTAAACCTTAAAAAAAGTTCCAAAGGACTGGATGAAAACATGGAAGCAGCCAAACATAATTTCTTTTTAAGAGGATTTTTCAAAAAGAAAGCAAAAGCAGCTGAAGAAAAAAAGAAAGCCGAACAAGATAAAAAAGAGAAGAATAAAAAATAATTGATCTAAGTTAAAGAGAATGAAATTAATATCTGTTTTATTATTGCATTCATGTTCTCTGTTTTGTTTTTACCATAACTTCTATCAATGGTAATATTGATAAAAAACTGGAACCAATGAGACGTATAAAAATTACAACAAAAAAAATTGGCTACCTTTTCAAAGAGACATTCAATGGATTTATCGATGATAATGCGATGAAATTAAGTGCAGCCTTGTCGTATTACACTATTTTTTCGTTACCTCCATTACTTATTATTATTATATCACTGAGTGGTGTGTTTTTCGGTGCTGATGCTGTAAGAGGTGAAGTATTCGGACAAATTCAAGGGTTGGTTGGCCCCGAAGCTGCATTGCAAATCCAGGATACAATAAAAAATGTAAAACTTTCAAACAGTAATATGTTTTTTACAATCTTAGGTCTTATTGTTTTATTAATAGGAGCTTCCGGCGTGTTTGCCGAAATCCAGGATTCCATAAATTATATCTGGGGTATTCAGGCAAAACCTAAACGTGGATTAATAAAATATTTATACAACCGCTTGATGTCTTTTTCAATGATTGGTTCTGTTGGATTTTTATTATTGGTTGGCTTAATTGTAAATTCATTAATAGATGTGCTCAATAGTCGTTTGGTTTCCATTTTCCCTCAGGATGTATTTTTCTTGTTTTACATCTTAAATACACTGGTGATATTCTCAATTATAACGCTTTTATTTGTTATTATTTTCAAAACACTTCCGGATGGAAAAATTGCACTTCGCGATTGTATAGTGGGCGCTTCATTTACAGCTTTTCTTTTCATGATTGGTAAATTTGGGATCGGTTTATACCTGGGAAGTAACAATATAGCTTCTCTTTATGGCGCTGCAGGTTCTGTTATCATCATCCTCATCTGGGTGTATTATTCTGCCATTATCTTGTATTTTGGAGCAGAATTCACCAAAGTATATGCTTCCATCCATGGGCAAAAAATAATTCCAAATTCTTATTCTGTTAAGATTATGAAGCCAACTGTTTTAAACGAATAGCATAAAAATTTAATAAAAAACGCATTGGTTATACCCATTTTTATAATTTTTTTAAGTTTTAAGTAATGTAATTATCAAAACGAATGCTAAGTAATGTGAAAGATAAAATGTCGTATTTTAATGATTCACTTTTTTATTTATTTGTTACTTTTTGCTTGATCAAAAAGTAACCAATCCCGAAGCTTCGCATAAGCGTTAACTTTATTGTCATTTGATTTATAAACAATTATGTGTTAATATTTATCAAGTTTACCTTATGATTGATATTAAAAAAAAGTGCTATTTGCAGTTAATTAATTTGACAAAGAATTAATATAAACTTTA
>JBBRCQ010000082.1:0-13830 GCA_038204725.1 Bacteroidales bacterium | reverse complement strand
GGCTTTAATATCAATAGAAGTAAGTAAAATATCATTTTATTATTGTCCGTAGGACATTAACATGTTAACCAGTATGTATGTTTAATAATTTGATGGAAGATATGTTTTTAAACACCATTGATTAAAAAATTAATTCCCTACGGGAAATTCCAATTTCTTATTCAGCATTTAACCTATTGATATTGATCTCCTACGGAGAAAAGAGATATTAGTGTGAATGGGCTTGAACCGTTCGATAAATATTAAATTTAGATACTCTTCATTAAAACATCATACAATTCAGTCAATATTCCTGATGCATTTATGTAAGACTTTTCCTACATCAGATTTCGGCTTATTCCTACAATTAGTTTTCCTATATCTTACAATTCATTTTTGTATTAAGCAATACTTTTGTCTAATCAATAAAACATAGACATGAAGGTATTACTAGCAGATGATTCAGAATTAATCCTTGAAAGATTACAAGAGTTAATCAGCAAGCATAAAGGGATAGAAATTGTAGGTTCTTTTAATAATGGATATGACACACTGGAAGGATTAAGAAATCTAAAACCTGATTTGGCTATCGTTGACATCAAAATGCCCGGGAAAAATGGGTTGGAAATTTTAGCTAAAATTAAACTAGAACAAAAAATGATCACATTCATCATTCTTACATTTTATGAATCTGATTTTTATAAACTATTGGCCATTGATCTTGGAACCGATTATTATTTTTCTAAAGTAAACGATTTTGAAAAAATTTCTAAGGTTGTGGAAAAAATGTTGGCTATTGAAAAAAGTAACAATCAATTAAATATAGCCAACTAATAATTGGCAATGCTATTTACAAAAAAGATTAAAAAATTTAAGAAAAACATGAAATGTTTATTGCTAAAAAAATTACAATAGATGATTAAAAGGATTCTGCATGAATCATCAAAAAAAATTAATTAAACCAAATCAAATTTATTTAATGAATACATAAATCAAAATTATATAAAATTAAAAACGGATGAAAAAAAGTGCAACATTTATTTTAGTGATGTTATTTATCGTAACCATTGTTAAAGCAGATTATTTTGAAAAGCTTCCTTACACCATTACACAACCCAATGGGACTATAATCAATTGTTTTGTATCAGGCGATGAATTTTACAACTGGATACACGACAATGATGGATATACTATCATACAAGCACCAAATGGTTATTTTTATTACGCAGAAACATTCGAAGAAGTAGTTAGACCAACTGAATATTTAGTTAATAGTGTAAACCCCGGCAGTGTTGGATTGACTAAATGGGCTAAAATTTCAAAAACCCAATATAATCAAAGACGTGATGAAATGTTTGCTTACAGAACCACAAAAAGTTCAGATCCAAGTTACGCTCCTCATTCCGGAGCTATGAATAACCTGGTTGTATATATACGGTTTTCTGATGATGCTGAATTTACTACAACCAGACAGGTTTATGATGACAAATTGAATCCTGCAACCGGCAGTTCTTTAAAATCATATTTTAAGGAAGTTTCATATAACAATTTAACCATTAACAGTACGCATTACCCTGCTTGTGCCTTGTCTTCAAGCTTATCCTTTATGGATTCCCATCCACGCGCTTATTTTCAACCTTATAATGCAACAACAAATCCAATAGGCTATAACAGTTCTCAGAGAACTACAAGAGAACATCAGTTGTTGGTAGATGCAATAAATTGGATCAACATCAATTCTCCGGTTTCTACATCCTTAGATTTAGATTTAGATTTCAATAGCAACGTTGACAATGTTACTTTTATCATTAAAGGCAACAGCGGTGGTTGGAGTGAACTACTTTGGGCGCACAGATGGTCTTTATATTCTCAAAATGTATTAATCAATGGGAAAAGAGTGTATGATTATACATTTCAGCCCGAAAATCAGGTTTCTGTCAAAACATTATGCCACGAAATGTTTCATTGCTTAGGTGCTCCTGATTTATATCATTATACAAACCAGGGTATTATTTCACCTGTTGGTGCCTGGGATTTGATGGAAAGTGGCGGAGGACACATGTTATCCTATATGAAATGGAAATATTCCAATCAGACCTGGATTAGTTCGATCCCTGAAATTACAACATCAGGAACTTATACTTTAAATCCTCTTACTTCGGCTACAAATAACTGTTTCAAAATTGCCTCTCCAAATTCAACCGATGAATTTTTTATGGTTGAATACAGAAACAAAACAGGAACTTTTGAATCCACTATTCCTGGATCCGGCTTAATTGTATACAGAATTGATACAAGAGTAAACGGCAATTCAAACGGACCTCCAGACGAAATTTATCTTTACAGACCTGGCGGAACTACCACTGTAAACGGTACTACTACAACTGCTTTTTTCTCCTCTACCGTCGGCAGAACTGCTATAAACAACACTACAAATCCGGCTTGCTTTCTGCAAAATGGCAGTGATGGTGGTTTAAATATATCAAATGTTACCACTGCCGGTGCAACCATCTCTTTTACGGTAACAATGGCTGGTGTAGTTACACCACCATCTGTTCAAGCATCAGCTTTTACATCTTCTTCGATAACCGAAACCACAATGACTATTGGATTTACACGTGGCAATGGGAGTAAAGTTTTGGTAGTTGCTCGTCAAGGAAGTACAGCAAACAGTCTTGCTATCAATGGAACTACTTATACTGCCAATACTGCTTTCGGAAACGGAACTCAAATCGGTACAGGAAACTATGTAGTATATAACGGTACAGGCAATTCGGTAAATGTTTCAGGTTTAACAGCCGGAACTGCTTATAGTTTTGCAATTTATGAATATACTGCATCACCTGACGTATATTTAACACCTGCATTAACAGGAAATGTAACAACTACATTGGCACAAAACTTAACTGCCGGCATCAGTGGAGGATCTTCACCAATATGTAACAATACTGCTGGAGGTATACTCACCGCCACTGGAAACGGCGGTAACGGTACTTATACTTATTTATGGTATAAAAACGGTGCATCTTTAGGTGTAACTACTCAAATTTATACTATTGGAAACTTAATTGCAACCTCTGCTTTTTATTGTGCAGTTAGCAGCGGTTCAAGCGGAACAGTAAACACAGCCACAACAACCATCACTGTTTATCCATCGTTTTTAGCTGGCATCAGTGGCGGAACTACTCCCATTTGTAGCAATACCACAGCAGGAACCATTACAGCTACCGGCACGGGTGGCAGCGGTACTTACACTTACTTATGGTATAAAAACGGAGCATCTACAGGAATTACAACACAAAATTATGCTACCGGCAATCTGACTACAACATCTTCATTTTATTGCGCAATCACTAGTGGTTCATGCGGTACTGTTATCTCAGCCACAACAACTATCACAGTAACTGCAGCACCCACTGCAACAATAAGTTATACAGGATCACCCTATTGTATATCTTTAAACACTCCACAATCTGCAATATTAAACGGTACGGGAGCTTACACCGGAGGTATTTACAGTTCACCTTCGGGATTAACAATAAATTCATCCACAGGTGCTTTTACACCTAATGCAGGTACAACCGGTCTTCACACCATCATTTATACAATTCCTGTTATTGGTGGTTGCACTTCAGTTCCTGCATCAACCACTGTAACCATATCTCCTGCAACTATTGCTGGTTCAATAGCAGCTACTGATAACCAGATTATAGGTGGAGAAATTGCAGAGCTTACATTAACCGGAAACACCGGTACTATCACCAAATGGAAAAAGTCAACAGATGGAGGCAGTTCATGGACTGATATTGCTTCAACTGTGAATCCTTATAGTGAAATATCAAATGCTTTGGGTACTTCAAATTATCTTGCAGTTGTTAAAAGTGGTGTTTGTCCGGAAGCAAGTACCGCGTCTGCTTCAATTGATGTAGGGATAAGCACAACTACATTTATTGCAGTTAACGGAAACTGGGAAACAGCCGGAAACTGGAGCAATGGTGTTCCAACGATTACCGACAATGTTACAATACCAGCGAATAATTCAATTATTATTAATGCACATGCAGTATGTAACAATATTACCATTGCCCCTTTAGGTAGATTAACCATAAATACTGCTATCAATTTATCAGTAACAGGAACATTAACCATACAATCCAATTCAACAGGTAGCGGATCATTGATAGATAATGGTACATTAACTACTTCTGCAAACTATGTTGAATGTTTTATTCCTCACAACAATGCAGATGAATTCCATATGCTTTCATCTCCTGTTACATCACAAGCTATCAGCCCACTTTTTAATGAGCTCAATGGATTCTATACCTGGAGCGAGCAGACCGGAAACTGGATTGAATATGGTGATAATGCAAATTTTTCAAATGTTAATGGTGGTAACAATTTCATTCCCGGCAAAGCCTATTCTGTATCTTATCCTAACGCAGTAACCAAACGATTTGAAGGTATTCTTAATCGTGGAACGATCAACATTCCTTTAACAGTAACTGCCGGTATAAATAGTGGATGGAATTTTACAGCTAACCCCTACCCTTCTGCTATCAATTGGGACGCAACCAGTGGGTGGACTAGAAATATATTGGCGAATGCGGATATATATGGTCAAAAAGCAATGTGGGTTTGGAATGCATCAAATGGTAATTATGGAACTTATATTTCAAATACAGGCTTTGGTACCAATGGAGTTACTAATAATATTGCAATTTCTCAGGGATTTTGGGTAATAGCTACAACTGCTGGAACATTTAGTATGAACGACAATGTAAGGGTACATTCTTCACAGGCTTATCTTAAATCTACAACATCAGATCCTGAAATGATTCGATTATCTGTAACCGGCACAATTAATACCTTTAGCGATGAAATTATTATCAACTTTGGCAATGCAAACGATTTGGGTGGTGCCGAAAAAATGTTCAGCATGAATGCAACCGCTCCGGGATTATACTCAACAAAATTAAATAAAAACTGGAGCATCAATAATCTAACTACTACCACAGATCATTCTATCGTACCGATTGATTTTAAAGCGGGTGTAAATGATACCTATACTTTACATGCAAGCAACATAAGTAGTTTTGCAAATACAATTGTATATTTAAAAGATCTATCAACAAATAACATGATCGATTTGAATCAAAATGCAAGTTATACTTTCACAGCAAATACCAATGACAACCTTAACCGTTTTCAATTGATATTTTCATTAGCACCTCTTGGTATTTCAGATGAAACGATTCAGAATACAGCTATTTACGCTTATGACTACAGCATTTACGTTAACAGCAATGAATCAATCCAACAAATTTCAGTTTACAATACATTGGGACAATTAATCAAAAATATTGAAAATAGCAATGGAAATATCAAAATCAATATGGAAGGAAATACCTCAGGTTATTACATTGTAAAAGTTGTAACAGCTAAAAATATATATTCAGAAAAAGTGATGATAAAATAAAAAAAATTAGCTTAAACATTTAATAGCATTCTTCCAACTGACGTCCTAAAATCGATTTTTTTTAGGACGTCTTTTTTTATGCAAAGTACTGATAAAGTTTAAAAAAAAATGATTTCTGATGTTAACAACAAAAAATCTATTTTCAAAATATACCCGATTCAAATAAACCAAAACTATTCTTTTCTGTTTACTAAAATATTATTTGTCATTTTTATTAATAAAATATAGGGTACGATACTTTTTAAAGGTAGTTCATTTTAATAAAGGCATATAAAAATTATTGCAATCATTCTCCCCAACCAACAAAAAAGTCAATGAGAATTGTTGCGGTTTTGAGCAATATTATATTTTATATTTATTTGATTTTGTGAATATTAAAAAAATTAACATTATTTAAGTTAAAAAAAATATACATATTATTAACTTTTACGTAAATTAATGTCTATATTTGTAATTCTGTATTTGAGCATATTTAAGTTTGAAACTCTTCTCGCAAAATGAAAAAACAAAATGTAAACTCAACCGATTCGTTGATGCTACACAAAAAGGCAGAAACGAAATTAAATACAAATACCATTAAAATGGTTTCATCAAAATTTTACATTGATAAACTAATCCGTGAACTAAAACAGCATCAGGTTGAACTGGAATTGCAGAACAAATCGCTCATTCATGCTAAAGAAAAAGCGGAAACTGCAGCTGAAAAGTATGCAGAATTATATGATTTTGCACCAATGGGTTATTTCACACTTTCCAGAAAAGGTATAATTTTAGAGCTAAACCTTTACGGCGCCCAACTACTTAAAAATGAACGTTCACAATTAAGAAACAAATGTTTTGATAATTTTATATCTAATGATACAAAACCTATTTTCAATCAATTTCTCTATAAAATTTTTAATAATAAAACCAAAGAAAATTGTCAGCTTATATTAACAATGCATGACAACTCACCGATTTATGTACAACTTAATGGCATTGTCAATGTAAATAACAAGCAATGTCTGGTAACATTGATTGATATCACTGAACAGAAAAAAGCAGAATATGCTTTATCAGAAAATGAAATTAAATATCGTGAATTGGTTGAAAATTCGCCTGATGCAATTGCCATTTATGTAAAAGACAAAATTGTTTTTGTAAATAACGAATGTCTTCGTTTGGTAGGCGCTTCTTCTTCAGAAGCATTGATAGGAAAACCGGTGATACAATTTGTACATCCTGAATATCGCTCGTTTGGCAGTAAAAGATTACAAAAAGCAACCAACGAAGGTGTAGTTTTATCACTCACTGAAGAAAAATTTGTTCGCCTCGATGGTTCAGAAGTGGATGTTGAAGTAAAAGCAATGCCTATCATACTCGACCATCAACCTGCAGTACAATTGATTATCCGCGATATCACCGAACGAAAAAGAACTGAGAAGGCATTAAAAGAAAACGAAATTTTTTTAAAAGAAACACAAATTATTGCTCAACTTGGAACCTATAAACTGAACATTACTGACGGTAAGTGGGAAAGTTCTGAAGTACTTAATAACATATTTGGAATTGATACAGATTTCGAGAGGACAATTGAAGGATGGGCATCCATTATTCATCCTGATTGGCAAAATCACATGGAAAACTATTTTTTACAAGAAGTACTCAATAATAAATCAAATTTTGACTTCATATACAAAATTATCCGCCAGAATGACAAAGAAGAACGCTGGGTTCATGGATTAGGGAATTTGAAATTTAATAAAAAAGGACAAGTAGTTAAAATGCATGGAACAATACATGACATTACTGAACGAAAAAACGCTGAAGATGCACTCAACGAAAGCAACCAACGTTACCGTGATTTGATTGAATTAGCTGTTGATGGCGTCCTCCTTGGATCTGATGATGGATACATCATCGATGCAAACTCTTGCATTTGTTCAATGTCTGGAAAAAGAAGAGAAGAAATTATAGGATCACATATCAATGATTCAATTTTTACTTCTGAAAGTCTAAAAAAGACACCCTTCCTTTTCAAGCAAAATATAAATGGAGATACTATCATCAACGAAAGAAATATAATGCGACCTGATGGCACTGAAATTACAATTGAGATGCGAACTAAAAAGATGCCCAATCTCACGTATCAGTCCATATTACGCGACATTACAAACCGAAAAAAAGCCGAACAGGAATTGATTCAACATACTGAAATTCTGGAAGAACGTGTAACAGAACGGACTCTGGAATTGTTAAAATCAAATGAAGCTTATCAGAAAGCAGAAGAAAAATTCAGAACAGTCGCTGATTTTGCTTATAACTGGGAATACTGGATCAACGATGAGGGCTATTTTAACTACATTTCACCTTCCTGCGAAAGAATTACAGGATATACAGCCGAAGAATTTATAAATGATACTACATTGCTCAGTAAGATTATTTACAAACCTGACCTGGAACTTTGGAAAAAACACAATACAGATGAACATTTACAAATATTAAATGAAACAAAATCTGAGTTAAATTACAGAATTGTAACAAAAACCGGAGATATTCGCTGGTTCGATCATATTTGCAGAAGAATATACAGCAATGGAAAATACCTGGGAATAAGATCTTCGAACCATGATATTACTGAAAAGATAAAGGCTGAAAATGAATTACTTAGAGTTACTGTTGAAGTGGAGGAACGAGAAAGAAACCGTTTTTCACGTGAATTACACGATGGATTAGGTCCTTTGCTTTCCACTATTAAACTTTACTTTCAGTGGCTTGCAGAAACCAATGATGCTGAAAAAATAAAAATGATTACTGAAAAAGGTAACAATAACATCGAAAGTGCTATCCAAATCATACGGGAACTGGCTTTTGGTTTAAGTACACTATTTCTGAATAAATCAGGATATGTAGATGCTGTTACTAACTTTACACAGACTATTAACGATTTGCAAAAACTATACATCAACTTCATATACAATACCAATCATAGATTCTGCAATGTTTTAGAAACTACACTTTATAGGATCACAACTGAACTGATCAAAAATACAATCACTTACGCTAAAGCTGATCTTGTTGAAATAAGATTCAACTATATAAAAGAAAAAAATGTCATCGTCTTTACTTATACCGATAATGGTATTGGCTTTAATTTATCAACTCTAAAAAAAACTCACAGAGGCTTGGGGCTTATGAACATTCAACAAAGAGTTAAAATATTAAAAGGATGTATGAATATTGAAACAAGTGAAGGTAAAGGAATGAAACTTTTTATTAAATTACCTGTTAATGAAGCAACTGAAAAAAACAAACGTGAAATAGTTAACCCCTAATAAACATTTTATGCATTGTAACACTAAAATTATTATTGTAGACGACCATTTATTATTCCGTGAAGGAATCAAATTACTCATTGAAAAAGAAGGGATGGCTGAGGTTATTGCAGAAGCAGAAAACGGCCAGGTTTTTTTGGATTTATTGCAAAATCTATCTCCTGATTTAGTATTAATGGACATTGAAATGCCGGTAATGGGTGGTTTAGAAGCCTGTTTAAAGGCTAAAGAAATGAAACCTGATATAAAAATCCTGGTACTTACTATGCTGAACGAAAATGACCATTATACCGAAATGATAAATGCCGGTGCAATGGGTTTTATCGTAAAATCTTCCGGAAAAAAGGAATTAGAAAAAGCAATTAAGACAGTGCTGGGCGGAGAAAGTTATTTTTCCAATGAAGTTTTACGTCAGATTATTCTGAATCTTGGAAAAAAACAAACCATTTCTTATAATTTTTCATGCAATCAAATCGAATTTTCGCAAAGAGAACTTGAAATTTTACATTACTTTTGCGAAGGTTTAACAGCCACTGAGATTGCAGATAAACTATTTAGAAGTATAAAAACGATAGAAGCACATCGCTCAAAATTACTTGAAAAAACCAATTCAAAAAACACTATCAATCTGGTGCTTTATGCTATCAAAAATAAACTGGTAGAAATCAACTAATGCAAATTTAATCAATCTTATTTACCTTCAAAAAAATAACATGCCATCTGTTCTTAAAAAATCACAGATAGCATGCTTTTGTTCTGATGTTATAATTTTCAATCAATGTTTTATTTTACTGCAATCGTTTCAATTTCAACCATTACTCCCAGTGGTAGCCCTTTTACTGCAAATGCAGCTCTTGCTGGTGGATTTACAGCATAATATTTCCCATACACCTCATTCATAGTAGCAAAATGTTCCATATCGCTTAACAAACAAGTTGATTTTACAACATTTTCAAAGGTATAACCCGCTTCTTTCAGGATGGCTTCAATGTTTTTCATTACCTGTTCGGTTTGTTCCTTTATTCCGCCTTCAACCACTTTTGCAATCGCAGGATCAATAGGAATCTGACCTGAAATAAAAAGCATTCCATTGACTTCAATGGCTTGACTGTAAGGTCCTATGGCTTTAGGAGCATCGGGTGTATTGATGATTTTTTTCATATTTAAAAGTTTTTTATTTAAGTTGCAAAGGTAAAAATTAAAAGATTTTATCCATAGAAATTTCCAGATTATCATCTAAATCAATCATTGCATTGATTAGAAAAATCGATTTAAAAAGATGAAGATCAGTAAGTTTAAGATCAACTTCTGATATAATACCATCGTTTAGTAATTGAGCCCGTTTTGTTCCTTTCAGCAATGGATTGGCTGGTGTAATCAGTTTATTTCCATCACTAAAAATGAGGTTGCAATAAGAAGTATCAGTTATCAAACCATTGCGCACAATCAGAATATCATCACAGTTTTCTTTTTGTAAAAACAACCGATTTATCGTCTCACGATTTTCATATTTATAAAGATACTGAATGTTAGGATCATGAACAATTTTTAAAGAAGTGATGTTACGAATTGCATAAGGCAAAATCTCAATTTTCTCTATTTTTTTCCCATAAATGATTCTGCATTTATATATATCATTGTTAAGTTGACCCGTTAACTGAATTTCGTTTTCGAGACTTATAAGATCCTCAACACCAAACAACTCTCTCCTGGAACGATTAAATCGATCATTGTGAAGGCTGATATTTTGTAAAACACCTTGGCTTATTTTTATGGTTTCAAGTAATCGGCACATACACTTTATCAATTAATTCCTGATATTCTTTATGAACATCACTCTTGGCAGTGATACCGCCACCACTTTTAAAGATCATCCCCAGTGGCGTTTTTTCAATAAACCTTATCAGTATACCACTATCCAGATATTCGCCATCAAAGCATCCCATAATACCGGTATAATATCCCCTGGTGTATTGCTCAGCTTCATTGATAATTTCGATGGTTTTCTTCTTGGGTGCTCCTGAAATAGATCCTGCCGGTAACAATTTAAAAATCAAATCGCCAATATGATTATAATAATTAGCAGGTAATTCCCCGCTAATCCTTGAACTTACCTGCAAAAGGTGCTTATCGTTGGTTTTGATGGGATCGATGTATCTGAATTTTTCTACTTTTACGTTTTTAGCTACACTGCTGAGATCGTTGCGAATAAGGTCTACGATGGTATAATGCTCAGCAGTTTCTTTTTCATCCGACAAAATAATTTGTTCAGCATTGGGAATATCTGCATCTATTGTGCCTTTCATAGGAAAGGAAGTAATGATGTGTTGTTTGATTTGAACGAAAATTTCGGGCGAAAATACTACAAATTCATCTTTGTAACAAAGTTTGTATTTGGCCTGACTCCTGTAAAAAATGGATTGTAACGACAAGTCGGTTTCAACAGGTGTTGGAAGTGTGAGGTTTACAAGATAACTGTTTCCATACTTCAAATGAGATTGTACTTTATTGAAAGCCTGTTGATAGATTGAAAATCCTACCGGCATTTTATTGAAATAAAAAGGAGTGCTTTTTTGAATGGTTTCTCCTGATTTTTCATTCGTTAAACCATTAATATTGTACAATATATCTTCGGGAACTTCATCTAATCTATACACAATAGGCTTTTTTATCTCATAATCAATAATGAACAGAAAAGGAATCCTCTCTGCACCTAAACCATTCATTAATTTAATTACTGCTTCCATTTTAAGTTTTTCTATTGCAAAAGTATTATTATTTTAATTTACTTTGCCAATTAATCACAATTCATTTTTTCACTTCTTTTTTTCACTTTTTGCGACAATTCTTCGAGGACTTAAGTTATTGAATGAGTTATTAAAAGTTGGGTAACATAATAAGGATGTGTTTTCGTCCATTTTCAATCATTAAACAAGAAAAAGCATTGTAAAATAACTGATAATTTTTGAATATCAGCAGTTTATCCGGGAGAACAGTATCCTATCTGATGATTCAATTAAACTTTTTCATTAAACTACCATCCAATGAACAATTAAATTCATCTGCAAGTATTCCTTGTTAAGTGCGTCTAATTTACAATCTCTTCAATTGAATCCACTTATAAAATAAAATTATTATTTTACTCAACCAACATGAAAATCATCTCATCATTCATTATTTTAGCATTAATATTATCATTGACAACAAGTTGCGAAAAAGATAATTTATTTAATACTAAAAAATACGATGCTCCAAAAGCAATATACGATTTTCCGTCTGATAAATTATGGAAACATCGTGTAAATACTGCTAAAGAAGCCCTGGAGGCATTAAAAGAATACAACGGCATCGAAATCGACGTTTTTTATATGGATGGAGCCAATGAATTTCAAACCGGACATGATCATCCATCCGGTATAAGTCTGGAATCTTATTTTGATAGCATCCCCAATGCTTCTCAATTTTATTATTGGATAGATTTTAAAAATCTGAGCTCTTATAATGTGTTGGCAGCTGTTGACAAAATGAATGCAATCATTACTAAACACAAACTCAATGAAAAAGTGATAATAGAAAGCGACAAAGCAGATTTATTGGCTTATTTTAATTTTTCTGGCATTTACACAAGTTATTGGATAGCTGATGTTTCAGAAAATTTAATTGATTATTTTGCTGAAAAAAAATTAATTGATGAACTAGAGGTTATTTTATCCAAAACCCAATTCAATGCGATATCAGCTCATTATAATATGTTACCATTTATGGAAAAATACTTAAAAAGATACAATTGTCATATATGGACCAATGGGCTTTTAACAGAAACCAATAAACAACAAATTATAAATTTTTCAAAAAAAACAAACGTAAAAGTGATACTTGTTGATTACGAGGTTAATTTTTTAAAATAACGTAACAATTTAAAAACCTGATGGATAAAATAAAAAAGCCTTTCTTTATGGAGATTTTAGCGAATTAAAAATAAAATATAGCAATCAGGTTGATTTTTTTTATAATTTTGCGCTTAGTTTAGCCCAGGTGGTGAAATTGGCAGACACGCTACTTTGAGGGGGTAGTGGCCGAAAGGTCGTGCAAGTTCGAGTCTTGTTCTGGGCACCATTTTTATAACAAACCCTTTATTTTCAGCCCGGATGGCGGAATTGGTAGACGCGCTAGTTTCAGGGACTAGTATTCGCAAGGATGTGCAGGTTCGAGCCCTGTTCCGGGTACAATGATTAGTAAAAACGAGCTGTAAATTAATAATTTACGGCTTTTGTTTTTTTTATTCGTCAGAATTACACAAAAATCTGAAATTTCTTAAGATAAAAATCATGATGAAAAGAAATCGTGTCGATGTATATGTAAAATACATATTTACTATTTTATCGCTATTTTATAAATTAAACCTATTACAATGGCTATTGAAAAACTTAAGAAAGTACCGATTATAATGTATTCTGTTTTTTTATGATCAGATGCATTTTTTAAATCACCAAACCGAAATACTGATTTTGAAGCTAACAAAAATCCTATTGCACTTATTTGATTTATGATTATAAAAGTAAAAATTAAAAAACGCTCCATAACCCCAATCCATTTACCCGCATCTTCCAGCCCTTTTTCTGTATTTTCTAATTGATTATTCCATTTCATTGCCATTTTCCCAATTAATACAGATGATGGAATGCTTAATAAAATATAAGAAAGGAGCATTAACCAAAGTTGTTGTTTTTCGAATAAAGCAACAATGGCATTGTAAAATAAATTTATCTGATGGGAATAAACCAGCCAAATTATCAGTATTATTAGTAAATGCATAAATTGATCTACTACAAAAACATATATACTTTCGTTGAAAAACTTAGTTTTAATTGCATCGATTAATGAATGAGTTATAATAATTAATCCAAAGATTTGCCATATGTAATTAGCAACTTTGCACCACCAGATTTTCGCAACAGAAAATCACCAGTTGTATAAAAAAAGCCCTCATCTTTGTAGTAGCAATACATAAAAAAGATGAAGGCAAAACACAACAACAAAAAAGTTATTATGTGGTAC
>JBBRCQ010000081.1:0-14320 GCA_038204725.1 Bacteroidales bacterium | reverse complement strand
TATTAAAAATATTACTTTGGCAAATAACGGTGGAAATTATTCAAGAGTTATTGAGTTATCTTCTGCAGCTAACCATAATCAGATATTGAATAATATAATTACCAGCAGTGTAAGTACAAGCTCAACTGCAACTGGTATTTATAATGGATCGGGTAATGATGATTATAATGTATTCAGAAATAATATCATAACCAATGGTTATTATGGTATTTACAATTATGGTTCAGGATCTGCTTCTCTTGAAAAAGGGACCATTATTGAAGGAAATTCCATTACGGACTTCTATTATTATGGTATTTATTCATCTTATCAGGATTCGGTAACTATTGATAGAAATACTGTTGAAAATGCATCTAATTCTGCAACTGTTTATGGAATGTATGTTTATTATAATGATAATTTACTTTCTGTAAGTAAAAACAAGATACATGTAACTGGCTCAGGTACTACCTATCCGTTGAGAGTTTATTATTGTGACAATACATCAGCTCAGCCTGGTATTATTGCTAATAATTTTATTTCTCAAGCTGATGGAACAGGTAGCACTTACGGATTGCATAATTATTATTCAACTTATCAAAAATTTTATAATAACTCAGTAAATATTACAGCCGGAGCAAGTACTTATGGAGCTTTCTATAGTACTGGTGGTTCTAATATAGAGTTGTACAACAATAATTTTGTAAATACCGGAAGTGGTTATGCCATGTATATCAGTACAACTGCAGCAATATCCAGTTCTGATTACAATAATCTTTATTCTACAGGAACAAATTTTGTTTATTGGGGTGGTGCAAAAGCTGATTTGGCTGCCTATCAAGCTTCAAGTGGAAAAGATGCTAATTCTGTTTCTATTGATCCTGCTTATATTGGAATAAAAGATCTTCATACCGAAAATCCATTATTATTTGGAAAAGGAACTCCATTAGCTGAAGTTACGGATGATATAGATGGAGAACTCAGAAATGCAGTTACCCCATGTATTGGTGCTGACGAATTTGTGTTGTTACCCAATGATGCGAAAGTAAAAGCAATCTATACTTTAGGAAGTTTGCCAAAAGTAGCCGGTAGTCCCCATGTTGTAAAGACGATTGTCGAAAACAGAGGTCTCAATACCTTATATAACTTAAATGTAAATCTAACTATTTCAGGAAGTAATACATTAACAAATACTCAATTAATCGATTCTATCCATTCAGGAACTGCTGATACCATCAGTTTTGCAGGTTTTACACCTACAAGTTTTGGTGTAAACAATGTAAAAGTGAGTGTTCCTACTGATGATTTATTAGCTAATAATGAACTAAATTATATGCAAACGATCACGGATAGTATTTTTGCATATGCTGATACTTCAATGGCAAGTAGTCATATTGGTTTTGGAAATGCATCAGGATTATTACTTACTAAGCATTATATGAATGCAAACAAAACCATCAGTTCAATGGATGCCTATATTACCGATGTTAATTCAGTAGGTAAACAATTGTATGCAGTTATGATAAAAAATGGGCTTATTATTGATACTTCGGCCACTAAAACCATTGCTGCCAATGATATAAATACATGGGTGAGATTTGATATGTTAAATCCTCCTGCAACCACTACCAGCAATAATTATTTTTATGCTGGTATAGCTCAAGTTAGCAATTCAGCTGCTTATTATCCTTTGGGAAGTCAAATGGAAAATCCTACCAGAACAGATGCTTTTTATACTGCTGATTTGGATGGAAGTAATATGATGGAAGCAACCGATATGGGTAGGTTTATGATAAATGTAAATCTTGGTACTCCAATTAATGATGATGCCGCTTTGCTGAACGTTTTATCTCCAACATCTGGATGTGGATTATCAAACGAATTAATTACCATATCGATTAAAAACAAAGGTACCGATACCATTTTTGGGGGTCAGAATACTTTAATGGCACGATATGGACTGAAACTAAACGGAAATATCATTAATGTGGTTTCTGAGCAAGTTACGGATACCATTTTCCCAACTCAAACAATATCATTTACTTTTGCTACACCATTTAATATGACCGTAGTTGGTGCAGATTCTACCTTTAGGATGATTACTTGGGTAGATTTGCTAAATGACCCATTTAGTGCAAATGATACTGTAAATAAAAATATACTCTCTAAATTTGTTCCAACTGCTCCACTGGTAAATTCTCCAGTAAGTATCAATTATGCAACAAGTACTACATTATCAACTATTGCAAATGATACTGTAAATTGGTATGCAAATTTATATGATACCATTCCTTTTTTGACTGATGCATATTTTACTACTCCAGTTCTTTATGATACCACTTCTTATTGGGTTTCCAAACTATCTAACGGTAGTGCAGGTGGTAGTAGTCCTAATGGGTTAAGAATAACTGAAATAAACATTGGCGGAACTGATGCTCTTGAAATTCAGAATGTAAGCGGAGCTGCCATTGACGCAACTGGTTGGGTAGTTGCTGTTAGTAACGCCTATGCATCGATTAATTCTGTAAATCCAAATTTATGGCAATTAGGTAATATGCCAAGTGGACAGGTACTTTATAAAGATGATGCTTCATCAAGTGGACAATATTGGGGAAGTAATCTTATGTGGAATCCTGGTGCTTATCCATCTTTTACTGGATGGGCAATGATAATTGATAACCATGGAGATATAGTTGATTTTCTTGCATGGGGATGGAAATCTTCAGATATTCAAGGATTTTCGGCAACCATTAATGGTTTCCCAATTACAATTGGAAGCGAATGGATAGGGGATGGAGTAATTGATCCTGCATCTGATTTTATTGTTAGGGAAACACTTGATAATAACAATTTATCCGACTTTGCAAATTTAACAACGGGTTCAATGGGAACAGCCAATCCAAATATGACTGGTTCTGTAGCTGTTGCAAATGGTTCAGGTTGTGATGGTATTAAAGCAATGATTAAAGTTACTGTAGCCAACGTTCCTTTGGTTGATGCCGGAATTACACAAATTACATCTCCAATAGGTTCAATTCCTTCCGGCACAAATACAGCCATTACTGGAATTGTTAAAAATTGGGGAACCAATAATTTAACTTCAGATTCCATTGGTTGGTCAATTGATGGAATTGTTCAGACTCCAGCTTACTGGACAGGAAATTTAAGTTCGGGACAATCAGTTGCTTATCAGATTGCAAATATCCCATTTGCTGGTGGAGTTCATACAATTAATGTATGGTCTTATCAACCTAACGGAATAACAGATTTATACACTATGAATGATACGGCAACCACTACATTTTCTGCCTGTATGAATGGTAGTTTCACAATTGGTGTTGGGAAAGACTTCCCATCTTTCAATACTGCCCTAACTGCTTTAGACAGTGCCGGTATCTGTGGTAATGTAGTTTTCTTGGTTGATGCAGGAACTTATAATGAAAGATTGTCAATTGGTGCTGTACCTGGTATGGATGCAAACAATACCGTAACATTCACATCTGCTACTGGTGACAGTACCGATGTAGTGTTGCATTATGCAACTTCTTCCACAGCTGCATGGGCAATAAAATTCAATGGCAGCAGTTATTTTACCTTTAACAAGATGACATTGTCTGTTTCCGGTGGTAATACCTATGGTAGAATTATGGAATTAGCCAGCAGTGCAAATCATATCACCATTTCAAACTGTATTATCGAAGGACTTCCTTCATCCTCTTCAAGTAATTATTTTGCACTTATTTATGCAAATGGAACCGGATTGGATCATAATACATTCATTAATAATGTAATGAAGGATGGCTCTTATGGAATCTACTTATATGGTTCAAGTACCACTCATAATACCAATAATGTTTTCAGTGGAAATATTGTAGATGGTTTCTATTATTATGGTATTTATTCATATTATCAGGATAGCATAACAATTAGCGGTAATACTGTTAAAAATGCTGCTAATTCAGGTACTGTTTATGCATTGTATGCTTATTACAATGATAATTCCACTTTTACAAAAAATAAGTTTGATATTAACGGAAGTTCAACAGCATATTGTATGTATATGTATTACAACAATTACAATGGTGGCAATAGTTTGGTAGCAAACAACTTTGTGTCGCAATCAATTGGAACAGGTACGGTATATGGATTATACAATTATAATTCGAGCAATATGAATTACTATCATAATTCAGTTAATATTACCGGTGGTTCAAGCAGTGCACGTGCATTCTATTCTACAGGAGGTTCCAATAATAATGTTGTTAATAACAACCTTAGCAATACGGGTGGTGGATATGCTTATTATGTTTCTACTCCAGCGGGTATCAATATCAGTGACTATAATAATATGTATGCAAGCGGAATAAATCTGGCATATTGGAGTGCTGCTAAAACTGACCTTTCAGCTTTGATAGCTGCAAGTGAAAAAGATAGCAATTCTATTTCTGTAAATCCGAATTATTTTAGCCTTACTGATCTTCATGTTTCTAATTTTGACTTAAACGGTAAAGCTACTCCTTTAACTTTAGTAACTGAAGATATTGATGGAGATGTCAGAAATACAACAATTCCTGATATTGGTGCCGATGAATTCAATTTACCTAATAATGATGCCGGTATTTTTGCATTCACAAGCCCAGTTAGTCCTGCGGTAGCTGGAGTACAAACTGTTATGGTTGTATTAAAAAACTATGGTGCACTGAATCTTACTGCTGTTAATGTTCAATGGATGGTTAATGGTGTATTGCAAACTGATTATCCCTGGACTGGGAGTATTGTTTCAGGAGGTGTGGATACTATTAGTATTGGTACTTATAACTTTGCATCTGGTGTTTCCAGTTTTAAAGTCTGGACAAATTTGCCAAATGGTGCTATAGATCCATTTGCAAATAATGACACCTTGGTTTCTAACATTGTTACTTGTACTGGTTCTTTGTCAGGTGTTTATACAATTGGTGGAGCAACTGCCGATTATCAGACTGTTAACAATGCTGTTCAATCATTGATTTATTGCGGTGTAAATGGTCCAGTTACTTTAAATATCAATCCGGGTAATTATTATGGGCAATTGATGATTCCTTCAATTAATGGAGCATCTGCTATAAATACCATTACTTTCCAGTCTGCAAACAATGATAGTTCGAGTGTTATTATTAACTACGATCCATCTTCAAACTCAGATAATTATGTAGTAAAATTAGATGGTGCTGATTATATCAAATTCAAAAACCTATCCATTATAAATAATACACAATTTAGTTTGGGTAGAGTGGTTGAATTGGCTAATTCTGCAAACTACAATGAGTTTTCGAATAATGTAATTCAATCGGTAATCTCTACATCTTCCAATACAGCTGGCATTTATTCATATAATACCAAAGATGAGCACAATACATTTGCTAATAACTTGATTACAGGAGGTTACTATGGTATATATATTTATGGTGCAGGTTCTGCAAGTGGTTTAAAAGAAATCGGCAATACCATTACAAATAATATTATCAAAGATTTCTATTACTACGGAATGTATCTTTATTATCAGGACAGTATCAACGTTATTGGGAATGAAATTTCTAATGCTTCAACTGCTTCAACTGCTTATGGTATATATTCATATTACGTAGATAATAACAATTATCAAAAGAATAAGGTGCAGCTCAACAATTCAGGTACAACGTATGGAATATATTTATACTATAACAACAATGTTAGTGGAACAACTGGTCTGATTGCCAATAATTTTATCAGTCAAGCTATTAGCGTTGGTACTGTATATGGCATTTATAGTTCAACTTCAAATAATAAGTTTTATTATAACTCTCTCAATATTACCTCGTCCGGTGCAACCAGCAGAGCGATGTATTTTACAGGAGGAACTATGAATGAACTTAAAAACAATAGCATTGTGAATGCAGGTGCCGGATATGCCGTTTATACTACAGCGACTGCTATCAGTTCAAGTAACTATAATAACCTGTTTACTACTGGATCAATATTAGGTTATTGGGGTGCAAATACTTCCGATTTAGCTGCATGGAAAACTTTAAGTGCTCAGGATGCAATGTCTGTTTCATTTGATCCTGATTATCTGAATCCTCCTGATTTACACGTATATACTCCTGCTTTAAATAATAAGGGAATGTTTGTACCGGAAGTTGTAGATGACATCGACGGACAAATCAGAAGTTTAACAACTCCAGATATTGGTGCTGATGAATATGCTCCATTACCAATTGATTTAGGGGTAAAAACAATTTTAACACCTGTTCAGCTATATTCAGTGGCAGGAGGAAATATTGAAATCAAATGCATTATTAAAAACTTCGGCGAAGACAGTGTTGCTAATTTCAACGTTGTATATAAAGCCGGTAATGCTGCCGCTGTAATGCAGTTGTATCCAACATATCTGCTATCCAATAAATCGGATACTGTTACATTCACAACGTTGATGCCGGTTGTTGCAGGTCCGTTTGAAATTAAAGTATACACATCTATTGCTGGTGACGGTAAACATAGCAATGATACATTGACAATAAACTATTTTGGTGTATCTGTTAAGAACATTCCTTATACCGAAAACTTCGATAATACCACAGAAGAATGGTTCT
This sequence comes from Bacteroidales bacterium, assembly GCA_038204725.1. Lineage (GTDB taxonomy): Bacteria > Bacteroidota > Bacteroidia > Bacteroidales > JACABE01 > JACABE01. Next base: position 7,733 of record JBBRCQ010000081.1, on the reverse strand, counting down.
CAATTGATCCTGCTACACTTTGGGAAAAAGGTGTTCCAACAGCATCTGTAATCAATACTGCACACAGTTCGCCAAATGTATGGGCAACCAAACTCAATGGTGATTATGCTGTTGATTTAAATACAAGTATTTTGTATACTCCTATTTTTAACAATATCGTATTTAAAGCTGATACCTTAAAGTTCTGGCATTGGATAAGCTCTGAACCAAATTATGATGGTGGTTATATTCAATATTTAAACGCTTCAGATGACTGGATAACGCTAGGAGGTTTGCTCCCTGATACAAATGCTGTTAACTGGTATAATGGACAAACGTTTATAGGATGGGCAGATACCAATGCAGGGTGGCAACAGTCAAAATACTGTATAGCTAATCTTGCTGACGTGGGCAATACAATACAATTCAGATTGATATTTACTACTAATCCAAATACCAATAATTACAATGGCTGGGCGATTGATGATTTTGAACTTACGCTGGCTCCGATACCTCAAGATGCCGGTGTAATCGCCATTACTTCCCCTGCAGCCACTTCTTCGGTTGGAGATAATGTTACAGTTACAGTTGCAGTTAAAAACTTTGGATTAGATGTCTTAAGCAATATTCCTGTGAAGTATCAGGTAGGGACGGGTCCGGTAATAGCTGATGTTATGGCTGGACCTCTTGCACCGGGTGCAACTTCAGCTTTCACTTTTGCTTCACAGCCTTTCCAGGTCGGAAATCAAAGTTATGAAATACTTGCCTATACTGAAGCATTTGGTGATATTTATATACAAAATGATTCAACTAAAAAATCTGTAACAGTAATTCCTGCTTTAAATGATGTAGGTGTTACAGAGATTATTGTCCCTGGTGATACTGTGGGTATGGGTGGTACAACTTCTGTACAAGTATTAATTAAAAACTTTGGAAGTCAGACGCAAACTGCTTTAACAGTGGGTTATCAACGTGGAGTTCAAACGCCTGTAGAAGTTCCCTGGACAGGGACTTTGCTTGCCGGAGCAACTGAAATATTTACATTCCCCACTCCAATGTCGATACCTTCGGGCAGTTCATTCAGTTTAACTGCGTATACCAAATTGTCAAATGATGCATATACTAAAAATGATACCCTGAGCAAGTCAATTATGATATGTAATATCGGTAAACCTGGCGCAATTTCCGGTTTGGCAAATGTAAATGCGGGTACCAATAATGTAATGTATCGATTTGCAGGTAGTGTGACCGGAGCTGTACACTATAACTGGGTCTATTCAGGAAATGATGTTCAAATATCTGATGACGGAAATAACAAAGATACCGTTTATATTAACTACGGAGCAGCTGCAACCAGTGGTACTTTATCAGTAAAAGCATGGAACGGTAACTGTGAAGGAAATGCATCTGAATTAGCTATTGTAATTGGGGTAGGTATTGATGATGTCAACGAAAGTGATTTCTGGTTAGGTCAAAATATACCAAATCCAACTATAGGTTCAACAAATATTGAATACAATTTACCGGTTTCAGGTAAAGTAAAATTTGATATTGTAAACTTATTCGGTCAAAATGTTTATACCTTCGATAAAAAATCGGATGCTGGTAAACATTCAGTCGAATTAAATGTAAATGATCTCTCAGCTGGTATTTATTATTATTCCATAGAATTCAATGGCAAACGTCTTGTGAAGAAAATGGTAGTGAATAAATAATATCGTTTTGTATAATTTAAAAAAAGGGCTGCTATTCATTTAGTAGCCTTTTTTTTTATTTATATTCAGATAATTAATATCTATTTCTCAAAAATCGTTAAGATTTTGATAGAGTTTTAAAAGGAATGCTTTATAAAATTGAGTATATTTGAAGAAAAATTAAAAGTAGTTTAAATGTTAGTTAATCTAAAATTAAAATTTGTAATAATATTTTATTTATTGATTTTTATTGATAATGGCTTGTTTTCGCAAATAAAAGCAAAACACCTTTTAATAGAAAATATAAATAAAGAATTGAAAGATACTACAGATATATATTATTTGAAAGCGAATAATTACCTAGTAACGAATACGGATTCAGCTATTAAATATGCAAATATTGGATTGTTACTTAAAAATGAACACGATGCTTATTCTCATTTTAGATATTTTAAAGTATTAAATGATGCGTATAAAAAACAAGGAAATTATAAAAAAGAGATCTTCTATCTGAATTTAATGATTCAAATAGCTGAAAATAAAAAAGATTTAAAAAGTTTATCAGATTTATATTTAGAAATTGGAGATAAATATTTAAAAATTTATACCTATGAAAAAGCGTTTGAGTATACAAAAAGGTCATTGGAGGCTCATAAGCAGCTAAATGACAGCATAGGTATATTAACAGCATACAAAAATTTAGCAAAATATTATCTTCTGACGAATAATCATGAATTTGCATTGAAAAATCTTCAATTGAGTTTAAATATATCTTTGGAAATTCAAGATAAAAAAAATACAGCAATAATATTAAAAAACTTTGGGAATGTTTATTCATCAATGCAAAACCCTCGTGAAGCATTAGAATATCAATTGAAGGCATTAAAAATTTTTGAAGCATTAAAGGATAAAAAAGAAATTTCAAACCTATTAATAAATATTGGAGGTTCATATAGTCAATTAAAGAAATTTCAAAAAGCTATTCAATCATATAAAAGAGCATTAAGAATAAAGAAAAACAATAAAGATAAATCTTCTATAGCTTATATATTGAATGGAATTGGGAGGAATTATCTTGGACTTAAAAATTATGACAGTGCCTATGTGTATCTGAAGCAGGTTGAGAAAATAGTTAAGAAAACAGGGGGTATTGGAATCAAATATTTAAATTATGGTGCTCTATCTGAAATGTTTGCTCAAGCTGAGGATTATAAAAATGCGTATGAATATCAAAATCGCTATATCAAATTAAAAGATAGTATTTTTTCGATACATAACAACGAAAAAATCAACAAATTGAAAATCAAAAATGAATTAAATAAATCTGAAACAGAAAATGAATTACTAAGACAAAAAACAATAAACCAAAAATTTGTAATTCAAAAACAAACCTATTTGAGTAATTTTTTTATAACAGTTTCAATATTAATTGCACTTTTGGTTTTGTATGTCTTTTATCAATTTGTGCTAAAGAAAAAAGCAATTAAAGTATTATTTAAAAAAAACCAGCAAATTTATCTGCAAAAAAATCAATTGGAAGAAGCATATGCTACTAAGGAAAAATTATTTACCATCATCACCCACGATTTAAAAAATCCTTTCGGAACTATTATTTCTTTAGCGGGTTTTTTGGAAGAAAGCTTTGACGAAATTGATGATGTTCAAAAAAATCAAGCCATAAAAACATTGAAAAAATCAGCAAATGCTGCATATACTTTATTAGAAAACCTTACCAAATGGTTAATGTCACAAAACAAAAACTTACCTGTCAATAAATCTGTGTTTGATATCAGTATTGCCATAAAGACGAGCTTATTGCTATATAAGTTTGAAATTGAAACAAAGAAAATAAAGATAACATCTCATATACCACAACAAACGTATGTTTATGCTGATGAACAAATGATAAAGACCATCATCCGGAATCTTTTATCCAATGCTATTAAATTTACACCCGAAAACGGGAATATAGCATTTGAAATCAAAAATGCGAAACAAGAGTTTCATATTTCTATCAGAGATTTTGGAATAGGAATCAAAGAAGAAAATAAAGCGAAATTATTCAAAGTTGGGAGTAATTTTACCACAACAGGAACTTCAAAAGAGAAAGGTAGCGGTATAGGTCTTATCCTGGCAAACGAATTTGCTGAAAGAAATGGTAGCAAAATCTGGTTCGAAAGCGAAGAAGGAAATGGGAGTACTTTTTATTTTTCTGTTTTAAAATCGAATAATAATGGATAAAATTAAATTAATATTAGTGGATGATCATCCAATAGTGAGGGATGGCTTAAAAGTGCTTTTAATGAATGTACCAAATGTTGAAGTGATTGGAGAAGCCGCTGACAGTATTGAATTATTCGAATTGTTAAAAAGCAATCATCCTGATATTTTATTAATGGATATTAGTATGCCTAATCTGTCAGGAATTGAGATTACAGAAAAACTTAATGCGGACGAATCGCCTATAAAGATAATTATGTTTACTGCTGATGCCAGCGATGAATCCGTTTTTGATGCTTTAAAAGCAGGCGCATTGGGATATCTACCCAAAAATGCAAAAAGAGTTGAAATTTTAGAAGCTATTAATAAAGTATATGAAGGGGAGGAGTATTTAGCAGAATCAATTACCAGTACTGTTTTAAAAACATACATCTCCAGGGCTAGAAGATCAGAGCCTGATAAAAATATTGAATTATCAAAAAGAGAAATTGAAATTGTTGAATTGTTCTCCGAAGGGCTTACCTATAAAGAAATAGCCAACCATTTATATATTTCAACGAGAACCGTTGAATCCCATAAAAATAATATTTTGGAAAAATTAGAGCTAAAAACCATCGTTGATTTAGTAAAGTATGCTATCCGAAATGGAATCATAAAGTTATAATTCCAGTCTCTGAAAATGTAAAAAGAAAAAAAAGCATTTCTTTTCAGATGAAATCTGATATTTTGGCAATGCTTCATTAAAATGAGTACATTTGAAAAAAAATTAATTGGAGTTTAAATGTTTCTAATTTTTAAAACACAACGTCTGTGTATATTGTTAATATTGTGTTTTTGTGGAAATAATCTTTTATCACAAATCAATTCTGATTTTAATAAAAAAGAAAACAATGAAAGTAAATTTAAAAACAAGATAGATGGATACTATCTAAATGCCGATAATTTGAATTTGCCAAAAGTTGATTCTGATTTTAAATATACTTATCTGAATATAAAATTGCAAGATTTTATTAATGCAAATATAAGTAGGCCGGAATCCTATCGGCTTATTGCAAAAAATTATGCTGATAAAAGACAATTTAAACAAGCACTGATCAATTATAATTATGCGGCTATTCTTTATGAAAACTTGAATAATCAGGAGGAACTCGCTGAAATATATAATTCAATAGGAATTATTTATGGGAAAATTTATAACTATGATAAAGCATTGATTTATATTCATAAATCCATTTCAATTCTTGTTAAAGTAGGAGATCCTAAGAAAATATCAAAATCACTCAATAATTTAGGAGTTATATATCGTGGGTTAAAAGATATACAAAAATCTCAAATTATTTTTCAAAAATCCTTATATTTTGCCCGAAAATCAGGAGATAAAACTGCAATTGCATCATCATTAAACAATATTGCTCTAAATTATATTCAAAACCAAAAATATAAAGATGCGCTCAAATTTCAACTAGAAGTTATTAGTATCTATGAGAAATTCAAAAATAAACAACGACTCTGTTCTTCTTATATAAGTGTAGGTATTATTTATAAAAAGCTGAATTATAACAAGGTTGCTGTTAGATATTTTGAAAAATCTATTCAATTGGCTAATGAATTAAAGGATGAATATTTATTGACTTTTGCATTACAGAATATTGGCTCAGTATATCTTTCTATAAATAACTATAAAAAAGCCATTGTGTACCTTAAGCAATCTGAAGTTGTTGCAAATAAAATTCAGGATTTAGGATGTATTAAAGGTATCAATGAAGTGCTTTCTGAATATTATGCAAAAACCAACAATTATATTTTAGCCTACGAGCATCATAAAAAATTTAAATCTTTCAATGATAGTATTTATAATAAAGAAAGCAATGATAGATTTATTGATTTACAGGTAAAATATGAAGTAGAAGAAAAAGACAATGAAAATAAGATTTTAAAACAAGAAAGTACTATTCAGCTATTGGCCATACAAAAGCAAACCTATTTGCGAAATACTTTTATTGCGGTTTCTATTTTGATTACTTTCGTGGTTTTATTTGTTTTCTATCGCTTTATGTTAAAGAAAAAAGCAAATAAAATTCTATCTGAAAAAAATCAACAAATCAGTTTACAAAAAAATTACCTGGAAGAAGCGTATGCTACCAAAGATAAATTATTTGCAATAATTACCCATGATTTAAAAAACCCTTTTGGTTCATTGGTTTCATTGTGTAGTTTTTTAGAAAATAATTATTACAAAATTGAAGATGATCATAAATATAAAGGAATAGCATCCCTCAATAGATCGATAGTTGAAATTTATTATTTGCTTGAAAACCTAACAGACTGGATAAATTCTAAAGGAAATAATACTTTAATCGAAAAATCAAAATTTGATTTAAATGGCACTATTATTTCTGTAATGAAGCTATATCAAACTGTTGCCGATCAAAAATCAATTGATATTCAAATGCATGTTGAGCCCAACACATTTGTATACGGTGATGAACGCATGATCAAAACTGTATTACGCAATGTAATAGACAATGCAACAAAGTTTACTCCTATCTTTGGGAAAATTGATATTAGGGTAAAAGATGAAAATAATAAAATAATTGTTTCCGTTTCCGATACCGGGATTGGAATTAAAGAGATAAATAAAAAAAGATTATTTAATATTGAAAGCCATTTTTCTACCAAAGGTACACAATTCGAAACCGGAGGAGGCTTGGGATTGATATTGTCTAAAGAATTTATTGAAAAGAATGATGGTAAAATATGGTTCGAAAGTGAAGCAGGAAAAGGAAGCACATTTTATTTCTCAATAATTAAAAACGTTTTGGATGGAAAAAATTAAAATTGTTTTGATTGACGATCATAACATTGTAAGAGATGGATTAAAAATCTTATTGATGAATTTGCCTGATATTGAAGTAATTGGAGAAGCTGCGAATGATACAGAGCTGTTTGAATTATTATGTGAAAGCAAACCTGATATTTTGTTGATGGATATTGCCTTGCCCGATATGTCAGGGATTGCAATAACAGAGAAAATAAGTCATGATTATCCGGATATAAAAGTAATCATGCTCACAGCCAACATAAGCAACGAAACAGTTTTTGAAGCAATGAAAGCCGGCGCTTTGGGTTATCTGCCCAAAAATATTATGCAGGAGGAATTGGTGCTTGCCATAAAAACAGTTTATGAAGGGAATGAATACCTTGCAAAATCTATTACCAATGCTGTAATGAAAACATACATGGTACGAACGATGCTGGGGAAAACAGGAAAATCTAAAAACGCCCAGGAGCTTTCCAACCGTGAAATTCAAATAATAAAACTTTTGACCGAAGGTTTTCGTTATAAAGAAATAGCAGATCAGTTAAATATCTCAATACGAACTGTTGAATCTCATAAAAACAATATACTCGCTAAACTTGAGCTTAATTCTGTTGTAGATCTGGTGCGTTTTGCCATCAAAAACAAAATTATAAGTATTTAAATTGTTTAAGCTATATCTAAAAAACATTAGGTCAGTCATATATAAAAGACGTAATGATGTTTTTGAAACAAATTTTATCTCGTAAATTAGTTATCAATTGTAATTAAGTAATGTGATAGATAAAATGTCGTATTTTATTTATTCACTTTTTTATTAATTTGTCACTTTTTGCTTGATCAAAAAGTAACCAATCCCGAAGTTTCGGGACAAGACTGCCTAGAATCCCGAAGTTTCGGGACTACGCATTAAAAATCCCTGCGCAATACAAGTTATAGCGATATAAATATTTGTACATTTATTTACTTATGAACTTCGCTATACTGTATTGCTTGCCAGTCCCACCGCTATTTTAAATGCT
>JBBRCQ010000080.1:0-14433 GCA_038204725.1 Bacteroidales bacterium | reverse complement strand
AAAATAAAAATACTCTTACGGAATAAAACAGATGTTTCTCATTCCTAGATTCTATAGCGTAATAGAATAAAGATTTGCAAATCAAAAAGAATACAAATCATAGAGAAACTTCCCTTGAAAGATCCGTGTTGGATAATTACCAATGTTAATTTATACTACAACCAATGTTCAATGCAAATCCCTAAGGGATTCAATATGAATAGCCATGTATGAAATGCAGGGTAATATAGTAAAGAACGATTTTCCAACCACAAAGTGGTTGAATGTTGATTTTGTATTCATCGAACAAAGTAAGCCCATCCAGGAAAATATTTCTTTTCTCCGTAGGAGATCAATATCAATAGATTATGATCAGATTGTGATATCGGAATTTCCCGCAGGGAATTAACTTTTTAAACAAATTATTCAATATGAAAAATAATACATTCTAGCTAAAAAAAGTTAATGTCCTACGGACAAAAATATAAATAAATTTTACTTATTTCTATTGATATTAAAGCCATACGGGCTAAAAAGACGAATAATAAACTATGGTTGTATTTGTAATTACGTATGAAAATAAAAATACTTTTACATGGAAGAAAACAAATGTTTCTTTTTTCCATAGGTTGATGATTCCGTATTGATAATTACCAACGCTAAACCAAACTACAATCTATTTTAATTAAAAAGATTGCAGATTGAAATTTATTTTTAAATATAAATGCTAAAATCGTTTGATATTAAACATTTCTTGTTTATTTTTGTTTTGTAATCATTATAACTTTACGATTGAGTCTGTATTTTTCCGTTGATTATTAAACTATTGATATTGAAGAAGATATTTATCCCTTTTAAGAAAATATTTTTGTTTTATTACACCGGTTTTCAAGATATGACCGTTGGCAAAAGGTTATGGCTTATTATATTCATTAAGCTATTTATCATGTTTGCCATCCTTAAAGTCTTCTTCTTCCCTAATTTTTTAAAAAAAAATTTTCATTCTGATCAGGAACGAAGCAACTATGTATTGGAACAATTAACAACCCCCAAATAATATGATTGAAAATTTAGATTTGTCAACAGTTGACTGGTCGAGAGCACAGTTTGCATTAACTGCAATATACCACTGGATTTTCGTCCCTTTAACATTGGGACTGGCATTTATCATAGCCATTATGGAGTCCATCTACGTTAGAACCGGCAATCCGGAATGGAAAAAAATCACCAAATTCTGGATGACAATTTTTGGAATTAATTTTGCCATTGGTATTGCCACCGGCATAATACTCGAATTCGAATTTGGTACCAACTGGTCCAATTATTCCTGGTTTGTAGGTGATATTTTCGGCGCACCGCTTGCTATCGAAGGTATCATGGCTTTCTTCCTGGAATCTACCTTTATTGCAGTAATGTTTTTTGGCTGGAACAAAGTGAGCAAAGGATTCCACTTAACTTCAACCTGGTTGGTTGCTATTGGCTCCAATTTATCTGCATTATGGATTCTGGTAGCCAATGCATGGATGCAGTATCCGGTAGGCATGCATTTTAATCCGGATACAGTTCGCAACGAAATGATGAATTTCTGGGATGTCTTGTTTTCACCCGTTGCTGTAAATAAATTTTTACATACCATTACATCGTCGTATGTATTGGCATCTTTGTTTGTAATTGGAGTGAGTGCCTGGTTTTTACTAAAAAAACGCGATATTATTTTTGCCAAAAAAAGCATGATTATTGCTGCGATATTTGGATTGATGGCTGCTTTGTTTGTTGGAATGACAGGCGATGGCTCAGCTTATCAGGTAACACAAAAGCAACCTATGAAATTGGCAGCAATGGAAGGGTTGTATCAGGGAAAGCAAGGTGCCGGCCTGGTTGTCACCGGTTTGCTCACACCCGGTAAAAAATACAACGACGATAAAAATGAATTTATTTTCAAAATTGAGATTCCCAAATTACTCTCTATTTTAGGATTCAGGGATGCTGATGCCTTTGTGCCAGGAATAAAAGATTTGGCTGAAGGAAACTCCGAACAAGGTATTTTATCTGCTTACGAAAAAATAGAAAGAGGGAAAATTGCCATTCATGCATTGAGGGACTTTAAGATGGCCAAAAAGGCCAATGATACACTGAAAATAAAAGAATTAACTGCCCGGTTCAATGAGAAAACACTTGAAGGAAAAGCCTTTTTGAATGATTATTTCAAGTATTTTGGTTATGGATATTTAAACAAACCCGACGATATCATTCCAAATGTACCGCTTACCTTTTATAGTTTTCATATTATGGTGACACTGGGTTTTTATTTCATTGGATTTTTTATTCTGATTTTATATTTTGTATATAATAATATTGAAAATTATAAATGGTTGATGTGGCTGGCAATTCTAACAATGCCATTGGGCTATATAGCTTCTGAGGCTGGTTGGATAGTAACGGAGGTAGGCCGGCAACCATGGGTAATCCAGGATTTAATGCCTACTGTAGCTGCAGTATCACAAATTGATTCATCTGCAGTGATTGTTACATTTATATTGTTTGCTGTTATTTTTACAGCATTATTAATTGCAGAAATTAAAATTATGACCCGTCAGATCAAAATAGGACCAAAAGAAGGAGGAACCAACTAATGTTTGAAACTTTATCATATTTCGCATTGCAACAATACTGGTGGATTATTATTTCATTGCTTGCAGGTATACTGGTATTCCTGATGTTTGTACAAGGTGGTCAGACCTTGATTTATACACTTGGAAAAACTGAACTCCAACGTACTATGATAGTCAATTCATTAGGCAGGAAATGGGAATTTACCTTTACAACACTGGTTACTTTCGGGGGTGCATTTTTTGCTTCATTTCCGCTTTTTTATGCTACAAGTTTTGGTGGTGCCTATTGGGTGTGGATGGCTATTTTGTTTTGTTTTATTGTTCAGGCAATTGCTTACGAATACCGCAGCAAACCCAATAATTTTTTAGGTAGTAAAACCTATGAAGCATTCTTGTTTGTTAATGGTGCGTTAGGTACTATTTTAATTGGTACAGCAGTAGCTACTTTTTTTACGGGTGCTATTTTTAAAGTAGACAAAATGAACCTGGCCAATATTTCTGGGGATAAATTACCGGTTATTTCCACATGGGAGGGGCCTGCTTATGGCCTGGAAGCCGTTTTAAATATTCAAAATGTTGCACTGGGTCTGGCCGTTTTTTTCCTCGCACGAATTCTGGCTGTATTGTATTTTATGAACAATATTGATGAGCAAGAAATCTTTGAACGGGCCAAAAAACAATTATGGATCAATACCCTTCCATTTTTGGTCTTTTTCTTGTTTTTTGTAGGACGTTTGATGTTTATAGATGGGTTTGCAGTAAACCCGGCTACCAAAGAGGTTTTTATGGAAAGCAATAAATACCTGCACAATCTTTTGCAAATGCCGGCTGCACTGATTCTTTTCCTTGCAGGTGTGGTTCTGGTTTTATTTGGAATTCTGAAATCTATCTTGAAAAATAGTTCCAATGGCATCTGGTATGCAGGAACAGGTACAATACTCACAGTATTTACATTATTTATTATTGCCGGGTTCAACAATACTGCTTTTTATCCATCATTGGCTGATTTGCAGAGTTCTTTAACCATCGAAAACAGCTCTTCGAGTCATTATACTTTAACTGCCATGAGTTATGTTTCGTTGATGATACCTATTGTAATTGCTTATATATTCTATGCCTGGAAATCGATCAATAACAAAAAAATAGATGTGGAAGAAATGCAGGAAGAAACTCACATCTATTAATGTTACTTTTTTTTTGTCGATTGGGTGTAACCGAATGTATTGACAACATTAAGTACTTAAAATAGTTATCATAAATTAAAATAGTTAAAAAATAATTCATTAGTAAAATCATAAAACAATGTACATCACAGAAATCGCATGGTTGCTTAGTTGGCCCGTATTTATTTTTATCAGCTACCGCATTGCATTGGTTGCTATCGAAAAATTTGAGAAAAATGTAAAAGAAGAATAACCATTATCCGTTTATTTCTTATACTTTTGGTGAGCTTATCTCTTTTTAAAGCAGATAAGCTCATTTGTCTTTTAAATTCAAAGGGATGCAAAAAATAGTTACGTTAAAACTTCATTGGCAAATTTTGATAGCGTTGGTTTTAGCCATCGTTTTCGGGATATTTTTACCCGAAAAAGTAATATATGTGAGCTGGATGGGCGATTTGTTTTTAAGGGCGCTCAAAATGATTATCATTCCACTTATAATTAGCTCAATGATTACAGGTGTGGCTAATATTGGCAATGCAGAGAGCTTAGGGCGTATAGGGATGAAAACCATAACTTTTTATTTGTTCACAAGCTTAATTGCAATCATTACTGGTTTGGTTTTAGTTAATTTTCTGAAACCAGGTGTTGGAATTAATATTGGATTTACGCAACAAATAGATAGTGCTTCTTTTCAAAATCAGTCATTGGGTAATATTTTAATGCGAATTATTCCTGATAATATATTTGACGCAATGGCTAAAGGGGATATGTTGGCAATTATTTTTTTCTCTCTTTTATTTGGCTATTTCGTTACCACACTCGATGATAAGCACAGTAGACCTTTGAAACGTTTTTTCGATGCATTGTTTGCAATTATGATGAAGATCACGCTATTTGTAATTAAATTTACACCACTGGGCATTTTTGGTATTGTAGCCGGTGTTATAGCCAAACAAGCCGGTGATAGTGCATCTTTACTCACTATTTTGCAAAAAATGTCTATTTACATGCTTGCAGTTTTGTTGGGTATTTTCTTTCATACATTTGTTACCCTTTCCGTTATTCTAAAACTAGGGAAAATTAATCCTTTCAGGCATTTAAAGAATATGACCACAGTTATGCTCACTGCCTTTTCAACTTCTTCCTCCAACGCAACATTACCCATTACTATGGATGCTGTGGAAAATATAGACGGTGTTTCAAATAAAATTAGCAGTTTTACCCTACCTTTAGGGGCAACCATAAATATGAACGGAACTGCTCTTTATGAATGTGTTGCCGTTATATTTATCGCTCAGGCATATGGAATTGATTTGAGTTTTCAGCAACAGTTTATTATTGTAATTACTTCGTTGTTGGCTGCTATTGGTTCCGCAGGTATTCCAATGGCAGGACTGGTCATGATGTCGGTTATATTAAATGCTGTTGGGTTACCTTTGGAAGGTATAGGGCTGATATTGGCAGTAGACAGGATACTTGACATGTTCAGAACAGCCGTTAATGTATATGGCGATACTTGTGGTGCCGTTATAATCGCCAAATCGGAAGGAGAACAATTAAACGTATGAACAAACTGCAGATACGATCTCATTTGGCATTGTTGAGTGTGAGTTTGATTTTTGGTGTCAATTACTGGGTTTCCAAAAGTCTGATGCCTGATTACCTGAATCCTTTTCAGTTATTGCTCCTCAGAAGCACCGGTTCACTGGTTATCATCTGGATTATCCAACTGTATACCAGAAAAGAAAAAGTATTGTTGAAGGATATGGGTTTAATGGCAATGTGTGGATTGTTCGGAATTGCTTTGAACCAGGGCTTGTTTTTTATAGGGTTAAACAAAACTTCTCCATTTGATGCATCCATCATTCATACTGCCAATCCCATCCTTGTGATGCTGATAGCAGCCATCTTACTAAAAGAAAAAATAACTTTTGTAAAATCCGCAGGTATTTTTTTAGGACTATCAGGTGCATTGTTTCTTGTTTTAACAAGTAGTAAATCAGCATCTAATGTTAGCTCTTATACAGGTAATCTGTTTATATTTGCCAATGGAGTTGCTTATGCAATTTATTTGGTAATGGTAAAACCATTGATGGAAAAATACAATATTGTTACTGTTTTAAAATGGATATTTCTGTTTGGGTTTTTGTTTTCCATTCCATTTATAACAATGAGTTCACAACAAGTTATCTGGAGTAATTTTTCTATCTGGCAATGGAGTTCACTTGCATACATCATCATTGTAAATAGCTTTTTAGCTTATTTCCTGATCGTTTTCGCCTTAAAACAGGTAACTGCCACACTGGCCGGATATTATGCATATTTGCAAACCTTGGTAGTTGCTGCTATTGGCATTATCATAGGTGCTGAATTCCCCACATGGATCAAGGTCTTTTCCGGATTGTTAATTTTTACGGGAGTATATTTAGTGAGTAGAAAGAAAAAAATATAAACGGATTGGATTTGATGTGCATTTTTATTTTTTAAAAGACAGTAAATCAGCACAAAAGTATCCAAATATTTATTTTTTACATAATCCCTTCAAATCTTCCATGTCACCGTTAAAAACATTAAAGTCAACACAGCCTGAAATTCCATTTACTTTTCCTCTGTCGTTGTGTTGCCAAAAATACCAGCTTTGACGAAGGCGTACTTTTTCTTCATAATAGTGAGCAATCCAAAGGGGATAATCTTCAAACCCTTGATCTGCAAGGTAATTGTTATAAAAATCAATATTGGTATAAATAATAGGTTTCGTATGATAGTTCTTTTCAATAATTCTAAGCCAGTTTTTAATTCCTCTGACAGTATTGTCGGGATGATAACCACAAGCCAACGTTTCAATATCAAGCACAGGGGGTAAATCACCTTTTTTTAGTTTCACATTACTGATAAAATTTTCAGCCTGTACTTTTGAACTTACTTGCGGGCGATAAAAATGATAAGCGCCTCTGATTAATTTGCATTTTTTGGCATTTACCCAATTCATACTAAAATAGCGATCGATTTTGCATTCTCCTTCTGTGGCTTTTATAAATGCAAAAGAAATATGAATGCTATCCACATTCATTTTTTGTACTTCTTTCCAGTTGATTTGGCTCTGATAACTGGATACATCAATACCATGAATTTTGTATTTTTGAGGAATGGGTATTCCAAAATGCTTTAAATTACGGCTTTGGTCGGAAGTATTGCTGCTAAACTGATTGGCTATAGAATAATACAAACGGATTGAAATACGACTGATCTCTACATGATAAAAACCGGCGAAAACCAGCAGTATCATTCCAATAATTGGAATCGTAAGATTGATTTTCTTTTTCCGTTTATTTTTAATCATTAGAAAACAAAAGTACTGTTATTGATAGATTTAAGCAAATAGATTAACAAAGTAAACTTTAGTAATTACGGCTAAATTATGTTTTATTTAAACCTGTTTCTCACGGATTGACTCCTTGATGATCAACTGTTATTGAATAAAATTGTGCTATTCTGATTTTTTGGTAGATTTGCTAGTGTAATTGTCTGAAGAACCTTGGTCTGTTATGATTTGCCAGTTAATAGTGATTATTTTGCAAAAAAAAAGAGTTCAAACTGAACTCTTTTTTTTAAAATTTTTTAAATTTACTCACCAAATGAATAAATAACACCGATGTTAATTGCAACGTAAGAAGCATCTGAAACGGTAATATGATAGGTAGCGCTGGCACCATATTTAAATTCATCACCCAGCCAAAAACCGACAGTAGGTGAAACTCCAAATTTTTTAGAAGAAGCAGAATGTTCTTTTATGGGCTCAGCAGGTTCTATTATAACGCCACCGGCTGTAAAGGCAGGGGTGGCAAGTGTAGTGTATTTGGAAGAAACCAGATACACACCTATGCCTGTGCCAACATAGGGCATAAATCCCTCTGTATTTAAAAAGTATTTAAAATCAAGAAATAGCGGAATTGTTAGCGTGGAAGGATTTAATCCTGCTGGAAAATCTGAACCAGAAAAAGAATAGACACCCATATTAAATCCAATTGCCATTTTATCGTTCAGTGAATAAGCAACCGTTGCATAACCGCCAAATCCCATGTTGTAGGTTTGCTGAAAACTACCTGTAGGAATGGCAAATCCTGCGTTAGCACCAACACTGAATTGTGCTTTTGTATGAGAAGCAAAGCCAACCATTAACACAATAAGCATTGCAATTGTTATTATTTTTTTCATAAATACCTATAATTTTAATAATTATAATTCACAGTACAATAATACTACTTTTTTTTCAAATTTAATCTATATTTCTTAAAAAAGATGTACAAAAGTAGTAAAAAAAATGGAAATTACCTCAAATGAATAAAAAAAGGAGTCCAAACCTGAACACCGTTTTTATAAATAAAATTGTAAAATTACTTTCCAAATGCATAGACAAATCCAACATGGATGCCTAAATGATTAAAATAAGATGCTATATGATAGTCGATACTGGCTCCATATTCCTGACTTTTACAATGCACCACACTTAAGGACAGTGCAAATTTATATACTATTGATAAATTGGCAGTTATAAAAAAAGTAAAATAATATGGTCAAAGTCAGGTGTATTTATTAAAAGCCAATTGTTAATAATTTTTAAAGTATCCGCTTAATTTTTTTTATTGCTATCGGGTCAACTCAAAATTATAGTGGATCAGTTGTATACAAATTTAATTTTTGTACATTGTTAGGTTAGGAGTGCTGTTAATTAAGGAGTGAATGTTCAGTTTTTTTAAATAATAGTTATTAAACTTATTTGTTACTGTAAAATCCTTATTTTTGCAATCATTATCCATGTTCAGAAAGTATACACCATGAAGAAATTATCCTTTATTTTTAGTTTTTTAATAGTCATTCAGTTTTTTTCAATATCAGCCAGAGCAGATGAAGGAATGTGGATTCCTATGCTGTTGGAACAATTGAATCAAAAAGAAATGCAAACCATGGGTATGAAAATTACCGCCGAAGATATTTATAGTATCAACCATTCCAGTTTAAAAGACGCTATTTTGTTATTTGGTGGCGGCTGTACAGCTGAGTTTGTCAGCAGCCAGGGTTTGATTTTCACCAATCATCATTGTGGTTACGGGACTATTCAATCGCACAGTTCGCTGGAACACGATTATCTGACCAATGGATTTTGGGCGATGAAACCAACCGAAGAATTGATTAATCCGGGATTAACAGCAACTTTGCTGGTGCGAATGGAGGATGTTACCACAAAAGTGTTGGCTGTTCTAACAAAATCAATGACAGAGGAGCAACGTGAAGATGCGATTGAAAAAATAAGCAAAGAAATTGCGCTGGAAGCAGTAAAAGGTACACATTACAATGCAAGTGTAAAACCTTTTTATTACGGAAATCAATTTTATTTATTTGTAAGTGAAGTGTTTAAAGATGTTAGGTTGGCAGGTGCACCACCTTCTAATATAGGAAAATTTGGAGGCGATACCGATAACTGGATGTGGCCGCGTCATACAGGAGATTTCTCTGTTTTCAGGGTGTATGTTGGAAAAGATGGCAAACCTGCTGAGTATTCCCCCGATAATGTACCTTATCAACCAAAAAAACATCTTGAAATTTCATTAAAAGGTGTTGAGAAAAATGATTTTACCTTTGTGTTTGGCTATCCTGGTAGAACACAACAATACCTGACATCGTATGCAGTAGATGTATTGTCGAATTTCGATAATCCTGCCCGTATCAAAATGAGAGACAAACGACTGGAAATTATTGGAAATGATATGAATAATGATAAACTGGTACGTATCCAATATTCAGCCAAATATGCCGGAATAGCCAATGGATGGAAGAAATGGATAGGAGAAGACAAAGGTATTGCTCGATTACAGGCTATCAGAAAAAAGCAGGAATTTGAAAAAACTTTTAGTAAATGGGTAATGCAGGACGAGAAACGAAGCCTGGAATATGGCACTTTACTGAATGATTTTGAACATACCTACAGCGAACTAAAACCCTATACCATGGCAGCGGTTTATTTTTCTGAAGCCGGCCTGGCACCTGAAATCATCAGATTTGCCTATGGATTCAAAAGATTAGTAGATCAAAGTAAAGATGAAAAGGTTAAGTCGGAAGATTTGCAAAAAACGATTGAGTCCTTTCAAAACGGGATAGCCGGTTATTTTAAAAATTACAATAAGAAAACAGATCAAAAAATATTTACCGAATTGATGAAACTGTATGCAAGTGATTGCGAAAAAGCATTTCAGCCTTCTATATTTAACAATATTCAAAAAAAATACAACGGCAATTTCGAAAAATATGCTGAAGATGTATATCAAAAATCATTTATGGTTTCAGCTGCAAAAGCAACTGAATTTTTAAAAGGATATAAAGCCAAAAATTTCAGGAAAATCGAAAAAGATCCTGCCTATATATTGGCAATGAGCATTTATAGAAATTATATCAACAATATTCAGGATAAAGTAATATCGTTGAATGATAAAGCAGATAGTTTATACCGTATTTATGTAAAAGCCATGATGGAAATGCAACCCGAAAAAAGATTTTACCCGGATGCCAATTCTACATTGCGGATTGCCTATGGAAAAGTAAATGACTATTATCCTCGCGACGGTGTACATTATCTGCATTATACCACTATCGAAGGAATTATGCAAAAAGAAGACAGCAGCATTTACGATTATGTGGTGGAACCCAAACTGAAAGCATTGTATGCTGCTAAAAATTACGGTCGTTATGCAAGTAAATCAGGCGAAATGCCAGTGGCCTTTACGGCTACCAACCATACTACGGGTGGAAATTCCGGCAGTCCGGTGTTAAATGCCGAAGGACAACTGATTGGTCTTAATTTCGACCGTAACTGGGAAGGTACCATGAGTGATGTAATATACGATCCCGACCAATGCAGAAATATTACCCTGGATATTCGCTATTGCCTTTTTATCATCGATAAATATGCTGGCGCTGGTAATTTAATCAACGAAATGACGATCAAGGAATAAAGAATTTATTGTTCTAAATAACGGATAAATGGAAGCAGGAAAAATTAAAAGTATCAATTTATAGTTTCCAGTTTTCTTCAAGATCCCAGTTTGCTTTTATTGAAATTTTTGTGGGATAATTGATTACATTTTCTGGTTGAATTTTTCTTCCATAATTTCCTGTATCCCACTTTTTGTTTCTGTTTTTGTCCTCAATAGCTTTTATACTATAAGTGCCGGGTACTAAATATTGAAATTTCAATTTGGTGTCTTTATCAATAATCCGTTGTTGTAAAACATCTCCGTTTTCAGAAAGCAGCTGAATGATGTATGGATGAACAGTATCTTTGATCGATACATTGAAGATGAAATTCCCAAAATCTTCACCTGTATTTGTTTTAAAACTATATACAATACTATCGTTTGTAAATCCAAAGATATCTGTCAACACATCTTGTTTTACAATCAATTTATAATCCTGTCCCTGCTTTAATTCTTTTTTAATCACAAATTTCCGGTGAACAGCATCTGTTGCATACGCATAGGTATGTATTGTATCGTTTGCTTCGATGAGTGTTACTGCCAGTGAATCGTGTTTCGACATAGGATTTGGGAATGTGAAACTTATACGCTTGTAAAAATCAAATGTTTGTGATAGATTGCTAACAGGGAATAGTCTTGAAACAGCAGTGATCGCAGTTTTTGTGATTTTCGATTTAAAACGAAGATTCAACGTATCTCTCAATTGGTTGTTGTCGTCGATAATCAAATGTAAAGAATCAATTTCCGGATTAAATATCCAGTAATTGAGCGTGTCTTTTGTAGCATTCCATTCTTCAACTTTCAATTGCTGATCTTCAAATTTATTTAAAAAAGTAATTTCTAAATCAGTTACCGGAAAACGAAATGCAATTTTGAGCTGACCTTTTTTAATAAATTCAGCTTTTAATATCCGCTGTTTTGTATCTGTTTCCAGAAATGCTCTTAAATTGTTTAATACAGGTTGTACTGTTAATTTCGCTAACGGATGCAAACTGTCTTTTTGCAGACTGTCGGAAAGCGAAGTGTCCGCCAATATTGCAAGTTTATGTTGCGGTAAAACCAACTCATCTGCAAAAGCAATTTTTTCGATGAGTTGGTCAAACTTAAAATTGTTATTTACATCTTTTAATGCAAAAATCTTATAGGATATATTTCTTAAATTATGAATGGTGTAATCGCCGTTTTCATCTGTTTTGGCAATATAAAAGGGTTTTTCTCTGTAAGGTATTGAATCATAGGTATGCTCATAGAGCATTACATAAATATCTTTTTCAGGTTTTTGAGTAAAAGCATCCGATACTTTTCCCGAAATGTACATTGAATCAATAAAATTTCCGGTTGAAAATACAAATTCGTAGGATGAAACGGCATTCCCTTCTGTTAAATCTATGATGGCTTTGCCAAAAAACAGCGTATAGGTTGTGTTTTCCTTTAATTTTTCTTTGATTTCAATCACCAAGGTTTTCCCTCTAACGCTGATATCAGGCGTTTCGCTAAGTGGTGGTGATATCAGCAATTGGCTTTTCAAATCTCTTAACAGAATAAATTCGTCAAAAGTTATTTCAATTTTATTTTGATTGAATTGTAACGAATAATTGGCAGGACTGCTTTTAATGGGTTTGGGTGCGGTAGTGTCTCTCGGGCCTCCGGAGGGATTCACAATATTGGCACAGGATACCAATATTAATAGGATTGCAGCATACATACTTAAATAAGTAATGGCTTTGCGATGTTTTTTGTTCAAATTCTTCATTTTAAATGTAAATACAAAGATGCATTTTTTATTTTATTTTAGCGGGATATAGTTATTTTATCCTGTGTTTTTTTTGTTTTTATTGAAGATATTTCTGATGGTTTGTTTAAAAATATATCATAATCAACAGTGTAAAAAGGAGTAAATGTAATATTTTCAAAGAAATAAAACCTAGCTTGGGACTTTTGAAATGCAAAAATACAAATGTTTAAGATGTTAATAGCTTTTTTAATTTTTTTTAAGTTAATTGAAAAAAAACGATTAGGTTTGTACTCATTAAAATCAGACAAATAATTACATGTTTTACCGTAAGAAAAAATACATTGCTGCTGCTTCGCTTTCTGCCATTGCATGGAAACGGTTTTTGAAAAACAAATTGTCTTTTTTCTCAATGATCATTATTGCTTTATTTGCATTAGCCGCAATTCTTGGCTATATTATTACTCCTGATCAGACTCCTTTTTCCAATGAGCAATACCTTGAATTAAGCTGTAAAAAACCGGGATTCAGTATTCAAATGTTAGCGGTAAAGAAAAACGAAAAGGAGGAAAGTATTCATTTTTTCCACAAAATGTTGTATGGCGAAAAAGCATCTTTTCAGAGCATTCCTGTTTATAGTTATACATTTGAGAAAGAAAACATAGCAGTTGAAATTTACACAGGAACTACACCCAATGATGGTGAAATATTAAAATTTAATCTGGCGAATGTAGTACATCCGTTGGATAATTCGGTTTCAGTGATTTATAAAGATAGCACTTTGCAATTTAGTGATACTTATGGGAATATGCATATTGAATCTATAACATCGCTTAGAAATACAATTTTAAAAAAGAATTTTTATACGAAAACCTTTTGGCTGGGGTCCGATAGGTTTGGTCGGGATATGCTCAGTCAGCTGATAATAGGAACCCGAGTGAGTTTGTCGGTAGGTTTTATATCCGTAATTATATCATTGATCATAGGGATAACACTGGGTGCATTGGCCGGATTTTTCAAAGGGTGGGTGGATCATTTGATTGTATGGTTTATCAATGTTATATGGTCAATCCCGACTTTATTATTGGTAATTGCCATTACATTTGCATTGGGCAAAGGATTCTGGCAGGTATTTATTGCTGTGGGACTTACGATGTGGGTGGAAGTGGCCCGTGTAGTAAGAGGACAAATACTGAGTATTCGTGAGAAGGAATTTGTGGAAGCAGGCAGGGCATTGGGGTTTAAGAATGGACGAATCATATTCAGGCATATATTGCCCAATGTGATGGGAGCCGTTATTGTGATTTCGTCCGCTAATTTTGCCTCAGCTATATTGATAGAAGCAGGGTTGAGCTTTCTGGGTATTGGTGTTCAGCCTCCCATGCCCTCATGGGGCAGTATGATCAAGGAAAATTATGGATACATCATTCTAGATGCTGCTTACCTTGCAATATTACCAGGTATTGCAATAATGATTGTTGTGCTTGCGTTTATGATAGTTGGCAATGGTTTGCGCGATGCGCTCGATGTGAAATTAACCGACAAATAAGGAGTATTTAGCAAATTTAAGTATTACAGAAGAAGAAAAATAACGTTAGGCTATCATAGGTAATTTAATGAATTAAGTAATGTGAAAGATGAAATGTCGTATTTTAATTATTTGTTTTTTTTATTTTTTACTTTTTTCTTGATAAAAAAGTAACCAATCCCGAAATTTCGGGATAAAATCCTGCGCAATACAAGTTATAGCGAAATAAGCATTATTTCATTGATTCTATTTACAATACTCCGTTAAATAATTAAATAAATTTCTGATATTCAGTAAAATAAGTTAAAATAAATTTGGTCATGTCGTTGATAATCACTACCTTAGTAGATTATTCAACAATTTTCTAAGAATGACTATCACGACAGACCAA
>JBBRCQ010000079.1:0-14947 GCA_038204725.1 Bacteroidales bacterium | reverse complement strand
AATTTCATATTCACGTTTTGCATCTTGCAACATCCGTGCCAAACTTTTTATCTACTTTTATTTCAGTACTTTAACAAAGAAACAGCATTCTACTTTAAGGTGAAAATCTTCGAAAATGAACTTAATATCTTCTTTTTATTCAAAAAAGTAGAGAAAAGCCGAATTATTCATAAATGTTAAGATAAAATTATTTTTCTGGTCGCTATTTAAGGTTTTTTTGCCTGAGATGGAAACTGAACCTAAAAACAGCTTCTACATAAACGAAATTTTCATATATAACATTCTAATTACCTGGTTATTGACAAATTAAATAATTGCATCCAATTTAAGGAATGCTTCGAAAATGAACAGCTATTCTTCATTAATGAAGACTGAATACAGCGTAACAACAGATAGCTAATGACAAAAGTTTACTATTGGGGTAATTCATCTGATGACTTGAAGTCATCAGATGAATTAGAAATTAGTAAGCCTAGTGATAATATGACTGGATTTATGAGTTGAATTATAAATTTGTAAGTAATGCGAATCAAGAGTTGAAAATTTAATAAATAAATTTCTATTAATTTGTATGTATTATGTATGATGTATGTATAAAATTTAATGTCGTATTTTCGTTTATTGTTACTAAGTTTTTATTTTCTTACTTTTTCCTTGATGAAAAAGTAAGCAAAAAATCAAGACTGCAAAGAATTAACTTCAAAACTACGCATTTAAAATCCCGCGCAATATAAGTCGTAGCGAAATTTATGGTGTTGCATTTATTTTTTTTTTCGTCCTTCGCTACTCACGTATTGCTTGCACAGGCCACCGCTATTTTAAATGCTTGTTTTGGTACGTAAATTCTTTGAGGTCGGTCCTTCTTCGTAGTAAAGCTAGCACTTAAATTAAAAGACTTTAATAAAGAATTAAACGGGTGACATTTTTAAATACAAGTTTTGTGAATCTGCTTTTATATATTTCAACCCTTGATTGGCATAAGTATAGTGAAAGTAATTCCGGGAGTCATACTATCACTTTAGATACACCGTATGCAAAGTGATGGGATGACCGGGAGTTGTAGCTATTCATCAGATGACTTGGAGTCATCAGATGAATTAGAGTCATCCTATCACTTAGAAACTCCGTAAAACTAGTGATCCGATGACTTGGAGTCATCGGATCACTTAAAACTTATGAGATTTCAGCAGGTAATTCGATCTGGTATTTTTGAATACGCCGGTAAAGGGCGTTCCATTCGAGGTTGAGCAAACGGGCTGCTTCTGCTTTGTTGAAGTTTACTTTTTGAAGTACGTTGAGAATCGTGAGTCTTTCTAATTCTTTCAAGTCGAACGTCATGTTAGTCTGCATCAAAGGATGGGATGACATTTTGGAAATGTTGATGGAAGTAAAATGCATCGGCAACAGTTCTTTGCCCTGACAAACGATGACGGCTCTTTCCAATAGATTTTTCAGTTCTCTAATATTTCCTGGGAAAGCATAATTACTGAAGAGATCAAAAACGTCTTTATGTATAGAAGTAATATTTTTTTTGCCCATTTTTTTCGACAAGATATCGAGGAAATAATTTGACAATTCAGCAATATCGCCTTTTCTATCGCGTAAAGGGGGTAAATGAATTACAAAAGTTCCCAGGCGGTGAAAGAGATCCAGGCGGAAACTTTTGCCATCTGTTAATTCATCCAGCGATTTATTGGTAGCTGATATAATGCGGACATCAAAATCCTGTTCACGCTGTGTTCCCACTTTGGTAAACCTGCGGTCTTCGAGCACTCTCAACAGTTTAATCTGCAAAGCGATGGGCATTTCGCCAATTTCGTCCAGAAACAATGTACCTTTATTGGTTTCCTCGAACCAACCGGCTCTATCGACAATGGCACCGGTAAAACTTCCTTTTTTATGACCGAAAAACTCGCTTTCGAATAAGCTTTCAGGAACTGCTGACATATTGACCGCACCAAACAACTGGTCTTTACGTTTGCTGAGATTATGGATGCCACGGGCTACGAGTTCTTTACCGGTTCCGCTTTCACCAATGATGAGCACAGATGTATCGGGTGTTTGAGCCACCATTTCCATTTGTTGCTTAATACTGACAATATCAATGGATTTCCCGACAATGGATTGTCCGAAAGCACTGTTGACTTCAGTTTTAAGTATTTTATTTTCATTTTTGATGTGGACAAGTTTTTCGTTGAGTTCCGAAAATTTCCGGGTACGTTCGATAGAGAACCAAATTTCGGGAGCTGTAAAAGGTTTTTTAAAAAAATCAACAGCACCTTTGCGCAATGCATCTATAACGGTATCCATATCACCCGCCGAACTAATCATGATTACCTCAATGGCAGGGTATTCTTCCTTAACTTTTTCAAGTACCTTGAGACCACTCATTTCCGGCAGTTGAAAATCGCAGATCAAAATATCAACGGGTTGAGTCTGGAGCATTTTAAACCCTAAAGATGGCGCTTCCACTGCAAATACATTGGATTTTTCTTTTAAAATGGAACGTAACAGGTTTCTGAAAACGGGGTCATCATCAATAACCAGTATGTTTAATTTATCTTCCTTCATTTGAGTGCTTTCTGTTTATATTTTAAATCGAGGTGTAATTTTCCAATCAATAAATCTTTTACTTTAGCAGTTGTGAAATTTAATTTTATCACGTTAAGAATGGTAAAATAATACTATTATATATTCTTCTGAAAACGAAAATGCAAAGTTAAATTAATTTTACATTTGTTTTATAATTAACATTTAATTTCTATCTTTCCAGCATTCAAATTATGCAGTAACGTGTTTAATTGTAGATGAATATTACATTATATGTTGATGAATACGCTCCAATGGGATTGTCTTCAATAGAGCCAATGTGAAGGGTAGAACCAATTCTTACTTCAAAATCTTTGTTGGCCATTAAACTTCCCGGCTTTGGCATATCAATGGTCCATGAATCTAGGTACATGGAGTTTAATCCGTTTTGATGATAAATATACACTGGGGTAGTGGGCAGTAATACCTGTACTGTGTTGTTTTGTGTACCAAAAACAGAAAAAACACCCGGATGAATATAACTTTCTTTAAGTATAACAGATCCATTTGAAACACGCAAACCCTGGGTAGTAATTACAACATTACCACCTGCTCCAATAGGTGTAAACTGACCAAAATTAAGAGGAGTTATTTCAGAAGCTGCTGTAACCGGTACAATTTCGGCAAATACAGTTCCGGTACATGATATCTGTCCGATAACAGTACAATTTATAAACAACAAAATTGTAGCAGCAAAATATTTTAGAGTTTTCATAGTAAAAGAGTTTTAGGTTATTTAATGATTCCTTTTGTTACGAAAATATGCAAAAAACAACAAAAAAACAGTTTATCTTTTCTTCGTTGATTAAGTACAGTAAAAATACAAAAAAATTAATTACAAATACACTTTATTTTGTAAGAAAAACACTTTATTTTTTGTAGGAAATATCCTACAACATAAAGACACAGATAAGCATACACAGGATTTGTGAAGCAGCCAAAACCGGGCAGCATACTACTAGCTGCTAAGCACATAGCAAGCTGTCGAAAAATAAATGCAGACCATACAATTCTTTTCTTTCAACATTGGATGGGTAAAAAAAATACAAATTTAGAAATTAACGAAAATAATTTAGAAAAGGCATAACAATTTTAAGGGTTAAATAGAAGTTTTTGGAATATTTTTTTAAACTTTTTATTCATTTTTTTAAGCAAAAACATTTATTTATTAATGGTAAACCCTAACAGAGATTACTATCAATTTGAATAAAAAAACACATTCCTTAAAAGTGCGTTTTTAAAAAAGCAGTTCCTTTTAGTCAAAGGGTGACTTTGAGTGATACCAGGACTCGGTAACCCTGACAGGGTTTCAAGTTATTTACATTTCTACAACTAACAAGTTTCGAACCTGACAGATTTTGAACCCTGTCAGGGTTTCAAGCAATTAACTAACATCTCATGTAAAAAAGCAGCTCAAAATCGCTTTCCTCCACAGTCATAAAGTAGCGCCTCCACACAGGAAAAGACGCGCTCCCACTCCGGGCAATTTATTTCTCAGTTAAAGGAAGAAAAACGCTAAAAGTGGTTCCAATATTTATTTCACTTTCAACAATTATTTTACCATTATTTTGTTCTACAAAATCTTTTACAAGAAACAATCCTAAACCGGTGCCCATTTCATTTTTAGTACCGGGTGTGGAAACATGTTTATTTTTATTAAAAATTTCGTTTATTTTACTTTCCGACATACCAATGCCAGAATCTTTGATGGTAATTCTCACGAAATCATTTTCATTTTCAGCATCAATTGTAATTTTTCCATTATCGGGTGTAAATTTAATGGCATTGGAAATGATATTACGGAATGCTGTATGTATGGTTACCTCATCGAAATAAGCAGGCATATTTTCAGGAATATTTAAATCGATGATGATTGATTTATTGATTGCATTCCCTTTTAAAAGCTGAATACATTCGAAAAGTATGGTATGAATATTAATGATAGCGGGCGAAAGTGAGATATTTTCGCTGTGTAGCTTTGTCCATTCCAGCAAATTATTGAGCAATGTGCTGGTTTCATTTGTTTTTTGTTTTAGCAGTTGAAAAATTGTATCAAAATCATCGCTGCCTGCTTTAATGTAACCATTAGCAATGGCATCAATGGTTTGCTCAATGGCAGCGAAAGGTGAGCGAATATCATGGGCAATAATAGAATACAATTTATCGCGTGTACGGTTCATTTCTATTATTTTCTTCCTGGCAACCGACAGTTCAACATGGTTTTTAACACGCATTAACAATTCGTCTCTTTTAAAAGGTTTGATGATGTAATCCACTGCTCCTGCTTTAAATCCGGTCACAAGGTCTTCGGTTTGATTTTTGGCGGTAAGGAAAATAACAGGAATGTCTTTTGTTTTTGGATTCGCTTTCACTCTTTTACAGACTTCAAAGCCATCCATCACCGGCATCATCACATCCAGCAGAATAAGGTCAATTTCTGTGTTTTCGAGTATTTTAAGGGCACTCATTCCTTCCATAGCCAGGGCAATTTTATAGCCTTCATCTTTAAGGAAATTGCTGATTATTCTAAGGTTCTCCTGGTTGTCGTCTACCGCGAGAATATATACTGTATTGTTCATAATTATTTTTTTTGTATACTTGAAATTTTATGAATGATGTTGGGAAATTCTTTCAATATTTTTTTTAAAGATTCCAAATTGAAATTCTCAAGATCTTCGCTGATTTTGCTGGTATAATCCATCAGAAATTTAAACTGATAACCAACAGCAAATTGGTTTAATTCTTCGCAAAATGCTTCAATTTTAAAGAGGATGAACTGGTCTTTAATATTTTCCCAGAGGGGTAAAAATTTAGTGTTCAATATCGAAACGATTTCAGGTATATGATTAACAATATCATCTGAAAGATGTTCTAATCCTGTTTCATTATTGATGAGTGCATTTTGAGGTTTGATTCCGAAGTTGTGTTTTAAAAACCTTGTAAGCTGTCCATAAAGGTCGGCTCTGCTGACGGGTTTAAAAAGGAAACCGTCGAAATCGGTAGATTGTTCGATTCGGTTAGAATCGAAGACAGAAGCAGTAAATGCGATAATGGGAATGTGTTTTTTGGCAGGATTTTCTTTAATTCGTTTGGCAACTTCATAACCGTCGATACCGGGCATTCTGATGTCGAGTAGAATCAGATCAGGGGTTGCGTGTTCCATTATTTCAAGTGCAATTTCACCGTTCTCAGCAGAAGAAATATTAACATCAGATGATGCCAGAAGGTTTTCAACAGTTTCGATATTAGAAACGATATCATCCACAATCAGTATGGAAGCCTGGTTAAAAGTTATTTTCTGAATTTTTTTGTACACATCTTCTTTTCTTCCGCTTAGATTACTGATTTTAACTTCCGAAAAAAGCACTACAAATTCAGACCCTTTGCCTTCGGAACTTTTAACAGAAATAGTACCATTCATTTTCTCCACCAATCGTTTAGAAATGGCCAATCCCAAACCTGCGCCACCGTATTTACGATTCGATTGTCCGGATTGTTGTCTGAAGGCTTCAAAAATGAGCTGCTGTTGATTTGCCGGGATTCCGATGCCAGTGTCTTCCACCTTAAGTTGCATCCTTCCTACATCTTCTTTCACATTAAAAAATGAAGCATGGATATTCACAGTACCCTGATTTGTAAACTTAATTGCATTTCCTACCAGGTTGAAGATGACCTGTTTGATCCTCATTTCATCGAGCATGATTATTTCAGGAAATCCGGGTGCAATAATTATATTTAATACAATTCCCTTTGATTGGGCACTTTCGTTAAACAATAAAATTATTTCATGGAGCAGATTGCTTAGATCGACTGGTTGCAGGATGATTTCAAGCTTTCCGGCTTCAATTTTTGAAAGATCCAGAATATCGTTCAGTAGCGACAACAAAAGATTTCCGCTGCTTAAAACAGATTTTATCATTTCCTGGTGCTGTTTTGATTCCAGTTTATGATACAACGCTTCACTAAAACCAAGGATAGCATTCATAGGCGTCCTGATTTCGTGACTCATATTGGCAATAAACTCAGATTTAGCGGTATTGGCTAACTCTTCTTTTCTTTTTTCTTGGATCAGGCTTTTTTCAAGCGCAATTCTGTTTTTAACGTTTACAAGCATTTGAGAAAAAACAAAAAGCAAGGCTTCTTCTTTTTCAGAGTAATGATGATGATGGATGGAATCAAATCCAATAAACCCTATGCATTCTTTTTCGGTCATCATGGGTATGGTAATCAAACTCTTTATGTTTTGAGCTTTTAACAACTGGCACACAGCATCTTCTTCATCCAGCAACGACACATCAGAAATATTTACAGAAAGTCCTTTTTGATGTGATTCAACAAATTGTGGCATCAATGACAGGGTTAAGAGTTGCTGATTTGATATATGAAAATCGAGGCCTTCCCTACTCCATTCATGGGTGTTGCTAAAGCATTGTTTTTCCCTTTTATATTCATACACATAAGCTTTGTCAGCTTTCACAAATCTGCCTAATTCTTCCAATGACTGGGTAATAGAAATTTCAATTTGCGAAAGTGGAATATTGATATATTCAGAAGAAATTTTCATGAGTATTTTTTGCAGTGCCGTTTGTTTGACAAGTTCCTCTTCTACTTTTTTACGTTCAGTAATGTCAGTAAGAGTACCAAACATCATCAGAGGTTCGCCTTCTGCAGAATGGGTCAATACTCGACCACGGTCGTTTATCCAGACATGATGTCCGTCTTTGTGTTTTAACTGACATTCGAATTCATAGTAAGGAATTTCACCCTTAAAATGTTGTTGCAATATTTCTTTGGATTTTTTCAGGTCTTTAGGAAAAATAATCAGTTTGTGGACATCAATATGGTTGGTTTTCATTTCATCGAGCGAATAGCCGATAATATCTGACCATAACTCGTTATAGACCATTTCATCGGTTTGAATATTCCATTCCCAGGTACCCACATTGGTACCTTCGATGATGCTTTCTAATCTCCAGTTGGCATCGAGCAACTTGTTTTCGTCCTTTTTGCGTTGGGTAATGTCAGCATGAGTTCCAACCAGTCGTAAGGCATTTCCATGCTTATTCCGTGTAACACACTTGCCTCTTGCATATATCCATCGGAACTCTCCATTTTGAGCTTTCATGCGGTATTCAATGTCAAAAGCTTCAGAACGACCTTCTATACAATCTAAGTTTGCCTTAAGTGTATGCTCAAGATCGTCGGGATGAATCATTGATTTCCAATCGCTGGCATCTTTTGGAAAAACGCCGAATTCATAACCCAACATGCGGGAGTAAGCAGGACTGTAATAAACCTCATCCTTACTGATATCCCAGTCCCAAATTCCATCATTGGTAGCTTCCATGCTCAGTTTAAATCTTTCTTCACTTTTCCTGAATGCTTCTTCAGCTTTCCTTCTTTCAGAGATATCGTTTGAAACACCTATGAGGGCGATGGGTTCATCTTTATCATTTCTGATGACAGATGTAGACAGGAAAATCGGGAATTCACTTCCATCTTTTCTTTTATTGATCAATTCACCCTGCCAGCCTCCCTTTAAGGTCACTGAGAAAATATCGTTTATAATTTCAGGAGGATTGTTTGAAGACTGAATGATGCTGATATGTTTTCCTAACAATTCCTTTTGATCATATCTGTATGTATTCAAAAAAGCATCGTTGACAAAGATTATATTGTCATCCATATCTGTAATACTCACACATTCCCCGATACTTCGGATGGCATGAGCCAGCATTAAAACAGTGTCTTCTATCCGTTTACGATCGGTAATATCCTCTCCAGAACTTAAAATACTCTGAACCACTCCTTCATGATCGGCAATCAGCGTATTGTGCCATGCGATTAAACGTTTTTCGCCATTTTTGGTGACAATATAATTTTCGTTATACAAATTGGATTCAACATTTCCACTTAATAATGTTTTAAATCCATCAAAAATAGTATCATAATCTTCGGACGTTAAACAAGTATGAAACCAGTTTTTACCGATCAGTTCATCCGTTTCGTAACCAAGTACCTGACAAGCTTTTTGATTTAGCAAGGTTATTTCAGCGTCTTTATCAATAGCCACAAGCATTACCTGTGCTACATTGAGATAAGTAGTTGCCTTTTGTTTTTCTGCTTTTAAATTAAATTCAGCTAATTTTCGATCTGTAACATCTCTTAAGGCTCCGTCAATATGGTGAGGCTTGCCATTGGTATCTAAAATTAAACGGGCATTGATTGATACATATTTAATCTGATTTACCGGTGTTTTAATTCTAATTTCATAATCACTGAGTTCCCCATTTTTCATAATTTCATTCAGAAAAGCAAAACGGTCAGCAGGATCATAATAAAGTTGGTCAGCAGGTTTTCCGATGATTTCATCACGGTTAAATTCGGAAAAGTGCTTAATAGAAGGGCTTATTTCGATTACAATTCCATCAAGATCGGTTTGATAAAAAACATCCTGAACATTATCGAAAATATTTCTGTATTTATCTTCGCTTGCATGCAGGGCTTCTTCAGCTTTTTTCCGCATGATGGCTTCACCGATGTGAATGGCAATTCCTTCCAGTATTTCAATGGTCTCCAATGTAAATCGCCCTTTTCTGAGGTCGTTGAGTTGAATCAAACCAATTACCTTTTCCTTATTCCTTACCGGTATAAGTGCCATAGATGCATATCCATGTTGCATGCATTGACTTCTGGAATGGAAACTGTCATCTTCTCCGGTTGAGAGGTCAAGTATCGAAATTGAATCGTTGGTCCAGAAACTACCACCTGGAGTAAAAAGAGGGTTTGAGGCATTGGTTTTACCAGAAAGTACCTGTCCACAAATACATTCCAGTATATTATTACCATCTTTGTCTTTGCATAATTTTCCATTTTTTGCATGTCCGATCACCGAGTTTTCGGTTTCAAGAAAATCCTGAGAAAATCCATTCTGAGCAAAATACGGATAATCATCTTCATTTTGCAGACGAATACCCACCGCATCAAACCAGGTTCTGGTTTTAAAAACGGCAACGATCTGCGAAAAAGATTCCTGCAAATCGCCGGGTTCATTGAGAATTTGTAATATTTCACGACTTAATTCTCTGTAAGCATCTGCTCTTTTACGTTCTGTAATATCTTCAATAATCCCCACTCCACCTTTGATTTGACGATTACCGACATGGATAGGCGTAAAAAGTGCTCTTACCGGTGACACTTTTTCTCCATCGATAGAATGGAAAAGGTCTTCGTAGATTCCTGTATTTCCATTTAATGCCTGTTGCACAGAAGAAACCAGTTTTTTATCGGGCAGACTAAGCATGTTGATACCAATCAGCGCATTGGATGTAGAGCCGATAATATGAGCAAAATTATCATTACAGGCAAGAATAACCCCATTTTCATCAAAAGATAAAAGACCCAAAGGAGAATGTTCGAAAATCAACCTGTATTTTTCTTCGCTTTCTGTTAGTGCTGCTTCTGTTTTTTTTCTGGCATCATTCTCACGGTCTAAATCTTCTAATAGATTCATTGTAGCCGATTGCGTAATTCTCAATTCATGGGTTTGCTCTTCCACCAGAGAAATTAGTTTTTTCTCTTTGTCGCGTTTTTCGGTGTTGGCTTTTTTAATTTTTACCATTGCCCTGATCTGGGCAGTAAGCTCGGTTTCATCAATAGGCTTTGCAAGAAAAGCTTCAGCTCCGGATTCCAAAGCATGAATACGGTTCTGTTTATCATCTTTGTTAGCTGTAACAAAAACCACTGGGATATCACATAGCTTTTTATCAGCTTTAAGCAGTTGACATACTTCAAACCCATCCATACCCGGCATAACAATATCCAACAATATTACATCAGGATCCTCTTCCTCTGCCAATTCAAGACCTTTTTCACCATTGATAGCCGTAAATATATGAGCCTCATGAAAAACTTCATTTATCAATGCTTTGATAGTAATCAGATTATCCTGATTGTCGTCAATTGCCAGTATTTTAATATTTTTATTTTCCATAAAGTGTTTCGTTAATCTTTCTATAGAAGGTCTTTTCATCAATGGGCTTTGCAATATAGTCATCAAATCCGTAAGCAAGAATAGTTTCTCTGTCGTTGATCATGGCACTGGCGGTCAGGGCTATTACAGGAATGTGCTTAAACTGTTCATTCTCACGTATGGCCTTAAATGTTTCAATACCATCCATTCCTGGCAGGGCAATGTCCATTAAAATAAGATGAACCTTATTTTGCATGGTCAAATTTACACCTTGTTTCCCGTCTACCGCTTCCAACACAATATATTGATCAGCCAGCAGAGCCTTTACTGTAATCATATTGTCGGGATTATCTTCCACAACCAGTATAACCGGCTTTCCTATAATGTTTTGCAATTCCGGTTGAATTGATTTGATTACTTTTAGGGGAGATATCATGGTTGTAATAGCATGTAATAATTCGTTGCGGTTTACATCGCCTTTTTGGATCAACTGGTGAACATTGTTTCGAGTTAAAAACCTGAGGTCTTCTTTTGTGATATGTTTGGCCGTGAGTATCAATACAGGAATATGAGCGGTTTTTTCAATTTCACGAAGGGTTTTGAGCAGGTTGAAACCATCTATACCCGGCATCATCAAATCGAGTATGATGGCATCCGGTATAAAATGATCAATAACAGCGAGAGCTTCAGCTCCATCGTTTGCAACCAAAACTTTGCAGCCACTATCAAGTAAAAAATCTTTCATCTGTATGATGGCCGGTCCACTATCGTCAACCAGTAAAATGGTTTTATCCATCGATGCA
This sequence comes from Bacteroidales bacterium, assembly GCA_038204725.1. Lineage (GTDB taxonomy): Bacteria > Bacteroidota > Bacteroidia > Bacteroidales > JACABE01 > JACABE01. The sequence continues at coordinate 3,583 of JBBRCQ010000079.1, read as the reverse complement.
TTTATTGGTACATGCAAAGCACTTTTTATGGAATAATTAGAAACCGATGTTTCTCCGACTTCTACATTTCTGTTATCGGCAGCGTAATGCAAAGGAAGCCGAAGAATAAACTCAGAACCTTTCTCCGGTTCACTTTTCACCACGATGCTTCCACCAAGAAGATGTGTATATTTTTTGGCAATGGCTAAACCTAGTCCCGTTCCACCAAATTTCCGGGAAGTACTTCCATCAGCTTGACGGAATTCATCGAAAATATGCTCGATATGGTTTTCGGCTATCCCAATTCCGGTATCAGATACAGTTATTACGATATGATGGTCAATCTGTTGTGCTGTAACCTCAACTTTTCCTTTCTCAGTAAATTTAACAGCATTACTGATAATATTCTGTAGAATATGATGGCATTTCGCTGCATCACTACTCAAGAATAAATCGGAATTACTTCCGGTATGCAGCAATTCAATGCCTTTTTGTTGTGCTTGAGGATAAATCATGCTGACAACCTCAGCAATGAGATTGTTGGCGTTAAATTTTGTAATTTCTACTTCTACACGACCTGATTCTATGCGCGATATATCCAGAATATCATTAATCAGATGCAGCAGGTGTTTCCCATTGCGTTCGATTACTTCAATATAGCTGTATTCCTCATTGGGTATTACTTTCGCCAACCTGCGGTTTAAAACACCCGAAAGTGCAATCACTGAATTTAAAGGTGTGCGCAATTCGTGGCTCATATTGGAAAGAAAGTTAGTTTTTAAACGGCTGGCTTCATTCAATTGAACTTTTTGCATCTCCAACTCTGTGTTCTGAATAGTGAGTTCAGCCGATTGTGAGAAAAGTTCTGTTTTTTGCGCTTCCAATTCGTTGTTTTGAATTTTGAGTTTTTCAGAAAATTCTTTCATTTTCCGGTATACCAAGACTCCTTCAATACGTGCATTGAGTGTGTCAATACTATTGTCAATCAACTGAACAGACTGATTTGAAAAAATATTGATGTTTGCCAGTGAGATAACAGCAACGACTTTGTTTCCGGAAAGAATGGGAATGGTAATGATTTCGCGCGGGATAAATTTACCGCTTACAGTTTGAAAAACAAATTTTGTATCGTGTGGTATATTTTTAATATGCTGAACTTTGCGTGAGGAAAGCACAACACCAAATTCACCTTCGAATTTGTCGGCAGCAAAAGATTGCCTTGCATTTTCGTTTAACCCGACAGATTCAAAGTGTTCGAAGTTTTTTTTGTCGTTATTTAAAAGATAAACCGCAGCCATTTGACAATCAGAAATTTTAACCAATGCATTGAGTGTTGCTTGAAAGAATTTCTTTGCATCATATTCACTCAGCATAACGCTTGAAATGCGTCTGGCTTTTTCAGCAACCTCTGTATTGAACTGTATATACTCAGCCAATGCATTGAATGAATCAGATAAAACGCCAAACTCATTCTTCATTTTATAAGAAGAACGGGCATTCATATCTCCACCATGAAATTGGTTTGCCATGTTGATGAGTATGTCTATAGGTATTCGGATATTCCCTATTATAACAAAATTGACAATAAGCGAAAAAAGTAAGATGACAGCTACCAAAAATATTAAATTTATTACAAGCGATTTGTGTATTTCGTTGGCATCATCATATAATGATTTTGCTTTATTTTCGGCAAACAGATCAATTGTCTTAATTTTTTCCAATAGACGATCTCTTTCTACACCTATAGTAACAATAGGAATACGCTTGTCTTTTAACTGACTCAATTCACTGTCAGGAGAAAGCCTGTCTTTTTGATGGCGTGTATTTCGCCAACTTACAAAAGCTTTATGAGCTTCTTCAATATCTGACTTTGGTCCTAAATAATTTTCCTTCAATACTTTGAATTGCAGCAAAGCATCTGTTTCAGACAATTCCATCAATCGCATTGCCTGTTGTTTATCCTGTTCCGTCGATGCCAACATCAAATCTCTCATTCCCAGACGCAAACTTAAAATGTCTTTCTCAAGATTACCTATAGTTTTTCTAACTTTTACAGGATGGTTGTACATTTTCTCAGTTAACAAGTGCATCCTGGCAGTTTGCTGATAAGAGACCACACCCAATATAACAACAAAAAATAACATGATGGCTACGCCAATTTTAAGCTGTGTTCCTAAATTAAGATTTTTAAAATTCATAAGGGTTATTGGGTTATTGGTTAATTGGTTACTGAGCTTTGCTCAGTCCCGAGCTACAATTTCTTACGAAGTATGAGTTAGAAATTGTTATTCGGGATTGGTTAATGTTTATTAAGACTGAAGACCGAAGACAAAAAAACTCCGGACTTTTTACTTTTTACTTTACTTTACGTTTTACTTTTTACTTTACTATTCGTTAATCTCAATTCCTTAGATTTTAGAAGTGCAGCCAGATCTCATCTCCGATTATATGACCCCATCCCCATCCTCCCGCGGAAAAACGGGACAGGCTTTCCCCTGAGAGGAGAAGGGAGGTTCTCTGAAGCTTTTTTAATCCAAATTTATATAGAAAAAAATATAAAGATGCTCTGCTCAAACGCCTCTCCTTTTAGGAGAGGATGGGTGAGGTTGCATGAGCGAAGACTGAATAATCATAATTCGTAACTGGTTAATGTTTCTTCTTATTCCCTTTTTACTTTTTACTTTTTACTTTTTACTTTTTACTTTTTACTTTTTACTTTTTACTTACTATTTCAAAGGTATTTTTTTTAAAAATTGCTGATTGTGGATAAACTTCTTTGTAATTATAATTCATAAAAATTTCTCTTTCCGTTTCACCGGTAACCAATAATCCATCCCCGGCTAAACAATTATTGGCTTTGTCAAGAATGATTTCTCTATTTTCCTGATTGTAATAAAAGAGAAGGTTTGAACAAATTACAAGATCGAATTCTCCAAAAATACTTTCGGGTGGACTGCTTAAATGCTTATTAAACAAATCGAATACCGAAAAAACAATATTTTCTTTCAACACAGGTTTTACAACATAGCTATCACCCTGTTTGAGGAACCATTCACTGGCCCGTTTCATGCTTACGTTTTTTACGTCAACTGCTTCAAATTGACCGGATCTAGCTATGTTTATTTGTGATTCAGATTGATCGGTAGCAAAGATACGATATTTTATTTTCTTTGGATGATTGTTTTTGAGTTCTTCCATTAATATTGCAAGGCTATACACTTCCTGTCCAGCCGCACATGCAGCCGACCAAATACGGATTTCCTTTTGTCCGGCATTTCTCTTTTTCATTATAATCGATGGCAAAATAATTCGTTCCAATACTGAGAAAGTAAGTGGATTTCTGAAAAACTCACTATAATTAACATGAAGTACATCTATGAATAGCTTTGCTTCTTTGGAATTATTTTCCATCAGGTAAATATATTCCTCAGTCGAGGTACAATGTGTTTCATCGATTCTATGCTGAAGTGAATTGAGTAGAAAAGTTTTATTATATTTTGAAACATCAATGCTATGCTTTCGGTGAATAATTTCAATTATCTTGTTCATTTTATCTTTCATACAATCTGTTTAATAGAAATTTAAATTTCATCCATATTTCATT
>JBBRCQ010000078.1:0-15713 GCA_038204725.1 Bacteroidales bacterium | reverse complement strand
CTTTTTTAGATGCTCTAAATCGGAGATGTAATCTCCCTGGCATAACGAATTACCCAATAAGGATAACACAACATCTGAATAAGAATAACGTGCTAATACGCTACGGCTTCCAATTTGCTTATCTAAAAATTTATCAATACTGGCGCGGTGTATAGCATTATATATGAAAATTAATCCGCCAAAAGGGGTGATGTTTTTTGAAGATTGTGTGATTTTATCCATGGATAGTTTATTTGCTGTTGCTGTTGCAAATATCACCTTTTAGGTGATACTGTCAAAGACATAACTAATTTATTTATAATTAGTTATAATGTTTTTTTGTTATGTCTGCGACTTCTGGGTACTATTAATTTCAGTAATTTAATTTTTATGATTTACTATTTGTTGAGAAATGAAAATTACGCTGGAACTTTTCTTGATTTTTCTCTTTCCCAAAAACGATGCTGCGCTATTGCTTTAATAAATTCTTTTGCATGTTTATCAATGATTATACCTGAATCAATAGTTGAATTTTGGTTTTTAAATTTTTTATCTGCATCATTAATCTTATCAAGAGCATAAGTGCTGTTTAAGAAGTTAACGCCCGCTCCATTTGCAGCAATTGCTTTACAATGCTTGTATGCTTCGTTCACAAAATGAATTGCATCTGGTTCTGCCATTAATGCGTTTGCACACTTTTCGCCCGATGGAATATACACGGCATCATATAGTACTGAAGCTGTGTTAAGAAAACTCGCATCAACTTTTATTTCTTTACCTGTTGCTCCTTTTATTGTTCCGAGTTTTGGTGCAATTATTTTTGTTTTTGCTCCTGCGGCTTCAAGTGCATTTTTCATTGTTGTAAGCGAATTTTCATCCACTCCGTTTGCTGCAAGTATAGCTATAGATCTTGTTTTTATGGATTTTTTTATAGTATTAGCCATGCTCAAAGCATCAGATTTTTCTATGCTTTGTTTCATTTTTAGTGGCTCATAATTTTGTTTTAGTCCATCTGCGGGAACACTATGATTAATTGGATAATCGGGATGTTTTGGAACAGATATTCCTAAACCATCGGCAACTTTTTCGACTAAAGTTTTATCCACTTGTGTTAGTATGCCCAACATTCTTTCACGAATTTCGGTTCGCTCTACTTTTCCTAATTCAAAAGTGAGTGCATCTATGATATGATTTTTTTCGTACTCTGCCTGACTGTTAAAAAACAAAGTTGCCTGGCTAAAATGGTCGAGGAAACTGCGGCTGCGTTCGCGGATTTTTTTTGCATCAATGCGTTCCTGAAAAGTGGTGAAACCCCCATCAACTGCTTTGGCCTGAAACGGGCAACCATTACTAATAGTATTGGGCTGGTAACTTGTTTTATCGCTGTTAATGGTTTGCCGCATGTGTCCGTCGCGTTGATTATTCATTACGGGCACTATGGGGCGGTTTATTGGTATTTCGTGAAAGTTAGGGCTTCCTAGCCGTGACAACTGAGTATCGGTATACGAAAATAGTCTTCCTTGCAATAAGGGGTCATTCGTAAAATCTAATCCAGGAACCAAGTGCCCCGGATGAAATGCAACCTGTTCTGTTTCGGCAAAGAAATTATCGGGATTGCGGTTCAAAGTCATTTTACCAATGCGTTGCACGGAAATAATTTCTTCAGGAATTAATTTTGTAGGGTCGAGCAAATCAAATTCAAATTTGTGTTCATCTTTTTCAGGAATAATTTGTACACCTAATTCCCATTCTGGAAATGCTCCACTTTCAATTGCTTCAAATAAATCCCTTCTGTGAAAATCGGGGTCTTTGCCAGAAATACTCAATGCTTCATTCCATGCAACCGAATGTATTCCTAATAATGGTTTCCAGTGAAATTTTACAAAATGAGAAACGCCTTTTTCATTAATTAACCGGAATGTATGTACACCAAAACCTTCCATCATTCTCAAACTTCTTGGAATGGCACGATCACTCATTACCCACATTATCATGTGTGTGCTTTCGGGCATTAAGGAAATAAAATCCCAAAAGGTATCGTGTGCCGAGGCTGCCTGTGGAATTTCATTCTGCGGTTCGGGCTTTACTGCATGAATTAAATCAGGAAATTTCATTGCATCCTGAATAAAAAATACTGGCATGTTGTTTCCAACTAAATCGTAGTTGCCTTCTTCAGTATAAAATTTTACCGCAAAACCTCTTACATCACGTGCCAAATCGGATGAACCCCTTGAGCCAGCGACTGTTGAAAAGCGCACGAATACAGGAGTAGGTTTTGTTGTGTCATTTAAAAATTTCGCTTTTGTATATTTTGGAATTGGTTTATATAACTGGAAAATACCGTGTGCACCAGAACCCCGGGCATGAACAATCCGTTCAGGAATTCTTTCATGGTCGAAGTGTGTAATTTTTTCACGCAAAATAAAATCTTCCAATAAAGTTGCACCGCGTTCACCTGCTTTAAGAGAGTTCTGATTATCGTTAATTAACAAGCCCTGATTTGTAGTAAGCATTTGACCAACGCCGTTATTCGTTTTTGCTTGCAGGTCGTTAACTTTTTCGTTTGCAATGGTTTTTTTGATTTTCTTTTTTGCCATTATTTTTTTATAGAAAATTTAAAATTCCCAACTATTTATTTTTTCGCATTCTGAAAATGAAAAATAGTATTAATGCTACCACTATTACAACTAAAAATATTCCTACACTCATTCCTGCTTTGAAGATTCCGCCAACTACAGCACAACTTGAAAATGTTGTGAGTATGAATATCGTTAAGGCAAAGATGAATGTTAGCTTTTTCATCCGTACATAATTATTTTTTAATGGTCGGATGGAGCTCGTACGTTTGTTTTGTTCATGCAGGTTTGTGTTTTTTTTGTAAAAACATGCTCGGTTCATAATTTCAAATCAACTTTAGGTAAAACCTTATCATGATGGTCATCGTTTTTAAATTTATTATAGCCATGTTCGATTTTTGATTTTCCTTTTTCAACCAAATCTTTTGTTTTATCGGTTACGTTTTGAAAATCTTCGCTAATGTTTTTTATACTATCTGTAATTTTTTCTTTTATATCATCACCCAAATCATCAGCTTTTCCCATAATTTTTTTTCGCGTTACCGAACCCTTGTCGGGTGCTAATAAGATACCCAAAACTGCACCAACGGCTACGCCTGCTAATGCACCTAATAAAATTTTTCCTGTGCTCATGTTATTTTGTTTTAGAAATTGTGATTAATAAATCAGTTTCAAATATCAGTATAATAGCTGGTGAAAGTGTTACAAATTTTTGAAAATAAATTGCATAATTCATACATTTTGAGCAGAACTTTCTAAGAATTTTGTCCTCATTTATATTGTATGGCGAAGTTTAAAATTTATCGAGTTTATCTTCAAAATGAACATTCAAAAATTTATGACAGGACTGATATATCAATCCGTTATGTCAATAAACCGTGCAGATTTTTTATGTTTTCTATCAGAGTAAACCTTACCAAAAGGTCTCAAACTTCATTGACGTACTGTATATAAATCAATTCTGTCACCCAAAGCCAACGCTGGGGTTTTATTAATTAAATCATAGCCTCCATATAAAGAAAATGCTTGTACGCCAATAAATATTCCCGTAAAGAATCCTGCAGGTTTGGTTAAATCAAAATTGTTTTGTATTTCAACATCAGCAATGAATCAAAGAGACAATCTAGGATCCACAGTTATTTTATCGTTAAAGTTAAAGTCGCCGAAGAACCAGGTATAGCCAACACCTATACTTAAAGTCGGACTGACGTTATAAGAACCTTTTGAAAAGGTAACTCTACTAAAAGAAATTGGAATAGTGGGTGAACCTAGGAGTGTTGCATGATAAACGGAATTGTAATACAATGTATCTGGCTATGATCTATATAACCAACTATCGGGTCCGTTGAATCATTGGTTGTTGGATTTGTTTGTGCGATACAAATTGAAGATATTACAATAACTAAAAGCACAAATAATATTTTCATCTGTTTATTTGCTGAATATCGGGTTTCAAGAATAGAGTCTTTTTGGTTAACTATTATTATTTTATATTTTGATTGTACTGTTGAAATTAAACCGTAGAAATTTTTTAAGAAAATTCATAAGGTTTGTAGTATCAAATTCTCTACTTCGCCAGGCAATATATAAATCTGGGCGAATAAGATAACATCCTTCGTTTTTCAACCCTAACTTTTCGAAAAGCAGCTTTGTTCCAGATTCATTAGCAATGTGTTTGACTGTTATGGCATCACTGTATGTGTCAATAAGCATTTGAAAATGTGCTGGCATGGTCTGTTTCCCGAAGATAAAAAGACTAAGATTTTGGTTATCGATTGAATCGTGCAAAGTCGAAATACGACCCCGGATTTCAAAGACCTGATAAGGCCAACGCTCACCTGGTTTGGGCGAATGACTCGGGAATTTTTCTGTTGATAATGTATTTGTTAAAATGCTTTTTTTATATTTTATACCAATTCCCGAAATTGAAGTAAAAATGAGCGCGCGTAGCTTCAAACTCTTTATCAATATTTTTAAAAACATTGATAATATGAATGGTACAATGAATAATCGAATAGACTTGATAAGAAAAAAATTGGATGTTATAAAGGAAAATACCGAATCGGTATACCGAATGATATTTAATGCAACCGGTCGCCGTTCCTTTTGAAAGGTATCGAGTATTTTTTCCGTTGTTTTTCCGTTAACATAAAATGCCAGCTTCCATGCCAGATTATAAGCATCCTGAATTCCCGTATTCATACCTTGCGCCCCAACAGGACTATGAACATGAGCTGCATCACCAATCAAAAAACATCGGTTTTTCCGAAATGAATCGGCGCATCGAGAGTGAGACCGGAATACGGAAAACCATTGTGAATTAAATAGCTCAATACCTGCTTTATTATTTCTGCTAAAGAATTCTTTCACATCATTAAAACTAACTTCCTTTTTTTGCTGAATGCTGGGAATTATCCCGTCTACCCTTCGGCTATTATTGGGCAATAGGAAAAAACCTGCGGTGTATTCAGATGTGAAAGAAAAGAATATCTCATCGGTATTTACAGGCACCCTTGCTTTACAATCGGAAATAAAAAGAAGTGAATTGAACGTTTTCCCTGGAAAAGGAATTTTCAACTGCGCTCGAACCATACTGTCATGGCCGTCTGCGCCAATTAAGAACCTCGATTTTATATATTTAAATGATCCGTCAGATTTTAGTATTTTAGAGGTGATAAATTCATTGTCATTTGTAAATGATAAAAGACTTGTGTTGCTTTCGATAAGATGTCCGCGTTCAATAAGAAATTCTTTAAGAATATTTTCGGTACGATACTGCTCAAGCATTACCAGATAAGGGTAACAGGTTAAATATTCACCTGCATCCGTAAAATCCAGAACCATATTTTTTTTATCGTTAAAGCCGATGTTTATTTTTTTTGCTGTTTTAGCCTCTTTCAGTATTTTTTCGGTAATATTCATCTGCCGAAAAATCTCCATGGTGCGGGCGTGGATTATTAATGCCCCAGAAAAGATAGGAGGAAAACCTTTTTTATCGATAATCCGAAAAGATATATTTTGAAGTGCAAGCTGACAAGCCATCATCAAACCTGATGGCCCTGCACCTGCAATAAGAATATCCGTACTATTTTCAATTTCCTTCATAGAAACAAAATTAACTTTGTGTTTTAGCCACCACCAAATACCTAAATGCCCATCGCCAATGGATGGAAAATTTTTCAATACTGGCATCGCCGAGCATCATCATTAATTCGTGATGGGTAAACGCACGAAGCACTGAAACCGGACCATCATGTTTTGACAAGGTCGATCCATTTAGTATCCTCGTAAACAACCAGACACAGTAATAAGCAACTTTACTTCGTTGCAAATCGTTTACAACAAAGCCTTTCGCAGCATAAATTCTAAAATATATGAATAGCTCGAGCACTTCATCATCGTTCAGATGATGACAAAACAGGGAACAATGAACGATATCAATATTGGGGGTTTTCTCAAAATACTCTTTGTAATCACTCACAACCCCATTAATTTCAGGATACTCCGAGCTTTGTTCTGTCAGATATTTAACTGCGTTTTTGTTTTTATCTACTCCGGTAAGCAATACCTGAAAATTGTTTAACCGAGCCCATCGTGCAATAAATTTTAATACATCGCCACTGCCACAGCCCAAATCTACAATACGATAAACTTTTTGCTTGTCGGTTACCAATTGTTTTATTCCCTCTATTGAATTGGAGTAACCTCCAAGATAACGGTTTAACAGATCCAATTCTTTCAGATTTTTATAAAGTAAAGTATCTGAAATATTAGGGTCATCCATCAACTCCGATTGGGTTGAACGAGTTTTAAACGAAATCATGGCACACCAATGAAGCTGTTTCAATGCTGATTCCGGGTCCAAAGCCCATAGCGAATACCTTTTCTCCTGATTTAGGATTGCTCTTAAAAATTTCGTACAATACAAACAAAACTGTAGGTGATGACATATTTCCAAAGTTCCGCAATACGTCATAAGAGTGGAATAATTCATTATTTTCCAATTGTAACCTATGTTGCACGGTATCAAGAATTTTTCTACCTCCGGGATGAATTGCCCAATGATGAATAGATTCGGGAGTTAGATTCATCTTTTCAGCAATTTTTGACATCACTTCCGCCAATTCTTCACCCAGAAATTCAGGGATGCCAGCAGCCAATATCATTTCAAAATTTATAGATGTGATATTCCAACCCATCAATTCTTTTCCTTTTTTTAGGAGTATCGGGCAAAATCCGGCAAGGGAAAACCCTTTTCGTTTTTGGTCAATAGCTAAAGTTTCAGGAACTATAATTACAGCAGCAGCACCATCACCAAAAATTGTGTTCGAAAGCAGATTGTCACTGTTCCTCTTTGGCTGAAAATGCAACGTGCAAAGCTCCACACATACAACCAATACACGTGCATCGGCATGTGATTTTATGATGCTGTCTGCTAGTTTTAAGGCCGGAAATGCAGCATTACAGCCCAAGAAATTAAGGGAAGTATGAAAAATATCAGGAGGAAGATTGAGTGCATCAATAATCTCAGAATCAATACCCGGAGAATATAACCCAGTGCAGGTAACGGTAATCAAGTGCGTTATTCCAAAATCAGAAATGGTAGCGCTAATATTTGCAAATGAATTTTTAATGGCTTCCACAGCAAGTTGTACCGCTTTTTGTTTATAAATATCCATGCGTTCGGTTACCATAGGGATTTCGTGGGTAACAGGGAAAAGTACCCGTAGGTTGGTATTGGAAAAATCGGGTACTGCGGAACAACGTGTTTTTATGCCACTTTGATGAAATAGCACATTCAACTTTCGGGAAGCTTCGATGTCCTGATAGGCTTCTTGCATAAAGCTAAGAATGGTATCCTGAGGCGATGAATATTCTGGCACTGCAGTCCCTATCGAAATTATCCTACTTGCTCTAAAACCAGTTTCCATAGCGATTTACAATTAATAAAAAGAAATACATATTCATACAAGTAGATGCGAGGATGTTCATTGCCATGGTATTTTCAAAATCTGCATACGATGGGTCTTTTCGAACCTTTGCAAACCAAACGGATAGTTTGTAAATAACAGGAAGCATCATCAACAAGAAAATTACTATTGCAGTAAGTTGATGTTTTAAAATGAAATAGTTGAGTAGTAAAATGACTCCGATAGCGAACAACAAACCCGAAAACACAAAGGTACCTGTATAACCTAGTTTGTAACTTATTGAAATAACTCCATCTTTCTTATCCGCTTCATGTTGATATATTTGGGTTAAGGGATAAATACTGCCAATAAACAAGCTTGAGATGCACATGCAAATAATGGTATTAACCGATATCAAATCAGGTATATGAAGATTTGTAATGGCAGTTAAGGACATAAAAAATACCCATGCTCCCTGAAATACAAAAACGGTAAGAAATCCAATGACTGGATACTTTTTAAGCCTAATTCTACGATAACTATACGCTCGTGACATCAAAATGAAAACCAATACCAAAACAGAGAAATAAATGGAAATGAACAATCCTCCCAAGATGGCCAATATATCCATAAAAAGGCTGGCATAATAAAGGTTAATAGTTACTTTTGGTGGTGTTTTTAAACCGCCTATGCTTGTTTCATCGCGATCCTGAAAGCTATTGTAACCATTACTAGAAGGGAAAACTAAGAGATGTAAGATTAGGAAGGCAAGAACCGTATTCAGCCAATGTACATCAGTGGACTGGCTGAGAGCAAATAAAAAAACAGGTAACAAGAAAAAAGAAAACTTCAAACGCAGATGTTTAATTGTATTTTTATCAAACCAGGAAACAATTGGAATCTTGTGTGTCATAGGTGAGTGATTTTGTTAATACATGGTATTTCTATTTAAAATTATCTTTATATATACTTATAGACGAATGTGTTTATGCCTCAAAAACAATTATATTAGCAATGTTTTTTTATGAAAATATAAAAGTATTTCATTTTCTCATATTGTGGTTTATATAATTGTTCCTAAAACATACATAATTCACACATTTTAGAATTCTATTGCACGGCATGTTTTTTAAAGTCGTTCCATGTAAAGATTATTGGTAATGCCTTTTGAATAAGCGAAAAAATGTTGATTATATAAATTTGAAAGTATACGCCATAATACAAACATACCGCTGAATCTAAAATAATCCATGTGCCAAATGCAACAATAATAGCATTACGTGACCAAATTTCTTTTCTTTTGAAAGGATATTTAGCGATAAAAGCAAGGAAAATATAACAACAGGCAATTGTGCCACCTAAAGGCCCCCAAATAAATATTCTAAAGAGCTCTGCATTCAGAGGGATATCGGAAGCATGCCAAAAAATCAAAGCCAAGGCCTTGTTATATGGAGCAAACAGGGGATTATTGCCATAAACAGCAAAAACTATACCAAATAGCGCAAATAGGAGACTGCTATAAAAAAGCCATCTTTGCCAGAAAAGGAACGAATTTTTTATTGAATACATACTTATTGATATTTTATTTTACGATTTCAATATGCATAAAATACTTATGGTTCGACCATGTTTCAAATTCCATGAAGAAATAGGCAAGAACGACCAAAGTAAAGTTTATGATACTATATTAAATTTATTTATATGACTATTAACATGTTGATGTATTTTTTTAAACCACACAGTATAATTTTCCGGATTTTTTTTAATATCTAAATCGAGTTTTTTGTAATTAATATATTTAAAATCTAAAACTTCTTCAGGGTTCATCCTTGGCTCAAAATTTGAAATACCAATAAAAACATGATCTACTTCATATTCTGTAAGTTCATTGTCCAAAGGCTCTTTGTATGTGAAACTAAATAATTCAGACAAGTAGGTTTGCATTCCCATTTCTTGTCTTAATCGACGATTAGCAGCATCCATATTGGTTTCGTTTGGAAAAGGATGTGTACAACAGGTGTTTGTCCATAAACCACCTGAGTGATATTTGCTTAACACTCTGCGCTGCAAAAGCCATTCGTCATTTGCATTGATAATAAAAACTGAAACAGCACGATGAAGTAAAGCCTTTTTATGTGCTTCCATTTTTTCCATCAACCCAACTTCATTGTCCTTTTCATCAACCAGAATTACCTCTACTGTGTCCATTTTTCAAGCTATTAAATAATATTGAATTGATTTTTAATATAGGCTTTCCCAAGCAACAAGAAAAAAAAACCATCAAACGCAGATGTTTAATTGTATTTTTATCAAACCAGAAAACAATTGGAATCTTGTGTGTCATAGGTGAGTGGTTTTGTAAGTATTGGTATTTCAATTTAAAATTATCATTCTATATGTTGATAGACAAATGTTTTTATGTTTCAAATAAAAATTACAACAGCAATATATTTTTTTTAAAAAAATAAAAATATAACAATATCTCATATTATGGTTTATATGATTCTTCTAAAGGGTTGTATAATTCACACTTTTCCGCAAATGTGTGAATCATGTAACTTATCCCCTATATTTTATAACACGTTTAAGTAGTGATTTATTGAACTTTGTGACAAAGTAACTATCAGAATGGAATTAAAAAATGAATTAGAGATCCATTATTCTTAACTGGGAAAATGGGTTTTTAGGTTGATTTTTACAGACATTTAATAAATAACAGCAAACTTATTTTATGATGAAAAATATTTATAGTTTTTCTTTTCTTTTTTTTGTCCTGTTATCCTGCAGTACACAAAAAATAAATAAAGGATCGTACGCTGGTTCTGTTACAACTTCGGGCTATACTGCCGATTCGTTGCAATCTCCTTATGCTACAGTGTCGTCCAAAAATTTCAGTCAGGTTATAGGATGGAAGGATGGGAAAATGCCAGTTGCACCCAAAGGATTTTCAGTAAATAAATTTGCCGATGGATTGCAACACCCACGCTGGATTTATGTAGCCGAAAACGGTGACATTTTTGTTGCGGAGTCCAATACAATTTTAAAAGGAATAAAAAAGATAGGTGCTAAAATTTCCCGAAAAATTAAAACACAGCATTTTGGTGAAAGCATGAACAGGATTACAATGTTTAGGGATGTTGATAAAAATGGTATTCCTGAAAGGCGATACGAATTTGCCAAAAACCTTAATCAGCCATTTGGTATGCTGATAATTGGAAATCATTTTTATATCGGAAATACCGACGGTTTAATGAAGTATGATTATAAACTTGGTGATACTTTGTTACAGGCAAAGGGGCAAAAAATTGTCTCGTTACCAGCTGGTAAACACAATCGTCATTGGGTAAGGAATATTATTACCAATTCAAAAAAGGATAAAATCTATATTGGTGTAGGTTCGGGAAGCAACGTTGCAGAAAATGGATTGGAGAATGAAATAAGAAGAGCAGATATTCTTGAAGTAAATACTGACGGATCTGGAGAACGCATATATGCCTACGGCCTTAGAAACCCATGTGGCATGGCTTGGGCCCCAGGCACACAGACATTGTGGACTGCAGTAAATGAGAGAGATGAACTGGGAGATGAATTGGTTCCGGATTATTTAACAAGTGTAAAAGATGGCGGATTTTATGGCTGGCCATTTTTTTATTATGGACAACATCGGGATCCAAGATTAGCAGATAAACAAAGCCCTGATGATATTGGGAAAGTAATTGTCCCGGATATTTCATTGGGGAGCCATACAGCTTCATTGGGACTAATATTTTATCAACAGAATATGTTTCCTGCTAAATATAAGAATGGCGCATTTATAACACAACATGGGTCATGGAACCGTTCCATTTTATCAGGTTATAAAGTAATTTTCATCCCCTTCCTTAATGGTAAACCTTCCGGAAAACCTGAAGATTTTTTAACAGGTTTTGTGGAAGATCTTAATGCTAGTAAAGTACATGGGAGGCCAGTTGGAATTGCTGTATTGGCCGATGGTTCAATGTTGGTATCGGATGATGCGAGTAATACAATTTGGCGGGTTGCGATGGATAAATAGTTAATCTCTATAGAATATCAAATTGTAAAAATAATTTCTATAACGTTTCACACTTCAAAATAAATACTTTATTCCAGCATACCCATTTCGCGGTAATCCCGGATAGTAATAGCGCGGTTCGGAGTTATTAAACCCCTGAGCATTCACAATCAACATTGACGCATAACGTGTGTTGGTTATGTTATTTATTCCCGCATAAAGGTCAAATGTGCCTGCACTTTTCATTTTAATGTGGGTTGTCATTTTAATATTGCCAAAAGTATAACCGTGATATTTTAAAGAATTCCCGTCGTTTAAGTATTGGTTTCCAGTATAATTTAAATTAATGACTATTTCAAGTATTTTAAAAGGTTCCCAGGTAAATTGTAGGTTCATAGACTGATCGGGAATACCAGGAAGATACTTTCCATCGTATTTAATACTATCGTCGGTAAAATCGATGAAACGATTAAGTGAGCGGGAATAGCTGAATACCGATGTGAGTTCGCCTGGAAAATTGTGATACGCCATCAAACGATTGTGAAGTAGCAGTTCAAATCCCTGATGACGCGTTTTTCCCGCATTTATTCCTGTGAAAATATCCTCGGTCACCCGCTTTGTTACAAGCAGATTTTTGAGTTCAATCCAATAGATGGTACCATCCAGTGCGAAGGATTTGTCAAAAAGATTTAACCGGGAGCCTATTTCATATTGAAAACCCTGTTCAGGTTTGAGGTTAGGGTTCACATCACCTTCGGGCAACAAGGTCTCTTCGGGAGAGGGTATTGAGAAACCGCGGCCTGCCGAAGCATAAATCGCCCAAAACTCATTGTGTGAATAGTTAATACCTATACGCGGCGAAGCAATCAACGGAAATTTGCGTTTGCCAGATTGATCGCCATTGCTTAGAAACAAATCGGTAAGCCGATAGGTGAAATGGTTCAACGCAGCAGCCAGCGATATGTTCAATTTGGGATTTGGCCGGTAGTACATCATAGCAAAAACAGTAAGCTGATTGAGGTTTTCGCGGTTCTTGTTTAAGAGAATATTATTCTTATCGAGGTTCCAGGCATATTGTTCTGCAATCCATTCAGTTCCTAAAATCCAATCTGTTTTCAGGTTGTGAAGGCTCAACTTATTGCGTAAGCCTGCGCTAAGCGACAGGTCATCTAGGTTGTTGAAAGGACGCTTTTCATAGCTGTCATTTCCTCTTCCAAAAATGGTTAGTCGGTTTGTAAGCTTCTTTGATAGCTTGTTTGTAAGCGTGATGCCAGACACACCTTTAAAGTATTTTTTATATCCGCCGATGGCTTTCCAGTTAGGCGCAGCAGCCTTCGGATTGTTTTCTAACATGGTTTTACCAATCGAGCTGGGGATACCTCCATTTACGCCATTCAATAATAAAGTCAGCATAACTGACCACCGTTGTTGTTTCCAACTCGCTGTAGTCAAAAGCGAAGTGCGTTTATAATAATTGTTCTCCCGATATCCGTCTGACTGCAGATGACTGAGGCTTCCCAAAATATCAGCTTTTCCACTGTGTATGTTTTCTGAAAGGAGAGCTTTGCCGGTATTGTAACTTCCATATTGAGTACTTATATTTCCTTCATTGTCCGTTTTTACAGGTGTGTACAAGTTGATGCTTCCACCCAACCCGGAACCATAGAGTGCCGATGAAGGTCCTTTTACTAATTCCAGCCGCCCGAGACTTTGCAAATCAATCTCTTCAGGAGTTGAAACGCCATCGGAGGTTGTAAGTGGTATATCGTTTAGGTACGATTTGATGCGGTTGGTGTTATATGGCGTACGACTTCCCATTCCCCGGATAACAATCCTGTTGGTGGCATAAGTTCCGCTTTGCATGGTTACACCGGGTAAGGTGTTGAGCGTTGCTGCTAAATTGGTGCCATCTGACAGGCTGATTCTCTCATTGGTTAGTACAGACAAACTGCCAGGAATGTTAAGCAACCGCCCTTGCACCTGATAGGCTTCTACGATGACTGCTTCCAATAATGTAGTTGAATCGGACGGTTCATAAGACGCAAGGGGATATTCAAGTGACCGGTCCTGACCATACAGCCATCCAGAAGTAAATAAAAAAATAAATAAATTTATTGCAGAATTCATACCATGAATAAATATACTATTCTTTTATAAGTGTAATAAAGATGTTTAGTGAGGCATTCGCTTAAATTTCGCAATTAAATGGGTTGCAAACTCGCCTACCATTTCGTTGGTCATGATAAGAAGGTTGGAAAATTACCATGTCTTTGTCCCCCATTGCGCCAACCTGACATAACCGTGAAATCCCACTAAACAAATTTTAATGCTACAATCCTATTTTTTGTTAAACGTTTAAAAAAATTATAATTGAAAGTATTCATTGCAAGCATAATATTTAGAATCAAATTGACGGTAAATTTGAGCTTTCAAATTCTTTTTTCAATAACTTCCCATTCAATAACTTTCCAAAACGCATTCAAATAATCCAATCGTTTATTCTGATCATCAATGTAGTTGGCATGTTCCGAAATATCACAATTTAGAATGTTTATTAATCCGTTGCGAAGAGGATTTCCGACATTACTTTTCGACGTAATTTCCAAATTTCCTTCATTATTTTTTAACTAACCAAACCCATTTTGAATTAAATAATGTTTAGCCTACTTTAATCTATTAATTCTCCTAAATGTTTATAGTTTGATTTTACCGTTTCCAATACTTCTTCAAACTTCCCACCCAGCATCAGTTTGGTCATTGATAGCGCCATTCCTTTTACCATTTTTAATTCCATATGAGGAGGCATGGCCAATGCATTTGGATCTGTCATAACATTGACTAAAATAGGTCCATTAAAAAGAAAGGCCTCTTCTAACAAAGATTCAAGATTTTCGGGCTTCTTTATGGTGATCCCTTTTATACCCATAGCTTCTGCAACGAGTGCAAAATCGGGATTAAGCATATCTGTTTCGGAATCGGGCAGTCCAGCTACTTCCATTTCCAGTTTAACCATACCCAACGATCTATTATTAAATACAATCACCTTTATTGGTAGCATATATTGTTTTATAGTAGCCAAATCGCCCAGAATCATGGATAATCCACCATCGCCACACATAGCAACAACCTGCCGTTCAGGACATGCTAATGCCGCACCAATGGCATGTGGCAAAGCATTGGCCATAGAGCCATGTATGAATGAACCAAGCATGTTGCGCCGTCCTGTTGCATCAATATATCGGGCACCCCATACACAACACATTCCTGTATCAACTGTAAAAATGGCATCATCCGTTGCCAGTTTGTTTAATTCAAAAGCCACAGCCTCAGGATGAATTGCGTTTAATGTTCCTTTGTCTTTTACATAAGTCAATAAATGCTCTTTAACTTTATCATAAATATGCAATTGTGCTTTTAAGAAACGTTGATCTTCTTTTATTTTTAAAAGAGGAAGTAAGGCCTGTAAAGAAGATCTGATATCACCATGTAAACCCAAAGCAAGCTTGGCTCTTCTACCCAGCCTTTCTGGCTGGATGTCAATCTGTACTATTATTTTATCTTGCGGAATAAAGTGTACATAAGGAAAATCTGTACCCAACAACAATATCATTTCACTTTCGTGCATGGCATGATATGCAGAAGGAAGTCCTAGCAAACCCGTCATTCCAACTTCATAAGGGTTATTATACTGGATAGCCATTTTGCCACGAAAGGAATAGCCTACAGGAGCTTTAAGCATTTCTGCTAAATGTACAATCTCATCATGTGCGTCAATGGCTCCAATGCCACAAAATATACATATTTTGGAATGACTGTTGATTAAATCCGCCAATGAGCTCAGGTCTTCTTTGCAAGGATGAATATCAGCCTTTGATAAGTAATTTTTGTCAGAGGTAATGTTTCCTATGGCTTCCATCGCTGCCACGTCACCTGGGAATCCCAAAACTGAAACACCCCTTTTTTGAACGGCATGTTGTATTGCTGCTTGGGTCATTCTAGGAACTTGGGCAGGGGTGGTTGCAATTTGATTGTAGTGACTGCAATCATCAAATAGTTTAATAACATTAGTTTCCTGAAAAAAATTACTCCCAAATTCAACAGTAGCACATGTTGAAGCAATAGCAAGAACCGGCGCACCGGAACGATGGGCGTCATAAAGGCCATTGATCAAATGCACATGTCCAGGTCCACTGCTTCCCGCACAACAAGCCAATC
>JBBRCQ010000077.1:0-15829 GCA_038204725.1 Bacteroidales bacterium | reverse complement strand
TGCTTATTTCGCTATAACTTGTATTGCGCAGGGATTTTATCCCGAAACTTCGGGATTGTTACTTTTTGATCAAGCAAAAAGTAAAAAATAAATAAAAAAGCGAATAATTAAAATACGACATTTTATCTTTCACATTACTTATATACATTGACAAATAAATCTTTTAAATTAAACCATTGATTCTTAAATTTAAAATCAATTACTACCTGAGAATCATCAATGAACTTTTGTATTCTCCTTCCTGAAGAATACCTTTATATGTAAGTATATAAAAATAAGTTCCATCTGCCAGACCTTTACCATCCCATCTGTCTAGATCAGGGTTGTAATGCTCTTTTTCATAAACTTTTTTACCCCAGCGGTTAAAAACCAATAACTTATTATCCTTTACATTTTCAAGATTCTTTATATACAAATAATCATTGATCCCATCTCCATTGGGTGTTATAAAATTCGGAAAAACCAAAGAGTCTTCTATTACCATTATTGATTTATAAGTAGAATCAACACAACCATGAACAGTTGACACATAAAGCCATGCCAAAAAAGTTCCCTGATTTAAATATTGATACGAAGGATTTTGTTGATAACTGATGTCATCGATAAACGTAGGATCGCCAAAATCCCAATACCAATCCACAACGTTTGAAGAAGAAGAACTGCTGTTAAACAATACATTGGCATAAGACAAAGAAAAAACAAGATTATTTGTGGTAAATGAAGCAACCGGGTTTTCAAAGACCTTTATAATAGCAGGTATATTTATCGCACCCTTGCAACCTTGTGTAGTAATCACTGATAAACTTATATCAAAATCACCATTAGCAATATAATTATGAACTGGATTTTGCTGTGAGCTGGTATTTCCATCCCCAAAATCCCAAAACCAAAAATTCATTAAAGGACTTGACTCATCTTTAAAGGCAACAGTAAGTGGAGCACAACCTTCAGCCGGATTAGGATTGAATGAAAATGATACTTGAGGACTTTCATATAAAGCAACAAAAACAGCAGTATCGACGATACAACCGTTCATATCGGTTGCAGCTACATGATAAATTGAATTTATCGCAGGAGATACAGAAATTGTTGCAGTAGTCTGACCGGTACTCCATAAATAATTTTGAGCACCATTTATCGTTAATTCGATGGTATCACCTAAACATATAGAAGAATCAGGTGTAATACTTACAACCGGCAATGGATGAACAGTAACCATGGCTGTATCCAGATTGCTACATCCCCATGAATTGAGTCCTGTTACAATGTACGAAGTAGAAGAGATGGGTATAACATGTTTAACAGCTCCAGGTGATAAACCATTATTCCAGGTGTATATATTTGCTCCGGTTGCAGTTAAAACGGCAGTATCACCTTCACAAATCACGGGATCATTCACCACCACATTTGGTTTGGGGTGAACATCAATAGCATGTGTCATGATAGATGAAAAACCTCCTGAATTAATTATCTCAAGACTGACATTATAAATTCCGGGATTGTTATAAATATGAACAGGATTTGGCAGATGAGAAGAATCGCCATCTCCAAAATGCCAAAACCAGGATGTTATCGGTAATCCGCTCAGACTGTTATTCGTAAAATTAATGGGAGTACCTGCACAAGTTGCGGAATCAGATACAAAATTTGAAACTGTAGTCATACATACCGTCTGAAGATTATAACATCCACCTGTTGAACCTCCAATACCCCAATAAACATTTGGATTTCCACCAAAAATATTGGCAACAACATTCCCTATATAAGTTAAGGTTGGTAGCGCAGGTAGCGTTCCACCAAAACCAAAATAAACAAGAATAGTATCTATCCCTAAAACACCAGGTGTATATTTAAAACGAAATAAATGATCTTGTCCATCGGTAACACAGCTGGTAGTAGCGGCAGAACAAGGCCAGCTTTGAGCAGCTAAGAACGAAACCAATTCATTGGTTGTTGCATGAAGGATATCTCCGTTTTTATGAATAGAAATATGCTGATGTGTAGGATCAGTTGGATTTGCTGTATAAGTATCCATTACAATACCTAATGAAGTGCTGAATCCAAGCCCATAGCCTACATCTCCGCCCGATCCAACAATACCAATACTTGTAGGCTGTAGAATAAATGACATACCATCCCCTCCACAATTTGTTCCACATGAACTTCCTGAAGGCGGATCATAATAAATATTTGGCCTGTTCCCAAAATTAAGAGTCAATGTAATATCAAATTTCTGGGTTAAGTTTATTTTGTAAATATTCCATACAGCGCCTGCCTGGCTACATGCATTGGTAAGACGGTAACACCCCGGAGTTGTCATTGTTACAGCAGTTCCGGTAACATTATATTGCTGAGCATTCAACTTTAATCCCATCACAAAAATCATCACTGCAAATGATAATTTGCTGAATACATTCTTTAAGTCTGAAAATTTTAAATTTATCCTTTTCATAATATTTGATTATTTAAAAGATTTATCCATCTATTTTCATCAAGCAACTAATTGCCACTTGATTATTCAGTAATTGCCAGAACGCTACTCAATTATAAGTTTATTTTATTTTCAAGGGATTTATATACAAATATACTTTATATAACTTCAATAAGATAAAAAGAATTTAAAAAAGGTTGTATGAATCATTACAAAAAACTTTTTATTAACAAAAACTCAATCCATAAAATAAAGTATCTACAACTTACATAACACATTATATATTTCTAATGTTCTGTTTCAATCCAATCTTTTTCCAACAAAATCTTACTATTTCTATAAACAAAAAAAAGAACCTTTGGCTGAGCCGAAGATTCTTTTTTAATAAAATTATTGAATTCATTATTTTCTGAGAATGGTTAATGAGCTTTTGTATTCTCCTTTTTGCAGAATTCCTTTATAAAACAAGATGTAATAATAGGTCCCGTCAGCCAGACCTTTACCATCCCATCTGTCTAGATCAGGGTTGTAATGCTCTTTTTCATAAACTTTCTTACCCCAGCGGTTAAAAATCATTAACCTATTATCCTTCACATTTTCAAGATTCTTTATAAACAAATAATCATTGACCCCATCTCCATTGGGTGTAATAATATTCGGGAAAACCAATGAATCTTCAATTACTGTTATTGAATGAGAAGTTGAATCGATACAACCCTGAGCTGTTGTTACGTATAGCCATACCAAAAAATCTCCCTGGCTCATATATTGATAGGAAGGATTTTGCAAGGTACTGACATCATCTGTAGTGGATAGATTCCCAAAATCCCAATACCAATTTGTTACGTTTGAAGAAGAACTGTTACTATTGAACAAAACATTAGCATACGACAATGAAAATACCTGATTATTTGTTGTAAAGTTAGCTACAGGGTTCTCATATACTTTTACAAAAGACGGCATCAAAAGTTTGCCGACACAGCCATGACTCGTTGTCACTGTATAATTTAAATCAAAATTTCCGGGAGTAGTATAGATATGCGTTGGATCCTGAAGCGAACTGCTGTTCCCATCACCAAAATCCCACAACCAGCTTTGCATTAAAGGGCTTGACTCATCTTTAAATGCAATTGAAACCGGAGCACATCCTTCAGCAGGATCCGGACTGAATGAAAATGAGATTTGAGGACTTTCGTATAAATTAATACTTACAGAAGTATCGACAACACAACCGTTAATATCTGTTGCCACCACTGAATAAACAGTATCTGTTGAAGGAGAAACAGATATTGTAGGTGTAGTCTGAACTGTACTCCATAAATACGTACTAGCACCACCGACAGTTAAGCTAATAGTATCGCCCAAGCAAATAGAAGTATTTGGAGTAAGACTGATGACCGGTTTCGGGAAAACGGTAACCAATGCAGTATCATTATTATAACATCCCCATGTATCAATTCCTTTTACAATGTATGAATTGGTAACCAAAGGCACAACCTGTTGAACCGATCCCGGAGCTAAACCATTATCCCATGTATAGGTTGTAGCCCCGCTTGCTGTTAGGATGGCAGTATCTCCTTCACAAATAGCAGGACTATTAACTACAACATTCGGATTGGGATGAACAACAATGGTATGCGTCATAGTAGAAAAGAATCCTCCGGCATTAATTATTTTAAGACTGACATTATAAGTGCCTGCTGTATTGTAAATATGAACAGGACTTTGAACACCAGAAGAATCGCCATCCCCAAAATGCCATGACCAGCTGGTTATAGGCAAACCACTAACGCTATTATTCGTAAAATTGACTGGTGCTCCAACACAAGTTGCAGTATCGGTAAGGAAATTTGAAATGGTTGACATACACACATACTGTACATTCCAGCATCCGCCGGTAGATCCACTTACTCCCCAATACACATTCGGATCAGAAGAAAATATATTATTTATTATATTCCCAGTATAAGAAAGTGTTGGTGTTATTGGCAAAGTTGTTGCATTTCCGAAATATACATTAATGGTACCTGCTCCACCTGTAGACGGATTCCATGAAAAACGGAATAAATGGTCCAAACCATCTGTTATATTTGATGGGAAACCTACTGCAGTAGTGTAAGAAGCTAATTCATTCGTAGTCCCATGTGTTTCATCTCCATTTTTATGAATGGATATATGCTGAAAAGATGGATCTGTTGCATTATCCACATAAGTATCCATCAGCACACCCACAGAAGGAGTAATTCCATTATATCCTACACCTCCTCCAGGGCCAAATACACCGGCACTTAATGATTGCAGAATAAAAGAAATGCCATCGGCACCACAGGTTGCAGGAACATAATGAATTTCACTTCTGTTTCCAAAATTCAGCGTCAAAGTTATATCAAATGGCTGGGTTAAATTAATCTTGTAAACATTCCACAATGCACCACCCTGAGATGTAGTATTTGTAAGCCGGTAACATCCCGGTGTACTCATAGCAACTGCAGTACCAGCAACATTATACTGTTGTGCTCTCACTTGTAATGCCATAAATAATAACATCACTATAAAAAATATTTTTTTAAATAAATGAAAAAATGCTGAGAATTTACATATTATATTTTTCATATTAAAAGAAATAAATTAATAATAATTTTCGCTTTCTGCTGATTTTCTATTTCTTACAAAACGATTAATCTTAATTATTGAAATTTAGTGCAACAAAGATACTCATTTTCTAAATCGGTTTAGTATTTTCTTAAAAAATAATATTTTGTTTTTATTTTATTTTACCTAACCTCTCGCAGTTTGGAAAAGCCGTTCCAATCTCTTTGAGTGCTGCCATTATCTTGTATTCTTAAAATTTATTTTTAAAATAGCCTTGATGAATACCTTATCGTATAGCAGATTCCCGCAAGCTTTCTTACTTAGCATTGTTATTTACACTTTGCGAATACAACTCAGCTATATAACTGGTTTTAAGATATGGTAAGAAATTATGAGGCAATCAAATGTTGAAACTATTTTTTATTTTCCTGCAATAATTTTTGAATAATTCTGAAAAAGTATTCTGTCAAAGTAAACGGGAGCTATTTTTAAAGGTAAACATATTTTTTCAATGATTTCACTTTCTGCCTGATCGTAAATATTTTTATTGTTCAGCCGCGTAGCATCAGGAAGTTTCAATCTAAAAAGGCTGAATATATTCTGTATCCTTGTATCAATGGCTATATTGTTGGTATTCATTCCAAGACTCATTAAAAAATCTCTGGCACTCTTGTTTTTAATGAATTTAAAATGCGTTGTAAGAAATTGTATTCTGTCCATTTCAGCGTTATTTCCACTATAAACACTGATTTCATTCATAACTCCTTTCATTCCGTCTTTATAGGTTGCTATAAATCTGTAATTATGTACCAAAGCTTTGCTTTTACCACATTTCGCCAAATCACCACTGGCATACCTCACTCCTGCCGCTCTTAAAACTTTATTGATAACAAATTGCAGGTCATGATCATTCAATGCAGACAACGAATTGAAATCAAGCTGTTGCTGCAAATCGGCTCTTCTTAAGAAACGATCGTTGCCTAATGCACTGCCAATAACATTTACCTGTCCAACCTGCCTAAGCCAGAGGGAATTATTGTCGAACTGTTTCCATAAATCTTTGGGAGGAAAATCAGTGATATCCATGTAGGTATCAATCATTTCTTTAAAAATCAGTAAATGACGTTGGGTAACTTGCATCTTTTTATATTATCTGAACAATAACAAATAAAAAGGCAGAAAAATTGTTGAAACCCAAAATAACATTATTTAAGTTTTGCTAATACATAGAGAAGTGCTCTATTATATAACTATGCTTTCCTGTTGCGATTATCGAGAAACATTTATTGAGTAAGTTATAGCCTCATTGGGAGTGAGACTATAACGCGGGCTACTAATTAAATACATTCATTCCTGATAATGAATAAAAAGAAACGATTTTTTTGCCAAATACATAAATATTATCCTATTAACTATTTGCTTTTACCAAATGTATAAAAAAGCTTTACCCCGCTTTTAATAAAACCTGAGCTACCATAATCAAACCCTAAAAAGTTCAGTGAAGGACTGATGCTCATTGTC
This sequence comes from Bacteroidales bacterium, assembly GCA_038204725.1. GTDB lineage: Bacteria > Bacteroidota > Bacteroidia > Bacteroidales > JACABE01 > JACABE01. Next base: position 9,285 of record JBBRCQ010000077.1, on the reverse strand, counting down.
ATTTCCAATCCAAATCGTGATGACAATGGATATTTTATTCCAATACCTCCGAATGTGCTGATTGCATAAGAATATCTGCTAAACGAACTCTCTTTATAAGGCGAACTAATAAAACTTTTTTCTATAGATACTGAAATAGGAATTCCCATTTGAAAAAAAACTCCACTTGTATTTGATGTCAGATAATACCTTCCTTCAAGAATCAGCGTATGGTCGTAATGATTATATCCTCTTTCAACTGAATTAATATCAGTGTTTAGAATAAGTTGACGTTTCGAAAAATTATAGGATGCATTCATTGAAAACTTTTTGCCCAACACTCTTTCAAATGAAACCTCATAACTTGGATAACTAATTTTACCCAATTTGTGCATAACAATATCAGCATTATTATTTGCACCTAACTTAACAGTTGATAATTGCGCATAAGTTCCCATACCGAACATCAACAAAAATAAAATTACAATTGTTTTTTTCATACGTTAACAAGTTTAAATTGTTTGCATTCTATTTTTTATTTTAGCTAACGCCGTTTTGCAAACAAATTATTAACAATGGCATGATTTAACATTATTAAATTGACCTATACCTATTTTTATCTTCAATGTAAGCAAAATCATCTCTACAAAGGTTATAACCATTAAAAAAAGCACATTAAAACAAATAGAAATTTATTTGTTTTAATGTGCCTGATATTATTATATGATTATTGATTATGAGTAGCAGCTGAATCCGGAACCATTAACCATTAACCACTAGCCATTAACTACTTAAAAGCTTTTTCCGGCAATCCGTCACCACTTAGTTTTAATCGATCGAAATAAGCAGGAACTTCTCGTCCCATAAGTTTATCTACATACATTTTGGCAATGTACTGACTCAACATAAATCCATGTCCACGCAAACCGAGAAACAGTCCTAATTCAACATCCACAGTGTAACGGGGTTCAACATAATAACCTGACCATACTGCCTGGAATCCAACGGATGATAGTTCCGGTAACCAATCCACGAAAATCTCCGATACAATTTCAAGGAATTCTTTGGTATTGATTTTAAGATTTTTGTCTGCTTCCATTGCTTCAACAGTTGGCGATGCACAACCAATAATCTGACCGGTATCATGCAATTGTTGCCCGTAAACTGCTGAAAAGCCTTTGTATTTTCTGCGGTCGATCAACATATCCAGCGAATTGCCGTCTTTTCCCAGGAAAGGCATACGGCGGGTAATAAATGCCTGATGTTTAACAGGGAACAATCCGGTTTCGATGCCTAACTTACGGGCAAATTTTTCACCTTCCGGTCCCATTGCATTGATAAAGATTTCTGTTTCATATTCCACATATTCCTTTGCATGGGTTTGAACAAGCAAATGGTAAGTGTTACCTTGTTTATCAACATCAATCAATTTACAGTCTTCGAGTATTTCGCCTCCTTTTTCTAAACCAATATTCCGTATCAGATCAATTACACGACCGGGTGTTGCTTGCCAGCATTCATTGGTGATCAAAGCAGCCTGGTATGTTTTAAGTGTATTGTTGAAATAGGGAGAAATCTCTTTGCGGAAATCTTTGGGGTCTACCATATACGCATCCGACCAAGCTCTGGAAGCATCCAATGCCCTGAAAGTCTCATCATCATGAGCAAAACTCACATAATTGATCGGACGGTAATCTATATTTTTTAGCTTCTGTAACTCAGTAAAAATATCGCGGTTGTGCATGGCAATGTCTGATATTTCGGGAACACTAAAAGCAGGACGTCCTCCTGCAATATTTCTCCAAGATGCACCACGACCAAAGTTGGCCATTACAGGTTTCATGCCTGCTTCCGAAAGATAACGGAACAAAGCACTACCCCCTATGCCACCACCGGCAATAAACGATTTTACTTTTACTTTACGGTTAGCTTTTCCGTTGGTATGGGTAATAATCTCTTCATGCATATCACAGGGATACAATTCGCCCATATCAATCTGATTGGACAAAGGTCCACGTGGTGTGGCATCCCCTACTATTTCAACACCATAAGGGCGAATCATCTGTTTCATACGTGGAATGCAGCGTTTACCGCGACAAGGTCCCATCCCTAAACGAGTAGTATGTTTTACTTCGTCTACCGAAATAAATTTCCGATCTCCAACTATGCTCAACACATCCAACACACTTACATCATCACAATGACAAACATAGGTTTCAGAAGTTACTTCTTCAATAGGTTTAAATGCAATCTTTTCAGGATAATTTTCTTTAACAATAAAACCTCTTACTTTTACAAGGTCTTCGCCTTTGAGTGTAAGCGATTTCACCCTTGCAATATTGGTTTTGTTGGCTTTTATTAATATCTTTTCAATAACGCCTTCACCTAACTTTACACCCTGGTTGTCAACAAGAAACACTTCGGCTCCTTCGTTTGCTTCGTATTCAATCGGCAAAAACATCCAGTCCTTTTTCAGGTTGTATCCAAAAATGGCTAAACCCGGGCATTGATACACACAATCCATACAACCGATACATTTCTCAAAATCAATCTGAGGAACTGTACTTGTAGATGATTTGGTGATAGCACCATATTTACATGCAAATGCACAGGGATTGCAAGCAAATCCATATAAACAATCAATCTGCACAAAACCTTTGGCATTCATTCTTTCAGCAGAAGGAACAAAAGGTTCTTGAATAACTCTTAACGGATGTTGCTGTGCATCAATATACTCTTTTGAAAGTGCAAGGTATTCATCATAATCATAACGGACACCCATTTCCTGTAAAATCTCAAAAGCAACCTGTTTCCCTCTCAACACAGCACTGGTACCTTCACCAATGCGAATGGCATCGCCGGCACCATAGCAACTTCTTCCAAATACTTCATTGCCTTTTATCAAAAGCTGATCATCCGGAATCAATCCTGTGCAAATATTAATAGCATCGATTCCATCAATAATTTTTTCGGTTCCTGCTATAGGTTTAAAGTTTTCGCATTCAGCAATCACAGCACCAATGATGCCATCATGGTTTTCATTTGGAATGGCTTTAAGCAATATGTGGGATGTCATAACCGGAATTCCAAGCCGACGTACACGGTTGGCCTGAACAGGAAAACCTCCTTCGTTGGGCATTGCTTCAATGATGGCTTTTACATTAGCACCGGCTTGCATCAACTGATAAGAAGTTAAATAACCTATGTTTCCTGCTCCAACCGTTAGTACATTTTTTCCCAATAACGTTAACTCGTTGTTCATCATCTTTTGAACCACTGCAGCTGTATAAACACCCGGTAAATCGTCATTTTCGAATACAGGCATAAATGGAACCGCACCTGTTGCAATGATTAATTGTTCGGCATCGATATAATAAATTTCATCTGTCAATACATTTTTAACCGCTATCCGCTTTCCTTCCAACAAATCCCAAACTGTTGAATTGAGGAAAATTCCGTCGTGATTATCTCCAGCCAGTGTTGTAGCAATGTCGAATCCACGCATACCACCGAATTTCTTTTCTTTTTCAAAAAAGAAAAACTGATGGGTTTGCATCAAAAACTGTCCACCGATTTTATCGTTGTTATCAAGCACTATATTTGCAACATCATGCTTGTTGAGTTCTTCACGGGCAGCCAATCCTGCAGGACCAGCACCTATGATGACCACCTGAGTTTTGTATACTTTAACGGAATTCTCTTTTTTATAATTTACGATGTCTGGGTTGTAATCTTTCGGTATTTCGCTCACTTCCTGAACGCCATCTATTTTGGTGATACAAATACGCTTGATTTTCCCGTCAATCAGCATTTCACATGCACCACATTTGCCGATACCGCATTCGAGACTGCGTTCTCTGTTGTGCAAACTATGGCTGTGAACAGGAAATCCTGCCTGATGCAAGGCTGCTGCAATGGTAAATCCTTCTTCGCCTTCTACTTTTTTTCCTTTAAATGTAAATGAAACTTTCGCGGGATGAGGTATATTTAAAATGGGGTGTTTATTAATTTTATACATTCTGAATGTAACTTTTTGAATTGATGTTTACTTGATTGAATTGAATAGCAAAATTACATATAATTTAAAAACTCAAGGCTATCTTTTGATGTTATTTTGTTAATATATTCACAAAGGATTTGAGGATGTGAGGATGTGGTGATTTAGTGATTTAGCAATTGAGCAAATTAAAAAAAATAAAAATACATTAAAAATGAACTAACTTTGCATAAATATTTTTTAGCTTTTTAAATAAATTAATAAAGATATGCTTACTGTACATCCGAATTATATAACCGATAACACAGGTAAAAAAATTTCTGTTGTACTTCCTGAGAAAGAATTTAAAACCATTATGGAAGAGCTTGAAGAATTGGAAGATATCAGAAGCTATGATGATTCTAAAGCTAAGAATAAACCTTCTATAGCTATTGATGAAGCTTTTAAAATGATTGAAGCTAAACGTAATAACAAAACATAGTTGGCTTATCAAATTACTTTAAAGAAAAAAGCTATCAAAGCGATGATAAGTATTAATGAACCTTATTATTCCAATATTAAAAAAGCCATTTACAGCCTAGCAGAAAAACCCCGACCTTAAGGATACAAACAATTAAAAGGACGCAACGCTTTTCGCATTCGAGTGGCTGATTATCGCATTATTTATGAAATTTTTGATACTATTCTTGTTATAGATATTATTGACATAGGTCATAGGAAAGACATCTATAAATAATACAAAAGCTAAATGCACAGCTAACTTATCCCTATTCAGCAAATTCATATTTATATTGAAAATTTTTATTTTGTGAGACTTCTACTTACTCAGAATGATAAAAGACAGTACATCTGCTTTTTCAATTTATCCTCCCGCATAATTTTTTCTAACTCATGCTTCAGCTTCACTCAGCAACCATGCTTCGAAAGAAATTGAAAGTTATACTTCTCAAAAGTATATATACCATTTTCCCTTTTTGCTTTTTAATTTTTATTTAACTTTAACGGCTTACTATTACTTAGCATTTTCAAATTTTCAAATCATCACATTATCACATTATCAAATCAGCGTAATACCAAATCATCAAATTTTCCTTACTTTTGCAATTCAATAAATCTATACTCATGGAAACGAAAGAAAAATATGCAGTTATTGGTGGCGGAAGCTGGGCAACTGCGCTGGTAAAAATTTTTCAAAACAATGTAGATTGCGTTCATTGGTGGGTGCGTGAAGCTGAAATTAAAGAAGGCGTTGAAAAATACCATCACAACCCTTTGTATCTGAGTTCGGTTGAGTTTGATATGGAAAAACTCAACATTAGCAATGATATTTCAGAAGTAATCAACCAAGCCACTACCTTGATTTTTGTAATCCCCGCTGCATTTATGTACGATGCAATTGCCGATTTACCCAAAGATATATTTAAAGATAAAAAGATTTTTTCAGCTACAAAAGGCATCATTCCAACTCATAACCTGGTGGTAGCCGATTTTTTCAATCAGAATTTCGAAGTACCCCTTCAAAACATTGGGATTATCAGCGGCCCTTCGCATGCTGAAGAAATTGCACTGGAAAAACTCACTTATCTTACGGTGGCTTCACAAAACCAGGAATTGGCTGAATTCATGGCAGAAACCCTCAGTTGCCGCTATGTTAAAACCTGCACTTCCGATGATATATACGGAACCGAATATGCTGCTGTTTTAAAAAACATCTATGCCATTGCTGCCGGAGTATGCAAAGGATTGGGCTATGGCGATAATTTTCTTGCAGTATTAATTTCCAATTCGCTGCAGGAAATGGAAAGATTTATACAAAATGTTCATCCCATCAACCGTGAGTTGACCAATTCGGTCTACCTGGGCGATTTAATGGTAACTGCTTACTCTCAGTTTAGCCGTAACCGTACTTTTGGCGCAATGATTGGCAGTGGTTATTCTGTAAAATCGGCACAATTGGAAATGAAAATGATTGCAGAAGGCTATTATGCAACCAATTGCATCCATATTATCAACGAACAGCACCATATTGAAATGCCCATCATGGATGCGATGTACAACATATTGTATGAGAACATTTCTCCATTCATCGAAATAAGGATACTTTCTGACAGGATGAAATAAGACTTCATCGAAAATCCTGAAATTAAGTGCACTTTTCATGTTCATTGCAATAACAATTTATTATTTTTGTAAAAAATTATGTTTCCATGCAATTAATTTAAAATGAAACGAGCCAAGATTAATAGTCATCCACAAGAGGTTATTTAATTGGCGGGTTCCACCAACGAAATTTGATCAGGATGCATATACATAACAAACCTAATAATACCCATTTCAGTTATTTAATAAAAAAATAAACTTATGAAAAAACTTTTTTTGATGGCCTTTATACTGATAGGCTTGTGTTCGTTTAGCTCCAATGCTAAACCTTTAAATCCACCCGATGAGGGCATGTGGTTACCCATGTTTATCGAAAGGCTCAATTATGTAGATATGCAGAAAATGGGACTTCACCTTACCGCAGATGAACTATACAGTATCAATCATTCCAGTTTGAAAGATGCAATCGTTAATTTTGGCAATTTCTGTACTGCGGAAGTTGTTTCAAACGAAGGTTTATTGCTTACCAATCATCATTGTGGATTTGAAGCCATTCAAAAACACAGCAGTGTAGAACATGATTATCTCACCAATGGTTTCTGGGCATATAACAAATCAGAAGAAATCCCAAATGAAGGCTTAACAGCTACTTTTTTGATCCGCATGGAAGATGTTACCAAAAAAGTACTGGCTGATGTGAGCGATACCATGTCGGATGCATCCAGAAGAGCCGCCATCCGGAAGGTTTCTGACAAATTGAAAAAAGAAGCCGGAGAAAAAGGAAGATACGAAGTTCAGATTAAAAGTTTTTTCGACGGAAACGAATATTATCTTTTTGTATATGAAACTTTTGAAGACGTTCGTTTGGTTGGTGCACCTCCATCGGCCATCGGGAAATTTGGTGGCGATATCGATAACTGGATGTGGCCACGTCATACAGGCGATTTTAGCATGTTCAGGGTTTATACCGCTCCAGACGGAAAGCCTGCAAAATTTGCCGAAAATAACATCCCGCTGAAGCCTAAACACTCATTACCTATCAATATCAAAGGCGTTAAAAAAAATGACTTTGCCATGATATGGGGATACCCGGGAAGTACAGAACGCTTTATGACTTCTTACGGCATACAATCAACGCTGGAACAAGCCAATCCTGCTATTATCAGTGCGGGAAACACCATGTTGCCCATCATGAAAAAAGACATGGATGCCGATGATACTGTCAGAATAAAATATGCTGCTACCTACGCCCAACTGGCCAATGTCTGGAAAAACAAAATTGGCGAAAGCAGAGGTTTAAAAAGACTGAAAGTGTATGATAAAAAGAAAGCACTGGAAGATGAATTACAGGCATGGATCAATGCTGACGTTTCGCGCAAAGCAAAATACGGCACAGTAATTCAAGATCTTGCCATTAGTTCTAAACAACTGTTGGATTCCAAATCGGAAATGAATTTATGGTATTTCCAGGGCATCTTAATGAGTTCCAAAACCATGCTGGCTCCTTTACAAACCATGGGAATATCAGCTCTGATAGAAAAGAAAAGTAGCAAGCCCGAAGATTATGAGCCTTATTTGGAAACCGTTAAAGAATTATACAAAGATTGCTCACCCGCTACCGAAAAGAAACTGTTTGCAGCCGGTTTAGAATTGTACCGAAAAGAAATGCCGGCCAATATGTTACCCGATATTTTTGAACTGATCAACAAAGAATACAAAGGTGATATTCAAAAATTCACCGATGAAGCTTTTGCAACTTCCATCTATGCCTCCGAAGAAAGCTTTGCCAAATTTATTGCAAAGCCCAATCTTAAAAAATTCAAAAAAGATCTGATACAAAAAACAACTCTTTCTATCTATACTTCTTTTATCAAAGGAAATACAGAACAGAAAGAAATCAATACCCGTTTAAACACGGCTAAACGATTATTTGTGGCTGCTTTACGCGAAATGCAACCTACCAAAACATTTTACCCCAATGCCAATTTTACCATGCGCATGACTTACGGTAAAGTACTGGACTACAGCCCTGCCGACGCCATTCAATACGATTATGTTACGCATTTAACAGGTGTGATAGAAAAAGAAGATTCCACCAATGATGAATTTATCGTTCCTGTGAAACTAAAAGAACTCTATAATAAAAAAGACTATGGAAGATATGGATCAAACGGGGATTTGGTGACTTGCTTTTTAACCACCAATGATATTACAGGTGGCAATTCAGGCAGTCCGGTTATCAATGGCGACGGCCACCTGATTGGTATTGCCTTCGACGGCAACTGGGAAGCCATGAGTGGCGATATTGCCTTTGAACCCGAACTCCAACGTACCATTTCGGTGGATATCCGCTATGTTCTTTTTGTGATTGACAAAATGGCGAATGCTCAAAATTTAATTAAAGAAATGAATATTATTGAATAATTCCTAATTCGTTATCATTTAAAAGAGCCTTTCGTGTATGCGAAAGGCTCTTTTTTGTGCGCCGTGCATGGCAAATAACTTGACGGCGAAAGTCCGTTATGGGAGACTGTAGTTTCCAACCATTAGCCAAGAGCAAGGGTGTTGTGGGTGACTGCGAATCTGAAGGAAGCTGGCGGCAAAGTTCCGACCCGAGGAATACGAACATTATCAGGCATATCCGGTTGGACGAGTTTGCAAAACAAAACGAAATCCTAAAACTACACGGAAATCGGAGTGTAAATGATGCGGGTACATGGAATGAAGGTTATTTGTCTTACCACGGGAGATCTCACAGACGAGCTGAAACGTAGTATGAAGCATGGTTGAAAAAACAAACACCAGAATTGGTATATATTTTTTAATCAAAACTGGTGATTTACTATTGCGAAAAATTGGTGAAATTAAATTTGCTAATTACATATTTGCAAGCATTGCTTCAAGCGTATTAAAGTTAGCGGGATTTTCGTACCCTTGATTGATTAAGTCTTGGATAAATTCCTTTTCTAGTGCTGCCTCTGTTTGATAGACAGTAGGCGCCTCATTCACCTCATAATACTTGGTGAATTTATCAAGAACGATGAAATTATTTGATTCTGCTATGGTTTTATATGTTGTCATATTCATACTATTTTTGTTTCACTTCATTGTGTTGGGTTGTTTCTCTGGATTGCTTCGCCTTTGGCTCGCAATGACGGAAAACCATTGGCTCGCAATGACGGAAAACCTTTGGCTCGCAATGACGGAAA
>JBBRCQ010000076.1:0-16093 GCA_038204725.1 Bacteroidales bacterium | reverse complement strand
ACACTGGATTATAATGATTATTATGCACCTGGTATTGGTGGTGTATTAGGATATTATGCAACACTTAATAAAGCAATATTACCAATCGTACCAGCAATGGATGTAAATAGTCTTGATATAAATCCTGGATTGTTAAATCCGGGAAGTACCATTGCAACAGATTATTTTCCATCTTCTGTTTATTTAGTGGGAACAAAAATTACAGCCATAACATCAGATTTTTTATTTGTAAGCAGGGCAAATACACCAACAATGGGGGCTTTTGAAAGAACATTGTTGTTAAGTATAGATGCCTACGAATCAGGAGTCTATCAATCTTCATATCCTCGTTTAAGAGATGCTTTTGAAAGAATAAACGATGGCACTCATACAGGTGTTGTCGAATTAAGAATTAAGGCAAATATCACTGAAAATGCAACTGCAGTTTTAAATGGCAGTGGAACAGGAAATGCAAACTATATTTCTGTTACTATTTTCCCAACAGGTTCAGGTTTTACTATTAGCGGAAATCTGAATGCACCCTTGATTGATCTGAATGGAGCCGATTCTGTAACTATTGATGGCAGAGTCAATGGAATTGGAAATACCACCTCCATGACTATTGTCAATACAAGTGCATCAGCAATAGCTGCCACTTCAACCATTCGGTTTATAAATTCAGCTGAAAATAACACTATTAAATACTGTCCTGTTAAAGGTTCAGAAGCCATTGCTTTAAGTGGAATAATATTTTTCTCAACATCAGCAGCTGGAAATGGCAATGATGGAAATACAATTGTAAATAATAATATTTCGAGTGATACCTCAGGGAGGCCTTACAATGCCATTTACTCTCTTGGAACAGCTTTAAAAGAAAACAATGGAAATAGTATTGCAAATAATAATATTTATGATTTTCTAAGGGATTCAACTGCTTCAAATGGAATATTATTGGCTGGATATACAACAGAATGGTCTGTAACAGGAAATAGTTTTTATGAATCGACTGTGTTTGTTCCTAAGGCATCTATTGCATATAATGTAATACAGATTAGTAATACATCCGGTAATAACTTTAATGTTTCTGATAACTTTATAGGTGGAAGTTCTGCATTTTGTGGAGGTGTTGCCTGGACAAAATCAAATGATTTCAATAATATTTTTGTTGCAATTAATTTAAGTGCCGGTTTATTTGTTGAAAGCAATGTTCAAAATAATACAATCAAGAATTTTTCGTGGAGTAACTCATCATCAGGAGCATGGACGGGGATTAATATAACTGCGGGAAATGTAAATGTAGGAACAGTAGCCGGAAATACTATCGGAGATACAACAGGGATAGGTTCCGTAGTATATAAGGGTGGTACAACTGGTTCAACCCTTTATTGTATTAATATTGCTAGTACAGGATTAGTCGATTGTCAAAACAATAAGATGGGTTCTGTAATAGTAGATAATTCTTCAACATTAGCATCAAATTTTTATGGTATCAATAAAACTGGAGCAGGTATTACAAATATCAGTAATAATTTTATTGGTAGTTATAATACAAGTAACAGTATACTTGCAAGTTCTTTAAGTACAACTATTGCGCAATACGTATATGGAATTTATAACGCCGGAACTGGAATAATTAATATTAACAATAATTTAATAGCAAACCTTACCAATGCAACAACGAATGCAACAACGAATGTAATCGGACGAATCTGTGGCATTGTTTCTACTGCCGGTACTGATACAATCTCAAATAATACCATAAGGGATTTGAATATTGCAAATGCAAATACTTCATCAACGAGTTTTCCTGTTTGTGGTATAGCATTAACAGGTGCAACATTAAAAACAGTTACAGGAAACACCATCTATAATTTATCTAATTCTTTCCCAGCATTCGCAGGTAGTATAGTTGGTTTGTATTATACCGGAAGTACCGGAGGTAATGTAGTTTCCGAAAATTTTATACATAGTTTATCAGTTACAGGTGTTTCTTCTGTTGCAGCTTCAGTTTATGGTATCAAGATCCTTGCAGGTGCAACAACTTATGCTAATAATATTATTCGTTTAGATGGAGATACAAAATCAACGATTTACGGTATTTACGAAACAGGTGCTACGGGTAACAATAACAACTTGTATTTTAACACGGTATATATAGGTGGGAGCTTGCCGTCAGGAGCTATCAATAAGTCGTATGCTTTATATAGTGCAGTGAATGTAAATACCCGAAATTTCACCAATAATATTTTTGTAAATAACCGTTCAACTTCAACAGGTGCAAATTTACATTTTGCTATTTATTTTACTGCAACCGGAGGTATACTTACGTTAGATTATAATGATTTTTATTGTAATGGAATTGGAAGTGTATTTGGTTATTACGGAGCAAATAGATCCACGTTGGATGCATGGAAAAATGCAACAAATCAGGATTTGAACAGTCAGAATGTGGATCCGGTTTTTGTTAATGCAGCTTCATCAATAGCATCAGATTATAAAATAGGAGTGGATTTAGTAGGTTTTAACGGTACCGGAATAAATACGGATTATGGTGGTACAGTTAGGTTGTATCCTACAATAGGCGCATGGGAACTTCCTGTAAACAAATGGAAAGGTAATATTAGCGATGATTGGAATACCGCTCCAAACTGGACCGGTAATAGGATACCCTCTCCTGATGTAAATATTTTATTTGATAATGCTCCTCTCAATCATTGTAAAATGGATCAGGATCGATCAGTAAGCAGCATTATTAATTCACAATCGGTTTATCGCATGTTAACAAATGGAAACAAACTTACTGTGAAAGGAGATTTTGTTTTTACAAATGGTGCTCAGATAGATGCTTCGGCTACAAATTCCTCAATTGATTTTTCAGGTATATCCACTCAAAATATTCCTTCAGGAATATTTTATAATGATGAAATTTATAATCTGAATGTGAACAATGCAAACAATGTAGTTTTAAACGGCAATTTACGATTGCTGAATACACTCACTGTTACAACCGGATTATTGGATGCGCAAACCAATATGCCTTCAGTTGTTTATGCAGGTATTGCATCTCAAACCATCGAGGCCAATCTGTTTTATAATGATGCAATTTACAATTTAACCATTGATAATGCAATTGGTGTAACACTTAATGGAAATTATACAGTAAATAACGCATTGAACATTAATGCTGCAAAACTTTTCACGATAGCATCCGCAAAGCAATTAACGGTTGCCGGAATTTTTACCAATAATGCAGGTAATTCAGGGTTTGTAATGCAATCGGATGCAAGCGGAACAGCTTCACTTATTCATAATACCAACAATGTAGCTGCTACTGTACAAAGGTATATCAATGGAGCGGCCGAATCATGGCACTTTCTTTCATCACCTGTTGTAGCACAAAGTATCAGTGGCAACTGGACACCATCAGGAACCTATGGCAATGGAACAGGCTACGACCTTTATACCTGGCATGAACCCAGCAGTTGCTGGATATATAAGCTGAACACAACCTCAGACATCAATTGGAATACAGTACATTCCGGAACCGATTTTATAGTGGGTAGAGGATATCTTTATTCAGCACAGGCGAGTACTCCAACCAACACATTTGCAGGGAATTTAAACAATGCTTCTATAGATTATTATCTTACAATCAACAGTACTGATATCAATTTAAACGGATTCAATTTTGTGGGTAATCCCTATCCTTCTTCTATCGACTGGCAAGCTGCTTCGGGTTGGTCGCGTTCTAATTTACTAAACAGCGGTGGTGGTTACGATATGTGGATTTATAATAAAGATGCTTCAAATTATGGTGTCTGTAATTCGATATTAGGAAGTGGAACCAATGGTGTTAACAGATACATTGCTCCTATGCAGGGTTTCTTTGTAAGAGCGGCCAGTGCAGCCAATCTCGGTATGGATAATACTATCCGTGTTCATGACGGAGCCGGAGCGTGGTTTAAAAATTCAACAATCATTGATCGGGGATTATTTAGTGTTGTTGTACAGTCTGAAGCCGATCAAAGTTTTGATGAAGTACGGTTGATGTTTGGATATGCTGATCCTCAACAAGGTGCCGCAAAAATGTTTAGCCCGGTTGCAACAGCTCCAAGTCTTTATTTGCCCTCAGCTGACAAATCTTTCTCAGTGCGATACCTTACTGATACCATTGATAATCCAATGGTTCCGTTAAAGTTTAAAGCCGGAACCGATGGATATTATACAATTAGATGCAATTTTGAAAATGAAAAATTTGAAACAGTAATGCTGGAAGATCGGCACATGCATTATATTCAAAACATGAAAGCAAAAAAGAGCTATCGTTTTCAATCGTTAACCTCAGATGATGCTTCCCGGTTTATATTGCATTTTGGACCTGATCAGAATGCAAGCTATGACGAACTTCCGGCCAGAATTTATACAGATGGTGATCAGCTAATCATTGATCTTAGTTTGGTAGGAACAGAAACGGAGATGAATGTATATGATGTCACAGGTCGCTTATTGTTGCATCAAACTTTACAAGGAGCAATACAGCATAAATTGAATCTGAATGTAAAATCACAAATCCTAACCGTACAATTGATAAATCAACAAGGCAATATCAGCCGTAAATTGTTTTTCAATAAAAAAAATGAATAGGAATATTCATAATTGTTGTAATTTTGATTCATTTAAATAATCTGCTTATAAACAATGGCATGACATCACCAATATTCAAACATAAACACATACACGATACACATTCTTTTTAAAATAAAAAATTAAAATAATGAATGATGCAGACAATTCGGATCCTACAATGCTTCGCCATAAGGCTGAAGAGTTGTTGATTCATAAATTTGGAAAATCGGATTCTCAGCATTCAGATCCCGAAATAATTCATCTCATTCAAGAGTTGGAAGTGCAACGGATTGAATTTGAAATGCAGCAAAAAGAGCTTTTGTTGGCAAAACAGCAATTAGCTACCATTGCTACTCAAAAATATAATGAATTGTACGATTTTGTAACGGTCGCTCTTTTTACTGTTTCCATAAAAGGTAAAATTATTGATACCAATCAATGTGGATTGCAAATGATTGATAAAGATCGTGATCAGATTAAAAATAGTCAATTTGACACTTATATAACTGATGATACGCTGACTGTTTTTAAACTTTTTTTGGATACTATTTTTAGTAATAAAAACAAGGCGACCTGCGAAGTAAGCATAGTTGCAAAAGACAATTTACTTGTCAATGTTTTACTGAATGGGATCGTAATGGAACATGATGATGAATGCCTGATAACAGCAGTTGATATAACTCCCCGCAAACAAGTTGAAGCTGTATTGAGCGAAAATGGGGAAAAATATCGTTATATGTTTGATAACAATCCTCAACCAATGTTCATATATGATTTGAGTACACTTGCTTTTTTGGAAGTAAATCAAGCGGCATTGGTGCATTATGGTTTTTCAAGAGAGGAATTCCTTTCTCTTACTTTAAAAGATATTCATTGTAGCGAAGATATCCCTCTTTTGCTGAAGGATATTGAGCTTGCTAAAAATGAATATAATCCAGGGGGAGCTTGGCGAAATATTAAAAAAAACGGAGATATTGTTTTCGTTGAAATTGTTTCGCATTCAGTTATTTCAAATGGAAGACAAGCACGACATGTTTTATTGAATGACATTACTGAGCGCAAAAAAACAGAAGACAGACTGCATAAAAGTAAACTGCAGTTCGATAGGTTGGTCACTAAAATTCCTGTTGGAGTTTATATACTACATAGTAAACCCAATGGAACAATTAAACTCGATTTTGTGAGCTCAAGGGCAGCTGAAATTTTTAACCTGAGTATTGAAAATCTTCTTCTGGATGCAACATTGATACCTCAATCGATACATCCTGAAGATAAATGTGAATTTGAAAAATTAAATCAGGAAGGAATTTATTTGAAACGACCTTTCGACTGGAAAGGACGTATTTTGATGAATGGAGAGATAAAGTGGCTGCACATAATGTCATCTCCGGAATTACAGGAGGATGGCGATATATTGTGGCATGGACTTGTTATTGATATTTCTGAAGATGTGAAAGCTGAAGCAGAAATAATATTTAAAAATGAAGAACTTCAGAAAATTGTTGCTGAAAAAGATAAATTTTTCTCTATTATTTCCCATGACCTCCGCAGTCCATTTAACAGCTTTCTGGGACTCACTCAGATTATGGCAGATGAATTACCCAGTTTAACCATGGAGGAAATTCAAAAGTACGCAGTAACTATGCGAAATTCTGCCGCTAACCTTATGCGCTTGCTCGAAAATTTTCTGGAATGGGCTAGAATACAACAGGGATTAATCCCTTTCAATCCCTTAACATTTCAATTGATTTCAATTGTAAATGAAAGTATCGAAATGATACATGACGCTGCCAGTAAAAAGGGAATCAGAATAGTGTATGATATACCTTATGAACTGGAGGTGTATGCTGATAATAATATGCTTCAAACTATCATAAGAAATATTGTTTCAAATGCCGTAAAGTTTACACCCAACGCAGGACGTATTTCTATTGCTGCAAAAAAGGTGAACAACGATTCAATTGAAATTTCTGTAAGAGATACAGGTATTGGGATGAATCAAGAGATGTTGAAAAGCTTGTTTTGCATTGATATTTGTAGCAGTCGCAAAGGTACCGAAGGTGAATCCAGTACAGGACTGGGTTTGATTATTTGTAAGGATTTTGCTGAGAAACATTTGGGTAAACTTCAGGTGGAGAGCGAAGTAAATAAAGGCTCAACTTTTTGTTTGACCCTTCCATGCAAAGTTCATCCTGTTTTAAAAGAACATGCTCCAAATTTTGTTTCAGATGAAGAAGCAGAAGAAAGAATGTTGAACATGAAGATATTAATAGCTGAAGATGATGAAATATCAGGGATGTTGATAACAATGGTTGTTAAAAGGTTCTGTAAAGCAGTTTTAAATGCAAAAACAGGGCTGCAAGCCATCGAAATGTGCCGTTCCAATCCTGATATTGATTTAGTACTGATGGATCTTCAAATGCCGGAAATGGACGGATATGAAGCGATGAAAAAAATTCTGGAAATGAAACCTGAAATGTACATCATCGCACAAACTGCTTTTGCTTTTTCTGAAGATAAAGAAAAAGCATTACAGTCAGGTTGTAACGATTTTATAACGAAACCAATAAAAGAAGATAATTTGAAACAGAAAATACTTAATTTATTGAAAACTAGGTAAAAACTATTTTTAAATTTAAATTGAAATAAGTTAATGGGAAATTCAATTTTGTTAGGATTGTTGCAAAATACAGCCATATTATTGTCATTCGCAATGCTATATGAAAATATATGGATGAAAAATGAGGCGTCAAAAAGTTCAGGTTTTAAAATACTAACAGGAATAATTATAGGTGGAATCAGTGTAATTCTAATGTTAACACCATGGACGCTGGTACCCGGAATTACTTTTGATACACGATCAATATTGCTTTCTGTTTCAGGTTTGTTTTTTGGGCCTATTCCAACAATTGTTGCAATGTTAATATCTGGCATGGTAAGATTGTATATGGGTGGAGATGGGTTATGGATGGGTCTGGCAGTGATTTTCAGTTCAGGTTCCATTGGGCTGATGTGGCGTAAATTCAGACCTTTTGAAAGTAACAACTATTATTATTCCGATTTATTAATCTTGGGACTGATTGTACATATTGTAATGTCTACCTGTACATTGTTATTGCCACACGAAAAAACTTTTCTTACATTTAAAATTATTATATTTCCACTTCTTTTGTTATATACTCCTGCAACCATGCTTCTGGGGCTTTTAATGGTGAAGCAATCCAGAAACTGGCAAAACAGAATGGTGAAATTAAAATTATTGGAGTCCGAACGTAGATTGAACCAGATTCTGGAAAGTGGCAATATCGTTTCTCTATTGCTTGATAAGGATGGAAATATAACATTTTGTAATCATTATTTTTTATATATAACCGGATATTCAGGAAACGAAATCATCGGGAAAAACTGGTTTGAACTATTTATTCCCGCTGAATTAAGGGATTCATTATTTCAGATTTTTATCAAAGGGATACAACAAGACAATATGATTAAAAACTACGATAATCAGATTGTTACTAAAAATGGTGAGAAATTATTTATATCATGGTACAATATTTCATTACAATCCGGTATAGATGAAATGCAGGGAATGGCAAGTATTGGTGTAAACATTACCGATAGTAAAATGTATGAAAATAGGCTGGAAGAGAAAAATGCAGAAATTGAATTTCAAAATCTGGAATACAAAAAATTAAATGAAGAATTGGTATTGGCTAAAGAAAGAGCCGAAGAAAGTAATTTATTGAAAACTGCTTTTCTGAATAATATTTCCCACGAAATTAGAACACCTTTTAATGGCTTGCTTGGATTCCTCTCTGTAATTCAAAACGAGGAGCTAACTAAAAGTGAAAGAGATAAATACATTGGGATTATTAATAAAAGTGCCGAAAGGTTATTGAATACTATCAATGACATTGTTGAAATTTCACAGATTCAGGCTGGACAATTAAAACTGAAAGTTTCGAAATTTAATATCAGTTGTTTGTATGGTGAACTTATTTCGCGATATAAAATGATGGCAGAAGCCAAAGATCTGAATTTAATCTTGATTAATAATTTACCTGACAACAAATTCAATATTATAACGGATTGCCAAAAACTTAATGATGTATTGAGCTGTTTAATAAATAATGCTATAAAATTCTCATTTCAGGGTTCTATTGAATGTGGAATATCTCACAAAAATGACACCTTAGAATTTTTTGTGAAAGATACCGGAGTTGGGATTCCTGAAAACAAACATCATACTGTTTTTGAACGCTTCATGCAGGCAGATGTATCCAATACAAGAAATTTTGAAGGATCAGGATTGGGACTTTCTATTGCAAAAGCTTATGTTGAAATGCTTGGAGGTCGTATATGGCTGGAAAGCAAAGAAGGAGAAGGCTCGGTCTTTTATTTTACGATTCCTCACATCGCTTCAGCAAATGAAAAGAGAAATTTAGGAACAGAAATTTCTGTTCATGGAACAAACAAACAACTTCATACCGAAAAAACAGGACTCAAAATTTTAATTGTTGAAGACAACGAAATTGCTGAAATATTCATAGCATTGTCAATGGAAACATTTGGAAAAGAGATTGTTAAAGTCAGCACAGGACAACAGGCTATCGATATTTGCAAAAAAAACGCTGACTTTGATTTGGTACTGATGAATCTTCAAATGCCTGAAATGAACGGATATGAAGCTACCAGGAAAATCAGAGAATTTAACGACCATGTGGTTATTATTGCACATTCTTTTTCTGAAGATTCAGGAGATAGAAGAAATGCACTAGATGCAGGATGCAATGATTATATTACAAAACCCTTCAATTTATCCTCTTTAAAGGGTTTAATGAAAAAGCATTTCTAAAATTGAGAATAATTAAGCAGAACGATATGAAAAAGAAAGTTAATCTCAATACCAATTCGAAACTGCTTCGCCAAATGGCAGAAGAACAGTTAAAAAAGAATGCATCCAAAAATACTGCATTATTGAATGAAGCTGATAAACTAAAACTTATTCATGAGTTGGAAGTACATCAGGTAGAACTTGAAATTCAGAATGAAGAATTGCAGCTGGCTAAAACTGCTGCACAGGATGCAATTGAATTGTATGATTTTGCTCCAATGGCATATTTTACCCTTTCTAAAGAAGGTAAAATAGTACAACTAAACATGTCAGGTGTTCAAATATTGGGCAAAGAACGGTCGCTTTTGATAAACAGTCAGTTTGGCTTTTTTGTTTCTGATGAATGCAAGCCCATCTACAATCTCTTTCTTCATAAATTATTTGAAAGTAAAGCTAAACAATGCATTGATATAACTTTGTTAACTAACAATGATGTGTCGATAGATGTTAGCATTTGTGGCATTGTTTCACATAACGGTGATCAATGTCTGATAACAATGATTGATATTTCTGTGCGGAAACAATCAGAAAACAAATTGATTGAGAGTTATTCAAGGTTTGAATTGGCGATGCAAGCTGCAGATATGGCCTGGTGGGAATTAGATTTAACTACCGGGTATGTTGTTTTTGATAAGCGTAAAGCCGAAATGTTAGGTTATTCATCCGGAAAATTTAAACATTACAATGATTTCATGGCTCTGGTTCATCCTGATGATTATGAGTCAACTATGAATTCAATGCGGAAGCATCTCAACGGATCATTGGATAAATACGAAACAGAATATCGGATATTAACTCAATCGGGCGAATATAAATGGTATTATGATATAGGATCCGTTGTAAAAAAAGACGATAATGGTAAACCTCTTATTGTTACCGGACTTGTTCTTGATATCAGCCTTCGCAAACAAACCGAAAAATCTCTGATTGTTTCCGAAAACAGATACCGCAAACTTTTTGAAACAGCAAAAGATGGGATACTTATGTTAGATGCCAAAACCGGTATCATTAAAGATGTGAATCCTTTATTGGTTGAAATGTTGGGTATTCCAAGCGTACAATTAATTGGGAAAAATATAAGTGTTGCCGGATTCTTAAGAGATCAATCCGGTCATCAAATTCAATTGTCAGCATTACAGCAAAATGAGAGTATTCCTTATGACGATTTTAAATTGGAAACAGCACATGGACAAAGTATCATTGTAGAATTTATTAGCAATAGTTATCTGGAAGATAAAAAGAAAGTGATTCAATATAATTTCCGCGATATTACAAAACGGAAACAGGCAGAAATAGCATTAAAACAAAGTGAAAACCATCTTCGTACACTTTTGCAAACAATTCCTGATCTTATTTGGTTGAAAGATACAAATGGTGTATATCTCACTTGCAATAAAATGTTTGAGCGATTTTTCGGAGCCACTGAAAATGAAATTGTAGGCAAAACTGACTATGATTTTGTAAACCCTGAACTAGCCAGTTTCTTTCGTGAAAATGATTGTAATGCCATGGCTGCCGGAAGGCCAACTTCCAACGAAGAATGGATCACTTTTGCTGATGATGGTCATCCTGCCTATCTTGAAACAATTAAAAGTCCGGTATATGATAGTATTGGTAACATTGTTGGTGTGCTTGGTATAGGCCGTGATATTACTGACCGTAAACAATCAGAAGAAAAGTTGCTGGCCAGTGAACAGCGCTTCCGGGCCATTTTTGATCAGTCTCCTATTGCAATGGCGCTGATTGATTTTCAAGGTTATCCAATTGTTGCCAATTTGTCATTATCTAAAATGATAGGCTACAATAGCAATGAATTATCTGAAATGAAGTTTACTGAATTTACCTATCCGGATGATATTAAAAAGGATATGCATCTATTTACCGATTTAATAGATGGGAAAATACCCAGTTACAATTTGGAAAAAAGATACATCCATAAAAGCGGAAATATAGTATGGGCCAATTTATTTATAACTGCTCTCAGGGATAAAAATGATAAGATTCAGGAAATAATTGGTATGGTTGAGGATATTACTGAGCGAAAGAAAACTGAAGCTGAAATGCTTGAAAGCGAAACCAGATACCGTGCATTTTTCGAAACCAGCATGGACGCCATTTTGTTAACAAGTCCTGATGGGAAAATCCATTCGGCCAATCAGGCGGCATGCACTATATTTGGGTATGCATTTGAGGAACTTATTTCTTTAAACAGGGTAAACATTGCTGATGATTCCGATAAAAGATTATCAGAATTGATAGCAATACGGAAATTAAAAGGTAAGGCAAAAGGTGAAATAACATTGATACGGAAAGATGGAACACATTTCGCTGCTGAGATATCTTCTTCTTCTTTTAAAAATAAAGAGGGCCTTGAACGCACCAGTATGATTATTCGTGATATAACCGAACGTAATAATGCAGTAAATGCGCTCAGGCTAAATGAAGAGAAATTCAGGAGTTACATCGACCATGCACCTGATGGTATTTTTGTTGTGAATGAAACCGGTAGATACATTGATGTGAACGATTCTGCAACTAAGATGAGTGGATATACAAAAACTGAAATGTTGAATATGTCAATACCTGAAATTCTTAGTGAAGAATCACTTGAAACAGGTTTGAATCATTTTATATCATTAGTAAAGTATGGTAATACAAAAGCAGAAGTTTTGATCAATCAAAAAGATGGAACAAAAAGATGGTGGTCTTTGGATGGGGTTAAAATTTCAGAAACAAGTTTTCTTGCCTTTTCAAGAGACATCACTGAGAGCAAAAATATACAGAGCAAAATAAAATTTCAGGCAGATTTGTTGAAAAATGTGGGTCAGGCGGTGATTGCTACCGACTTGCAAAACATTGTGATATACTGGAACAATGCTGCTGAAAGTATTTATGGCTGGACTGCCGAAGAGGCTTTGGGACAAAACATTGTTAGTTTAACACCTTCACAAACAACCAAAGAACAGGCTGCATCCATTATGAAAGAATTAAATAGTGGGAATTCCTGGTCTGGTGAATTTCTTGTAAAAAGAAAAGACGGAAGTACTTTTATGGCTTATGTTACAGATACACCCATTGTAGGTAATAATGGAAAAATAACAGGCGTTATAGGCATCTCAAGCGATATTACCGAACGCAAATTGGCAGAAGATACGCTCAGAAAGCTTTCCAGCGCTGTAGAACAAACAGTAGATTCTATAATAATTACTGATAGTGAAGGACTGATTGAATATGTGAATCATGCCTTTGAAGTAGCAAACGGATATACATCGGATGAGGTAATAGGTAAAACGCCAAGAATTCTAAAATCGGGTAAAAGCGACACTTCATTTTATGAAAAGATGTGGAAAACAATTCTGTCCGGTAAAGTTTTTAGAGGAGAAATGATTAATAAAAGGAAAAATGGAGAATTGTATTGTGAGGAAAAAACCATTTCGCCTATCTTTGATAATAATATGCAAATTACACATTTTGTGGGTTCATCTGTAGATATTACCGAACGCAAATATGCCGAGCAGGAATTGATAAAAGCCAAAGTTCAGGCCGAAGAAAGTGACCGTTTGAAATCAGCTTTTCTTGCCAATATGAGTCACGAAATTCGTACACCAATGAGTGGTATTCTCGGGTTTACTGAATTATTAAAAGAACCTAAATTGTCGGGTGAGGAGCAACAAGAGTACATTGGCATCATCGAAAAAAGTGGAGCGCGCATGTTGAATATTATCAACGATATCATGAGTATTTCCAAAGTAGAATCCGGACAAATGGAAGTCTCAGTTTCAGAATCGAATGTGAATGAACAGAATGACTACATTTATACTTTCTTTAAGCCTGAAGCCGAACTAAAAGGATTACAGTTCAGCATTAAAAATTCATTAGCTGATAAAGATGCCATTATTTTTACAGACCGTGAAAAACTCTATGCCATTCTTACGAATCTTGTTAAAAATGCGATAAAGTTTACACCCAAAGGTTCTATTGAATTTGGCTACGAAAAAAAGGGAAACTACCTTGAGTTTTTTGTAAAAGATAGCGGCATTGGAATTCCAAAGGAAAAACAACAATTTATTTTTGAAAGGTTCAGGCAAGGAAGTGAGTCTCTTTCAAGGAACTATGAAGGCGCAGGATTGGGTTTGTCCATCTCAAAAGCATATGTGGAAATGCTGGGTGGTAGCATTTGGATAGACAGTGAAACCGGAATAGGCTCTGTATTTTATTTTACTTTACCTTACAATGTTGGATTGCCTGACGAAAATCAGCTAAAAACGAAAACGATGGAAGAGGTTGCTGAAATTCATCGAAATCCTGAAATATCAGGGTTGAAAATATTAATTGCCGATGATGATGAATTATCCCGAATGCTTATAACTTTGGCAGTTAAAAAAATGACCAAAGAATTATTAACTGCCGAAACAGGTTTACAAGCGCTTGAAGCTTGCCAAAATCATTCCGACATCGATTTGGTGATTATGGATGTAAAAATGCCTGATATGGATGGTTATGAAGCAACCCGCCAAATCAGAAAACTGAACACCAAGGTAGTAATTGTCATCCAAACTGCATTTGCGCTGTCGGGCGACAGAGAAAAGGCATTGGAAGCCGGGTGCACCGATTATATTTCAAAACCATATAGCATCGCTTCATTGGTGGATGTTATAAAAAAGCATATTAAATAAATACATTGAATGATGTTATAAAAAATCACTATTGCCCTGCAAATATACCTGAACGATTGTACATGCGTTTTGGGTTATTTTTAATCGGATAATAGTGAAAAAACAGCATTGATAATCAAATGATAATTGTGATTTTTTAATTTAAAATAAGAATTTTTAGAGTTGTTAAAATAAAAAATCATACACAGAGCTTGAAATATAATGCTGAAAGGGAGATAGTTATGGAAGAAGATAAATATAAAAAAGCAACCATTCACGGATTGGTTTTGATTCTGATTATTATTTTGAGTGTAATTTATATCGGTTATACTTGGAAAAGATTTAAAAATGATCAGACAGAAAAAGTATTGCAAATTGCAAGATCAATTGTTGCTGCATTGCCTGTTGATGATTTAATGCTGCTTGAAGCAAAGCCGGATGATATTGATAAACCACAGTATAAGCTTTTGAAAAATAAATTGAAAGCAATTATTGGTGTTAATACCGATGCAAGATTTGCTTATCTGTATACCGAAAGAAATGGCAATTTATACTTCTATGCAGATTCCGAACCTGAGGATTCAAAAGATTATTCATCTCCCGGGCAAGAATATACGGAAGCTAAACCGGAAGATAAGCAGCCATTCATTGACGGAAAAGACCATGTAACTCCTCCTTTGTCAGACAGATGGGGGACATGGGTAAGCGTGTATGTCCCTGTAAAAGATGAGGCGAATGACAAGATTATTGCTGTATTTGGAATGGATTTTAATGCCAAATACTGGAATGTTATCATATTATATGAAGTTATTGAATCCAGTGTGTTGATTTTGATTTTGCTTTTTTTAGTCTTTTTTTTATTCAAATTTAATACTAAAAATAAATTACTACAGCTTGAAATTGCAGAGCGTAAACTTGTTGAGGGAAAATTGCGTGAAAGTGAAGCAAGAATGAAATTTATTGTAAAGCACGATCCAAGTGCCATTGCTATATACGATCGCAATATGAATTATATTGCCGTTAGCGATCGTTATTTGCAGGATTATAATATCACCGAAGAGGATATTATTGGAAAACACCATTACGAAGTGTTCCCTGAAATTCCACAAAAATGGAAGGATGTTCATCAACGTTGCCTGGCTGGAGCTACAGAACGAAATGACGATGATTCGTTTGTGCGTTTCGATGGTTCACTTACTTATAACCGTTGGGAATGTATTCCCTGGTATGGGATTGGAAATGAAATAGGAGGTATTATCACTTATACTGAAGTGATTACTGAACGTAAAATTGCAGAAGCAGAAATTAAATTTAAAAACGAAGAACTTCAAAAAGTCAATGCCGAAAAAGATAAATTTTTTTCCATCATCTCCCACGACTTGCGAAGTCCTTTCAATAGTTTCCTGGGACTCACCCAAATAATGGCTGAGGATTTGCCAAGCTTAACGATGGATGAGATCAAACAGTTTTCGTTAAGCATGAAAAACTCGGCAACAAACCTTTTCCGTTTACTCGAGAATTTGCTTGAATGGGCACAAATTCAACAGGGATTAGTTCCTTTTAATCAGGAAATCATTCAATTGCTTCCAAATGTTTATGAAAGCGTTGAAATGATCCATGGATCTATTGAAAAAAAAGAAATTAAAATAAAATATGAAATCCCAGGTGATACAACTGTTTCTGCTGATAACAATATATTACAAACTGTAATTCGCAACCTTGTTTCAAATGCAGTAAAGTTCACTCCAAGAGGGGGTAGTATCATAATTTCAGCTAAGCAGATTTCCGATCATTTCGTTGAGGTTTCTATTGAAGATACAGGAGTTGGCATGAGTAAACAACTCATCGAAAATCTTTTCCGTTTGGATGTCAATACCAGTCGCAAAGGTACCGAAGGTGAATCCAGTACAGGACTTGGACTCATCATCTGCAAGGATCT
>JBBRCQ010000075.1:0-16236 GCA_038204725.1 Bacteroidales bacterium | reverse complement strand
CATTATTTAACAACATTTTGATGCTTGATCAATTTATTCGCAGGTTCGCTATTAACCCAAACACTGCAAAAAATCAGAAAATATATAAAGAACTACTGGAATTTGGCAAAATTGCTGCTTAAAATTTAACGGAGTATTGATATTACAATTGCTTACAATAAAAATGGATTAATAAGAACAGATGTTTGCAAAGGTGTTGTTTTAAAAGATATTGAAAAAGCATTAAAACAAGGCGATACCGATATGGAGGTTAGTGTTCCGTTTGATTGCGTGAAGATTGACTATAATACCTTAAGTTAAAGACCTTCCCCAACCCCTCCAAAGGATATCCTTTGGAGGGTGGTGGGTTGTGTAAGTAATAATCATTTAATAAAAATAAATTATGAAAGAAAATAAAAAATTAATAGGTGAAGCAACATCTGATCAAATTGCTGAATGGAAGAAAAAATATGGTGAAGTAAGTGGAATTATAGTAGATGGTCGTATAGGTTATTTAAAGCCTGTGGATCGTAAAACATTAAGTTATGCTTCCACTGTTGGAGCAAAAGACCCAATGAAGTTCAATGAAGTTATTTTAGCTAATTGCTGGCTGGGTGGTGATGAAGAGATACAAACAAATGATACGCTCTTTCTGAGTGTTAGTATTAAATTGGCTGAATTGATTGAGTTAAAGGAAGCTGAACTGGTAAAGTTTTAGAGGCTTCCGGAGTAAAAGAAAGTGAATGGCTTCGTGTAATGAATGCCCAATTACGCTATTATATGCACATTCACGATCCTGATAGCCTCTCTGACGAAACCTGGGCAATGCGAATTAAGGAACTCGAACATATTCGAAAAAAGGAAAATGGGGAATAAGTTTTAAAAGCTTATATAAATAAGCATAATGGTAAATAAAATTCCTAAAGCAATAGAAAGTACATCGTTTTTATTTTTAGAAATTCCAAAGAAATCGGAATAGATATCTGTAGAAATACCAAACCCAGATACTAATAAAAAGGCAATAATAATCCCTATGAGCGACATCTTATCTTATACAATTAAATTTGATACTAACGGTAATGCAGTTTTTGATACAATCAACAAATTAGCTACAAAGTTACAGCAAAATATATCAAAAACACAAAGTATATGTGATAAATTTGGTGCAAGCTTTATGAAGCTGAACGCTATTGGCGATTCAATAAGGCGTGTAGGAGAGGGATTAGCAAATATTAATAAGCCGGGCATAGAACTAAACAGTGCTATTGCTGATTTGTCCGCAATTACGGGTGTAGGTGCTGAAAAACTAGAACTTTTAGAAGAATCAGCAAGAAAAGCAGCAATTACATTTGGAGGATCAGCAGCACAGAATGTAGAATCCTATAAGATAGTTTTATCGAAATTAGGACCCGCAATAGCTGACACACCAGAAGCTTTGGCAGCAATGGGGAACTCAATAAATGTATTGAGCAAAACCATGGGGGGTGATTCGGTAGCAGCAGCCAATGTATTGACAACTGCCATGAATCAGTTTCAGGTTTCGCTTGACGATCCTAATGCAGCAGCAAGTAAGATGAGCGAAATGATGAATATCATGGCTGCTGCAGCTAAAGAAGGTTCGGCAGAATTGCCACAAATACAAGCAGCCTTGGAGCAATCAGGAATGGCTGCTAAAATGGCAGGCATTTCGTTTAGCGAGGCTAATGCAGCCATACAAGTGTTAGATAAAGCTGGAAAAAAAGGTAGTGAAGGTGGTATAGCTTTGCGAAATACAATTATGAAAATGTCAGAAGGTAGATTTATGCCTAAAGATGTTTTAGAAGGTTTAAAACAGGCAGGTGTTAATGTTGGCACATTGTCTGATAAAAGTTTATCATTAACAGACCGGTTACGTCCTTTACAAAAAGTATTAAAAGATTCTGCTTTACTTGGCAAAATGTTTGGAATGGAAAATGCTAATGCTGCAATGGCTCTAATATCAGGAATTCCACAAATAGATACTTATAATAAAGCCATTCAGGGCACTAATACAGCACAGGAACAAGCTAATACTAAAATGGAGTCGGCTGCTGAAAAAACGGCACGTATGCAAGCAAGAATTGATGAGCTTAAGATTAAGTATTTTGACTTAACGGGTGCATCGGCTCCATTTATTTCTGTAGCTGTGCAAACAGTAAGTACTATCAGCGATTTAGTTCCTGCATTTATGATGACAGGAAAAGCTATTGCATGGCTTACTAAATTAGAAAATCTTAAAAATATAGCAATAAAAACTGGTGCAGTGGCTTCGTGGGTAACCCAAAAAGCAACAATAGCATGGGATATAGCACAAAAAGCATTAAATGGGACTATGTTAGCTAATCCTTACGTTGCTGCAGCAGTAGCAATTATAGCTATTGGTACTGCTGTTTATTTTTTAATGAACAAAACAAGTCAGCTGAGCCAATCGATGGACAATATTTCTGAAAAAGCTGCAGAAAACTCAGCGGATGAACGCTCAAAATTAGATATTTTATTTGCTGCAATTAACAAAACTAATTCAGGAAGTACTGAAAGGTTAAGACTTGCAAAAGAAATGAGAGATTTATATCCTGATTTATTAAAAGGAATAGACCTTGAAAATGGTAAAACTAACGATCTTTCGATAGCTTATGATAAAGTAGCTGCAAGCATAGATAAAAAAGCAAGAGCAATGGCAATGCAAGATGAATTGGTTGCTTTGTATAAACAACAGAGAGCTCAACAAAAAGATATGATGAGTGATGTTGGAATTATGGATATGATTACAAGTATGGGAAATCCGGCTTTAGTTTATGCACAAAGAATTAATAAAAGTAAAGAAACTAATGATGCAATAAAAGCACTATTATCAGAAGCTTCCTCAGAAAAACTAAATAGTATATCTCCGCAAAAAAAAGAAGTAAATATGCATGATAGTTTAATGGGAAAAATATCAGCAAATATAGCCTCCGGTGGTGCACGTGGAAATTATACTACTGTACAATTAGGAAAGTTGTATGATAATATAATTATAAATCCTGCAACCTCAAAAGAAGGAATCGCAGATTTGGAAAAAATGATATTGGAAGCTATGTTAAAAATAGTAAGTAATGGTAATGCAATGGCAGGGGGTAAATAATGGTAGTATTTGATTTGATGACAATAATGAAAATGACAAGGGGAACGATAGGTTTGCCTTTTCCACAGTCTTTGAAAGATGAGTCTCGTGGGATGGTTGCTGGTAATTTTCATAATAATTCAAATAATTATTATGATATTCATACTTCGCAAAGTATGAGAGGAAAACAACTTTATAAGTTATCAAATATAGGTTCATGGATGTTTATGCCTCTTTATTTGAATGGAATTGAATTGCCCAATGCATTTATAAATATTTCTTCACAAAAAACGATAATTGAAACTCCGATGACTGATTTTGATGATACAGTTAAGGAAATTATCAACATACAGGGATATAACATGAAGCTGATTTTTACTGTAATTAATGATGATGGTAGTTATCCAGAAGAGTGGCTTTACACTTTAAGGGATTTGTATAAATTAAAAAAAATGCTAACACTGGATTGTGCCTTGAGCGATGCGTTTTTACAATCTAAAGATAATTGTATTATTACCTCCTTAAGTATATCAGATATGCAGGGGATTGAAAATTCACAAGTATTTGAATTGCAATTAAAAAGTGATATTTATTTAGAACTTGAAATAAAATAAACGATGGCATTTTGGTTAAATAGTGAAATAACAATAGGTAATACACGGCTTCGTTCGGTAAATGATGTGGTTGTGAAACGGTCAGTTTTTATGCTGGGCGATACTGCTATTGTAAAATTGCCATTAACCGCTTACATCCGTGTTGAAAATGACAAGCTGCAGCAAGTAGAGTTGAGTAAGAAATTTGAGGTAGGACAAAAGATTGAAATCAAATTAGGCTATAATGGCAAGTTAGATACTGAGTTTGTAGGTTTCGTTAACCGGGTGAATTTAAAAGCTCCACTTGAGCTGGAGTGCGAAGACTGGACATATCCTTTGAAATCAATTAATATTACCAAAAGCTGGAAAAAAGCAACGATAAATGAAATACTGAAGCATTTGGCTGATGTATGTGGGTTTACACTGAGCAAGGATATTCCTGAAATATCTATCATTAATTTTGTGGCTAATAACAAAACGGCTCTTTGGGTACTGCAGGAACTGAAGGATAAATATGGTTTGACTATTTACTTTAACCAGGATAATACTTTATATGCCGGATTGGCTTATACTAAAAACGTGGGTAAGTCGGTAAAGCTTATCAATGGAAGGAATATCATAAAAGCCGATGATTTGAAGTGGCAGAATAAAGAAGATGTAAAGCTGAGGGTGAAAGCTATTTCTATGGATAGGAACGGAAGCAAGCTGGAGGCAACAATCGGAGATTCGTCCGGAGAGCTCAGGACGCTTTATTTTTATGATGTGCATGATAAAAAGCAATTAGAAACCTTAGCCTCTACAGAAATTGAACGCTATAAGTACACAGGATACAGAGGTGTAGTTAATTGTTTCTTACAACCTTATTCAGAACCCGGGATGAAAGCTGAATTAACAGATCCATTGTTTCCGGTGCGAGGTGGCGATTATTTTATTGAAAGCACTGAAGTGTCTTTCGGAATGAGTGGATCCAGAAGGAAAGTAACAATCGGAATAAAACTGAACACAAATGAGTAAAGAAGCTGAGGAACTAAGAAAAGCACTGAGAGGATTTGGAGCAACGGATGTTCTGTTTCCTGCTGTTGTAATTTCAGTAGATGAAAATGAAGATTGTTGCGATGTGGAAGCTGATGGTGAATATACCGATGTTAAATTGCGAAGCTTAATTGAAGCTTCAGGAAACAGGGTTGTTGTTTACCCAAAAATTGGCAGTTTGGTGCTTTGTGGGAGGCTTTCTAATTCAAATACGATCTATGTATTAAAGGTGAGTGAAATTGATAAAATTCATATTAAAATTGATAAAACGGAAGTAGTTTTAAATGGTTCTGAAATAGTGTTTAATAATGGTTCAAACACTATTGCAAAAGCTGATATATTAAAAAAAGAGTTGAATAAAATGAGTGCCAGGATAGATAAAATAATTGATGCTTTAAATAATGCTTCATCTGACTCAGCATCCGGAACTTTTAAAACTTCACTGGCTCCACTTCTTGCTGCTATATCAGTTAAGGAAAGTTTTGATGATATTGAAAACACAAAAATAAAACACTGATGCCAAAGGATATATTATTAGACGAAACCGGAGACTTAGCAATCATTAATGGTGATTTTGCTTTTGGAGAAAGTACTATACAACATCAAACATTATTATTAAGTTCCCAAAAAGGCGAATGGAAGGAATTTCCTAAAACTGGAATAGGCATTGAAAATTATTTGAATGACGATACTACGAACGATATGATGAATGAAATATCTGATCAGTTTGAAAAAGATGGAATGAAAGTATCTCAGGTAAATATTGTAAATGATAAATTACAAATAGAAGCAAGCTATGAGTAAAATAATAGTATTACCAGGACAATCGCTTTTCGACATAGCACTGCAGGTTTATGGAGCTGTGGATGGCGCAAAGAAACTTGCGGATGATAATGGTATAAATATTACTTCTGACATTGTTCCCGGAACTGAATTAAGGTTTGACGGGAATATGATCATTAATAAAAATGTAGTGAATTACTATAAAAACGATAATATAATACCTTCATCCGTTTTGATTGTAGAAATACAGCAAGGAATAGGGTTTTGGGAAATAGGAACTGGCTTTGTAGTGAGTTAGTTTAACAAACAGAAAAATAAAAAAGATATGGCACGAACAGTAAACGAAATTAAGCAAATAATAATAACTGCCAAGAGCAATGAAATTGAGTTGGCAGGATATACATCCCCTTCAGCAACTCAACTGCTTAACTTATTGGCATATATTACTGCAGTCTGTGTTTGGACACTTGAAGTTTTGTTTGATAATCTTAAACAGGAAACGGATGCAAAAATAGCTTCTTTGATACCTGGCACTTTGAGGTGGTATCATGCAAAGTGTTTTGAATTTCAATTTAGCGACGCACTGGCTTGGGTTGATGGGAAGTTTACTTATTCTATAAATGATGCGGTTAAAATGATTGTAAAGCGTGCTTCCATTAAGGAAGTGAGCGGACAACTAAGAATAAAAGTGGCTAAAGAAACATCCGGAGTTCCGGGAGCACTCTCTATTCAGGAACTGGATAGTTTTAAAAGTTATATGTCTAAAATAAAGTTTGCAGGAACAAATTTAAGCATTATCTCTTATGGAGCATGTTTGGTAGATATTCGTCTGAATCTTGTATATGACTCATTGACGCTAACCGTAACAGGAACTACTATAAGTGATGCTACACCTGTCGTGCAAAATGCTATTGAAAATTATTTGAGAACAATTTTATACGGGGGGATGATAAATAGGACTAAGTTGGTAGATGCTGTTCAATTGGTTCCCGGAGTGGTTGACGTGTATATAGAAGGTATTTGGACAAAAGAAGAAAATGCAATCGCTTGGGATGCAATTTTAACCCAAAATTTTGAAGCAATATCGGGTTATTACAAATTTAATTTATTAACTCTAACCGCTACACCAAATGTTTAATGTTGATTTTAACCTATTAATACAGCTTTTGCTTCCTTCATTTTTACGAAAGAATAGAATGATTGCAGTTTTGAATTGTTTAATAGCGCCTGTAAATGCTTTGTATGATGATTTTACTTCTTATCGGCTGAGAACTTTAAAAAGACTGGAATATACCGGTCAGGTAATTTATTTAGAAAAGCTTTTAAATGACACTTTTAATTTGATGGATATATATAATTCTCAAATTTATATTGAAGATATTGCAGATATTGAATATGATTATTTATTTAATCATTCGGAGGCATTGTCACCTATGATTTTATACAATTCTGTCGGTGAAACAAATCCGATAACTAAATTCATAAACAATGAAATTGAGTTACAAACTCCTATTCATTTTATAGTGAGAGTTCCTATTTTGCTTTTTAATAGCCTGGGAACTTCGAGTATTTCTGAAATGAGAGCATTAATAAATTTATACAAAATAGCAGGAAAACAATTTTTAATACTAAGTATATAATGAGAAAATTAAAAACAGACATATTAGGTGGGTTTCCATTTACGTTGAATGATCTAAGGTGGATGGATGAAGGAATAAGAGATGCTATCAAAGGCATGTTTTCGCATTTGGGATTAAGTGCTTCAGAAAGCTTCAGAATCTCCGGAGCTGTGGTTAGTATAGTAAATAATGTCTATAGCTGGACAGATGGGTATATCTGTTTAGCCGGAGAAATATTAAAAGTAGTTTCAGGTAGTGTAACAACAACAGGACAGTGGATAGTTGGACAAACAGTGTATTGGCAAATAGATATCAGTTATGATATTGAAGGCTTAAAAATGTTTGAAAACCCAGCAATCAGCCATGACACGTATGAGATCAGAAATGCTAAATTAGTCTTTGGAATACCTGCAGTAAATATGCAAGGTCAATCTGATTATATGCCTCACGATGCGTCGTATATTAAGCAGAAATGGTTAGCATTAATTTCGAGTACTGATTTATTAGACGTAATTAATTCCTCCGATTTGCTTGCAAAACTTAGAGACATTGAAGAGGGATTGCGCCCTGTTTCATTTGAAGTAGGGTGTTCTAATTATGGAAATGGACATTCTCCAGTTGGTTATAAAAAAGATTTGTTTGGTGTTTTGCATATATGTGGTGCAGCCGTTGTGCCAAGCAATTATGTTGGAGTTATATTTACATTACCGATATTGTATCGACCGAGCTTCAGGACAGTAATCAATAATCAATTTACTATAAATACAAATGGGGATGTAAGTTCAAGCGATATAAATTCTATTATCATCTTTTTTAATTTCTCATTTAAACTTTAATTTATTATGGCAACAGGAAGAGATGTTTTAAAATCGTGGTTTGAAACAGGAAAGAAGCCTACTCAACTGCAATTTGCGGCACTAATAGAAGCTTTTTATCACAAAGATGAAGATACTTTGCCAGCAGCCTACACTGACGAAATGGCTGACGTTAGAGTAGCTGTTGGAATTATAGGTAAGGAAAACGCTGGAGTTGCCTCGGGTTTAATTACAGCAATAAAAGATGGTGTAGCTGCAGGTGGGGATACTTTACAAAAGTTATATAATCTTTATTTAGGGTCTATATCTGAAGTTAAGTTTGATACTATTGCAGAAAGAGACGCTTATGAGATTATAAAACTGCCAACAAATGTATTTGTAAAAAACGATGGAGATGGGAAATGGGCGTTATACATGGCATTAACAATAGGTGTTGGGGCTGATTATCACAAACTATCAGATGCTGATCAATTAAATGCTATGATAAGTTCGTCTGCTATTAAGATTAGCTATGAAAGCAATGAAAACACAAACTGTTTAACAAACGACTTAAAACAAGCAATTGAAGATTTTAACGCTTGGATTGCAGCAAACAGTGAATCTTTGTTAAATAAAGTATCATTCCCAGGATTTGGATTAACTCATGCCACAGCAGCCTATGGAGACCATGGACATGATTTATCCGGCAAGCAGGATTTGTTGCTCCCACCTAGCGAGCAAACTGCAACCTCATATACATTAGCTTTAAGAAATTTAAACGAATATTTAAGGTGTAATAATGTTTCTCCGATAACGATCACCGTACCATTAAATGCAACAGTTCCTTTTTCAGTTGGGAGTGTAATTACTATTGAACAAGAAGGAGATGGTGTAATTACATTAGTTGGTGAGGCAGGGGTTACTTTAAATGGTGCTGTAAAAACGGGAGGAAAATCAAAAGTTGTGCAAGTTATAAAAGTTGATAATACAATATGGACAGTAATAGGAGGAGTCATATAATGAGTAGAGCATTAACAATAGGAGTTTCTAGTCAAGCCTGCGCATCTATTGCATCCTTCCAAGGATTTACAACTGAGTGGACAGTAGGTGCAGGAGTAGCAATAACGTTGCCTTTATATAATCAAGGAGTATTTAATTGTACTGTAAATTGGGGTGATGGCTCTTCGTCAATAATTACAACTTATAATAGTATTAATAGGATTCATACTTACACTAATGCAGGAGTTTATAATGTAGAAATTACAGGCGAATGTCCTAGTTGGAGTTTTAACAATACGGGGTCTGTGTTATTAATAACGGATATAATTAGCTGGGGGAAAGTTGGCATATTTGGAGGTTTTGGTTATCTAAATGGAGGGTTTTGGGGATGTTCTAATTTAAAGTCAGTAGGATCTGAGGGTATACTGGGCAAGGTAACTTTAACAAGCATGGGTAGTTGTTTTCAAGCCTGTACAAAGTTAACATCATTATCTCCAGATTTATTTAGGTATTGTACTAAGATGAATAGATTTGAACTGGTTTTTTATGACTGTACTTCTTTAATAGACATTCCAGCAGATTTGTTTAAATATAATGTTTTAGTATCTGGTTTTGGATTCAATGGTATTTTTCAGAACTGTTCATCCATAGTATCAATACCTGCCGATTTGTTTAGGTATGCACCACAGGTTAATTGGTATGGGTTTCAATATGCCTTTTCTGGTTGTTCTAAATTAGCATCAATTCCTGTAGATTTATTTAGGTATAATACTAATAATGATACTGGGGCATTCTTTTATACCTTTAACAAATGCTCGTCATTAACATCATTGCCTACAGATTTATTTAGGTATAATATTAAAGCGTCCGGACAGGCATTTTCTGGTACTTTTATGGGATGCACAGCCTTATCTTCAGTACCTACAGATTTATTTAGGTATAATACCCTGTTAGCTGGTTCCGATACCTTTACCCAAACCTTTTATAACTGCACATCCTTAACGTCAATACCAGATGATTTCTTTAGATATAATCCGATTGTCAGTCGTTTTAATCAAACCTTTTACAATTGTACATCATTAACATCATTACCCTCTGGTTTGTTTAACTATAATGTTAACGTTGGATCTCTTGGGTTTTATCAAACATTTTATAACTGTTCTAAACTAATCTCAATCCCAGCAGATTTGTTTAAATATAACATTAATGTTAGTAATGAAGGGTTTAATGGTACTTTTCAGAACTGTATAGCCTTAACGTCAATTCCAGTGGATTTATTTAGATATAATACCAATGTCCTTAATAAAGGATTCTATAGAACTTTTTTTGGGTGTCGTAATATAATCTCAATCCCAGTAGACCTATTCAGATATAATGTTAATGTTAGTAGTGATGGGTTTAATGGTACCTTTAATGGTTGTACGTCATTAACATCAATTCCAGTAGACCTATTCAGATATAATGTTAATGTTAGTACGGGAGGGTTTACACAGACTTTTTATGGTTGTTCTAACATATTGTCAGTACCTGAAGGTCTATTCAGGTACAATATTAATGTATCAACCTCGGGATTCATGTATACTTTTGCCGAATGCCTCAAACTTCAATTAAACAAGTGGATATTTTTTGCAGCTGGTGAAGAGGGCACAAGATTTTTAAATAGAGCTTCAAATTTCCAGAGTTGTTTTAGCAGAGGTTCATATACAGGTGTTCAAGGTGATGCACCTGAACTATGGAATTGTGACTTTGGAACACAAACACCTACAAAAACTGCTTGCTTTGGTGCGGCTGGTAACTCGTTATCAAGTTTAAGTAATTATAGCTCAATTCCAGCAGTATGGAAATAACAGAAGCAAAGGAGATTTTTAAAATCTTAGAATAGTTAATAGGGCTTTAAAAAAGCCCCTACTTCATATAGCAACCTACCACAGTCACTATATGATTAAGGTGAGTACACACCAAGCAGAGGCATTAGCCTTTTGGTGTGTACTCACCTTTTTTATTGGAATAATAAGTGGTAGAACTGCAAAAGTACAAATAATTTAATAAAAACAAATAAATCAAATGAATCAAACAACAAAACGAATGAAACCACCCCTAACTTATTACGGTGGGAAGCAATTAATGTTAAAAAATCTTCTTCCGATACTTCCGGAGCATAGGATTTATGATGAACCATTTTTTGGGGGTGGTGCGCTTTTCTTTGCAAAAGAGCCGTCAGCCATCGAATTTATAAACGACGTATCCGGTGAGATCGTAAACTTTTATCGTGTAATTAAAAGAGAGTTTGAAGCCCTGAAAGATGAAGTGGATTGTACTTTGCATTCAGAATTCCAGCACAAACAAGCCCGTGACATTTACATGAACCATAGTGATCCGTCTATGGTAATGCGTGCCTGGGCTGTTTATGTTCTCAGTCATCAGAGTATGTTCGCAAACCTATTAGGCACGTGGAAAATGTCGAAGGACAGGAACACGGCTAAGCAATTTCAAACAAAAAAGGAATTGTTTAGTGAGGTTTACGTAAAAAGGCTTGAGAGTACATCAATATTCTGCAGGGATGGATTAAGGGTTGTAAAGTCAACAGATAGTGAATCTACGTTTCATTATATAGATCCACCGTACATTAACACATCCTGTGGTCACTATGAAGGCTACACAGAGCAGAACTACATCGACCTACTAGAAGTATTAAGTTGCATTAAAGGAAAGTTCTTATTAAGCTCTTTCCCGACTGAGATACTTAATAAGTATACTAAGAAGAATAAGTGGATCCAGTTTGAACTTGATCTAACTAAATGCTCAGGTAAGGGAGGACGAAAGACTGAGGTATTGACTATGAATTATAATCCAACAGAAGAGCAGCTGCAGGATGCGTTTATAGGATAAAAAGGAAGGGGTTGTATCGTGATTGATACAACCCCTTTTAAATGGTATTTGATTAGTGCTTAAATGGTTTATTAAAATAAAAAAAAACTGTACTTTCGGTTTTTAAAATGTGTACTTTTGGTTTTTGGAATTATAAAAAATATGAACAAGATTAAAAATTATTTATATCTGATTACTGTAATATTATTTTTTACAGTAAATACAGCCATGGCACAAACCAATCCAATGATGGATGCCATGAAACAGGAAATACAGAGAGGAATGGACAGCCTGAAGATTGAGAAAATGCTTTCTCCTAAATTTATCAGCTATAGCATTTCAGATGCAAAATCATTACAAATTGAAGCCATTCTGGGTGGTATTATCAATTCGGAAGAACGTCCTATTAAATTATTTGAGAACCGTATATTGGTGGGCGAAAACGGGAAAACCAACGAAAATTATATCGATGAAAACAATATGTGGTCATGGAGTCGTTTTGGAAACGAAATTCCATTTTCGGATGACAAAAATGCCATTCGCAGAGCCTTATGGTTAACTACTGACTATAATTACAAAACAGCCATCACCAATTATGAAGCTAAAATTTCAGCTTTAAACCAACAAAGTCTTACAGTTGAAGAAAAACAATTGCTTGACTTTTGTAACGTAACAAAATCGGAAATTGTGGTGCCTTATCAAAGTTTTCCACTGAATAAGCCACAAATGGAAAATCTGGCCCGGTCACTTTCATCAGCTTTTAAAAAATATCCTGATATTCAAAAATCGAAAACAAGCATTTATGCTTATGATGCACAGGTGTTTTTTGCGAACAGCGAAGGTAGTTTTGTTCAGTATCCTATGCAGATTGTAGCCGTTAAAGTAGTTGCAAGTACGCAATCTCCCACAGGGGAAGTATTGAATGACCATGTATTATGGTTTACAAGAAACATCTCTCAATTAGCTGATGAAAAAACGATGGTGGCAGAAGTTGAAAAGATGGCAAAAAACTTATCAGAAATAACCAGAAAAAATGCTGTCAGCGAACCCTATAGCGGTCCTATATTATTTGAAGGACAAGCAGCAGCAGAAGTTTTTGTACAAAAGTTTTTTACCAATGTAAACGGATTGCTTACTGTAAGAAAACCTGTTGTCGGAAGCGAACAAATTATCAGCATGGCGCCGGATAAAGTTAAAGAAAATATGCTGGAACCCATGCTCAATAAAAAAATCATTTCGAGAGACATCAGCATTGAAGCACTTCCTACATTGAGTTCATTTCAAAATACCACTTTAGTGGGCAGTTTTCTTGCGGATGCAGAAGGCGTAAAAGCACCCGAAAAATTGGTATTGGTTGAAAATGGAGTACTTAAAAATTTACTTTGCAGCAGAACTCCAAGCCTGAAAATAAAGGAAAGCAATGGACATGCCCGTGCAGCTTTAAGCAATGGAGGCATTAAAACTGTAACAGGACCTGGCGTTATAAAAATGACCAATAACAACAAAGCTACTTCCGTTGATAAAAAGAAACTTAAAGAAATGCTATTGGCAGCTGCTAAAGAAGAAGATCTGGAATATGCCTATATAGTACGAAAAGTAGTTTCGGAAGCCGCAGGGATTAAAAACGAAAATTCCATCAGTTTTTTTGGTTCAGCTAAAGTGAAAAAAGATTTATCGAATACCATAGAAGTTTACAAGGTGAAAGTTGCCGATGGAAGCGAGGAACTGGTAAGTTTTGCCGAAATTCAGGGATTGAGTACAAAATCATTTAAGCGTTTACTGGCCACTTCATCTGAAATGCAGGTCTACAATACAATGGTTATGCCTGTAAATAGCGATCTCTATGGATGGGAATTCCCATTAACGGGAACACCTGCAAGTTTTATTTTACCCGATGGACTTTTGTTTCAGGAATTAGACATTGTGAAAGAAAAACAAGGTATGGTTAAAAATATACCAATAGTAAGCAACCCTTTAAGTTTAGTAAAATAAATATTCAAACTTCAGAGGATATGTAAACCGGAAGAAATTCAGGATTGATGATTGAAAATCATCGTAAACGGGATTGTAATTCGTTGTTCCATGGAACAACGAATTACAATCCCGTTTTTTTGAAAATTAATCTATTTAGAAATATTGAAAACTATTCGTTCAATTAAAAAATGGTATATCTTTATAAAAAGATATCTATCATTATACCCAATCAAAAAAAAGATTATCTATGATAAAAAATAACAGAATTTTAGCTCAATAAATTGAAAACAAAAAAACTATGAAAAAGCTTACGTTTTTTATCATTATCTTTTTTTTCACTTCCTTAACTTATGGCCAGAACAATCATCAATTCTTCTTTAATGAATACAACGTTTCTATCAACAAAACAAATCAAGCGGATGATAATACAAAGGATAAAATTGGTTTTGGAATCGGAATGCATCCTATTATCATGGCAGACAAAAAAGTAAATATTAAGTTTGGTTTTGAGTTTAACCGAACAAATCAACTCAAAAAGGACATTTACAATGGACATAATGGATATTCTACAGATGTAACCTTTTCTATTAATACGTTTTCCATTCCAGCAATGGCAAGAATTAATTTTGGCAAAAAAATAAAAATATTTTTCGAAGCAGGTGGTTTCGCCGATTTAAATCTAAACTGCAGTAGTAGTGGAACAAGTCATATCTATGTTAATCAAAATAACAATATGGTATTAGAAACAGCAAAGTTTAACAAGAATATCGGTATTACAGGATTGAATTATGGAATCGGTTTTGGAACCGGATGTAGAATACCTATTGCTAAATATGAAATGATCTTTAAAATAGATTACAAACATGGGATAGAAAATCTATCAGATTATATGGAATCCCTCTACAACAGATATATAAGAATATCGATAGGTATTGAAATATAAAAAATAAGAAAGATGATTATTTCTTTTTTGTATACAGAAAAGGAAGCCGGAGAACAGAAAATAGTAGTAAAAAACGAAAAGCGATAAATATATTACGTTGTAAAATCCAACAATATTTGTGATCATTTCCATATCCAAATTACTTTGGTCGTATATTTGCTATTATAATTCGTAATTTTGCACCCATTATTAAAAAGTAATAAAAAAATGAAAACAAATCTTAGAAAAGCAGCCCTCCTATTGATGTGTATACTCGTTTACAGTCAGATAAATGCACAGCAATCAAATAGCGGCATGATACCGTTAGATACCATTACCAAGCTGATAACCTATAAAAACACAATCAATGAGATAGGTACCAAAGCAGAATTGTACAATCGGGCCATTGAATGGATCAATGCCAACTATAAAAATGCTGCTGATGTAACCCGTGTAAGAGATGCTGTAAATGGAGAAATTGAAGGGCAACATCGCATTCAGCTGTCGTTCAGAAACATTGACAGTGTTTTAGTAAAGACAGGATTGGTAGAATATACCTTTACGCTGCAATTTAAAGATAATAAATACAGATATACTTTTACCAATTTCTATTTAAGAGATAAATCAAAGTATCCCATCGAAAATTGGTTAGACAAAACCAAACCCGGTTATTCACCCTTATGGGATCAGTATTTAAAAATTATTGATACTGAAATCACCCAATTAATCAGTTCGCTTGGAACGATGATGCATGAAAAGAAAGTTATTAAAGATGACTGGTAAAAAAGATAAAGATCAGAGATTGAAACCTATCGAAATCAAAACCTCATACCTGAATTATTAAATCAGTAATATTGGTTTATTGAAGTTAAGCATCGCTTTCTTGACGGGATGCATCATTTTCATGACGGTAAGCATCGTTTTCTTGACGGTATATATCATTTTCTTGACGGTAAGCTTCAATATCCAAACTTCAAGGATCGATTTCCAAACTTTAAGTATCGAAAACCAAACTTTAAGTATCAAAAACCAAACTCTAAGTATCGAAAACCAAACTTTATGCATCGATAAAAAAGTTTAAAGTATCGATAAAAAAAGTTGAAGCATCGATATAAAAGTTTCAAGCATTGATAGAAAAGTTTCAAGCATTGATAAAAAAGTTTTAAACATCGATAAAAAAGTTTCAAGCATCGATAAAAAAGTTTTAAGCATCGATAAAAAAGTTTTAAGCATCGATAAAAAAAGTTTAAGCATCGATAAAAAAGTTTAAAGCATCGATAAAAAAGTTTAAAATTTCGATAAAAAAGTTTTAAGCATTGATAAACAAACTTAAAGCATTGATAAACAAATTTGAAGTATCGATTACTAAATTTTAAACATCGATAAAAAAGTTAAAGCAAAAACTTCCAAAAATTCAGCATCAATATCTAAAAGTTTAGCATCGATAACTAAAAGCATTGATTCCCGGAAATATAATTAATTTTGTGTAATCTAATGGGATTGGGCTATTTGTTGAGCGAAGGGGTAGGCTACGTATCAATATTCGAAATTATTT
>JBBRCQ010000074.1:0-16430 GCA_038204725.1 Bacteroidales bacterium | reverse complement strand
CCGGTTAATCCGGCAGGATTTAATGCATTAATAGCATCAGCGAAATTATTAAAATTGGTACCACCGGTTGCCAATGTAGAATCAATAGTATAGATTCCTGACATGGCTGATAGTTGATAGTACTTGTTTAACGTAGTTGGGGGAGTGGTAGCACTTGGAGGGTTGGGCAAAAAGCCACTTGCTCCAATAGAAGGATTCGCACCAATATTGAGTGCAGCATCCCGTGCAACAACATAATATAAAACGCTATCACCCAAAACAGCTCCACTTCCAAAGGTAAAGGAATATTGATTGCTTCCGATTGAGTTTGCTGTTGCTGCATTCCAGATACCGATTGTATTAATTTGCCAGTACAACACAGGTAATCCTAAACCGGTTGTGGGAACAGCACTTGGATCGGTGATGGTTGCAATTAGTGTGCTTGAAGGATAAGCAGTATTAATAAGAGGGGTGTAAGCAATTACTGGAGGCATCATGTCAAGCATTATAAATGATCCTTCGTCGGCTCCTAAATCTGGATACAAGCTACGGGTGTTTCCATCAAAATCTGTTGTGATCCCGGTAATGGGTTGTCCGCCACTTTCGCATTGCGTAGCTGTAAGATTTGTTAAATGAAGATCGTAAGGAGTGGTGCCAACGTTCGTAAATGGAGGTAATTCGCTGAATGATGCAGCATCACGACCAATTACTCTGGTTTGATAAGCAACGATATCCGGATCGGAATTTGTACCATCATAAAAAATTAAGTTGGCTGACGGACCACCCGCAAAAAAACAATTGTTGTTGGAGGTTGCAGCATGATAAGTTGCACTGTATGCACCTGACCATCTATAGGCAACTGTATAACTTGCACCTGTAGGACCGGCAGTTGAATTGTTTACTATAATATTGTTCCGGATATTTCCTAAAGTGGTGGATGATTGATAAATACCTGCACTTCCGAATGTTGTTGCAGAAGTACTGACAGCATTCAGGAAAATAGTATTGAAATAAACATTCTGGGTAGTACCCCCTGAAATATTAATACCAATTACACCTGTTGTACTTGTAGTTGCTGTGGCTTTAATATCAGAAATAAAATTATTATAGATATTTCCTGTAGGACCAGTAAAGTTAATCCCCATAGCTTGAGAACCGCTACCATTTGTGGTAATATTGTAAATATTATTTCTGTAGAAATTTGTAGGTGTACCATAACCACTAACATAACCGCTAGCATTGCCACCAACTGAAGATAAATTATAAAGATTATTGCTGTAAATATTTTTTACACCAGAAGCAGTTGAAATTTGGATACCAACTACAGGACCTGTTCCGTTATGCGTCAAATCATAAATATTATTATCATGATAAGTTTCTGTAACCGGTGAACCAACATTATAATAACCATATAAATTTCCTGAACCAATGTTGAAAAGGTTAAAAACTGTATTTTGATATAAGTTTACAGTAGCAGTAGTTGCTTGTATACCATACAAAGCACCACTGGCTCCGGCTAATCTTCTGATTTCAGAAACTGAATTCGAGAAAATATTCAATGAATTAGTACCCATTGATGCTGAATTGTAAATTCCAATTATAGTACCTGTACCTGAATTATAAGTAGAATACATTACTGTATTATCATTAATATTTACAGTTGTTGCTGCTCCTGAATTCTGAATTCCATAATGAGTAGTTGCTGAACCACTTATCAGAATGTTTTGAACAGTATTGTTGGTGATATTCGTCGTAAGACCTGTAGATGAACATAAAAAGCCTACAGTTGTAGATGAACCTGTTGCTGTTGTTGGGGTTGTGGCATTATTTGAAAGGCTAGTACCTGTTAACAAATAACCAGTTCTGATATTGTTTGAAGATCCGTTGCCAACAGTATTTGAATTTATAGTAACAATACCGGTTCCGCCAACATCAATGCCTTTAAACCCAGCTGCTGTTGTAGCAGATGTGCCTGATACGTCAATTGCACCTATGGTATTGTTTTGAATTGTAACCGTATTGGCACTTGAGCAATATATACCCGAAATAACACCTCCTGCAGTAGTAGCAGCTGCATACAATGAGCTGCTGCCTGATGCAGAACCTATTGTGTTTCCGATAATGTTTACATTTCCGGAGCCTACATTGATACCACACAATATCCCATTGGTAGTTGTTGCTCCACTGGAGGTATACAATGCTATGCCTGCAATCGTATTTCCCTGAATGGTAGATACTACACCTCCGGCTAAGAAATTGGCACCAATGCCTATGAATCTTGTCGCATTAGATGTTCCTGAAACTGTGAAAGATCCGGGGAAACCTGCTAAATTAACAGTACATCCAATTAAGTTCATGGTACCTGTTCCTGATGTATTTGCAAATCCAATAATATTTCCAGTGATGGTATAGCCGCCACCGCCACCAATAA
The DNA here is from genome assembly GCA_038204725.1 of Bacteroidales bacterium. Taxonomy (GTDB): domain Bacteria; phylum Bacteroidota; class Bacteroidia; order Bacteroidales; family JACABE01; genus JACABE01. The sequence goes on along the minus strand of JBBRCQ010000074.1, from coordinate 14,020 downwards.
AGATTCCCTGATCGGTATTAGCTGTAGTAAATTGTCTTGTAGCTGTTTGGAAAAGTTTATTATTGGTAATAGTCCATGCAGAAGCAAAGGCATTGCCAATGTGAATTCCAATAGTAGTTATGGCAGGACCATAAAAATTAGAAATATTGTTGCTATTTATGGTAATGTTACTGTTATCAATAGCAGCACTTGTCCCTGACGAAATAATAGAACCGCAGGGGAAACCCGCAGTAGTTGTAACTGCAGTACTTGCAACTGTTTGAGATGCGCTTACTGTATAAGTACCTGCGCCACCTGTTCCTGTGCCCAGTGCTGTAATAATAGTTCCTGCAGTAATTCCTGTGCCTGATATCTGTGAACCTACCTGTAAAACACCTGAAGTTACAGCTGTAACAGTGAGTACTGTTGTCGCAATGCTTCCAGTAACAACAGCACCGGTAGTAGGAGAGGTAAAGATACAATTGTTGATATTGTTATTGTCGTTACCTGTAGTTATACCTAATCCAAAATTAATTGTAGCATAACCAAGTGAACTACCTGCACTTATTAAAGTACAATTAGTAATGGTATTATTAGTAGCATCATTGTTTAATAAAAGAGTATTGGTTGTACCTGGAGCGTAATTAGCAATTTTTAAGCTATTGCCTCCTGTGTTAAGTCCATTTATTGTTACATTGTCTGCTCCATTTAGATTGATAAGATTACCAATTGCAGTAACTGTTCCACTAACAGCAGCTGTTGGTGCTAAATTGATAGTATAAGTTCCGATTCCACCGGTACCTGTTCCTAATGCCGTAATATAAGTACCTGGAAGAATATTTGTTCCGGTAATAAGCTGGCCTAATGCTAATGTTCCGGATGCAACAGCAGAAACTGTCAAAGTAGTACCCGCAATAGCAATTGTTCCTGTAACGATAGCTCCATTAACTGTTCCTGAAACAGAACGTACTTCATTGGGGGTGATAGACAAAGTTGTCCATGCACCTGCATTGAGGCTAATTGCACCGGTTTCGTCGGTTATATCGCTTGTAACAGAAATCAAAATACTTGCTCCTGTTTGCACTGTGCCATTAATGGCAGCAAAAGCTCCGTCTGTTTTTGTTAGCGATGTGTAAGTGCCATTGGCGCTACCAGCGCCAGTAACCAATACTTGACCCCAGCTAATACTGCTGAAAACCATCGCGATTAATAAAAATAATAGTTTTTTCATTTGATAAATAATTAATTAATAAAATAGTTGATTAAAAATTTGTGTTAAAGATTGTAAAATAATGCAAATAATTAGCAATCCCGATGGGGGAAGCTTTATTTAAAATGTTCATAATAAAACTGTTAAGTTAATAATGATTAGGTTATGTATTTTGTTTTTAAGAATTTGTAAAGTTAACAATATTTTGTTAGTAACTTATTTTTTTTTTGATTAAATTGTTAAATTTGCGTTATTAGTTATTTATTGTTGAAAAATAATTTTTATTTAGTTTTTTTTATAATTTAAAAATAATTATAATGCTGAGGATGTGAGACTAAACTAAATCTAAAATATGGAGAGTTTTTTCACTGAAGAGTGAAAAGTGAAGAGGCGAGGGAGCGAATGAACGAAGAGGCGATGGGGCGATAGGGCGAAGAGGCGAGTGAACAGTTAACATTGAAGAGTGAACAGTGAAGGGAAAAGAGTTGTCAATGATTGGTGATTGGTGATTGGTGAAATGTAAACCATTGTTAGTGAAAGAATACAATTATCAGAGTGTAGAAAATGCAACAATTAAATATCGCTTGGGTCTTCTGACTTCTGATTTCGGTCTTCGTTCTTATGCAATCAAAACCCAAGAATCTTGAAAATGGTCTTGAAAATGATTTTTACATCTGTACTGAAAGAGCTTTCGTGGATGTATTTTTTGCAAAGTTCCAGTTTAGCTGGCATTATTGTATGAATGTATGTTTCTTCAGGATTGTTGGATTGACTCAATAGTTCACTTTCATTGATAAAATCAAGCGAAGAAAAATCCGTTAAACCAGGTCGGACGGACAAAACTTTTAATTGTTCTGCGTCATATAAATCAACGTATTTTCTAACTTCCGGACGGGGTCCCACAAAACTCATATTTCCTATTGCAATATTTATCAGCTGTGGGAGTTCATCTATTTTGTATTTTCTTAGGAAATAACCGACTTTGGTTATTCTGCTATCATTATTGCCTATTGTAATTAATCCTTTCTGATCAGAACCAATTCGCATGGTTCTGAATTTAAATATCAAAAAATCAACATTCCCTTTACCAACTCTTTTTTGCCTGTAGAAAACTCCTCCTCTTGAATCAAGAACGATCATAATGGCTATCAATAATAAAATAGGAGCCAATATAAGGATGCCAAGGATAGAAAAAAACAGGTCAAAAATTCTTTTTGTCAATGGTTATTGGTTGTTGGTTGTTAAGTTATTGGTTATTAAGTTATTGGGTATAAAATTAATCTTAATTCTTTAATCTTCAATTGTTAATGGCTAATAGGTTGTTTGGTTATTGAATTTCTTTTCACTCTTCACTGTTCACTCTTCACGCTACATTCTTCATTCTTCATTCTTCATTCTTCACTTTTCACTTTTCACTTTTTGCTATCTTTTCAAATGCATTTACAACTGCCATCACCACCGTTTCCACGTTTTCGTCTGTTAAATCATAATAAACAGGTAAGCTTATTTCGCGGCTGTAATTGTCATATGTTTTCGGATAATCTTTTATTTTGTATCCCATGTTTTTGTAATACGACATCATGGGTAATGGAACAAAATGTACATTTACCGATACTTCAGCATTGAAAATTTCTGAAATAATATGGTCTCTCTGAAGTTCACTGATACCTTTTATTCTTAATAAAAAAACGTGAAAAGAAGATGTTTTAGAATTGTTTACATATTCAGGCAATTGAGCCCATTTGTAGGAAGAAAGCAATTTGGAATACAAATCAAAAATATGTTTCCGTTTGACAAGCATATCGTTGTCGTAACGGTCAATTTCAACTAAACCCATGGCAGACTGAAGATCAGTCATGTTGCATTTGTAACCGGCTTCTACGATGTCGTACCTCCAATTTCCTATTTGAGATTTAGCCAGTGCGTCTTTGTTTTGGCCATGCAACGATTTCGTATTGAGTTGTGTGTAAATTTCTTCATTGTCAAATGCATCCTCAAGATTTAAGCAAATCGCTCCACCTTCAGCTGTAGTAAGGTTTTTAACAGCGTGAAAAGAATAAACGGTAATATCAGTAAGGCTTCCTACTTTTTTGTTTTTATAAATGCCACCAATTGAATGGGCGGCATCTGAAAGAATGAGTATTCTTCCCAGTTTTTTTTGTTCATCGGAATCAGCTTTAAACTGTGCAATTATTTCTTTTTCTTTTACCATTGCATTGATTTCGTCATAGTCGCATGGAAATCCGCCAATATCAACCGGCATGATTACTTTTGTCTTCGCAGTGATGGCTTTCTTAATGGCTTCGGCTGAAATATTAAAATCATCATGAATGTCAACAAATACAGGTGTCGCACCACAATGAACGATTACATTGGCAGTGGCAGCGTATGTATAAGCAGGAAGTATCACTTCATCACCTGCTTTTACTCCAAACCAACGAAGCATGAGCTCTAAACCTGCTGAGGCTGAATTAACGCAAAGGGTAGCTTTGTGTCCGCCATAAACTGTCAGTTTTTTTTCAAAAAGCTTAGTTTTAGGACCTGTGGTAATCCATCCTGATTTTAAGGTGTCAATTACTTCATCGATGATGAACTGGTCAATACGTGGTGGCGAAAATGGTATCATAGTGCATTTGTAAAGTTTATAATGTTGAAAAGCTAATTTTTTCTTTATCCAGAGAGGTTTGAATTGGAATTCAAAAAGTAATTATTTTTTTAACACTGCAAAAGTAAGTAAAAGCTAAAACAAAAAAAAGACCTGTCAGATTTACTTTTGCTAAAAGATAAATATTTTTGATATTCATCCAATTATTAAATAAACCAACAGGTCTTTCGATACAATAAAAGCTAACTTAGGATTTGTTTCCCAATAAAACTTCTTCAATCAATTGTTTAAACGAATCTTTTGGTAATGCACCAGCCGACATTTGTGGTTGTCCATCTTTAGGACAAAATAGTATCGAAGGGATGCTGCGTATGCCGAAAGCTCCTGCAAGTTCCTGCTCTGCTTCTGTATCTATTTTGTAAATGTTGATCTTACCTTCATATTCTTTGGCTAATTCTTCCAGAATAGGGGATACCATTTTACAGGGTTGACACCAGTCAGCGTAAAAGTCAATTATACAAGGGATTTCACCTTCAAATTTCCAGTCTTTGTTCACTTCATAGTTAAATACTTTATCTAAGAAGACTTGTTTGGTTAAATGTTCCATTTTTTATTTATATTTAAATTTATTTTTAATTTTTATATTTCTCAAGTACTCCAAGTATTCCATTTACTTTTGAGTAGCGTCTGCTGTTTTCTTTAACAAAAATTCATCAAAAATTTTTCTGTATTGTTCTTTCGACATGGCACCTGCCTGCATAGAAGGTTCGCCTTTTAGCGGGATAAATAATATCGCAGGAATGCTCTCAATTCTGAAATATTGTGACAATTCTTTCTCTTGATCTACATCCACTTTGTAAATATTTATTCTACCTTCATATTCTTTAGCCAGTTCTTCCATGATGGGAGCCACTATTTTACAAGGTCTGCACCAATCGGCATAAAAGTCGACGACACTAGGAATTTCGCCTTTGTAAATCCAGGTTGTTGGGTTGGTTTCATAATCCATAATTTTGTCAATAAAACCAACTTTATTAAGCTGTTTTACTGAAGCTTGGCTCATGGTTTGATTCTTAGCATCTTCATTTTTCCCCTTATTTTGAGCTGTATTATTACAACTAATCAACATAAAAAGAGAGAGTGCTAAAATTGAAAAGATTGTTTTTTTCATATTTTTATTTTTTTTGCAAAGATAATATATTTTATTGAATTTATCGCTTTAGTATCACTTTTATTTGTATCTTTGTAAACATTCAATAGCAGGAATTGTTCATGTTATAATTTGTAAAATAAAGCAATTATGTTAGATTTCTTAAATACAACTGTTGAAAAATGTTAGCATTCAAATGTTTAATGTTTAAAATGATATGCTTAAGACTTTATATATGTTCAATTTTTTAACTAAACGAACTGACAAATATGATAAAATTCAACTTTTCAAAGATTGCAATCCAGGATTTCGATCAGCAATTTTGTACAGAGTTACAATGTCTTGAGTTTTTAGCAGATGAAAAATGGAAATCCGGATATGTTTGTAAAAAATGTGGAAATTTAAATTACTGTAAGGGGAAATCGTCTTTTTCGCGAAGGTGTACAAAATGTAAGCATGATGAATCTGCAACGGCTCATACGATGTTTCACCGTTGCAAAATACCAATTTGTGAAGCTTTTAAAATGGCTTATGAAGTCTGTAGTTTGCCCGATATAACCATCGCAAATTTATCTGAAAAGCTAAAAATCAGGCAAATGACATGTTGGAAGTTGAAGAAGAAAATGATGGAATGTTTAAAAGAAAATCAAAATGCCACATCATAATCTCTCAAAGCATTGTTGAGCGAAGTTTTTAAATCAGTTGAAGCAGTGCGTTGCCCGATAATCAATGCACAGGGAACCTGATAATCGCCGGCAGGAAATTTTTTGGTGTAAGTACCTGGAATCACTACCGAACGGGAAGGAACAAACCCTTTGTATTCTTTAGGCTCATTTGCTGTTACATCAATTATTTTTGTTGAACCAGTAATTACAACGTTAGCACCCAACACAGCCTCTTTTTCAATATGAGCACCTTCAACAACGATACATCGGGAACCTACAAAACAATTATCTTCAATAATTACAGGGGCAGCCTGTATGGGTTCGAGTACTCCACCAATCCCTACACCTCCGCTTAAATGAACATTCATCCCGATCTGAGCACAACTTCCTACTGTTACCCATGTATCGACCATGGTTCCACTTCCAATATAGGCTCCAATGTTTACATAAGATGGCATGAGGATTACTCCTTTTTCTATAAATGAACCATAGCGGGCAACTGCATGAGGTACAACTCTTACACCCAATTGCTCGTAATTTTTCTTTAAGGGTATTTTGTCGTGAAACTCAAAAGGTCCTACTTCAATGGTTTCCATTTTTTGTATGGGGAAATATAAAATCACTGCTTTCTTAACCCATTCGTTAACCTCCCAACCATTTTCATTTGGTTGAGCTACCCTTAATTTACCTTTATCAAGAAGTTCAATCACTTCTCTGATAGCTTTTCTGGTAGCGGTTTCATTAAGCAATGCCCTGTTTTCCCAGGCTGCGGATATAATTTCTTTTAATTGAATGGTCATGGTTGAAGGTTAAAGATTAAAGTTTTTCCTTTGCCTGTTCTATCATTGTATAAAGGATGGCAAGGTCTGCAATTGAAATCCACACATAACGTTCGCCATCAATATTTTGTACTATTAAATAAGTTGTCCAGCCCCCATCGCCGTATAAACAACCTGTTTCAAATCCACCTCTGCTGCGAAAATAAACTTCTGTATAATTTGCCGGTTTTTTTGAATTTATTTTATCCTGCATGAGTTTGATAGATTTTAGCAACATCTCTACTTCATCAGAATCAACATAGGTAGCTTTTGATTTTGTGGAAGTTCCTTTAGCAATTTCATATTCAAATTTAATAGCCGATTTCTCTTTGGATGAAATAAGGTCGGTGAAATGTATTGTTTGTATATTGCATTTTTTTAAATTACCGATATCAAGAAACTCCTTTTGAATAAGTGTTCCCGTTGTTTCGGAAAATATTTCAGCATTGCTTAGTGCATTTTCTTTTTCCTGAGCATTCGTAATAATGGTTAGAAAGCCAATGATTATCGTAAAAAGTATTTTTTTCATTTTAAGTAGCTTTAATTGTATTTTTTTTCAAAATTAATTGTTTTTTTTATATTTTGATTTTATATTTGAATAAAGTTGAATGTTTAGGTTTAAATATGATGTAACGGTTATATAATATCATGTTTAATCCTTTTTAATACAAACTACATTTTATTTTACTCCCCAATTCCTCATCCATTTTTATTAAAAGGTGTGCATCAATTTCCTGTTGCATTTCTTTAACATGAGAAATAACACCCACAATACGGTTTTCCTTCCGAAGCGATTTTAATGTATCGAAAACAATATTGAGTGATTCAGGATCCAACGAGCCAAAACCTTCATCCAAAAAGAAAAAATTCTGATTGGAATCAGTGATTTTCTGAATATTGTCCGCCAATGCTAATGCAAGTGATAAGGCCGCCTGAAAGGTCTGTCCGCCTGATAAGGTCTTTACATTTCTCACCTTGCCGCCATTCATAAAATCTCTTACCTGGAAGTTGTTATCATCAGTTACCTCCAGACTTAATTTTTGACTGGTGAGCTTGTAAAATCTCGCATTGGCAGCATGACACAATTCGTGAAGATAAACGGAAGAAATATAATTTACAAAACCGCTTGCCTTAAAAAGCTGTTTAAGGGTTTTGAGATCTTCAGCTCTTGCCTGTAGTTGATCCCACAATTTTTTGAGTGTTTTCTGTTTCTCAAGATCTGTCTTTAGTTTATTGAACTCACTGTTGAGCTTTCCCTGGAGCTGGTTTTTAAGCAGCAAATCATCCGTAATTTGTCCAACCGAAAGTAAAACAGCTTGATGTTGTTCCTCGTCATATACCTGATCGCCAATTTCTTTTTCCAAAGCATCATGTTGCTTTACGGAATAATCCAATGATTGCATGAAAACGGAAACTTTTTTTCTTTCCGCTTCAATATCCATTACTTGAGCAAGAATTTTTTCAATAACTGTAATCGTATCAAATTCAGATTTTGCGAGTGCTACGGTAAGCTTTACTTCGATTGATTTTTGTTCAGCGATTTCTTGTGCAAGTGTTTTCCGGTTGGCTTCCATTCGTCCTGAAATACTGCTTTTTTCTGCTCGCAGTTTATTAATCAGGGTGTTTGTTGTTTCGAATGCAATACCTGTTTCTTTGTATCGCAGCAGTAAAGATTCTATTAAAGTTTCAATTTCCTCCATGGATTTGTTTTCAAATTCCTGAATATTGAAAATGCTGATCTGACCGGATAGGGTAGAAGTTTCGCTTTTAGCGGCTGTTAATTGGTGACGGATTTCTTCAACTGCCTGGTAATAAATATCTTTGTTCAGGATTTCTTTCTCCAGTTTTTGATTAAATTCCAATAGATCTGCTTCTTTTTGCTGAATCTGAAGTTTTAATTGTTCAGCTTTTGTAAATGCATCGATTACATTGGACTCCTCTTTATATGCATCCCATTTAAAGAGTGATTGATGGTTTGATGATTTGTCGGAAATTTCATTTTGTTTTTGAACGATTTTTTTCTGCTGTTCATTTTTAATCTGCTGCAAAGTATTGAGTTCATGCAGCTTTTTCTGATATTTATCAAGACCTGTAATTGCCTTTTCGAAACTTGTTTTTTGATCTTTAACTTTCATCAATGCTTCCGATACATTTTGTGCATTCAATGGCTGAGGATGGTTCAATGCCCCGCACAATGGGCAGGGTTTGTTTTCTTCCAGACTGGCAGCATATTCCTCCAGCTTCGACTGAACTGAAAGATGCTCGGTTTCAGCAGTTAAATCCCTGATAAGTAGTTGTATCTGTTGTTTTTTATTTTCAAGAGCAGCAGCGGCTTCAACAAAGGAAACCGTTTGTGGTATTGCAGCAAAATACTCATTATCCCAGAGCACAGATTTTTGATTTTCAATTTCCTGTAGCTCTTTCTGAATCGATGACAGTTCTGATGCTGTTTCTGTTTGTATTGCTGTAATTGATTTTTTTAAGGTGTACCAACTCCTGACTTCTGATAACATGGCCATATCAGGGTAAAGCAGCTTTGATTCGTCGATAGCTGCTATAAATGTATTTTTTTTAATTTTTGATTGAGCAATTTTCTCGACTGTTTCATTGTAAATTTTATTCCCTTTTGTAATTCGATCGTCTAATTCATGCTTTGTTTTGTCAAGTTGCTGTAGTTTGATGATTTTTAACAGCTCATCAGCCTGTTTTTTAAACGATTCCCTTGTATTGAATTCTTTTTTTATAGCTTCATAAGTTATTTCAAGTCCATTCAAAAGCTGAGTAGTATTGTCAAGTAGCGCAGTATCTTCACCAATCTCTTTTTCAAACCGATTGATTTTGGAAGTGATCTCTTTGGCAGCTTCCAATAAATTTTTAAAGTTTAGTGTGCAATATTCAAATTTCTGAATATTTTTCTCCATTAATAGAATGTCAGCTTCCTGATTTTTGAGTTGCAATAAGATTTTCTTTGTTTCTATTGCCTTTAGTACCAGCTCCTTTAATGAATTGAATTTTCTTTCCTTTTCCTGTTGAATGAATAGCTCATCGGATTTGAGTTTGATTTCATCAATTAACCGTGTCAGCGCTTCTGCTGCAATAGTTATTTGTTCGGGATTAATTTCTCCCAGTTGTTGCAACTGTCCTTCAAGATTTTGTATTTGTTGATTGTTTTTCGATTCAATCGAAACTACTTTGTAATACAATTCATATTTGTTCAGGTTAAACAGTTCTTTCATCATCTGGGTGCGATCCTTGTTACCTAGCTGTAGGAATTCCTGAAATTTATTCTGAGGAATGATAATGGTTCGCTTAAAGTTTTCGTAACTCAAGCCAATGATGGCTTCCAGAGAATTTATTTCAATAGGTTGCCATTGATTGTTTATCTTTTTATAAGCAGCCCTGTCTAGCGATTTTACATCGTCGAATTGTTTGCTGTTTCTCTTGCTTTTTAAAGTAGTCAGATATTCAGTATCTTCTTTTCCTGTTTTGAATATAAATTCGATGAGCAATTCATTCGATTTTAAATTCATCATGTTGTAATAACGGTTGTCACCGGCAATATTTAAACGGTCTGTTTTACCATAGAGTGCATACGTAATGGCTTCCAGTATGGTTGATTTTCCGCTCCCTACTGAACCGAAAATTCCAAATATACCGGCTTCTGTTAATTTGGCGAAATCTATGGTCTGCTTCTCCTGATAAGAGTATATGCCTTGTAACGTTAAATGAATGGGTATCATAATCCTTCCTCCTCTGCCAATACTTCTTTGAATAATTTTAATAGATGCTCATTGGGAAGCTGTCCTTTGGCATGTTGAAAATATTCACCAAAGAGTTCTTCCATGTTTTTACTTAAATCTATATTGTGTTTAACCGAATCAGACAAGGTATTGTGGTTTTTTACATCTGGAATAAACGAAATAATACCAGCGTGTGCTGCATGAATCCTTTTCCTTTCTTCGGCAGTGAGGTAAGTATCGGTTGCCATTGTAAGCTCAACGAGGCTTTGTTGATTTTCATTTAGCCATACAATGGCTTCATCGATGTTATCTGATCTTTTGCGCTGCAAAACTTTGCCTTTTGTAAGTTTAATATCCTTAACATCAGCAATTCCTCCGGCTTTTACTTCAATCAAAACAACATATTTATCCTGACCGGCTTCACTAAAACTATAAGCAATCGGACTTCCCGAATACACTACCTTTCCGTGGGATGAATTTATTTTTTGTTTACGATGCAAATGGCCTAAAGCAGTGTATTGAATCTGCTTAGGTATGTTTTCGGTATAAATAACCTGTGCACCACCTACATAAAGAATGGGCTTTTCGTCTTCAGGTTCTTCAGGCAATTCATCCCCCTTTTTAATCAGCAGCAAATGTGAAACTAAAATATTGACACCTTTATCATCGCAATACAAATTAGCAGTTTGTTGCCATTTATCTTCCAATACAATTCGCATTTCTTCTTCGGTATGTTCGTGACCAAGATACGTTTTCAAACGGAATTCGTTGGCATAAGGTGTGAGTAAAATCCGCAAAGGTTCTTCAACATTCGGTAATGCTAGACTGATAAAACCTTCAGCACTTTGCAATACTTTAATACCTGAATCCAGCTCAAATTCATGGATGTGTGAATTTGGATAACCTGCGAAAATAATCCCGCATTCCCTTGCCAGTGGATCGGGTGCTTCAATTCGGTCCGGTGAATCGTGGTTTCCGGCAATGGCGATTACCACACGTTTGCCATTGTTTGCAAGTCGTTTTAAGGTTTTGTAAAACAATTCTGTTGATTCGGTAGGAGGGTTGTAGGTGTCGAATAAATCACCGGCTATAATTACTGCATCAACCTGTTCGTTTTCTGCAATGTCGCATATTTCTGACAAAACTTCTGTTTGTTCGGAGTGCCGTGAGAAATTGTTCAAATATTTTCCAAGGTGCCAGTCGGATGTGTGGAGAATCTTCATAAAAAAAACAGTTTTAGTATTTTATACATCTCACTTTGGGTGAAAGTTTAACCAAATCGTTAACAAAATTAAAGAAATCAGATGGAATTTGCAAACAAAAGTCTGAAAACAAAAAAGCACTTGCAAATTACGTTGCAAGTGCTTGATTTTAAAGTTGTCCTGTAAGGTCTCGAACCTTAACTCTTCTGAACCAGAATCAGACGTGTTACCAATTACACCACAGGACAAAATAGTAAGAACTTATGTTATGAAAAGAATGATGTTTTTAAGCATATCCTCCATTTGATGAATTTTGTTTGTGACTTTTTCCAATCAAATAGAATGCAAAAGTAAAACTATTTATGCAAACCTCCAAACAAAAGGTAAAAAAAAATCAGAAGATTGAAAATATAAATTTCAAATTGATTTTTAAGCTATTCAAATTGCTCAATAGATAGTGATAGCATCATTCATGGAGAGACTATCATTTTTATCCAAGCGAAAGTGATAGTCTTATTCCCGGTGAGACTATCACTCTTTCTCAAAAAAAAATAAAAAAGCACTTACAAAATACTTTGTAAGTGCTTTTTTGTTTTTGTTTTGGTTATTGATCCAATATCAGCAGTATTAACGTATAAACCGATGGTAATAAAGATAATACTTGTTTTGTAGCGAGAACGAGAGTTGAACTCGTGACCTCCGGGTTATGAATCCGACGCTCTAACCATCTGAGCTACCTCGCCATTTATAAGGGACTGCAAAAGTATAAAAATATTTAAAGTTGAAGGTGTTTTTTTTGAAAAAAATTACTTTTTTAGCTGTTTTTCTTTTTTTGCATTAATTCTCAAACGTTTATGTTTGTTAACTTTTCCAATAAGATGGTCGGTTTGTGAAATAAAAACACCTCCTATCACAATGGCAATTCCTATAATTTTGGCGAAAGTAAAAATTTCATCCAACAGAAAGAAAGAGAAAACTGCGGTTACAATTGGTATTAAATTGGTGAATATATTGGCCCTACTCACACCTAATTTGCTCACAACGTGAATGTAGCAGATAAATGCAAGCGATGAAGCAAATATAGCTAATTGCACCAATGACGCAATTACTTTAAAACTTGGCGTTATCAAGAAAAATTCTTTGACGTCAAAAATCAAGAACAATGGCAAAAAGTAAAATACACCAATAATATTTTGAAAAGTGATAATTGTAGGTGAACTATAGATGACAGCTAATTTTTTTATTGTAACTGCATATCCTATGGTAGAAAAAACTGCTAAAAAGAGCAACATGATTCCTTTTGGGGAAGCTGTAAAATTAAAGTTATGGTCGAAAATCATGATCATAATTCCTAAAAAGGAGATGATAATTCCCAAAATATTGAAAACTGAGAGTTTTTCTTTCAACAAAAAGTATGCAAAAATAGGTGTGATTACAGGGATGGTGGCAATAATAACAGATGCAACGGTTGATGAAACTTCTCTTAAACCAAAATTTTCTCCCAGAAAATACAACAATGGTTCGAACAATGCTGATATAAAAAACAATCCATAATGTTCTTTTTGAATCTTTTCAAGTTTTTTACTTAATTTAAGTACAATAAAAAGTACGGTTGATGAAATAATAAGTCTCAAAAATATAGTAGTGATGGGGGCATACACATCCAGTACGATTTTGGTCCATACAAATGACATGCCCCAAAAGAGCATCGATAAAACGGCCAGCGAAAAGATGAAATATTTTTTATCTGTTTTCAATCAAAATGAATTTTTAATGCGTAATAAATGATAATTTTGTAATTCGCTGCAAAAGTAGAGAAAAATGTGGAATTTTTAAATTAATTGACAGATGTGGCGTTGATGAGTACTTAAGTGAATATAAAAGTAATTATGCATAACTGGAATGCTGAGCTGTTTAGATGGATTTGGTGAAGTGTGTATAAAATGCTTGCATAAATTTTTGTTTCTAATGGAATCAACTCTACAATCAACAAATAATAACTGCTTATATGACAAAAATAGGATTGCTATCGGATACACATGGATATATTCATCCCAAAATATATGAATTTTTCAAGGATTGTCAACAGATATGGCATGCTGGCGACATTGGGGATGTTTCAGTTGCTGATCAACTCAATGCATTTAAACCCTTAAAAGCTGTTTATGGTAATATCGACGGAACATTGATAAGGAGTATGTATCCCTGCACACAGCTGTTTAGCTGTGAAGGTGTAAAAGTATATATGACACATATTGGAGGTTATCCCGGAAGGTATGCATTCAATGTAAAAGAAACAATCAAACTCGAAGTCCCTGATTTGTTCATTTCGGGACATTCGCATATTTTAAAGGTAATGTATGATAAGAAATATAAATTGTTGCATATCAATCCAGGTGCTGCCGGAAAATCAGGTTTCCACCAGGTGATTACATTGCTGCGGTTTGATATTGATGGAAAAGATATTAAAGATTTAGAGATTTTGGAATTAGAAAAGTAATTTAAAAACATAAGTAGTGTGAAAGATGAAATGTCGTATTTTAATTATTCGCTTTTTTATTTATTTTTTACTTTTTGTTTGATCAAAAAGTAACAATCCCGAAGTTTCGGGATAAAATCCCTGCGCAATACAAGTTATAGCGAAATAAGCA
>JBBRCQ010000073.1:0-16703 GCA_038204725.1 Bacteroidales bacterium | reverse complement strand
TCTTCCTTGTATTGCCAAATCTGCAAACCCGATGTTTTGTGTATTTTTCATACACAAATATAACAAAAAAAACGACTCAATACACTGAAATACAATTATATATGATATATTTTTATGCTATTTTGCCTTGCAACGGTCTCATAGTAGGTATTGGAGCATCAGCCGGAGGGCTTGATGCTTTCAAACAATTACTCAAAGAAATACATGAAGATTCCGGAATGGCTTATGTACTTGTACAGCACCTCGACCCATCACATGAAAGTATGCTGCCCGAAATACTTTCGCGCGTAACAAAAATTCCCGTACATGAAATTACAGATGACATACATCTTGCACCTAACCATATCTACATTATTCCTTCCAACAAAATCCTTACTTCAACCGATGGTGTGCTCAAGCTCGCTACCCGCGATAAAAAAATTCTCAATCTTTCCATTGATGTTTTTTTTACATCGCTTGCCGATGTGCATAAAGAGTTTGCAGTGGGTGTTTTATTATCAGGCACGGGCAGCGATGGCACACTCGGATTAAAAGCCATTAAAGAGCATGGTGGCATCAGCATTGCTCAAGATTTGGAATCGGCAGCTTATGATAGTATGCCACAAAGTGCTATCAATGCAGGAGTGGTGGATTTTATTTTACCGCCCGAAAAAATCCCCACGCAACTTTCGCAAATCATCAGTTCTTACAAAACAAATCATGTATTTAAAGAAGAGGAACAACTGCCTAAAGATGATGAAGATATTTTCAAACAAATACTTTTGGTTCTTCGCCAACGCAGTGGCGTTGATTTTACGTACTACAAGCAACCTACCTTTTACAGGCGCATTGCACGACGGATTGCGATTGTAAAAAAGAAAAACCTTGCCGACTACTTAAAATTTTTGCGCACCAATAAAGCCGAACAGGATGCACTATTTCTAGACGTGCTCATTCCTGTTACTTCCTTTTTTCGAGACACTAAAGCTTATCAAGCATTATGCGACAACGTATTTCCTGAGCTGTTTAAAAATAAACCGAAGGATGAATCTTTTCGAGTATGGATTGCGTGATGTTCCACAGGCGAAGAAGTTTTTTCAATAGCCATTTGTCTGCACGAATTTTTGGGAAAGAAATTATCGGGTACAAAAATTCAAATTTTCGCTTCCGACATCTCCGAAAATGCTATAAGGACAGCACGAACAGCAGTATACAGCAAAGCATCGGTTCAAATGCTTACAGAAGCGCAGCTAAAAAATTATTTTATAAAAAACAATGGCGGTTATGAGGTGAGCAAACTCATTCGCGATATGTGCGTATTTGCCCCTCATAATTTTCTGAAAGACCCGCCCTTTGCAAAAATGGATTTGATAAGTTGCCGCAATGTGCTAATATACATGGATACTTTTTTACAAAAGAAAGCACTCACTGTTTTTCATTACGCGCTAAAAGAAAATGGATTTCTGCTACTAGGTAAATCAGAAAGCACAAGTCCGGTATCGGAGTTATTTGGAATATACGATAAGCACGAAAAAATTTATTCGCGCAAGGCCGTACCCGGTCGTTTCATTCATGTTACTAGTGATAGCAAAGAAGAAGCCTTAGCAATAAAAGAAAAAAGGGCAACCAAACAGGAACCGGTGTTCACCGATTTCCGAAAAAGTGCGGAGGCAATTCTTCTTTCAAAATTCACACCGGCAAGTGTTGTCGTGAATGAACAAATGGACATCGTTCACATTCACGGCATCATCACTCCATTTCTTGAAACTCCGCAAGGCAAGCCCACTTTCAATCTAATGAAAATGGCACGCGAAGGCTTAGCTTTTGAATTGCGCAACGCTTTGCACAAAGCAAAAACAAGCAAGGAGCCTGTTATCAAAGAAAACATACCTGTTAAGACGAACACACAGCTAAATGACGAAGACGGACAGGGAAAACAATTGTTGGTTACCATTGAAGTAATTCCGCTCACCAACACGGTAGAGCCGCATTACTTAATTTCGTTTAACAAAATGGCAATGGCGCTAATTCCTTATGCTTCGGAGATATCCGGAGTAAAACGAAAAAACAATGAAGCGCAGCAGCTCAATAAACAACTAGAAAATGAATTGGCGCATACCCGCGAAGACATGCGCAGCATTACCGAAGACATGGAAGCAGCCAATGAAGAACTGCAAAGTGCCAACGAGGAACTGCAAAGCAGCAACGAAGAGATGCAGAGTTTGAATGAAGAACTAGAAACATCAAAAGAAGAACTGCAATCGACCAACGAAGAATTAACCATCGTAAATCAGGAACTCATTGATAAACAGGAACAGCTTAATGCAGCCCGCCTCTATTCCGAAAGCATTGTTACCACTATTCGTGAGCCACTCATCATTCTTGATAAAGTCCTGCGCATAAAAACCGCCAACAATTCCTTCTACAAAAGATTTAACACAACCGAAGAGGAAACAGAAGGTAAATTATTTTATGAAATACAAAATCAACAATGGAATGACATTGTAATTCGCTCATTGCTTGAAAATGTGCTTTCAAAAAGTGAAGGCCTCACTGACTATGAAATTATTCTCAAATTTCCGGTCATCGGTGAACGCACCTTATTGCTAAATGCACTCAAGATTGTAAACGAAAAAAACAATGAACAATTAATTCTTTTAGCCATTGAGGATATTACTGAAAGGACACTTTACGAAAAAAAAATACAGGAAAGCGAAGAACGCTTTACCACTATAATTAATAAAGCTGATTTGGGTTTGTGGGATTTAGATGTTTTTAATGAAAACGTTATTGTAACGGGGAAAATGGCAGAGATATATGGCTTGGCATCAAATGCAGAATATACCATCTCTACTGTTTTTAAATTAATTCATCCTGATGACAGAGCAGCAATGAATAAAATATTTAACTCCATAAAAGAAGGTACAGATCAATCATCATTTACGACAGAATATCGCATTATACAACAAAATACTGGTGCTATAAGGTGGGTAAGAAACAAAACAAGCTGTTTTTATACCGGGGAAGGAAAACTATACCGCACTGTAGGAATCGTTAATGATATAACACAGGAAAAGGAAGCAGAGCTTGCAATTGAAGAAAGCGCCTTGCAATTTAAATCTCTCGCCAACACCATTCCACAATTAGCATGGATGGCGGATGCTCAAGGTTCGGTTTACTGGTACAACCAGCGTTGGTTCGATTACACAGGCACTACCCTTAAAGAAATGGAAGGCTGGGGTTGGCAAACGGTTCAACATCCCGATATGTTAGAAGCCGTTACCGAAAAGTTTAAAAACGCAATAGCATTGGGCGAACTCTGGGAAGATACTTTTTTATTACGCAGCAAAACCGGTGAATACCGATGGTTTTTGAGTCGTGCAAACGCTGTTCACAATAGAAAAGGTGAAATAGTAAAATGGTTTGGCACAAATACCGATATTACTGACCAAAAAAATATTTCAAAAGCATTGTCTGAAGCAAAAAACGTAGCAGAAAATGCATTGAAAGCGAAGCAACAGTTTCTATCAAACATGAGTCACGAAATTCGCACGCCTATGAATGCGATTATCGGTTTTACAAATGTGTTGTTACGAACAGAGTTGAAGCCAAAACAAGCGGAATATATATCAGCTATAAAAACAAGTGGCGATGAATTAATCGTCCTCATTAACGACATTCTCGATTTGGCAAAAATAGATGCAGGAAAAATGAGATTTGTACATAAGCCATTTAAAATGGCTCTGTCCATATCAGCTATGCTTCATTTGTTTGAATTGAAATTTCAGGAAAAACATTTAGAATTAGTACAGGAATACGATTCCAAAATTCCTGAGATATTACTGGGCGACCCCTTGCGGTTGCATCAGATTATTTTAAACCTAATAAGTAATGCATTAAAGTTTACTGCAAAAGGAAAAGTTATTGTAAGTATTATTTTGCTGAGTGAAGATGAGAAAAAAGTAAGCATTGAATTTAAAGTTACTGATACAGGAATTGGAATTGCTGAAAATAATATTGCAGAAATCTTTGAGAACTTTCAGCAAGCAACAACAAACACATCAATACTTTATGGAGGAACTGGTTTAGGACTTGCCATTGTTAAACAATTAGTTGAACAACAGGGAGGAACTATTAGTGTAAAAAGTAAAATGAATGAGGGCTCTACGTTTAGTTTTATATTAAGTTTTCAGAAAACCGAGTCCGAAATAGAATTAGAAAGTGGTGTAGAGGAATTGAGTACTGAAAATAAAAACATAAAAATATTGGTAGCGGAAGACGTTGCTCTAAATCAATTACTAATAAAATCAATATTAGATGATTTTAAATTCGATTGCGATATTGCCGACAATGGTAAAATTGCCATAGAAAAGCTACAAACAAAATCGTACGATATTATTTTGATGGACATGTTGATGCCTGAAATGAATGGGGTTGAAGCTACAGAATACATTCGCAACAAAATGAACTCTAAAATCCCCATTATCGCTTTAACTGCTGATGTAACCACAGTGGATTTAGCAAAATGCAAAGCTATCGGTATGAATGATTATATCGCAAAACCCATTGACGAAAATTTATTATACAGGAAAATAGTTAATTTATTAAAGCCAAATGGTGATGCAATCTTTTGAAATGAACTATTAATGGTTTCTCACAATAATACCGTTTGTAAATAAGTAATAGTCAAATTTTCGTTTCACACAATTGTTCTAAATATATTTAACAACGGCTATTACGAATCTAAATTACTAAATAGCCTTTGGACTGTTAAATAATAAGCTGGGTATTACCAGTGCCCAGCTATCATTTTTTCTGATTTTTAAGCGCCTGCCTTAAATTAATGCATCACTTTTTCAACCTTTTCCTGATATTCTTTTGAATGTTTTGACATATTGATGTTTCTTTGTATCTCTGTGTTCTAAAGATATTTTTTGAGATGTTTCATAGCCGCCTGTTCCATTTTATCCCGCCAGTTGTAATAATCTGGGAATTTATTTTCACTGAATATTTTCATTTTATTTATCCGTTGTTATATTTATTTAATAGGCATTTTTTCTTTAACCGCATTTTCGGAAGTAGGCATTTGACCATAAAGATTATCTGAATATACTTTTGTAAACTCGGCACCAAAGAATACAATCATGGAGGAATAAGAAGTCCATAATAAAATTAGTATTACAGAACCTGCCGCTCCGTATCCCGTCCCAGGGTTGGCTTTTCCAAAGTATAATCCCAATACTGATTTGCCCAGAACAAATAATAGTGAGGTGACGAATGCTCCAACCCATACCGAATGCCACTTGATTTTTACATCGGGTAAAAATTTAAACATCATTGCAAATAATACTGCAATTATGGCGAGGGAGAAAACAACATTAAGTATTTGAAAAATAATTAATAAAGATTCAGACCAATACTTTGTTACCCAAGAACCTAATGCTGACAGCAAAGAAGATAATACAAGTGAAACAAGTAGTAAAAAAGCAATGGATATTATTAAGCCGAAAGAAAATATTCTTGTTTTGAAAAATGACCAAATGCCTGATTTAGTTGTTGAAGCTTTTACTTCCCAAATCGTATTTAATGATTTTTGAAGTTGTGCAAATACTCCTGTTGCCCCAAATAAAATTATTGCAATTCCCATCATGGTTGCCCACACTGAATCTTTGCTTTTGCTGGCAAGTAGTACCATGCTTTGAACCTGATCGGCAGTGTCGTTTCCCATTGCCTGTGCTACCTCACTATGCAATTTTCCACTAATTGCATCGCCACCTAAAAAGTAACCTGCTATTGTTATTATAACTACTAATAAACCGGGTAAAGAAAATATGGCGTAATAAGCAATGATTGCACTCTCTTTAAAAGGTTCGCGCTTCCACCACTTTTTAAAAGCGGTTTTAAAGAGCGTACCTATTTTAGTGAAACTAAACTTTATCATTTTTTTGATTTGAATCAATTATTTCTTTTTATCCTTCTTGTTGCTTTCATCTTTTTTATTTTGTGTATCTGACTTAGTAAAAAGCTTTTTAATTAATCCTTTTTTCGCTACTGGATTTACCTTGTTTACTGAAAGGATTGTTATTTCATTATCAATGGAAGGATAAAGTGCCTGAATAAATGCGTTTCGTAATACCTCTATTATAGCGTACCATGTTCCTATGCTAGTTTTTTCATATTCTCCTTCTATTGGTATTTTTGTTGCAACCTGTTTTTCCTTTTTATTTTTAAGTATTACAGCTGTTGTACCAACCAATTCTTCATATATTTTATTAAAGAAAGAATCATGACGGTCTTCCATACCAATGACTTTTAGATTCTTAATTACTGGCTTAACATATCCTATAAATTTTCCATCCTTTGCTGCTACTTCCGTATATAGTCCAAACGTTCCTTCATGCACATCAAAATTTCCATACGCTTTTAAAAAATCATTTAGGTCGGGCAGGTTTGTGTTTTTTAATTCAGCATTCAAATCAAAAGTGGGTTGGTCAGCAAGCGGATTAATTTTTACCTTAAAATTAAAAGTTCCATTATAAACATTTGCACTTACATCAACAGTTGCAGGAAGTAATGCAGTATCCTGAACGCTGGAGAGGTTTTGTGCAAGAACATGTATGCTGAACATAGCAATGTTTACTTTGGGTGTAGAGGTTGAATCAATGTATTGGATAATGCCATTAAATAATTCAAAGCGATTAATTTTTAGTGGCATACTTTTTTTAAGAATTTGGCGAAAAACATTTGTGTCTTTTTGAATGGCAGAAGGTTCTACTTTGTCTTTAGTAAAACGCATTATGGGATTTTTAAATTTAAGTTCGCCAACAACCCGTCCATGAAATAAAGATTCCCATTCAACAGAAAGGTCAATTGCCTTTGAAGAAATAAACGGTACACGCTGTTGTGTCGAAGAGTCAATCTTATCTAAATAAAGATCTTTTATAATATAAGCACCTCTGTAAATGGCAAGGTCAATGTCATTAATATGACCAAAATATCCGTCCATGGAGGCAAGCGTTTTGTTAGCATAGTGTAGCACTATATAGGGTAAAATCAAACGAACTATGATTAATAGTGCAACGATGGTAATAAGGATTTTCCATTTAATGTATCTCATTTTTTTTATTTTAGATGGTGTGGTTTTAATTGCATTATATTTTTACACACCACATGAAACTATAGAGTAGCTATAATTCTTTGATTAATTATTTATGATAAACTCATTTGTTAATTTAATTTTGAACAGTTTTTTTTTAACTTCCAAAGCTTATGTTTTTACTTTTTCGGCCATATCTTTTGTCCTCTTATACCCTCGTTTTTTTTTCTTTAAAATGTGCTTTTATATTAAATATTTCATTTTAAAAATTGTGATTGAAAATTCCATTACAAATTTCATTAAAATAACAGATGAAAGTATTATAAAATTTGGGAAAGGAATTGCATAATTCACTTCTTTTGAGTTGAACTTACTACGAAGTTCGTCCTGATGCCCGAAAGCATATTATATGAGCAAAAAAATCACCTAAAATCAGCCAAATAATTTGTAATTCTTGATTTATTTCAATAGTTCGTTAAATATTATGCTAAAATTTTGCCATGATCCAATAGTATTTTGATATTTTTTTTTTAATTTTTTGCAGTACATGGGGTTATTGTAAATTTACTTCAACCAAGTGTTCCTTTTGGTCATTTACCAGATGAATAACCAGGTTTTGGCTATAAGAGCCGTCAATAATAATTCCCTGGTTACCAGTTTTTCTAACCATAGTAATTCTATAAACAGTTTGATGGAAACGGTAATTTACCTTGAATGACGTCCAATCATCAGGAAGGCAGGGGTCAATATATAAAATTTCTGCTTCAAGCCTTAGACCCAGCAACGACTCAGTAATAAGCCTGTACATCCATCCGGCAGAACCAGTGTACCATGTCCATCCTCCGCGTCCTACATGAGGTTCCATGGCATACACATCGGCGGCCAGCACATACGGTTCTACTTTGTATTTCATAATATCATCCGATGATTTTGAATGATTGATAGGATTAATCATGGATGTTATTTCCCAAGCATTTTTGGCATCTTTTAATTTGGCAAATGCCATTGCTGTCCAGATAGACGCATGTGTATATTGTCCTCCATTTTCTCGCACTCCGGGAACATATCCTTTAATGTAACCCGGGTTCAGGTTCGATTTGTCAAAAGGTGGATCAAGCAATTGTACCAATGATTTTTCTCTGTTTACCAGCAGCTTATTTACCGATTCCATCGCTGTGCGTGACCGGTTGTAATCTCCAGCTTCTGAAAGTACTGACCAGCTTTGTGCTATAGAGTCGATCGTACATTCCACATTTATAGAAGATCCTAAAGGTGAGCCATCATCGAAGAAAGCACGAAGATACCATTCACCATCCCAGCCATTCTTTTCGATGTTAGCTTGAATTTTTTCAGCTTCTTTCAGACAACGTTCAGCAAACAACAAATCTCCGTGAATCTTTGCCAATCTGCTAAATTGAGTAAGCACCTCAAAAAGAAAAAAGGCAAGCCAAACACTTTCTCCTTTTCCTTGGTCTCCAACCTTATTCATGCCATCATTCCAATCGCAGCTACCCATCAAAGGAAGACCATGATCGCCATATCTTAATCCATGCAAAATTGCACGAACACAATGTTGAAACAAAGTACCAGTTTCTTTTGATTGATTTGGAAGATCGTAGTATGAGTCTTCTTCAGCGTTTACAGGCCTTCCTTCGAGAAAATAAATGAATTCCTTCAGAATTCCAGTATCTCCGGTACTTAGCACGTATCGACATGTGGCAAGTGGTAACCACAGATAATCATCGGAACAACGGGTACGTACTCCTCTTCCAAATGGTGGATGCCACCAGTGTTGCACATCACCTTCGATAAACTGGCGGCTGGCGTGAAGAATAATCTGATCGCGGAAAAGTTGGGGGTTGGAATGGACTAGTGCCATGGAATCCTGCAGTTGATCGCGGTAACCAAACGCACCTCCCGACTGATAATATCCGCTACGTGCCCAAATACGGCAAGCTAAGGTTTGGTATAAAAGCCACCCGTTGGTTAAGATATTCAAAGGCACATCAGGCGTTTCTATTTGAATTGTTCCGAGAGTTTGCTTCCAATATTCCCATACTTTTTCAAGTTCGTGTAACGCAGCACTGGAGCCACGAAAACGCTTTGCCAAACGATTTGCTTCACCTGCATTTTTAGCAGAACCAAGCATGAAAATCACCTCATAATCCTGTCTGTCAGTTAGTTCAAATGGAATTTGAATTGCTGCACAGGGATCAATGCCTCCCCCTCTTTTGCCCGACAATCGAGAATGCGCCATAGCAGAAGGGTTGGTGAGTGTACCATTGCGTCCTATAAATTCAGTTCGATCGCAGGTAAAATAATAGTCCGAAACTTCGTTGGTTTGAAAGAAGGCAACTCTTTCTGAAAACTCTGGATTATAGGAGTTTCTTGCAAAAATTGTGGTATTATTTACCTCCGTTTCGGTTACAACATGCATTGCCGTTTTTGGGCGTTGGTCGCCTAATACCCACTCTACATAACCTGTGGCTGATAATTTACGCGGTCTTCCTGATACGTTTTTTATTTTTAATGATGAGAATTTAACTGGAGAATCAGTTGACACATAAACCCATAGCTCGCTGGCAATACCATTTTCGGTGTGTTCAAATACGCTATAACCAAAGCCATGTCTGGTGATGTAATTTCCCCGTTCGCTTTTAATGATGGGTGATGCTGTCCAGAAATACCCTGTTTCTTCATCACGAATATAAACGGCTTCGCCACCGGTATCGCTAACAGGATCGTTATTCCATGGTGTAAGCCGGAATTCGTGGGCATTCTCGCTCCAGGTATACGCTTGACCATTTTCAGAAACTACAGTACCGAAACCCTGATTCGCAATTACATTCGACCAGGGTAACGGCGTTACATTGGATGCAGAAGTTATAATAATATACTCATGTCCATCGGGCGTGAATCCTCCAGTACCATTAAAAAAGAGTAAATCGTGTGCTGGATTTCCTTTCTCTGAAAATGAATCATCCCGATAAGGCCGCGAGGGTCTGAAACGGGGAACTGACGGTTCTGTATATACACGCCGGTATACCTGTTCGGCTAAGCTGCCTCTTTTATCAGCAATCACTACCTTTGCAACGGTTTGAAATAGTATGCGATCCTCAGCAGATATCTGATCGCCAGAACGAAGGAATATACCTCCCTGTTTACCCACAATGTTAGCTTCCATGCCGGCAGTGATAAGATCCATTATTTGGTCATGAAGAGCTTGACGATAACCGGCATGATTTTCATTCCATATCACAAGATCCACAATTAATCCTTTCACACGCCAATATGCATGAGCCTGAATAAGTTGACGAACGAGGTTAATATTGTTTTCATCTTCGATCTGCACAAGCACAATTGGCAAATCACCTGAAATTGAATATCCCCATAATCCGGATTGGCCGCGAAGGTTTTTTGTAATGATTGAAGGGTCGGAACGCAACGATGAATTGGTATATATGATGGAACTTGCTAAATGTCCATATAATTGAGCATCCGATTCTAAAGCATTTATTTGCTGTAATACCACCTGACTGTGTGTCCAAGCAAGTTCGAAAACACGGTTAGCCAATTGCTGATCCTGGTACTTTTCTATGAGCACCATTGCATTCTCTCGTGTTTCAGCTACTCCTGTTACAATATCAATGGTTGCCGAGCCTTCGGGTTCCAATACAATCTGGTACTGGATGGCTGCGATTGGGTCGAGTACTGAGCCCTGACTATTAGACAGTGCGCCGTGCTCCGTCATAGCCTTCGGATTAACAATGGTATTTCCCCTACCAATAAATTTCAACCGGTCCGTTTCGTACGTAATATTTATTATTTCTGCACCGTGAACAGCCATGAGGTGAAACATCCAGAGCGAATGATCGTCAATAGCCCTGGGTCTTTTTGTGCATAATAAAGCCTGCCGGTGAGGAACAATTTCGGTTTGAATAAAAAGATTATTGAATGCAGGATGAGTAGCTTCAGCTGCTGAAGCCATAAGCACAACTTCGGCATAGCTGGTAATATCAATAATTCTTTTGTTGCGAGTGCGGTTTGTAAGATGTACTCTTCGTAATTCGATGTCATCTTCGGGCGAAACAACTATTTCGGTATGCGTATCAATCTCCTTGTCGCGCCGCCTAAATTCAGCACGTCCTTCGGAAAAGATGGCCTCGTATTTTTCGGGATCCTTAAGTGTGGGTTGGTAAGCCGTTGACCAGAAATGACCACTATCAGCATCGCGAATATAACAGAAGGTTCCCCAATTGTCGCTTGTACTATCTTCACGCCAGCGGGTTACAGCAATATCTTTCCATTGGCTATATCCGCCACCGGCATTTGTAATCATTGTTTGGTACCTACCATTCGATAGCAAATGAACTTCAGGAAAAGGAGTATTAGGAGTGTTAAAAATGCGCATAGGCATTTCCTGTGTTTCTACGTTTGTACGGGTAAACGTTGTTGAACTTGTTGCATGGGATTGAAAGGCTGTTGCTCTTGGAATGCGCTCCTGGAGTAACAGTAAAGTTGCTTGTAAAATGGGATTGGACTCGAATCTTTTTTGCATCGGTCTATCCAATAAAGCATAAGAAAGAGATAGAAAACTCATTCCAACATGATGAGACATGAACGATTTAATAATCACATTCGATTGACCCCTAGGAAGCCTTGACGATGTGTAATCAATTGCCTCATAGAATCCATATTTTCCCATAAACCCTTCTTTTTCAAGATACTCCAAATTTTCACATGCATCTTCAGGTTTTACAATCAATGCGAGCATCGTGGCGTAAGGTGATATAACAAGATCTTCAGAAAGACCTCTTTTTAGGCCAAGTCCTGACACTCCAAAAGCACGGTATTGGTAATTAAGCTGAACATCAAAACTATTGTATCCCGATTCTGATATTCCCCAAGGTACTCCCCGTTGTTTTCCATATTCAATCTGCCGTATTACTGCCCCATTACAGGTTTGGTGAAGAAGAGAGTTTTTATAAGCAGGCATCACAATCAGTGGCATGAGGTATTCAAACATTGAACCGCTCCACGAAAGTAAGGTTGGCTCATCGGATGTGATGGTGAGCAATCGTCCAAGAGCAAACCAACTTTCCTGGGGTATTTGTCCTTGTGCGATTGCGATAAAAGTGGATAATCTTGCCTCGGAGGCTAACAAATCGTAAAAGCTTGAATCGCGACGGCGATCATCCACATTATATCCAATAGAAAATAAATGGCGAGAAGTATCATAAAGAAAATCGAATTCCATGTGGGAAAATTCATTGGCTTCATTTGCTAGGTTTTCGATACGATTAATTCGTTCGTTTGCGTGGTCTGAAGCTGCTTTAACCAAACGTAAAAAATCATTATAATCATCCATCCCTGTATTTTCATTAGCCAGAAATAAGTTGTTACTATGAATTGATAGTCTTTTGTCTAAATCGGCCAATTGGCGCAACGTAGGTATTTCTTCAACATTAAAATTGTCTCTCATTATTTTGTTCAATGACGGAATATTAACCCATGGGGCTAAATACATCAGTTCATCAAGTGAATGTTGGCATTGCAGCATCAATGCATTTGCCCATTCTACAACCAGACTGTTAACGTTATCGTTGAAACTATTGACGATGATTTCAGAAGATTCCTTCATTTTATTAAGACATTGCCAAGTATCTTTTAGTGTATTGGGCGGAGCAGCAAGATAGGTCTCCATATTTCTGAGAAAACTTAAAATGGGTTCAGGTATGCGTTTTCCTGAATGTTGAACAACAATCATCAACGTATCATTTATTCCTTCTAGTAGTCTGGTTCCTAAAATCTTTTGATCAGGTATTGAGAGGAGACCCGGTTTTAGTGTGAGCAAATGGCCTGCAAGATTACCACTGTCTACCGAAGAAATATATAAGGGATGTAAAGGCTTAAGTGACTCCGTATCATACCAATTGTAAAAATGGCCACAATATTTCTCCATCTTTTTCATGGTATTAAACGTGTTCGATGTCCGTTCAAGTAGTTCACCTGCATGAATATACCCAAAGTCGTACGCCGTTAAATTGGATAAAAGCGACAGCCCAATGTTTGTTGGCGACGTACGGTGTGCAATCACGGGAATTGGATGCTCCTGAAAATTGTCGGGGGGCAGGCAGTTATCTCTTTCAGTAACAAATTTTTCAAAAAAGAACCATGTCTTTCGGGATACATTGCAAAGAAACCTATTTTGAGCAGATGTGAATTTTGTAAAATGTGGAGTAATGGGCCAACTAAGTGACCAAATGATGGCTGGTGAAACAAACCAAAGAACCAGAAACGGCCAGGCTACCGCAAACGAAACGGGAAGCAAAACTGATAAACCAACAATTGAAATGGTAGCAATCAGTGGGGCAATCCACATAAACTGAAAAAAACTTATTATTTTACTGAGTGTAACTTGATTGGTATTTCCGGATGGGTTCCATTCCAACAGTCTTTTTTTGGAGACAATTAATCTCCAACCTGTTCTCAAAATAGCGTCCAGACTGTAAAATGCCTCGTAAGGTAAATTCATCAGTATAAAAGCGGCCTGAGTAAGATGCCTAAGCGCCACTTCGCGCGATTGGATTATGTGTTGCCGGAAAAGCACTTCTTTCGGCTTATTAAAAAGGTCTATAATTGAAATTACTATTGGTGGAATAAAGATAATGCCAATAACAACTAATGTCCAGAACCATGGAGATGGCAAGGTCCAGCCTATTAATAAAAGGGCTGTTAAACCAAAGGGAACAAGACTGCGCCTTAGATTATCAAAAAGCTTCCATCTTGATAACATGGAAAGGGGATTTCGTTGTGAAGGCCCTTTAAAAACAGGAACAAACGGCAACAGCCAAGGAAGTAGTTGCCAATCGCCTCTAATCCAACGGTGACGGCGCTTTACATCCGCATAGTAGGTAGTCGGATAATCTTCAAATAAAAGAACATCACTAATTAATCCTGCTCTTACGTAACATCCTTCGAGTAAATCGTGACTTAAAATTCGGTTTTCAGGAAAACGGCATCTGGTTGTTTGCTCAAAAGAATCAACATCATAAATTCCTTTACCAATGAATGATCCCTCGGAAAACAAATCCTGATAAACATCCGACGTAGCTCTCGTATATGGGTCAATGCCCGGTTCATTGCCAAAAAGCCGTGCATATCTGGATCTATTGGTTCCAATGAGGCTCACTGCTACCCTTGGTTGAAGGATGGTATACCCTTCGGTAACAATTTGTTTTTTTGCATCAAAATGAGGACTGTTTAAGGGATGAGACATGGTTCCGATAAATTGCCGTGCCGAATCACGAGGTAATTCCGTATCTGTGTCAAGAGTGATCACATATTTTACTTTTTGTAATAGATCGGTGTCACCAATAATCACAGAAAACTTATCTTGAGAATTTCCTCGTAACAATGCATTAAGGTCAGATAGTTTTCCGCGTTTTCGCTCATAGCCCATCCAAATTTTTTCAATAGGGTTCCAAACTCTTGGACGATGGAAGAGAAAAAAATTATTGCCCTGCGTTTTTATATATTTCTCATTTAGGATTTCAATCTTTTCATGTAAACAGGCAATCAATGGTTCGTCTTCGGATACGGTCTCTGTATTTGCATCCTGAAAGTCTGTCAATAATCCAAAGTATATATTTTCATCACGGTTTGCGAGAAATCTTACCTCCATGTCTTCAACGAGATTTTCGATATTTTGAACACTAGTAATCATGGTAGGTATCACTACCAAAGATTGATACTGGGATGGAACCCCTTTTGTAAAATCCATGCGAGGAAGAGGTTTGGGATCGCTAAGGAATGTAACTAACCAGTTAATAATGGTAACAGCCAAACAACTGGTTGACAAAGCAAAAACTGATCCCATCATCCAAAGAAGCCAACCTTCTAGTCCTCCAGCGTATGCCATTTTTAATAAGCCCCAGGTAAGTACTGATGTAATTAAAAAAATTGCACCCAGGTAGAACATTAATGGTAAACGAAGGCATAGTCGTTTCAGTTTTTGAGGAAAGGTAAAACTCATTTTTGAATACACTTCTAATTGGCGTAAGCCCTTATCTATTAAATAGTACCCAACGTGAGCAGTTCGGTCTTCCATTCCCTTTTGCAGCATAGATTGCTGAGCCATTTCTATCGCTTTACTTGCCACTTCCGTTTCTGCAAGTGGGCTGCTTTTGGCAATTTTTTCAATAACATGCCTATATTGATCGCGGGTTGCAAAATCCATTTTAGAGTATGCTTCAATGGGATCATTTTGCAAAATCTTGTCAACAACACTTAAATTTTCAACAAAATCACGCCAGTTAATTCCTCCCAAAAAACGTAAACTGGCAATACTGTTACTTATAGAAACCTGATCGGATGCTAATTGCTGATTTCCAAACTGAATAAGTTGTGCAATACTCTGATTTAATTCGGAAAGTCTTTGCTCCAACCATGTCAAAGGAAAGGTCAATGTTGTACTTTGACCTTGTAAGCGACGTACAAATACTGAAACAAACGGTGCAGTCATAGGCGGATTTGACCTGACCAGATCTGCAATTACAAGGATAAGACTTTTAGGGTCTTTTTCAATAATGTCAGTCATTTGGTCGGCCCATGAATCAGCCAGATTTCTATCAATTTGTCTATGAGCAACGCGTGAAGCAACACGACGAAGATTTTCTATTAATGCAAAACGCAGCATAATTGGAATTGCCCATAATTCGCCTATTTTAAGAGTCGTAACTGTTTGATAAGCGTTAATAAATTTTGTAAGGCTTTCGGAATCAATCGTTCCATCCCCATGAGAAATGATTTCCTTTGCAATGTCATAAACACGCGGAAGTCCTGAGGGTGAACCATTCAACAAGCGTGGCAATTCTTCACTGTAAAGCTTTGGCAAATGCCTTTTACCAGTACGAATGTGATCTTCAATTAAATAAAAATTATCAAGAAGCCATTCTCCGGCAGGTGTAATTTGCCGATTGGCATTTACTGCTTCCATAATCAAATCATGCACATCAATCAGAAAAACTTCATTTTGAGTTAAACGAGAAAGAAGTTGATGATCCGGAGACACTTTTGGATCCAAAATATGCAAACCAGCTAATTTTTTACCATGCTGTTCCATTTGTTCCGCATTAAACAGCTCCGACCGAAATGGAGGTTCTCCATTGATGTACTTTAACACAGGATCATTTTCCCAAATATGTGATATTACCCGGTTTAAGGAGTCATTAATTGCAATGGGAGTCACTTTCATTTTTTACTTTTTTAAAGATGGGAAGTAACTCTAATAAATACGCTACACTTCACCAAATGCAGGCATACACAGAAGCCCTACTAAATTTATTTTTTTTATAAATGTTCCTTATAAACTTTCTCTGAAAGCTCAAGGAGTGTTTTATTCTCGTTTTATTATTTATCTACTACCCAAAAATCGCAAATAAAAACGAGATTAGCAACTTAATTTTTTTGTAATGCCTGATAGCGTTTTTTTGGCTATATTTTGGTTAAAACGCAGTTTCATAATGACTTATAATGAAATCACCCCCTTTCCCCCACGAGAGCTTAAAGTCATTTCCAATAAATTTGCTGGTTAAATTTTCAAGATTTTATAACCCAGAGAAGAAAA